>CAYFIB010000012.1:0-33157 GCA_964342855.1 uncultured Caulobacterales bacterium
GCGCCCGTTCCGTCGCGCACCTCCAGCCGATCATTGAAGATATTATCGGCGCGGAACGAGACGCGCGTGCCCGAGAGCCACGGATAGCGCTTCACGAGCGACTGGCGACGTCCGAGATCAATGAAGAAGCCGATATTCGTGGTCAGAAGATCGGAGAAATAGAGGTCTTCGTCCGAGCTCGGCCCAATGGACGGATCGACGAACACGTCAGTGCCGGAGCGCCAGTTGATATCGGCGCGCATGCCGAAACCGTTCTTGAACATGCCGCCGCGCGCCTGAATGGAATGCGCGGAGGTGCCGCCCGAAGAGCCGACGGCGGAGCCGTTCAGAAGGTCGAGTTCCGGGACGCCCGGTGCGATCAGGATGGAATCTTCGAACACCGCCGTGTGGTAAACGGAGAGGAAGAGCCGCCCGCCGCGCGGCGGGCCGCCGCGTCCGCCGCCGCCCGGTCGTGCGCCACCAGGTCGCGCGCCTGAAGGCGGGCCGCTGCGTTGCTGACCGCCTACGCCGCCGGGCGCCGCCTGCGGGCGACCAGTGCTCGGCGCGGCGCCCGTCGGCGCTTTCGTAGCGTCGTCCCCTGACGGCGCGTTTGAGGCGGTTTCCGATGGCGGCGCGCCTGCGGGGCGTTGCGGACGGGGCGATTGCGCGCCCCCGCCTTACGCTGACGGCCCCCGCCGCGCCGGCGGCGCGCCGGACGGTCGACCGCCGCGAGAGGCTCTCAGGCGTTTGGAGAGGTTGATCCCCCACCGTAATTGCCGCCGTTCGGATTGGGCGAAGTTGATCGGCCGCGCGTCGAGCGCGATGAGGTCGCCGTTGATGTCGCGGGTGAACCGGCTTGGGAAAGCACCTTCGATCTCGGCCGTCGGCGTCGGAAAGCCGGAAATCGGATCATCCGTGCGCGTCTCGGTGTAATCGGCGATCAGCGCGACGTCGTCATCGCCGAGCGGTGTCAGACGCAAACCGATATTGACGACCTGCCGGTCGTCGGCGCGCAGATCGTCCGCGCCGCCGGTGGTGCGATCGACAAGCGCCGTATCGCCGGTGGTGAAATCGAAGACTCGCACATTGGGCGTGACGATCACAGGATCGCCAAGCTGGCCGATGCTCGGCGCGCCTTCTTCGCGGTTATAGGACGTGGAGAGCCGAACGATGTCGTTCGGGCTCCAGACAAGCCCCGCGCCCCAGGTCGAGAGGGTTCCGAAGTCGGAGTAATCGTCGATGGCGCCGTTGAGGTTCGCCGCGAGCGATCCCCAGCCTTCGGCATCGTAAATCGGCGCTTCAAAGCTCGCCTGCGCCGTCGCGCGCCCGCGATAGAGCGAAGCTGAGGTGAGGCCGGAGGCGTCACGGACGTCCGTTTGCTGATCGGTGGTGCGGTATTCGAGTTTCCAGGAGCTGGCGAGATCGCCGCCCGGCAGAGCCAGAAGCGGAATGGTGGCCAGAGCGGTGTGTCCGGTGGAGAGCGTTCGCGTTTCCGAAGTCTGCGTGTCGATGGTGCCCAGCTCGCTCAGCGACCCGAAGGGGTTCGTCGTCGCATCGCCGGCGTCCAGCAACGTCTGCAACGCCGAAGCCTCGAAACCGGTCTCCGTTTCACGGTCGCGGGTCGCGAAACTCGCCTCATTGATAATGGTCCAGGTCCAGACCCCCGGCGCGCTCGCGATGGTGATCGCGCTTTCCGCATCGAGGCTGTCGGTTTCCTGACGAAGGGCGCCGCCGCCGGCGACGTACCGGTGGAGGGCGACGGGCGCGCTGAAATCCGAAAACGGATTGGACGGATCGAGCGTCAGGCTCGCCGTCGGCAGGCCGAGGAGGGCGGTCTGCTCGCCGAGGGTCGCCTCGCCGCTTAGGGTGATCGCGATGTCGCCCGGTCCGATGAGATTGTACCCGGCGCCGAACTCCACCTCGTCGCTCTCGGGAGCGAGAGTGCGGAAGGCGCCCAGATCAGTGAAGCGCGGGTCATTCGCGCCGGCGACGAAATCGGCGATGACGGGCGCGCCGCCCGCGGCGGTCTCCGGAACCGCCGCGACGGTGGTCGTGAACCCGGCGAGGGCGCTCAAGGCCGGATCGATTTCATCGCCAATGGTCGGCGCCGTGATGTTGCCGATGAGACTGTAGGGCGGCGAGGGCGCCTCCGTGCGCAGATCGCGTTCGCTCTCCAGCAGCTCTGAGGACGTCGTATAGCGAAAGTCGAGATTGAAGCGTCGGCCATCATTGATGGCGAGTCGGCCGAGCTCGATCTCCGGCGTTGATCGACCGCCTTCCGTCGGCGCATTCACTTCAGCTTCAACCGTGTAAGCCGAAAAGCTGTCTTTCAGGATGAAATTGATGACGCGCTGGTCGGCGCGAAAGCCGAAACGCAGCGCGGCGTCCTCGGAGAGTATCTCCACGCGCTGGATCGATTCCGGCGGGTAATTGCGTAGTTCGCGGAAGCCGGCGATGCGACGCCCGTTCAGCAGAACGGCGGGCGGTCCGTCCGAGCGTCCGCGCCCGCTGCCGGTCTGCGGCGCCAGCGCTTCGAGAATATCGGCGAAGCTGGATGCGCCGAGGCTCGCGACATCTTCTTCGTCATAGGTGATCTCCGGCTGATAGGCCCCGGTGACGACGCCGCGCCGACGCACGCCCTGAATGACGATCTGCTCAACGGCGTCGCTGACCAGCGTATCGGCGTCCGCCGGCGCGGTTTCCTGCGCGCGGGCGAACGATATGAAAGCGACCGCTGCGGCGCCGACCAGAAGAAGAGTTCGCGACACGACCTGATTCCCTTTGCTGCATCGCAGCGATTACGTCGCGTTATGTATCTGATCGATGCCGAAATGTGGATCGTCGGTCTTTATGGACGGAGTTTAATGCAGTCCGCGCCCGGCCGTCAGCATGCGGATCAGCACGCGAGAGTAGCGACGCCCTTCAGCGCCGGAGGCGGGCGCCGATCGCGATTGCGACATGTAAGAGAAAGAAGAATGGTCGGAGTGGCGAGATTCGAACTCACGACCCCTGCCTCCCGAAGACAGTGCTCTACCAGGCTGAGCTACACTCCGATCCAAGGCCGCGCGATGTACGCGCCCGCGCGCCGGGGCGCAAGCGTTTTCTGGCTGAAAAAGCGCGCGCCAAAAGCGCGTTGCATCCCCCGGCGCGACGCGCTAAACGCCCCGCTCCCGGATGGGGCGTCGCCAAGTGGTAAGGCAGCGGTTTTTGGTACCGCCATTCGCAGGTTCGAATCCTGCCGCCCCAGCCAACCTTCGCCGCCAAGGCGCTTTCTTTTCAAAAACATCGCAGACGAACCAAGTTTTAATGAAACTTTCGTCCATTGCGTGTCGCGATGATGCGCAATGAGCGCGTCAATCGGCCAGTCACGGATCAAATGATGGACAAAACTGCCCGGTTTACTGGTTTCGGAGTTGCTTGCCGGGGCGGCGCTGGCTAGTTTCATCGCACAGGGGTGTCGGTTCGCCGACAAAATGAAGTTTGCGCGGCGCGCTTGGGGAGACCTGTCGCGGCGCGTTTTCGGGGATGCGGGCGTTTCGGCGTCCGGTCTTGAGTCCGGTCTTCGCCATGAAATCGGCGCCGGTCGGGTTGAAGTAGAGGGAGGGCGGACGCCGCATAAAGATTGAAACCAACTCGCACTGCAGACGAGTGGGAAGCAATTTTGCAGCTTTCGCGTTCAGATCAGTTGGCCGCCTGAGGCGGTCTCAAGCCACGTATCTAAGAGGCAAGTTATGACGAAACTCCGGTTGTTGGGCTCGGCGGCGGCCGCGGCGGCGCTCCTCGTGAGCGGTCCGGCCTTCGCGCAGCTTTCGACGGCGATTTCCACGAGCCAGCAGGCGGCGTCGGAAACGGCCCAGAGCCAGTCCCGCATCGACCAGCTCGATGACGAGACGGCGCGTCTCCTTCAGGACTATCGCGCTGAGCTGAAGCAGCTGGAGCAGCTCCAGCGCTACAATGTCAGCCTCCGCAATCAGATCGAAAGCCAGGAAGAAGAGATCGTCGCGCTCTCCGAGCAGATCGACGCCATCTCCGGCCTGCAGCGCTCGGTCGCGCCGCTCATGGAAGACATGCTCCAGTCGCTGGAAGCGTTCGTCGCGGCGGACATTCCGTTCCTCGAGAGAGAGCGTCAGAGCCGCATCGGCCGTCTCAACGCGGCGATGTCCAATCCGAGTCTCTCCCCGGCGCAGCGCTACCGCCTGATCGTCGAGGCCTACGAGATCGAGAACGAATACGGCCGCACCATCGAGGCCTATGAGGACGAAATCTCCGTCGACGGCGAAGAGAAGAAAGTGGACGTCCTCCGCATCGGTCGCGTCACGGTCATCTACAAGACCAAAGACGACAGCGAGATGCGCATTTACGACCGCAACGCCCGCGCTTGGGTCGATCTCGACCGGTCGTTCCTGCCGGATGTGAAGACCGGCCTGCGTATGGCCAAAGAGCAAATCCCGCCGAACCTTCTCGGCATTCCGGTCGGCGCGCCGACCACCGGCCAGTAAGCGTACACACGAGATAGGGACGGACACCGATGAATATGAAGCAAATTCTCGGACTGGCGTTCGGCGCAGGCGCGGCGATTGTCGCGGCGACGGCTCCGGTTCACACCGCACTGGCTCAGGAAGCCCCGGCGGCGACGCTTGACGAAGTTCTGCAGCGCATGCGGGCCGAACGCCGCAACGTGTCGGCGGAAAACCGTCAGCGCGAGCAACAGTTCCTCGCCGAACGTAACCGCCAGCGCGCGCTGGTTCAGCAGGTTCGCCAGCAGATCGCCGAGGCCGAAGCGCTCTCGACGCAGCTCGAAGGCGAATTCAACGAGAACGACCGCCGCATCGCGGAGCTCACCGAGCAGTTCGAAGAGCGTCAGGGCGAGTTCGGCGAACTTTTCGGCGCCGCGCGCACCTCGGCCAACGAGTTGAAGGCCCAGGTCGAGCGCTCGCTCGTCTCGGCTGAATTCCCGGGCCGCGCGGAGCCGCTCGCGGAAATCGCGCAGACGAAGAAACTGCCGTCTGCGGACCAGCTGGAATACCTCTGGGAGACGCTTCTTCAGGAAGCCGTCGAGCAGTCCAAGGTCTCCAAGTTCAACGCCACCGTCTACACGGCGAGCGGCGACTCCGAAGACGTCACGGCGGTTCGCATCGGTCCGTTCACGGCGTTCTCCGGCAATGACTATCTGGTCTTCAACACGGACACGGGCCGTCTTGAATTCCTCGCGCGCCAGCCGGCGATCAACGACGCTCAGCCGTCCGCGCAACGCGTCTTCAACTACACCGGCGACGGCTATGTCCGCGGCGTGATCGACCCCTCGCTCGGTCAGCTTCTCTCCCTCGTCGTGGACGCGCCGACCTGGCGTGAGCGCGTCGATCAGGGCGGCAACATCGGCTACGCGGTTCTCATCGCGCTCGCCATCGGCCTCGTGGTCGGCTTCTACAAGCTGGTCACGCTGAACCTGACGCAAGCCGCGGTTCGCGGTCAGGCGCGCCGCAAGAAGCCGTCCAAAGGCAACCCGCTCGGCCGCATCATGCTTGCCTACGAGGCGAACCAAAACGCGGACTCCGAGACGCTTCAGCTCAAGCTGGACGACGCGGTGCTCAAGGAACTGCCGAAACTCGAAGGCGGCCTGAACCTGGTCAAAGTGCTTGCCGCGGTCGCCCCGCTCATGGGTCTCCTCGGTACGGTTACGGGCATGATCCAGACCTTCCAGGCGATCACGCTCTTCGGCACCGGCGACCCGAAACTGATGGCGGGCGGCATCTCCGAAGCCCTCGTCACCACCATGCTCGGCCTCATCGCCGCCATCCCGCTTCTTCTCCTGCACGCCTTCGCCGCCGGCGCCAGCCGTCGCACCGCGCAGATCCTGGAAGAGCAATCGGTCGGTCTCATCGCGAACCGGGCTGACCAGTAGTCAGCCCCTTTAGGGAAGGAGAACGGCCATGCCCGATCTCAATCCGTTCGCCGCGCTGAACGAAGTGCAGAACTTCCTCCAGGCGGGCGGCAACGTCCTCCTGGTGATCATGGGCGCCACGTTCATCATGTGGGGCATGATCCTGGAACGGTTCATTTACTTCGGCGTCGCCCATGGCGGCGTGGCGAAGAAGGCCCAGAAAGTCTGGGCCGAGCGCGCCGACCATTCGACATTCTGGGCGCTGGCCGTCCGGGAGAAGCTCATCTCCGACGTGCGTCAGGAATCAGAGCGGTTTATCGGCATGATCCGCGCCTTCGTGGGCGTCGCGCCGTTGCTCGGTCTTCTGGGTACGGTCACGGGGATGATCGAGGTGTTCGACGTCATGGCGGCGACGGGCTCCTCCAACGCCCGCCTCATGGCCGGCGGCATCTCCAAGGCGACCATTCCGACCATGGCGGGCCTCGTGGCCTCCCTGTCGGGCGTCATCCTGATCAGCGTTCTGGACCGTCGCACCAAGGCGGCCGTCGCGAAAATCTCCGACGACCTCGTCGTCGAGCCGCACTAAGGAGCCGCAAATGCGTAGAAGAGCGGTTCATCAGCAGGAGGCGAGCGACGTCAACGTGACGCCGCTTCTCGACATCGTCTTCATCATGCTGATCTTCTTCATCGTGACGTCGGTGTTCATCGACGAGTACGGGCTCGATCTGTCGAACCCGGACAACAATGAAGATGATAACAACAATTCGCGGGCGCGCACCTTGCTTCTGACGGTGACGCCGGAAGGGTTGGTGCGGGTCGATAACGCGCGGACGATCGATCCGCGTTCGGTGCGCTCAAACGTCGAAACCTTCGTCGCCGAGAACCCGAACGGTTCGGTGCTCATCAGCGCCGCGCCGACCTCGGAGACCGGCGTCGCAGTTCTGGTGCTTGATCAGGCGAAGTCGGCGACGCAATCGGTGACGCTGACGCTGGCGCAGGAACAGTAAGCACGCGCGCCGCGCTTCGGCGCGGCGGCGGCCCCGCGGGGCGAAACGAGTTTCGGGGCGCGAGCTTTGTGGTCGCGACCCGGCGGGCAGATGGATCGGCGCCGCAGCGGCGCGCGACGGAAGCGTCGCAAAAGCGACGGAGTTGGTAAGAGATGGCGAGACGGGCATTAACCGGCGGGGGCGAGGCGGAAGAAGACGACGTCAACATGACGCCGCTTCTCGATATCGTCTTCATCATGCTGATCTTCTTCATCGTCACGGCGGAGTTCGTGAAGGAGCCGGGGCAGGAGGTCATTCGTCCGGATGCGGAGAACAGCGAGCAGGTCAAGCTGGTCGGCATTCTGGTGGCGATTTCCTCTGAGAACCGGATTTTCATCAACAAGGATGAGGTCGAACTGGCTGAGGTTCGCGTCATCGTCGAGCAGTTGCGCCGCGAGAACCCGAAGGGTGAAGCGGTCATCCAGGCCGACGAGGGATCGCAGACCCGCTACCTCATCGAAGTGATGGAGCAGGTGCGCGCCGCGGGCGTCACCGAAGTCTCCGTCTCCACGGAACCAAACTGAGGAGGGCCGGGCAATGGGCGTCATTCGACTGATCATCGGCCTGCCGATCGCCGCGGCGGTCACCTTCGGGCTTTTCTATCTCATGACCACGCTGATCGCGCTGGGCAGCAACGTGGACCTCGAAGAGGACACGGGCACGGTCAACATCAACATCACGCGTCAGATTCAGGAAACGTCCTTCAATCAGGCGCGCGAGTTCGAGCGCCCGGACATTGAAGCGCCGCCGCCGCCGCCGCCGGTCGTGCAGCAGCAGCCCCTCGACGTGCAGGACCTCGGCGGCGCGATCGACATTCCGGACTTCTCGGTCAGCGACGTCGCCGCCGGCGGCTTCAACCCGGACCGCGACGCCCAGCCGCTGGTGCGTATCGA
This sequence comes from uncultured Caulobacterales bacterium, assembly GCA_964342855.1. Taxonomy (GTDB): domain Bacteria; phylum Pseudomonadota; class Alphaproteobacteria; order Caulobacterales; family Parvularculaceae; genus JBCBJX01. The sequence continues at coordinate 7,800 of CAYFIB010000012.1, forward strand.
GCCGCAGTACCCGGATCGCTGTCAGTCGCGCGCTGAGTCGGAAGAGACCGTGCTCGTGGAATTCGACGTGACGCCGACCGGCGAAGTCGTGAACCCGCGCGTTCTTGACAGCACCAACTCCTGTCTCAACCGCGCCGCGCTGCGGGCGGTGGGGCGCTGGAAATATCAACCGAAGATCGAGGATGGCGAAGCGCAGCCGCGTTACAACGTGGCCACGAGCTTTGTTTTCCGTCTCGGTGAAGAATAGGCGGCCAGCCGGTCGCATGATGGAGATGAGCGTAACTCATGGGCGGATTACTGCGTATCGTGATCGGACTGCCGCTTGCGGCCGTGATCACGCTCGCCCTGTTCGCGCTCATGCAGAGCCTCATTCGGCAGGACGTCATCGATCTGCCGCCATCGAAAGATACGTCGCCAGTTGTTATTACGCGGACGATCGTAGAAATCCCGGTGGATACGCGGAAGAAGCCGGTTCGGCCCGAAGAAGCGCCGAAACCGCCTCAGACCGAAAATGTTCCGATCGATCCGCAGGAGAAACCGACTGGTTTGAGCGGCGTTCCGGCGACGCCGGAAACCGGTACGGGCGGTCCGACGACCCCGGAGTTGGGGCTGGAATGCACGCCGGTCGTGCGCATCGCGCCGGATTACCCGGCGCGCTGTCAGGGGCGCGCGGCTGCGGTCGAGACGGTGGATGTGGCCTTCGGGATCGCCGAGGACGGATCAGTGGTCAGCGCGCGGGTGACGGCATCGAGCAATTCCTGCTTCGACCGCTCGGCGCTGAAAGCCGTGTCGCAATGGAAATACAGCCCGCCGGGCGAGACGAAACAGAGCTGTTCCTACACGACGCGCTTTACGTTCGAGCTGCCTGAATAGCTCGCGAGCGCTGAATGGAAGACGACATCCGTTCCGACAGAGGAGCGGATCGGAAGATTGAACGAAGCTGTGAAGCCGTCCCGGCCAATCAGCCTTAAACGAACTGAAGCGGACGTAAGTCTGAAACGACGAAGAGTAACGCCATGAAACGGTTTGCGAAAACGGTCCTGGTCGCATCGACGGCGCTGGTAGCGGCGACGGCCTTCACCGCGACGTCCTCATTCGCTCAACAGGCTTGCGCGGACCGGCGTCCGGGCACTCTGTCGACGTCGATCGCGCGGGTTCTTGAAGACACCTTCGAGAAGCTGAACAACGAAGACTTTGCGGGCGCGATCGCCGATGCGAACCGGCTGCTGGAGCGCAATCCTTCCGGTTACGACCGCGCCGTCATTCTGCAGATCCGCGCGTCGGCCTACGCCAACAGCGAGAACTACTCCGCCGCGCTGCGCGACTTCATCGAAGCGGTGAACCTCAACGTCTTTCCGTGCAATACGGAAACCAGCCTGAAGCTTGCGATTGGTCAGCTCTACCTCGCCGAAGAGAATTACACGGCGGCGATCAATTACCTTGAGGACTGGCTCCGCTCGGTCGAAGAGCCGGACGCTCAGGGGTATTACGTTCTCGCAACGGCTTACACCGCCGCCGAGCGCTTCCGCGAAGCGCGCACCCCGGCGGAACGGGCGTTGGCGTTGCAGGACCCACCGAAGGAAAATCAGCACACGCTCCTGAACTATATTTATTCGGAGCTTGGCGCGCGTTCTCAGCGCCTGACCTTGCTGGAAAAGATGGTTGGCATCTGGTCGGACAAAAAGACGTACTGGGTGCAGTTGTCGGCGCTTTACAATGAGGCTGGCCGAGAGCGCGACGCGTTTTCGGTTCTGGAGCTCGCGTATGAAGCGGGGCTGCTGGAAAAAGAAGCGGAGTTTTTCCAGCTCGCTCAGTACTTCGGTTACTTCGACAACCCTTATCGCGGGGCGAAGATGCTCGCTCGCGAAATCGAGGCAGGCTCCGTCGAGCGCTCTGAACGCAATCTGATGATGCTCGCCTCGCTCTGGGGTCAGGCCCGCGAACACGAGCGCGCTATTCCGGTTCTTGAAGCCGCTGCGCGCGTCGCCGATGACGGCGACATCTACCTGCGTCTCGCTCAGACCTATTACGCGGACGAGCAATTCGCGAAAGCTGAGTCGGCCGCGCGCAACGCGCTTCGTAAAGGCGGCCTCTCCGCCGACGACGTGGCGCAGACGCGGATGACGCTCGGATACGCGCTCTTCAGCCAGGAAGAAATCGATGCGGCGCGCGAGCAGTTCGCCATCGCGCAAGGCAACGCCTCCGTGCGTCGTCAGGCCACCGCCTACATCACCTACATTGACGAGCTGAAGAAAACGCAGGCCCGTCAGGCGGAGATCGACCGTCAGCAAGCTGAAGAGGCGGAACGTCGCGCCCGTGAGCGCGAGGAAGCGCTGGAAGATGCGCAGGCGCTTTCCGGTCGTGGAAGCAGCAGCAGCTCAGACGAAGCTGACGATGGAGAAGACGACTCCGGCGAGTAAGCCCGGGCTGCGTCGTTCCAAATTCTAACATGACACAGAAACCGACGGCTTAGCGGCCGTCGGTTTTTTTGTGCGAGGTCGTCTGGCGTTGGGTGCGCTGGCGGACCGGACGTTGTGAGACGTCGGACCGCGCGAACGGCCTCGGCGGGCTCGCTTCAAAGCGTGCAGGCCGTCTATTGCTGGCGGCTGACTATCGTCCGAATGCGTGGCGCCACCGCACGAGGCGGGCGCCGTTCCTATCGGCCGAGACGACCCTCGGCGGCGGCGCAGGCGAAAGCGAAGAGGCGCGCGGTTTCTTTCAGCCGGTCGTCGCGCCCGGAGGAGCCGCCGTGCCCGCCGGACATGACCGTCTCCAGAAGAACGGTCGCGCCATGTTCGTTGCAATCACGCAATTTCGCGACCCATTTCGCCGGTTCCCAGTAGGTGACGCGCGGATCGGAGACGCCCGCCGTCGCGAAAACATGCGGTAACGGCCCGGGGCGCGCCGCTTCATATGGCGAATAGCGCTGCATACGGTCGAAAGCGTCCTTGTCGTGAACGGGGTCGCCCCATTCCGGCCATTCCGGCGGCGTCAGCGGAAGGGTCTCGTCCAGCATGGTGTTGAGCACGTCCACGAAGGGTACCTCAGCCAGCACCGCGCAGAAGGCGCGCGGATCGATCGCCGCCGCAGCGCCAACGAGCATGCCGCCGGCGCTGCCGCCATGGCTCACCACTTTTTCAGGCGCAGCGAACCCCGTCACTTTCAGAGCGCGCGCGGCGGCGAGGAAGTCTGTAAACGTATTTTCCTTGTGCTCGCGACGGCCGGCCTCATACCAGCCGCGGCCCTTGTCGGCGCCGCCGCGAATATGGGCGAGCGCGACGACGAAGCCGCGATCGACCAGCGCCAGGCGCGCGGCGGAAAAGCGGGCGCCGGTCGTGATCCCGTATGCGCCATACCCATAGAGCAGCGCGGGCGCGGTTCCGTCCGTTTTCGTCGAGACGCGGCGAAGAACGGTGACAGGCACGATCGCGCCGTCCTCGGCGCGCGCGTCAAGGCGCTCGACGCGGTAGTCGGATGGATTGAACGGCCCTTGCGTTTCACGTTGCAGCACCAGCGACGGTTCGCCGGTGGCGAGATCGATATCAAGAAACCGGATGGGCGTGCGCGGGCTCTGGTAAACGACGCGCGCTGACGTCGCGCGGAATTCGAACATCGCCGCGAAGTCGATGGCGCGCGAGGCGTCTTCCATCGGCGCAATGGTTTCCACGCCCGTCGTCAAATCGCGAATGACGCATGAAGGAACGGCGTCGGCGCGCTCGATCCGCACCAGATGTCGTTCGAACAGAACGACATCTTCAATCGCGCGGCCCGCGACATGGGGCACGAGCGGTTCGCGCGCTGAGATATCGCCGACCGGCGCGCGGTCGATGCGGAAGTCGACGTCGCCGTCCGTGTTCGTTGTAATGTAGAAGAAGTCGCCTGCGTGCTCGACATCGTATTCGACATCGTTCCGGCGCGTGTCCACCACGAACAGGTCGGCGGCGGACGGAGGCTCGCCGGGGCGCAACGCCGCCAGTCGGATCTCGCCGACGCCGTGTCCGTGAATATCAATTTTGAGATAGTCTCGGCTGCGGGTGAGAGCGACGCCGACGAACATGCCGGGGTCGTCTTCACGATAGAGTTCGCCGATGACCGCGCCGCTCGCCGCGTCCGCCAGCATCACCCGGTTCGGGCGCAGTTCCGCATCGCGCTCGACAAAGACGATGTGCGCGCCGTCCGGCGTCCAGACGGCCTGACCGTCCGCACGTTCGGAGATAACCGGTCCGTCACGCCCCGTCGCAATGTCGCGCACCCGCAGGGTGAACAGCTCAGAGCCCGCCTGATCGACGGTGACGGCCAGGCGGTCATGGCCCGGCGCATGGGCGATGGCGCCGATCTGGAAATACGTCGCGCCCGCCTTCTCCGCTTCGGCGTCCGGATCGTAGAGAAGCTCCTCCGCGCCGCCGGCGGTCGGCGTCCGGAAGAAAGCGCGCCGCTGGGCGCCGTCGCGATAGCGGGCGTGATAGGCGAACGGACCATCCGGAGCGGGCGGACTTGCTTCTTCCCGGTCCAGCCGGTCGCGCATTTTCTGAAACAGCGCCTCGATCTCGTCCTCGAGAAAGGCGAGACGTTCGGCGGCGTAGGCGTTTTCCGCACGCAGGTGATCGGCGATTTCGTCCGGCAATTGAGCCGGGTCCGCGACGGCTTCGCGCCAGTTTTCCGCGCGCAGCCAGTCGTAGTCGTCCGTCCACGAAACGCCATGCGCCGTGCGGCGGATCGGGCGTTTCTCCGCCCGCGGCGGCGTCGCGCTCATTGTTCGCGTTGACCGACGGAGCCGGACTGGCTGCCTGGCGCCGGAATGTCCGAGCCTGAGCGTCCGCACGCGAGATAGCCCTGACGCCACGCCGCGGCGTAGGCGCGGTTGCTTTCAAACAGCTCCTCGTCGCGCACGACGCGCGTGGAGAAGAGCCGTGAACGCTGTTCGGCCGTCTCGCATCCGTCGGCGTATCCAAGCGGCCATTCCGCTTCGTTCTGTAGCCCGACGACGGACTCAGATGCGCATCCGGCCGCGAACGCCGCGAGGACGCAAAGGACTGAAAACCGCATGAAAACTCCCGATCTCGGCGACGCGCCGCATCATCGCGGGCGCTTCGAACCTAGGCGCTCGCCCGCTTCGGGGCCAGCGCGCAATGGCCGCCGTCCCATAAGCGGACGGTTAACGATCTGCGTCTAACGTCTTCGGTGCTGTTGAAAGTATAGAGTATGGCCGCACCGCAACCCTTGACCATGATGGACCGCGGCGGCGCCGACGAGGCGCCGTTCAATGACGACGCGCAGTCGTTGCGCACGGCCATCCTGCGCCGTCTCTCCGATCTCGCCGCGCTGCCGAGCGGGCGGCTGACGCGCAATGAGCGTTCGTTCATCGCCGAGGTCCTCATGTTCGCCTTACGCGGAAGCCCGACGCCGGAACGGGTTGAGGTCGCGCGCCGCGCCGCCAAAATCGCCGAGCCCCCGCCGGCGCTCCTGCGCGAACTGCTGTTGGACGACGCGCCGGTCGCTATCGCGCTTCTGAATGACGCCGAACTGATCCCCGCGCATATTCTGGAAGAAGCGGCTCGGCGAGGCTCCCGCGAGCACCGCGTCGCCATCGCCGCGCGTCCGGACCTCACGACATCTGTCGTCGACGCGCTACTGGAGCGCGAAGAGGACGAGGTGGTCCATCAGGTGCTGCGCACGCCGGTCGTCCTGTCGACGTCCGCGGTCGATCGTCTCGTCTCCTACGCGGTCTTCAACCAGGAAGCCCTGCGCCTGCTGATCGAACGCGAAGAGCTGGAGCCGATTCAGGGATTCAATCTGTTCTGGCCGAGCGACCGAGCCGGGCGTCGGCGCATTCTGCAACGCTTCGCCCTTGACCGCGGCGTCATTCAGGACGCGCTTGCGGATTTCTTCCCGGAGGTCTTTCGCGGGAAGGTGAATGACGAATTTCTGCGCGACCTCCTGCGTCTGATCGAGCGCCGTCACCGTCCGCGCGGTCGTGACGGGCAGCCGGTCTCCATGGCGGTCGTGAAGCGGACCCTGCGCCTTGCGTTCACCGAACCGGGCCCGGAGCACGCCCAGTCCGTCGGGCTCGTCGCGGGTATCGACCCGAGCCTCGCGCGCCGCATCATCGAAGATGAAGGCGGCGAGCCGTTCGCGATCATGGCGAAAGCGACCGGCATCGAGCGCGGCGAATTCATTGATCTCTGCCGCATCTTTAAGCCCGACGACGCCGAGGCGCGCATTCAGTTCTTCGACGTCACCGCCCGTGATTTCGCGCGCACCATCATCCGCGCATGGAACTGGTCTGATCGATTGAAGCGCAAAGCCGCGCAGGTCGAGGAGCCGCTCCTCGACGGGGCGTTGACGCACTAGCCAAAGTTGCAGCGTTCCGCTTAACGCCGCCGAAACGCGCCTCAGGCAAGGGTCAGGGCCGGTGCGAGCGGGGGCTTGCGTATCTAGTCCCTGTTCGCGCCGACCTAGGCCTAGCGCCGTTACAGGGTTCGGGAGTGCGCCATGGCGCCGACGATGCGCGTAATTGTTTTCGCCTCGCAGAAGGGCGGATCCGGCAAGACCACCTTGTCGGGCCACATCGCCGTGGAGGCGCAGCGTCAGGGGGCGGGGCCGGTCGCGCTGATCGACACCGACCCGCAGGGCTCGCTGTCGAAATGGTGGAACGTCCGGAAAGATCCGGAACCCGCCTTCATCCAGTCGGTCTTCTCCAATCTTTTTTATGATCTCGAGCAGGCGCGGAACCAGGGCTTCAAGCTCGTGGTCATCGACACGCCGCCCGCGGTCACGCGCGCCATCTCCGAGGTCGTCTCGTTCGCGGATCTCGTTGTTCTGCCGACGCGGCCGAGCCCGCACGACATGCGCGCCGTCGGCCCAACGGTCGATATCGTCGAGCAGCGCGGCAAGCAGATGGTCTTTGTCGTCAGCGCCGCGGCTCAAAAAGCGCGTATCACGTCAGAGGCCGCCATCGCGCTCTCCCAGCACGGCACCGTGGCGCCAACCATCATTCACCAGCGCGTTGATTTCGCCGCCTCGATGATCGACGGGCGCACGGTCATGGAGATCGACCCGACCGGCCGATCGGCGGTCGAGGTCAATCAGTTGTGGAAATATCTTGAGGAGAAGCTGAACCGCGTCGAAACGCCCGGCGCCGGTGCGCAGAAGGACGAGGCCATGCGGGCCGCCGTCGCCGCGACGCCGTTCGGCCGCCGGTCCTTCGGTCGCCGCGCCGTTCATTGATCGGAGGGCGCGCCATGGAAGAGGACACCGAGTTCGCCGCCCTGTCGGCCGGACTGCTCGCCCGTAAGGGGCAGGCGACGCCGGCCATGGACGGCTTCACGCACGCTCGTTTCGGCCTGCCGGACGAAGAACGCGCGCGGCTTGAGCGGGGCTTCCCAAGCGGGCGTAAGCCGACGCCGCAGCCGCAACCGAGATTCGCGGACGGCCCGGACCTGTCAGCCTACGCCGATGACGATGATGAGGAAGACGACATTCCGTTCCTGAACGACGGCGATGAACCGGACGGCCCTGAGCTTCCTGCAGCCCTCGCTACCGAAACCGAAGACGACGCCGATGACGCGTCGGCGCCTCTCCCATCGATGGAGCGCGACGCCGACGCCGACGCGGAAGCGCCCGCGCTTCTTCGCGCGCCAGAGCGCCGCGAAGCGCCCGAACCGCAAAAACGTCCGAGCCTTCTGCGTAAGGCCGCTCAGGAAGCGGAAAACCCGATCCGCGCCATCCGCGATGATCTGCGCAAGCGCATCGCCGATGCGCTGGGCATTCAGGGCCGCCTCGGCGCCGGTCGCAAAGAAAAAGAAGCCGATCTTGCGCGCCGCGCCGTGCGCGTCGCTTCGGATTCGCGTCCGGACCCCGCGTGCGAACGCCCGTGCGAAGAGGCGGCGAAATCCGCGCGCCGGGTGCAGGTTTCCTTTCGCGTCTCCACGCGCGACTTCATGCGTCTGAAGCTCGCCGCCGCGGAACTTGGCCGCCCCAGTCAGGATCTCATCATCGAGTCCGTGCACCGTCTTCTCGACGAGTACGGCGTGGAGCAGTTCGACGAGTGCGCGTGCCTCGCACGTGCGGCCGACGCGACGGACGAGCGGGACGCCGAAACGCTCAAGTCCATCCTCTCTGATGAGGGCGAGCGCTAAGGCGTTGATATTCGGTCCCGGTTCGACCATGGTCCCGCCAGCGCCGTTCGGCGCATTCGTTTCGGGAACCGACGCGGGACCCCATGGGGCGCATCATCTTTCTCACCATCGCGTTGACTGCGCTGTGGTTCATGTTGTCCGGCTACTTCGACGTGCCGCTTCTCCTGTTCTTTGGGGCGGCCTCGATTGCGCTGTGCGTGTGGCTTTCTGTGCGCGCGCGGGTGCTGGATGACGAAGGCGCGCCGCTGGAGCTCGGCTTCGGCATCGTCAGCTATTGGGCCTGGCTCTTCTTCGAAATCGGCAAGGCGAACCTGATCGTCGCCCGCGAGGCGCTGGCGATCACGCCGAAGCTCAGCCCGCAGATGGTCCGCGTGCCCGCGAAGCAGACATCGGTTTCAGGCCGCGTCATCTTCGCCCAGTCGATCACGCTGACACCCGGCACCGTCTCGGTGGATCTGAAGCATGGCGACGTGCTGGTGCACGCGCTGACGGAAGAACTCGCCGACATCGAGGCGATGGCTGAGATGGGCGAGCGCGTCCGGAAACTCGGCGGCGCCTCATGATGTACGCCGTCGCCGCCGCCGCGCTCATCGGCGCCATGGCGCTTGCGCTCGCGCGGGCGCTCGCCGGACCGTCGCTTTACGACCGCGTGCTCGCCGGCAACTCCTTCGGCACCAAGACGGTGCTGCTGCTCGGCCTCACGGGCTATCTGACCGGGCGTCCGGACTTTCTCGACATCGCCATCCTCTACGCCCTCATCAATTTTGTCGGCACGATCGCAATCCTGAAGTTCTTCCGCTACCGCTCGCTGTCCGTCGCCATGGACGACAGCCGCGAAGGCGAGGGAGGCGGTGCATGAGCTGGGCGCTGATCGCCGACATTCTGTCCTGGGCGCTGTTCCTATTCGGCGGCGGCTTCGTTCTCGCCGGCGCGATCGGGATGATCCGCTTTCCGGACTTCTACACGCGCGTCCATGCCGCCGGCGTCACCGATACGCTGGGCGCGGACCTTATTCTCCTCGGCATGGCGCTGCAGGCGACGACCTGGATTGAAGTCGCGAAACTTTTCCTCATCGGCGCGTTCATGTTCCTGACGAGCCCGACGACCAGCCACGCGACGGCGCATGCGGCGTGGGTCGCAGGGATGAACCCGATGCTCGGCAAGGAACTGAAGCGCGGGGAGGGCGACGACTGATGTTCCATACGCCGGTCAGCCCCATCCTCCTTCTGGATCTGGCGATCCTGTCGCTCCTCGTCGTGACGGCGCTCGCGATGATCCGCGTGCGGCGGCTCTTCGCCGTCGTCATGCTCTCAGGGATTTATTCGCTTCTGTCGGCGGCGTTCTTCGTGTCGCTCGACGCGGTCGATGTCGCCTTCACGGAGGCGGCCGTCGGCGCGGGGATTTCAACCGCGCTGCTCCTCGGCGGCATGCTGCTGACGGCGCGCCGCGAAAAAGAAGCCTCATCCCGACGCGCGCCCTATGCGTTCGCGATCGTCTGCGTGGTCGGCGCGGCGCTCTTTTACGCCAGTCTCGACATGCCGGCCTTCGCCGATCCGAACAGTCCCGTGAACACCGGCGTCGGCATGGACTATGTCGAGAAGACGCAAAACGAGATCGGCCTGCCGAACATCGTGACAGCGGTGCTGGCGAGCTATCGCGGCTACGACACCCTCGGCGAAACGCTGGTCGTTTTCACCGCCGGTCTCGCGGTTATTCTGCTGCTCGGCGTCGGCACGGCGCGTGGCGGCAAGGCGGCGAAAGACCCGGACGCGGAACAGGCGGAGGAGAGCTGATGGGCCACTACATCCTCCGCGTCGTCACCAAAATCCTGTTCGCGCCGATCCTTCTGTTCGCGCTCTATGTTCAGTTTCACGGCGACTACGGGCCGGGCGGCGGCTTTCAGGCGGGCGTCATCTTCGCGGTCGCCTTCATTCTGCATGCCCTGGTGTTCGGCGCTGAAGAGACGCGCAAAATCGCGCCGGAAGGCGTCCTGCGCGTGCTGATGGTTCTCGGCGTTCTCATTTATGCCGGAACCGGCGTCGCGACCATGCTCCTCGGCGCGCCCTTTCTCGGCTATGACGCGATCGTTCCTGAAAGCACGCACCATGCGGGCCAACACTACGGCATTCTGATCGTCGAGCTCGGCGTCGGGATCGCCGTCGCATCCACCATGCTCACCATCTTCTACCACTTCGTCGGCCGCGAGCCCGAAATCGACAGCGCGGACTGGTAGGCGATGCTGGAATTCATTCTCGAGCGCTACAACTACTGGATCGTCATCATCCTGATGATGGCAGGGCTCTATATCGTCTTCGCGCGCGGCAACCTCGTGAAGAAGCTGATCGGGCTCAACCTGTTCCAGACGTCCGTCTTCATCTTCTACATCACCCTTGGGAAGGTGGCCGGCGGCACCGCGCCGATCCTGATCGGCGGCCACGGCGGCGGACATGGGGACGAGCACGGCGCCGAACATGGCGCGGAGGCCGGACACGCCGTCGACGCTGCGCACGCAGCCGACACGTCACACGCCAATAACGCCGCCCACGCGGCGGAACAGGGCGCGGAAGAGGTCGCGCACCATGCGGCGGAGGCGGCCCATAGCGCCGCCGACTACGCCCATGACGCCGCGCACGCCGCGACGGAGACGGTCGCCGAAGTCGTTTACTCGAACCCGCTGCCGCACGTTCTCATTCTGACGGCCATCGTCGTCGGCGTTGCGACCACGGCGGTGGGGCTCTCCCTCGCCGTGCGCATTCGCGAGGCCTACGGAACGGTTGAAGAAGACGAACTTGACGACATGGACTACGAAGCGGAGTTCGGCGTTCCCGAACCGCAAGGGGAGGGCGCGTAGTGGCCGGCCCCGTCGAGACATACTCGTTCGTCGATCAACTGCCGGCGCTGCAGATCGTCGTTCCGCTGGTCGCCGCGCCGATCACGATCCTCATGCCGAAGGGCCGTGCCCCGTGGGCCTGGGCGTGCCTCGTCGCCGCCGCGACGTTCCTGATCTCGCTCGGTCTGTTGCATGAGGTCGTCGCCCATGGCGTGATCTCCTACAAACTCGGCGGCTGGGCGCCGCCCTGGGGCATCGAATATCGCATCGATCTGGCGAACGCGCTCGTCCTCGCGCTCGTCTCAGGGATCGCGGCGTTCGTCATGCCGTTCTCGTACCGATCGATCATCACCGAGATCGACGAGCGTCAGATCCCGTTTTTCTACGCCGCGCTCCTCATCTGCATGACGGGTCTTCTCGGCGTCACGATCACCGGCGACGCCTTCAACGTCTTCGTCTTCCTCGAGGTCTCCTCGCTCGCCACGTACGCCCTCGTGGCCATGGGCGGGCGCCATGACCGGCGGGCCCTGCACGCCGCGTTCAACTATCTCGTCATGGGGACGATCGGCGCGACCTTCTTCGTCATCGGCCTTGGCCTCCTCTATCAGGCGACCGGCACGCTCAATATGGCGGACATCCGCGACAAGCTGGAGGGCCTGGACAATCGCGTCGTGCAGGCGGGCTTCGCCTTCATCGTCGTCGGCATCGGGCTGAAGCTCGCCATGTTCCCGCTGCATCTGTGGCTGCCGAACGCCTATGCGCACGCGCCGTCGGCGGTGACGGCCTTCATCGCGGCGACGTCCACCAAGGTCGCGGTCTACGTCATCATCCGCTTCCTCTTCACGGTGTTTCCTCAGGACACCTCCTTCGAGCAGGCGGCTCTGACTTATGTGCTCCTGCCGCTCGGGGTGATCGGCATGTTCGCCGCTTCGCTCGTCGCGGTGTTCCAGTCGGACGTGAAGCGCATGCTGGCGTACTCTTCGGTCGCACAGATCGGCTACATGCTGCTGGGGATCGGCCTTGGCTCGGTCGACGGCGTCGCCGCGGCGCTCGTCCACCTCGTCAATCACGGCCTCATGAAAGCGGCGCTCTTCATGTCGGTCGCCTGCGTCATGCTGCGTCTCGGCGCGCGCCATATCGATGCGTTCGCCGGGCTCGCGAGGCGCATGCCGTGGACGGCGTCGGCGTTCATCGTTTCAGGGCTCTCCCTCGTCGGCGTGCCGCTGACGGTCGGGTTCGTCTCCAAATGGCAGCTTCTGAAGGCGAGCTTCGCCGGCGGCGCGCCGTGGGCGGGCTTCCTCATCGTCGCGAGCTCGTTGCTCGCGGTCATCTATATCGGCCGCATCATCGAGATGATGGTGCTGCGCGAGGCGCCAAGCGAGGGGCCCTACGCAAAGCCGGTGAAAGAGGCGCCGCTGGAGATGCTCATCCCCATGTGGATCCTCGTCGCGGCGAACATCTATTTCGGTCTGCGCACGGAGTTCACCGCCGGGCTCGCCCTGAAGGCGGCTGAAGCGCTCTTCGGCGTCGGGGGCGGCTGATGATCAACCTCACCCCCGAGCACGCGATCCAGATCGCTTTCATCATCCCGCTGGTCGGTTTCGCGACGATCTGGTTCGCGGCGAAGTCCTCCGACAATCTGCGCGAAGCGGCGACGCTGACGACCGGCGTCTCGCTCTTCTTCGTCGTTCTCGGCCTCTTCGGCTTCGTCGCCTCGGGCGAGCGGCCGGAATGGTCCGCCTTCGACATTCTGCCGGGCGTCCCGCTCGCTTTCCGCATCGAGCCGCTGGGCGCCTTGTTCGCGCTCATCGCGTCGGGGCTTTGGATCGTCAATTCGCTCTATTCGATCGGTTACATGCGCGGGAACAAGGAGAAGCACCAGACGCGCTTCTACATGTCCTTCGCCGTCGCCATCGCCTCGGCCATCGGCGTCGCGTTTGCGGCGAACCTCCTCACCCTGTTCATTTTCTATGAAGTGCTGACGCTCTCGACCTTTCCGCTCGTCACCCACAAAGGCGATGAGAAGGCGAGGAAGGGCGGGCGGATCTATCTCGGCATCCTGATGGGGACGTCCATCGGGCTTCTCCTGCCGGCCATCGTGTGGACCTACGCCATCGCGGGCACGACGGACTTCGCCGTAGGCGGGATCCTCGCGGGCAAGGTCGATGAGGCGGGGCCGGTGCTGCCGCTGCTCCTCGCGCTCTTCGCTTTCGGCATCGGCAAGGCCGCGTTGATGCCGGCGCACCCCTGGCTGCCGAACGCCATGGTCGCGCCGACGCCGGTCTCGGCGTTCCTGCACGCCGTCGCCGTCGTGAAAGCGGGCGTTTTCTCGGTTCTGAAGATCGTCGTCTATGTTTTCGGGATCGACCTTCTCGCCGATACGGGCGCTTCGGACCTTCTCGCCTGGGTCGCGGGCGGCTCGATCATCCTCGCTTCGGCGATCGCGATGACGCAGGACAATCTGAAGGCGCGGCTCGCCTATTCCACAGTCTCGCAGCTCGGCTACGTCACCCTCGGCGCGATGCTCGCGACGCAGATGGGCGTCATGGGCGGGGCCCAGCAGATCGCCATGCACGCCCTCGGCAAGATGACGCTCTTCATGTGCGCGGGCGCGATCTACACCGCCGCCCACAAGTCGAACATCTCCGAAATGGCGGGGCTCGGCCGGGTGATGCCGCTCACCTTCGGGCTCTTCTTCATCGGCGCGTGTTCGATCATCGGCCTGCCGCCGCTCGGCGGGGCGTGGCCGAAATTCTTCCTCATGCTCGGCTCGGCGGATGCGGGTCAGCAGATGCTCATCTTCGTTCTGATGATCTCGTCGGTGATGAACGTTCTCTATCTTCTGCCGATCCCGATCCGCGCCTTTTACTTGGCGCCGGACGGCCGGGCGGGCGCGAACGAAGACGGGAAGGGCCGAGCGCTTATCCAGTGGAATGAGCTGAAGGAGGCGCCGCTCTTCTGTCTCCTGCCGCCGACGATCACCGCGATCGGGTGCCTCATCCTCTTCTTCCTCGGCGGCGCCCTCTACAATTTCCTTCTGCCGATCCTCGGAGGCGCGTGATGGCCCACGGAACGCAGACCCCGGACGATAAAGGCTGGGCGGACAAGCCCGGCTTCATCCGGTTCTTCATGTACGGCCTCTACGCCGCCTGCGCGGTCGCAGCGCTGCTCGGCTTCCTCTTTCCGAAGGCGCACCCGCATTTCGCGGCGGAGCGGCTGCCGGTGTTTTTCGCCGTCTACGGCTTCGTGATGTTCTCGTTCATCGTTCTGGCGGGCCAGCACCTGCGCAAGCTCGTCTCCCGTCCGGAGGGGTATTACGATGAGCGGGAGTAGTCTGTTGCCGGCGGTTCTGACGCCGGGCGTCCTCTTCACTTTCGGCGCCTTCCTCACCGTGGTGATGCCGGCGGCCTTCCGCCGCCCGGCCATGCTGATCGTCATCGGCGTCTCGGCGCTGCAGCTCCTCTCGATGCCGCTCGGCGAATACGGCGCGTACTCCCTATTCGGACAGGACCTTCTGTTCGTGCGTTACGACGCGCTGGCGCGCATTTTCGCCGTGGTCTTCCACATCGCCGCCGCGCTGAACGTCGTCTATGGCTGGCACGTGAAAGACGCGTCCGAACAATGGGCGGCGCTCGCTTATCCCGGCGCGGCGCTCGGCGGCGTCATGGCGGGCGACTGGATCACCCTCTTCGTGTGGTGGGAGATGGCGGCGCTCACCTCCGTCTTCCTCGTCTGGTCGCCGCAGACGCGCTCCACGTATCTGTCGGGCTTCCGTTATCTCGCGATCCAGATCGCCTCGGGCGTCGCGCTCCTTGGCGGCGTCGTCCTCCTGTTCCGTGAGTCCGGCAGCCTCATGTTCGGCGGCTTCGGCGAGATCGGCGTGCTGACGGCCTCCGGTCTCGAACACGCGGCTGACGCGCATGGTGAGGCCCATAGCGGCGGGACGACGTGGCGGCTCGCGACCCTTCTCGTCTTCCTGGCTTTCGGTGTGAAGTCGGCGTTTCCGCTCCTCCACAACTGGGTGCAGGACAGCTATCCGAAATCCTCGCTCACCGGCACGATCATGCTCTCGGTCTTCACGACCAAGCTTGCGGTCTACGCCCTCGCGCGCGGCTTCGCGGGGACGCAGGAGCTCGTCGTCATCGGCGCGGTGATGACGATCTTCCCGATCTTCTTCGCCCTGATTGAAAACGATCTGCGCAAGGTGCTCTGCTACTCCATCAACAACCAGGTGGGGTTCATGGTGGTCGGCGTCGGCGTCGGCTCAGCCATGTCCGTGAACGGCGCCGTCGGCTACGCCTTCTGCAACATCATCTTTGAAAGCCTGCTCTTCATGGGCGTCGGCGCGGCGGCCTATCGGGTCGGCTCGACCAAGGCGACGGACCTTGGCGGGCTCTACCGCACCATGCCGCTCACCATGCTGTTCACGCTGGCGGGCGCCTTCTCCATCGCCGCGTTCCCGCTCTTCGCCGGGTTCGTCACCAAAGGGCTCATCATCGACGGCGTCGCCGAAGAGCACCTCATGGTCATCTGGCTCGTTCTCCTCTTCGCTTCGGCGGGGGCGCTGGAGCACTCCGGCATCAAGATCCCGTACTTCACCTTCTTCGCGCATGACTCCGGCAAGCGTCCGCAGGAAGCGCCGCTGCACATGCTGCTCGCCATGGGCTTCTCGGCGGTCGCCTGTCTCGCCATCGGCCTCGCGCCGGAGACGCTCGTCTATCCGCTGATGCCGTTCCAGGAGCAGATCGCCGACTATCATCCGTACGCCATGTACCATGTGGTCGAGCAGCTGCAGCTTCTTCTGTTCGCGACCCTCGCCTTCGCGCTTCTCATCAAGTTCAAGCTCTATCCGCCGGAAATTCCGTCCACGAACCTCGACTTCGACTGGCTCTGGCGCGTGCCGGGGCGGGCGGTGTTCGGATGGGGAGTCGCGGCGACGGCGGCTGTCTGGCGGCTTGTCTGGGGCGGCTTTACGGGCTGGGTCGGCGGCGTCGTCGACCGGGTTTACGCCCTGCACGGACCGCAGGGGCGCCTCGCGCGGTCCTGGCCCATCGGCTCCATGGCTCTCTGGACGGCGGTTCTGCTCGGCGCGGCGCTTATCTTGTCCTTTATTTCGCCTCTCCTTTTTTAGAGGCTCAATTATCTAATCGTTCACCAAGATTAAGCGGTCCTTGATTTGGACTCGCTATGGTCGTGTTGGGCTAAAAACTTATCCTCGGGGTTGTATTCTTGGCGTTCACTGTCCCGCGTTAGTCGCAGAGGTTGCGGCGGCGTACGGTGAGGTGAAGGCGATGTCGATCGAGATCGAGAGTTCCGCGCGAAACGCGCGACGATGCAAAGCAGCGGTGCGCGCGGTGAAGCTCGTGACGGCGGAGGCGTTCGGCGTCTCGCTCGACGAGCTGGACGCGCCGACCCGCTCCAAGGCGCATATCGCCTTCGCCCGGCAGACGGCGATGTATCTCGCGAATGTCGTCTGCAGCTACTCGCTCACCGACGTCGCGCAGGCGTTCGGACGTGATCGGACGACCGTTTCGCACGCCTGTCATCTCATTGAAGACCGCCGCGATGACGACGCGTTCGACCAACTTCTGGACCGCCTTGAAGATGAAGTGAGCGCCGCCCTGCGCGTGGAGGCGGACTGGCGGGAACCCGCGCGTTTGGAGACGAAGTCGGCGATGCCGTTCCTCTTGCCGGGCTTTGCGTCGCGCGCTGAGATCGGAGCGCGCGCATGAGCGCCGATCCCATCGCCCGCCTCTCGCGCGGCGGCGCGGGGCGCGCGCCGGTGCTTGCGACCCGGCATCTGGCGGCGGCGGATCGTCTGCGGTCGGACTTCGCCTCCGCGCTCGCCGCTCCGCGCCTTTCAACGCGCTATGAGCCCCGTCTGGAAACGCGCGCCACCAGCGCGCCGGAAGACGCCTTCGGCGTCGAGGCGCGCCGACGGCTCGACCGCGCGCTCTACGGCGTCGGCGAAGATGCGCGCGCGGCTCTTGTCCGCGTGGTGCTGGAGGAGAGGGGGCTAGAGGATCTGGAGGCCGAGCAGGGTTGGCCGCGCCGGTCGGGCAAGATCATCGTCCGCATGGCCCTCGACGCGCTCGCGAGCCACTACGGCATGTGATCAGTCAGCGGCGTACTGACGGATGCGCGCGACCATGGAGGCGAGGCCGTTCGCCCGCTGGGCGGAGAGGTGGCCGGCGAGGTCGAGTTTGGCGAACTCGGCGTCCGCATCGATCGCCGATATCTCAGCGCGCGTCTTGCCGGAAAAAAGCGCGATGAGAAGGGCGACAAGGCCTTTCACGATATGCGCGTCGCTGTCGCCGTCGAAATGGAGCCTGTCGCCGTCTTCGCGGGCGACAAGCCAGACCTGGCTGGAACAGCCGCGCACCCTGTTTTCTTCCGTGCGCGCCGCCTCGTCGAACTCAGGAAGCTCTCGACCGAGATCGATCACGTATTTGTAGCGATCCTCCCAGTCATCGAGGAAGGCGATGTCGTCGGCGATGGTCTGAAAATCCGTCATGGCCGCAGAGATAGGCGCATCAGGCCAAAAGCGCAGTCCCCCGATACGAAAAAAGGCGGCCCGAGGGCCGCCTTCATTCCTGAGATGCGGCGTTCTTACTGAACGACGCCGCCGACGCACGCGCTAATGTCGTTGAGCGCGTGGTTGCCGATGCAGAAGGCTTCTTCAAACGGCGCGTTGGTCGCCGAGATGCAGGCGTCGAGATTGGCCTGCGCCAGCGAGACGCAACGCCCGCCGCGGGTGTTCTTGCCGAAGGTCGACACCAGTTCCGGCGTCAGGTCGCCGAGGGCGTAGCGCGTGGCGAGGTACATGACGCGGTCGAGCGTGGTGTCGGCTTTGGCGTCCTGTTGCGGGGCGCCGACGGCGGCCGTCGACCATGCAGGCGTCCAGTCCGCGTCCGCGCTCGCGAGCGAAGGCGCGACGACGCCGCGGCTCTGCGACGGTGAGAGCGCGCCGGTGCGCGCCGCGCCGCGGGAGGCGCGGTAGGCTTTCGCTTCCGCGATGCGTTCGCCGGCGGAGGCGGCGAGTTTGGTTTCGCCCCAGCTCGTTTTCTGCATGGCGTAGGCCTGCTCCTGGAAGGTCGCGCCAAGAGCGGCGATGGCGCGGGCGTCGCGCGCAGCCATGATCAGCACCTGCTCGACCGCTTCGCGCGCGCCCGGCACGCTCGCCGGCGTGCGCGGGTCGGCGTTGAGGCGGGCGACGAATTCGGCGCGGGATTTCTTTTTGCCCGCGACCTTGCGCATGCCGTCGGCGAAGGCGGGCGTGTCGGCCGCGACGAGGGCGGCGTAGGCGATCCAGCCATCGGCGAAGGCTTGCGCATCATGACCGGCGAGGCGCTTGTGCGCTTCGCGGACATCGGCCGGCCCGTTGAAGCCCGCGGCTTTCACGTGGTCGACGTCTGAACGATAGCGGACATAGTTCGCGGCCGAGGCTTCCAGCGCGGTCTGCGAGGGCTGGGCGAGGGTCTGGGCGGAAGCGCCGAGACCCGCGAGGGCGGTGGCGGCGAATACGGTGAGACCCGCGCGAAGGCGGCGGGCGGTGGCGGACTTGGTCATCAATCGATCCCCTGCATGATCGCTCGGGCGGACGAGCGCCCTTCGCCGATACATTTGCGCCCTTAATCGGCGTTTTTTGCGGCGACGGCAATTTGAGCGTTATTCTCCGAGTAACCGCGTTGTAGCCGTCTCATGTTCAAGTTTTGTTAAGCAAACGGGCTGAAAGGTTAACGTGGATCCATGGCGGCTTCGGTCGCCGCAGCGAGGTTAAACCCACGTGCTGAAAGCGTTTTTCGCCCTGTTCTCGCACCGACGCCGCGCGCTGGCCGCCGCGGCGGACGCCGCCGCCGCGCCGATCGCCGCGGTCGACGGCTCAGGACGGCTGGTCGGCGCGAACGAGGCGTTTCGCCGCTCCGCGCCCGGCCTCATCATCGGAACCGCGTTCTCACAGACCCTCGCGCCGGAAGATCGCCCGAAACTCGCCAGCGCCTTTGAAGCGGCGCGCGCGGGGGAGGCGGGCTTCATCCGCGCCGCCTTCGCTGACCGTGTCGAGGGGCCGGTGGAACTGGTCGTCACCCGCTCTGGAGACGGTTACGCCGTCTCCCTGCGCGATCTCGCCGCTCAGCGCCTCACCGAAGACGCCCTGAAGGCCGAGCGCGCTCGCGCTGAAGACGCCGCCCGCGCCCGCGCCGAAATGCTCGCCGATATGAGCCATGAGGTGCGCACGCCGCTGAACGCGGTCATCGGCTTCGCGGACGCCCTGAAAAGCGCGGAGACCTTCGATGCGGACCGCGCCCGCGAGTACGCCGAGCTCATTCACAAGGGCGGACGCCACGTGCTCGATCTTGTTTCGGACATGCTGGACATGTCGAAGATCGATGCGGGCAAATATCAGCTCTCGCCGCAACCGACGGACGTCTCCGCCATCGCCCGCGAATGCGGCGAGCTGGTGCGGCTCGATGCGGAGAAGTCCGGCCTCGAGTTCGTGGTCGACATCGCCGACGCGCCCATCGCCACCGCCGACCCGCGCGCGGTGCGGCAGATCCTCCTCAATCTCCTCTCGAACGCCGTGAAATTCACGGATGCGGGGAAAGTCACGCTGCGCCTGCGCGTGGACGCCTCCGACATCTGGATGTCGGTGATGGACACTGGCGTCGGCATGGCGGCCGAAGACGTCGCGCGAATCGGCGAGCGCTATCTTGATCCGCAGGCCGGGCGCCCGGCGGGCGGCGGCGGCACGGGCCTTGGCCTCGCCCTCGCGCGCGGGCTCGCGGAACTGCACGAAGGCGAACTGACTCTGTCCTCGCGCCCCGGCAAAGGCACGACGGCGACCGTGCGCCTGCCGCTGAAAGGCGTCGGCCAGGAGGGCGGGGTGCTCACCCAGATCGCCCGCGTCCGCGCCTTCGGCGACGCGGTCTCCCGCAAGCGCGGCGCGGCCTGAACGCTTGGCGCGCCTCAAGACCGAAATCTGGGTCGGCGCGTATCTGCGCCGGGTCGCGTCTGAAGGCGTCTTCGCCGCCGTCGCGCGCAAGGGCGACCCGGATGCGGGCGCCGTCGCGGTGAAGGTCTACGCGCGCGGCGCGGCGCGGGTTTTCATGCAAACGCGCAATCGGGAAGGCGAGGCGGGGTTTCGCGACCCCCTCGGCGGGCTGAAGCCGGAGGGGGATGTGGACGCCTATCTTCAAAAAGCCGCCGCGATTGACCCTGATCTCTGGATCGTCGAGATCGAACGTACCGATGGCGAGCCCATGCTTGTCGAGCCGGTGTTCAGGGAGTGAATAAAAATGCGGCGTTTGGCGGTTCTGTGCGCGATGGCGGTTCTGGCGACCGGGTGCGAGAGCATTCCTCTCGGGCCACTCAGCGGTCTTGGCTCAAAACCGGTCGCGTCCGGCGTACGGATGAATTCCGAAGCGGAAGCCGCCTTCACCGCCGCCCTTGAGCGCGCCCTCGGCGAGCCGGGCGCTGACGCGCGCACCTTTACCGCGGGCGGCGTATCTGGCGCGATCACGGCGGGCGAGGCGCGCCTCGTCGGCGTGCTGAACGACCGTCAGGAAGCGTTGCCTGCGCCGGGCGGCCTGAAAGTCGCCTACGCCATGGAGATCGACCAGGCGCCCGCGACGACCGCAAGCCCGGTCAACATCCGCCTTGCGCCGGTTCGCGACGGCGTTCGCGTCGGCCAGTCCGGCGCCGGGGAGCGTTTCGAGGTCTACGGACGGTTGACGGATGTCGAGTGGCTTCTCATCGGCAAGCCGGGTCGCGCGGTCGGCTACCTCTATGCGCCGCTCGCGACCGAGATGTCGGGAGGCTTGCGCCTCGCCGGCGCCCCGGTGCGCAATCCGCGCCTCTGCCGCGATTGGGAAGCGAACCTGATCATCAAAGGCGACCCGCAGACCATTACCGGAACCGCCTGCACCGAAGATGATGTGAGCTGGTCGCGGAACTAGTCCGCCTACGCGCTTCGAGTACGGATATACTGGAAACTGAATGACGACTTCTGAAGTTTCGCCCCCCGAATGGGCGACCCGGCGCACCTTCGCCATCATCGCGCACCCGGACGCCGGTAAGACGACCCTGACCGAACGACTGTTGGTCGCGGGCGGCGCCTCGCGGCTCGCGGGCGACGTGAAGGCGCGCGGCGAGCGGCGGCGGGCGCGGTCCGACTGGATGGCGCTGGAGCAGAAGCGCGGCATCTCCGTCTCCAGCTCCGTCATGACCTTCGAGGCGAAAGACCTCACCTTCAACCTCCTCGATACGCCGGGCCACGAAGACTTCTCAGAAGACACCTACCGTACGCTGACGGCGGTCGATTCGGCGGTCATGGTCATCGACGCGGCGAAAGGCATCGAGAGCCAGACGCTGAAGCTCCTCGAAGTCTGCCGCCTGCGCGATATTCCGATCATCACCTTCATCAACAAGATCGACCGCGAGGCGAAAGACCCGTTTGAACTGCTCGACGAGATCGAGGAGACCCTCGCCCTCGACATCACGCCGGTCACCTGGCCCGTCGGGCGGGGCGTCGATTTCTACGGCTGTTATGATCTCCTGACGAACCGGTTTTTGACGTCGAAGAAGCGCGGCGGGACGGGCGACGACATCGTGGCGTGCCAGGATGAAAACGATCCCGCGCTCGCGGCGCGCGTGCCGGAGCCGATCCTCGAGACCTTCCGCGAGGAAGCGGCGCTCGCGAAATCCGCTTATCCGGAGCTGAACGCGGAAAGCTATCGCGAGGGGCATATGAGCCCGGTGGTGTTCGGCAGCGCCTTGAAAGACTTCGCCGTCGCGCCGCTTCTCGACCTCATCGCCGACATCGCGCCTGCGCCCCGTCGCCAGCCCGCGACGCCTGCGCCCGTTGAACCGGATGCGGACTACGTCTCCGGCTTCGTCTTCAAAGTGCAGGCGAACATGGACCCGAACCATCGCGACCGGGTCGCGTTCGTGCGCCTGTGCTCAGGAAATTTCCGCCGGGGGATGAAGCTGCGGCAGACGCAGACAGGCAAGACCCTGGCCATCCCGGCGCCGATCTTCTTCTTCGCCCGCGAACGCGAGCTGACCGAAGAAGCGACCGCCGGCGACATCATCGGCGTGCCGAACCACGGCGTCCTGCGCGTCGGCGACACCCTGAGCGAAAAGACGGATACGCGCTTCACCGGGCTCCCCAATTTCGCGCCGGAGATTCTTCGCCGCGCGCGCCTTGATGATCCCATGAAGGCGAAGCAGCTGCGCAAGGCGCTGGAGGACCTTTCAGAAGAGGGCGTCTCCCAGCTCTTCCGTCCGGTGATCGGCGCCCAGATGATCGTCGGCGTCGTCGGTCAGCTGCAGCTCGATGTGCTCGCCTCGCGGCTGGAGACGGAATATGGCGTCGCCGCCGGTTTCGAGCAGACCACCTATCAGATGGCGCGCTGGGTCTCCGGCGATCCGAAAGAGGTCGCGAAGTTCGTGGAGAAGAACCGTGTGAACATCGCCGAAGACCGTGACGACGCGCCGGTTTTCCTCGCCGGTAGCGCGTGGGATGTGGGCCGGGCCGAAACGAACTGGCCGGACCTGACGTTCGAAAAGTCTCGGGATCGGGCTTGATCCTGGCCGTCATCCCGGCCGAGCGCAGCGAGAGCCGGGACCCAGGGCCGCAGGCGTTGCACTCAGACACTCTGGGTCCCGGATAACGGCTGCGCCGTTTCCGGGATGACGTGCAAAAAAATAACGAACTCAGACTGACGAACGGCAGGCCTCAGTTCCGTCCGCCGAACAATCGCAGACGCCTAGCGCCGTCGTCCTCTTCGTCGCCGAAATCCTCCGAGAGCGTCTCATAGAAGACAAGGAGCTGTTGCTCCTCTTCGAAGCGCATCGCGGGGTAGGTTTCCGGCAGGGCGGGGAAGCGCTCGATCTTGGCGGCTTCGGACATGAAGGCGCGCCAGATGCGGGCCGGGGCGTCGCCGCCGGTCACCTGGTTCATGGGCGCGTAGTCATCCTCGCCGACCCAGGCGCCTGCGACGACCGATTGCGAGAAGCCGACGAACCAGGCGTCGCGCCAGTCGTTCGTGGTCCCCGTTTTGCCGACGGCGCGTCCGCCGCCGATATCGGCGCGCCGACCGGTGCCGCCCGCCATCACCTGATGCATCATGTGGGTCATCTCATTCGCCTCGACGCGGGAGAACAGGCGCGTCGCTTCCGGCGGCTCGAAGCGGAAGAGCGTCTCGCCCTCCGGCGTTTCGACGGCCTCAAGCACATGCGGCGTCGCGGAGAGCCCGCCTGTCGCGAACGGGATGTAGGCGGAGGTGATGACTTCCAGCGTCGTCTCGAAGGCGCCAAGCGCGATGGAGGGGTGCTCGTACATCTCCGTCGTGACGCCGAGGGCGCGGGCCGTCTCCAGCACCCGGTTGCGGCCGACGGCTTCTGAGACCTGCACCGAAACGGTGTTTATGGAGCGGCCCATGGCTTCAGAAAGGCGCACGGGGCCGACATAAACATCTGAATAGTTCGTCGGCCGCCAGCCCTCGACCTCGATAGGCGCGTCGACGAAAACCGCGCGCGGCGTCATGCCCGCTTCGAGAGCGGCGAGATAGACGAACGGCTTGAAGGCGGAGCCCGGTTGGCGCAGCGCCTGCGTCGCGCGATTGAACTGGCTTTCCGTATACGACTTGCCGCCGACGACCGCGAGGACGCCCCCGTTCGGCGCGTAGGCGATGAGCGCGCCCTGCGAAAAACCGCCGGCTTCGCCCTCGGCCTCGACGACGGCGCGCACGGCTTCTTCCGCGGCGGCTTGCAGGCGCTTGTCGAGAGTGGTCTTGACGATGAGGTCTTCGGAAAGGGCGATCTCCGCCCGTTCATCGAGCTTGGCGATCACGTAATCGAGAAAATATCCGTAGACGGCGTCTTCGGCGTCTTCGACGATGACGGCGGGTTCGGCCTTGGCGATCTCCGCCGTCGCACGGTCAAGTCGGCCGTCCTCGACCATGTTGTCGATCACCTCCGCGGCGCGGCGGAAGGCGCCTTCGGGGTTCTTGGTCGGGGCGAGGGTCGAGGGCGCCTTCGGCAGCGCGGCGATGACGGCGGCTTCCTGCAGGGTGAGCTCGCGCGCCGACTTGCCGAAGTAGATGTGCGCGGCCGCATCCACCCCATAGGCGCCCGCGCCGAGATAGATGCGGTTGAGGTAGACGGAGAGAATTTCGTCCTTGGAATACCGCCCTTCGATCCAGATCGCGAGCATCGCCTCCTTGGCTTTGCGCGTCGCGGACTTCTCCGCGGAGAGGAAGGCGTTCTTCGCCAGCTGCTGGGTGATGGTCGAGCCGCCCTGAACGATGGCGCCGGAGCGGATGTTGACGACCATGGCCCGGGCGAGGCCGCGGGGGTCGATGCCGCCGTGGCTATAAAAGCGTCGGTCCTCGGTCGCGAGCACCGCGTCGATGAGGTGCGGGGGCAGTTCGTCGATGCCGACGGTCTCGCCATAGTCCGCGCCGCGCGAGGCGAGCTCTTCGCCCGTGCGGTCGAGGATGACGAGGCTCGGCGGCCGGTTCGCGTCCCAGAGGTCGATGGTTGTGGGCAGACGCGGGGCGAAGACGACGAAAACGCCATAGAGCACCAGCGCGACCGCCGAGAGCCCGTTGGAACCTGCGGCCAGCGCCATGCGGCGCGGGGTGGTCGCGCCCGACAGGAAGGAACCAAAGCTCGTGCGCCGCGGGCCGCGATTGGTCCAGTCGTCCTTCAGGAAAACCCGCGCGCGGTCCCCCGCGCGCTCGGAAAGCGCCGTCCAGCGGCCTTTCAGCCGCCGCGTCGTCCGCCCCGCCCAGAAGCGAAGGTCGTCGAGGATTTCTCGTGCCCGCCAGCGTCTCATGCGTGTTAGTCTCCCGTCTCCACGGGCTCACATGCAATCCGGGCGACCATGCGGCGGAACGAGACGAAAACCAAGGCGCCGAACGCCGCCGACGCCGAACTTCAGCCGGGATTCTGGCGGGAGAAGTCCCTCGCGGAGATGAACGCCGCCGAATGGGAGGCTCTCTGCGATGGCTGCGGCAAGTGCTGTCTCGTTCTTTTGCAGGACGATGAAGAAGACGGCGGCGCGGTCTGGGAGACCGACCTCCACTGCCAACTCTTCGATCCGGAGCGTCGGGTCTGTCGCGATTATGAGAACCGCCACGCCCGCGTGCCCGACTGCGTGCGCCTCTCGCCCGCGAACGCCGGGGCGCTGCCGTGGATGCCGGAAACGTGCGCTTACCGGTTGGTGAGCGAGGGCGCGCCCTTGCCCGACTGGCACCCGTTGGTGACGGGCGACCGGGAAAGCACCGCCAAAGCGGGCGTCGCCGTGCGCGGCGACGAACTCTTCAGCGAGAGCGATTTTCCCGAAGACGGCGACTGGGAAGAGCGGATCACCCAACGGCGGGGTTAGG
>CAYFIB010000012.1:33257-77111 GCA_964342855.1 uncultured Caulobacterales bacterium
GATTTTCCCGAAGACGGCGACTGGGAAGAGCGGATCACCCAACGGCGGGGTTAGGTTCGCGCGGCCGTCCCGAAGGAAGGCGTAACTGCCCGAGCTCCGCACAGGGACTTATCCCCCCGTCACGCTCGCGGGGTAGTGTTCTGTCATCATCAGAAATGACGCCTTCATGAACGCCCCGCCGCGGGCGCGGGCGCAGGCATGGATCGAGGCGTTGACGGACGAACAGGCGCGCGCCCGAACGGCGCGATGGGCGGCGGCGCGCGCCGCTTTTGAAACCGGTGCGGCGGAAATCGCGCAATTGGCGATCGAGCTGGGCGTCGCGAACTCGACGGTCCGCCGTCGTGCGAAGAAGGAAGGCTGGCTCGGCTATCCGCGCCTCGCCGATGGCGCGCCGCCGAAGCCGGCGGTGCGGGCGGACGCCGATCGGCTAGTCGATATCGAAGCCCTGCTCGATGCGGAGATTAGCGCCCTGCGCGCGCGGCTCTCGTCGAGCCTTGCGGACGGGGCGGCTTCAAGCGCTGACGATGAGCGCCGCGCCCGCGCGCTCGCGGGGCTGGCGCGGGTTCTGGAGAAGGTGATGGAGATGAAGAATACCGTCCTCGAACAATCCGCGAGATCCGAGCCCGAACGATCCGACGCGTCCGCCGAGGACGTCCGCGCGGAGGTTCAGCGCCGCCTCGATCGCATCCTTACCGAGGAAGGCCTGGATCCGTTGGCTCCAGAGCCTGACGCCGACGGAGCTTGAGGCGCTTCAATACGACTGGCCGTTCTGGGCGCGCGACGATCAGGTTCCGCCGCCCGAAGCCGATCCGTGGACGACGTGGCTCGTCCTCGGCGGGCGCGGCGCGGGCAAGACGCGTTCCGGCGCTGAGTGGGTGCGCGCGGTCGCGCCGGGCGTATCGCCTTGGTCGGCGAGACTTATGGAGACGTGCGCGAAGTGATGATTGATGGAGAGTCCGGGTTGATGGCGATCTCTCCCGTCGCTAAGCGCCCCAGCTTTCTCGCCGCGCGCCGGCGCCTTGAATGGCCGAACGGCGCCATCGCGGAGGTTTTCTCCTCCGAAGACCCGGATGGCGTGCGGGGGGCGCAGTTCGCCGCCGCCTGGAGCGATGAAATCTGCAAATGGACCTACCCGGAGGAGACGTGGAGTAATCTTCAGCTGGCTCTTCGTCTCGGAGAGCGCCCGCGTCAGGTCGTCACCACGACGCCGCGGCCGACGGCGCTTCTGAAACGGCTACTGGAGAAAGAGACGACGCGGACGAGCCGGGCGAGCACCTACGCCAACCGCGCGAACCTCGCCCCGTCTTTCCTCACTGAGATCGTCGCCGAGTACGAAGGCACGCGCCTCGGCCGCCAGGAATTGATGGGCGAGATCGTTGATGATGTGGAAGGCGCGCTCTGGACGTGGGGCATGATCGAGGCGGCGCGCATCTCCGCCGCGCCGACCCTGCAGCGTATCGTCGTCGCCGTCGACCCGCCGGCGAGCGCTGGGCCGGAGGCGGACGAATGCGGGATCGTCGTCGCCGGGCGCGCTGAGATTAACGGTGAGGCGACAGCTTTCGTTCTGTCGGATCGCTCGGCGGGCGGGCTCAGCCCGAGCGGGTGGGCGGAGCGGGCGCTCGCCGCCGCGCGCGATTTCGGGGCGGGACGGATCATCGTCGAGGCCAATCAGGGCGGCGAGATGGCGCGGTCCGTCATTACGCAGCTTGATCCCGCCGCGCCCGTAAAGCTCGTGCGCGCGACGCGGGGGAAGACGCTCCGCGCCGAACCCGTCGCGGCGCTCTATGAGCGCGGCCGCGTGCGCCATGTCGGCGCCTTCGCGCGCCTCGAGGATCAGATGACGCGCTTTGACGGAACCGCGCGCTCCGTCGGCGGAAGCCCCGATCGCCTTGACGCCCTCGTCTGGGCCGTCGGCGAACTGATGTTCAGCGAACCGACCGCACCGCGGGTGCGGCGGTTCTGATCTTTCATCTCTCTCCCATAGGGAGAGGGGATTTTTATGCGCACTTCGGAGAAAATCATGCTCAAGACTTCGTCATCCCAGTCGGAAGAAAAAGCCAGCCGCGCGCGGCCGCTCATCGCGCTTGCGAGCGGCGGGCGGCCCGTTTGGACGCCGCGGGACTATGCGTCCCTCGCGCGGGAGGGCTACCAGAAGAACGTCGTCGCCCACCGCTGCGTGCGGCTGCTGGCGGAATCCGCCGCCTCCGTGCCGCTCATGGCGATGGAGGCGGGGCGGCGCATGAGCGTGCATCCCTTGCTCGATCTCATCGAACGGCCGAACCCGGAACAGACGCGAGCGGAGTTCTTCGAGGCGGTCTACGGGCATCTCCAGACCTCCGGCAACGCTTATATCGAAGCGGTCTCCATCGACGGCGAAGTGAGGGAGCTCTACGCGCTTCGGCCCGACCGCATGAAGGCGCGCCTTTCAGACAGCGGCTGGCCGGCGGCCTACGACTACACCGTCGGCGGGCGGACGGTGAGCTTCCCCGTCGCCCGTGGCGGCGAGACGCCCTCCATCCTTCACATGCGCCTCTTCAATCCGACGGACGACCATTACGGCCTTTCGCCGCTTGAGGCCGCCGCCATCGCCATCGATGTCCACAACGCGACCCAGAGCTGGAACAAGGCGCTGCTCGATAACGCCGCGCGGCCCTCCGGCGCGCTTGTCTATTCCGGTCCCGAAGGTGCGGCGGCGCTCTCGGAAGACCAGTTCCAGCGCCTGAAAGATCAGCTTGAGGAGATGTTCCAGGGCGGCGCCAATGCGGGGCGGCCGCTCCTCCTTGATGGCGGTCTCGACTGGCGGCAGATGGCGCTGTCGCCGACAGATATGGACTTCATCAGCGCGAAGAACTCCGCGGCGCGCGACATCGCGCTCGCCTTCGGCGTGCCGCCCATGCTGCTCGGCATTCCGGGGGACAACACCTATTCCAATTATCGCGAAGCCAATCTCGCCTTCTGGCGCCACGCCGTTGCGCCGCTTGCGAAGAAGGCCGCTGCGGCGCTTTCAAAATGGCTCGGCGCGGCCTTCGACGGGGCGGCGCTCGCCTGCGATCTCGATGAAATCGATGCGCTGTCTGCGGAGCGAGACGCCCGCTGGCGGCGCATTGCTTCAGCTGAATTCCTCACCGATGCGGAGAAACGCCGCCTTCTCGCCATCGACGGGGAGGTCTGAGCCATGAATTCCGCACCCATTGAGGGCTACGCCGCGATCTTCGGCGAGCCCGATGACAATGGCGACATCATCCGCGCGGGCGCCTTTCGCGCTTCACTTATCCAACGCCCCGCCGCCGCGGTTAGGATGCTTTATCAGCATCAGGCGGATCGACCGATCGGCCGCTGGCGGAGGTTTCGTGAAGATGAACGCGGTCTCTACGCAGAAGGGGAGATATCCCTCGCCTCAGAGACGGGCCGCGAGGTCTGGAGCCTCGCGCGTTTCGGCGCGCTCGACGGGCTGTCCATCGGTTTTCGCACCCGCCGCGCGCGGGCCTTGCGCGGCGGCCGCGAACTTCTCGCCGTCGATCTCTGGGAGGTCTCTCTCGTGACCTTCCCCATGGCGCCCGCCGCGCGCCTCACCGCCATCGGCGAGCCCGACGCCGCTGACGCCATCCACGAAGCCGCCGGCCGCTTGAAGGCGGCGATGATCCGCTGAAGGAGCACTCATGACACCGGAAACCAAAGCCCTCAACGACGTTCAGGACGTCCGCCGCGCCGTCGGCGAATTCCTGAACGCCTTCGAACAGTTTAAGGATGAAAACGATCGCCGCCTCGACGAGATCGAACGCCGCGGCGCCGCCGATCCGATTTCGGAAGAAAAAGTCGATCGCATCAACCGCGCTCTCGACGAGCACAAGCAGCGCCTCGACCGCATCGCCCTTGAAGACCGTCGCCCAGCCCTCGCGGCGGGCGATGCGGCCACCCGCGAACGCAAGCAGGCCATCGGCGCCTATATGCGCGCCGGCGACGCCGCCGGCCTGAAAGCGCTGGAAGAAAAAGCGCTCTCCATCGCGACGGACGCGGAGGGCGGCTACCTCGCGCCCCATGAGACCGAACGCTTCATCAATGAGGCGGTGCGGAGCATCTCGCCGATCCGACAGATCGCGACCGTGCGCGAGATCGGCGCAGCCAGCTTCCGCAAACCCGTCAGCGCCGCGGGCGCCGCCGCCGGATGGGTCGGCGACAAGGACCCGCGCACACAGACGGCGACGCCGGACCTACGCATCGTCGATCTGCCGACCATGGAGCTTTACGCCATGCCGGCGGCGACCCCGACGCTTCTGGAAGACTCCGTCGTTGATGTGGAGCAGTGGCTCGCCGATGAGGTGCGTGCGGAATTCGCCGCCCAGGAAGGCGCCGCCTTCGTCGTCGGGACGGGTACGAACCAGCCCCGCGGCTTCCTCGATTACACCGCCGTCGCGGAAGGCTCGCAGAGCTGGGGCGAGATCGGCTACATCGCCACGGGCGTCTCCGGCGGCTTCGCCGCGACCGACCCGGCGGACAGGATCATCGATCTCGTCTACACGCCGAAGCAGACCTATCGCGCCAACGGTCGTTTCGTCATGAGTCGGTCGACCTTGGGCGCGGTCCGCAAGCTGAAGGACGGGGACGACAACTATCTGTGGCGCCCCTCCGCCGATCCGGGCGTCGGCGCGACGCTGATGGGTTATCCGATCACGGAAGCCGAAGAAGTGCCGGGCATTGGGCCGGACTCGCCCTCCATCGTCTTCGGAGACTTCGCGCGCGGCTATCTCATCGTCGATCGCATCGGCCTGCGCATCCTACGCGATCCGTTCTCCGCGAAGCCGTACGTCCTTTTCTACACGACCAAGCGCGTCGGCGGCGGGGTGCAGGACTTCGAGGCGCTTAAAATCCTCCGCTTCGGGACGTCCTGATCGAAAGGCGCGCCGGATATGCTCTCCATCCTCACTCCGCCTGCGGCCGAGCCCGTCTCGGTCGTAGAAGCCAAGCGCCATCTTCGGCTTGAGACGTCATCGGAAGATGCGTTCGTCGAACGCCTCGTCACGGCGGCCCGGCGGGTGGTGGAGGAGCGCACCGGCCGCGCGCTGGTCTCGCAGACGGCGCGCCTGACGCTTGATCGCGCGCCGGAGAGGGCGGTGACCTTTCCGCGGGCGCCGCTGAACGCGGTGCTGGAAGTTGCGGTACTGACGGACGCGTCGAGCTGGACGCCGGTTTCGACGGATCTTTACGCCATCGAGACGGGCGAAGGCGCACGCGTGGTCGCGACCGGCTTCTGGCCGCGCGCCGTTCAGCCCGTCGCCGGCGTCCGCATTGATGCGGAAGTCGGCTACGGCCCGCGGGGCGCCGCGCCGGCGGATCTGCAGCAGGCGGTGCTTCTTCTGGTCGCGCATTTCTTCGAGCGTCGCGAACCCGCGATCGACGGCCGCGCGGCGGTGCTGCCGCACTCCATCGAAGCGCTGCTCGCCAGCTATCGGAGACCGCGCCTGTGACCTTCGATCTGCGCGACCGCGTGCGTTTCCTGCGCGCCGAACGCCTTGCCGACGAGGGCGGCGGCGCGGCGCTCGCGCGACGGGAGATCGGCTTCGCCTGGGGCGACGCGACGGCGCTGCCCGCTTTGCGTGACGCCTCCGGCGAGCGGGACGTCTTCCGCAAGCGCTACGACATCCGTGTGCGGCGGGAGGACTACCCCGCCGCCGCGACCCATGCGGAGCTGTTCGGAACCACGCTGCGCATCCAGAACGCTGCGCCGGATGCGGACGGCGAACCGTTCATCAACCTGAGCTGCGAGGAGGGCCGTCCGTGAGCGACGCCAGCTGGGCGCTGCAGAGCGCCGTCTACGCCCGACTGAAGACGGACGCCCGCTTGAAAGCCGCGCTTGGCGATCCCGCGCGGATTTTCGATTCTCCGCCGGAGGACGCTGTCTTCCCGTATCTGACGTTGGGCGAATCCCGCGTCGGCGACTGGGCGGGCGTGCCTGGCGGGCAGGAACATGAACTGCGGCTCTACGCCTATTCCCAATACGCCGGGCGGCGCGAGGTGAAACGCATCATTTCCGCCGTTTACGACGCGATCCACGAAACCCGCTTCGACGTGCCGGGCTTTCATCTCGTCAACATGCGGTACGTTTTTGCGGACGTGCTGCGGCGGCGCGAACCGGACACCTATCAGGGCGTCATGCGCTATCGGGCGGTCACCCAGCCGCTCGTCGCAGCTTAAGGAGGGCGGGGCATGGTCGCGCAGCGCGGTAAGGACGTACTTCTTCAGATGCAGTTGGCGGGTGGCGGTTTCACGACCGTCGGCGGCGTGCGGACGAGCGCGCTCTCGCTGAACGCTGCGACCGTGGACGCCACCAATCAGGCGTCCCCGGACGGATGGCGCGAGCTTCTCGGCGGCGCCGGCGTGCGCCAGGCCTCCATCACCGGCTCGGGCGTGTTCGTAGACGACGCGGCGGCGGAGGCCGTGCGTGCGGCCTTCTTTGCGGGCGGTGCGGATGTCTGGCGCGTCGTCCTGCCGGATTTCGGCGTCGTCGAAGGCGCGTTCATCGTCGTCGCCCTCGATTATGGCGGCGACTATAACGAAGAGGCGACCATGGCGATCTCCCTCGCCTCGGCCGGTGCGCTCACCTTCTCCGCCCTGTGAGCGTTTCTCCTAACGCCGTTCGCGGCGAAGTGCTGATCGAAATCGAAGGCGCGCCGCGGCGACTGTGCTTTACGCTCGGGGCCCTGGCGGAACTGGAAACGGCGTTCGAGGCGGACGGATTGTCCGCCGTCGCCGCACGTCTGTCCCAAGGTCGCGCCCGCGATCTCGCGGTCGCCCTGGCGGCGCTTTTGCGCGGCGGCGGCGAGGCGGAACTGGCGTCGCATGTATTGGAAGCGGGCGTCGACCCGCTCGCAGCGGCGCGCGCTGTCGCGCAGGCCGTCGCGGCGGTCGGCGCCGACGCGGAGGCGCCGGGAAAGCTTTAGGCGCAGGGGCGTGGGCGGAGCGCTTCGCGCTCGCTGTTTTCGCGCTGCATCTTTCGCCGACGGAGTTTTGGGCGCTCAGCCTTCCGGAATGGCGGCTGCTGGAAGCCGCCTGCGCGCCGCCCGAACCCTTCCGCCAGTGCGACCTCGACCGCCTGCGCCGCACCCTTGAAAAGGACATGCCATGACCGATCCCGTCCGTATCGATATCGACGCCAGCGGACTCGCCGAAGGGCTGCGCTCCGCCGGGGCGGAGGTCGATGAAATCGTCCGCAGTCAGCTGACGCCCGCCGCCGAGGCGATCGAGGATGCGTTCTCCAAGGCCTCGCGCTCCATTGAGGGCGAACTGATGAAAGCGGCGAAATCGGGCTCGCTCTCGTTCCGCGGCCTCGGCCGGGCAATCACGGCGGATCTCGCGAACATCGCCGTTGACAGCCTGGTGCGGGCGCCGGTGGAGAACCTGATCTCCGGCGCCATCGGCGCGGCCTTCGGCGGGGCGCGCGCCAACGGCGGCCCCGTGCGGGCGGGCCTCAGCTATCTCGTCGGCGAGCGCGGGCCTGAAGTGTTCACCCCCGCCGTCAACGGACAGGTGGGCGAGGGGCGGGGCATGAACGTGACGGTTAATCTCTCCGTCAACGGCGCGTCGGATGCGCGTGGCGTCGCCCGTTCCGAAGCGCAGGTTTCCGCCGCCCTCGCACGCGCCGCCCGTCGCGGCCTGCGCAATCTCTGAACTTGTCCACGGTCGACGAGGCCGGGCGATCATGCGTCTACGCATGAGCCTGAGGAGACCGCGTGTTTCACGACGTCCGCTTCCCCATCGACATCGCTCTCGACAGCGAAGGCGGGCCAAGCCGCCTGACGGACGTTATCGAACTCGCTTCGGGTCGGGAGGTCCGTAACGCCCGCCGCAGCGCTTCGCGTCGGCGCTATAATGCGGGCTCGGGCGTCAAATCCCTGGACGACCTCGCCGCGATCATCGCCTTTTTCGAAGCGCGCGGCGGGCGCCTCCATTCCTTCCGCTGGCGCGATCCGCTTGACTTTTCGTCCGCGTCGCCCTCGCAGGCGCCGAGCGCGACGGACCAGCCGCTCGGCGTCGGCGACGGAGTGACGACGGTTTTCCAGCTCATCAAACGCTATGAGAGCGGCGGGGTCGTTTCGGAGCGGACGATCAATAAACCGGTAGACGGATCGGTCCGTGTCGCGGCGAACGGCGTCGCCGTGGATCCGGGCGACGTGTCGGTCAGTTTGGACACGGGACAGGTGACATTTGGGTCGGCGCCCGCCGTCGGCGTCGTCCTGACGGCGGGGTTCGAGTTCGACACCCCCGTCCGGTTCGATACGGACGATCTTCGCGTAAGCCTCGCCGCCTTTCGCGCGGGTGAAGCGCCGAGCGTGCCGCTTATCGAGGTGCTGGACTGATGCGGGAGCTTCCGACAGGGCTCGCCGCGCACCTCGCAGGCGAGGCGACCACGCTCGCCTATTGTTGGCGTCTGCAGCGTCGTGACGGCGCCGTTCTCCGTCTGACGGATCATGATCGAGTGTTGGAGGTCGAGGGCGAGACTTATGTACCGGGTGCGGCGCTGGAGGCGAGCGCGCAGGAAACGTCCGGCGATCTCGCGGTGGACAATCTTACCGGGCTTGGCGCGCTAACAGCGGATGCAATCACCGAGGCTGATCTTCTGGCGGGGCGCTATGACGGCGCCCGGATCGATATTTATCTCGTCAACTGGGAAGCGCCGACGGAGCGTCTGCAGCTTGTTGCGGGAACCCTCGGCGAGGCGACCCGTCGCGACAGCGAGATCGAGTTGGAAATCCGGGGACTGAAGGCGGCGCTGGATGCGCCTGTCGGTCGGACGTACCAGAAAACCTGCGACGCTCGCCTGGGCGATGCACGCTGCAGCGTTGATACGGCGAACGTGGCCTATTCGGCGGGCGGGACGGTTTCCGTTCTGCGCAACGCACGGGAAATCGCCGTCGCCGGGCTCGACGGGTTCGAGGAAGGCTGGTTCGCCTCCGGCGAGATCGTCTGGACCTCCGGCGCGCGGGAGGGACTTTCTGAGCGCATCGTGCGCCACGTGGTCGAACCGACGGCGCCCGTGCTCATCCTCTCCGAACGCCCCCATCCGCCCATAGCCGAAGGAGACGCCTTTGCGGCCATCGCCGGTTGCGACAAGCGCTTTGGGACGTGCCGAGACAAGTTCTCGAACGTCGTCAACTTCCGCGGCTTCAACAAGCTGCCGGGCGACGACTTCATCTACGGCTATCCGACAGCGGACGGCCCGTTGGACGGGAGCCCGCGATGAGTTTCCCGAACCGCGCCGACATCGTCGCCGAAGCGCGCGACTGGATCGGTACGCCCTATCGCCATCAGGCGTCGGCCAAGGGCGCGGGCGCGGACTGTCTCGGCCTCGTGCGCGGCGTCTGGCGCTCGATATATGGCGACGAGCCGGAGGCGCCGCCGCCGTATACGCTGGATTGGGCCGAGCGCGCGCCTGATGAGCCGTTGTTGGCTGCAGCGCAGCGGCGGCTCCGCCCCGTCATGGATGCTGCACTGCCGGGCGACGTGCTCCTTTTCCGGATGGATGCGCGCGGGCCGGTGAAGCACTGCGGCGTTCTCGTTTCCGACGACCGGTTCGTGCACGCCTATTCCGGTCGCGCCGTTTGCGAAACCGGATTTGCGCGCTGGTGGCGAGAGCGCCTCGCCGCCGTTTTCTCCTTTCCGCATCTTACGGACTGAGCCCCATGTCGACCGTCCTACTCTCCGCCGCCCGGGTGGGCGGCGCCGCGGCCGCTCGCGTCGGCCCGTTTCTCGCGCGCACGGCGGGCTCCGTCGCCGCGGCCTACGCCGGCACGCTGGTGGTCGGCGCGATCCTCGGACCGACGGTCACCCGCGTCGAAGGCCCACGGTCGCAGCGTCTTCGGCTTCAGTCCGGAGCGGAAGGAACGGGCGTCGCGCGGGTGTTCGGGCGGGCGCGCATTCCGGGCCAGTTCATCTGGACGACGAACTTCCGTGAGACCCAGAACATCGAGCGCGTCGATGTCGGCGGCAAAGGCGGCGGCCAGCAGGTCGAGACGACGGAGTTCGTCTACTCGATCTCCTTCGCCCTCGGTCTCTGCGAAGGTCCCATCGACGGGATCGGCCGCATCTGGGCGGACGGGCGACTGACCACGCTCGGCGCCAGCGCCGTTCGGCTTCATCGCGGAACGGAGGATCAGGAGCCGGACCCGTTCCTTGAGGCGGTCGAGGGCGTCGGCGCGACGCCCGCTTTTCGGGGGCTCGCCTATCTCGTCATCGAAGACATGCCGCTTACGGAGTACGGCAATCGCATACCGCAGTTGACGGTTGAGGTGATCCGCACCTTGGATCGGGACGAACCGGAAGCGCTGCAGAACGCCCTGCAGGCGGTCTCGCTCATTCCGGGCTCCGGCGAGGCGGCGCTCGCGACGACGCCGATCTGGCGCGGCGGCGCGCCGGGGGAGGGGATCGCGGAGAACGTCCACAACGCCTTCGCCATCACCGACCTTCAGGCCTCGCTCAATTCATTGGAGACGCTTGCGCCGAACTGTCGGACGGTGTCGCTCTTTGTCACGTGGTACGGGGATGACCTACGAGCGGGCGAGTGCCGTATCGAGCCGCGGGCGGAAAACCCGTTCAAGCGCACCGAGCCGCGGCCTTGGCTCGTCTCCGGTCTGGGTCGTGGTCAGGTTCCCATAGTCTCGTGTATCGATGGACGCCCGGCATTCGGCGGCACGCCCTCGGATGTCTCCGTCGTCGAAGCGATCCGGGAGCTGAAGGCGCGTGGCTTCACGGTCATCGTCCACCCGTTCCTGATGATGGACATTCCGGGCGACAACGCGCTGCCGGACCCTTATGGCGGCGCTCGACAGGCGACGTTCCCTTGGCGCGGTCGCGTGACGGCGACCCCGGCGGCGGGCGAACCCGGAACGGCGGATAAGACTGCGGCGGCGCGCGCGCAGATCGACGCCTTCTTCGGCGCCGCGCAGGCGAGCGATTTCGCCGTGGTTGACGATCAGATCGTTTATTCGGGAGCCGACGAGTGGGGTTTCCGTCGGTTCATTCTGCACTATGCGCATCTCGCCGCGGCGGGCGGCGCGGACGGCGTCCTGCTCGGCTCGGAGATGCGCGCGCTCACGCGTTTGCGCGATCAGGCGAACGCGTTTCCGGCGGTGGAGAAGTTCCGTTCCCTCGCTTCGGCCGTCCGCTCCGTCGTCGGATCGGGCATGGCGATCACCTATGCCGCGGACTGGTCGGAATATTTCGGCCATCAGCCGGCGGACGGGACCGGCGATGTTTATTTCCATCTCGACCCTCTGTGGGCGGATGCGGATATCGACGCCGTCGGCATCGACTATTACATGCCGCTCTCCGACTGGCGCGAGGGATCGGTCCATCTCGATCGCGCCGTCGCCGACCGCATTCATGATCTCGATTATCTGAAATCCAATGTCTTCGGCGGCGAGGGCTACGATTGGTACTACGCCTCCGACGCCGACCGCGAGGCGCAGATTCACACGCCGATCACCGACGACGCCTACGGCGAGCCGTGGGTCTTTCGCTATAAGGATCTTCCGAACTGGTGGTCGAACGCGCACCATGACCGGCCGGGCGGCGTGCGCGCCGCATCGCCGACGGCATGGGTTCCGGAAGAAAAGCCCATCTGGCTGATGGAGGCGGGGACGTCCGCCCTCGATAAATCGTCCAATCAGCCGAACGTCTTTCTCGATCCGAAAAGCTCAGAATCGCAGCTTCCCTATTTCTCTATCGGCGCGCGGGACGATCTCATCCAGCGGCGCTATCTGGAGGCGCTGCTGTCTGTCTTCGCCGACCCGACGGCGAACCCGACCTCCAGCGTCTACAGTGGTCCGATGGTCTCGGTGGATCGCATTTTCGCCTATTGCTGGGACGCGCGGCCGTTCCCGGATTTTCCGGGTCGGGAGGAGGTCTGGTCGGACGGGCCGAACTGGACGACGGGGCACTGGCTGAACGGCCGTCTGGAGCGCATCGCGCTCGGCTCCCTCGTGGAGACGCTCTCGACCGCGCCGCTCGCCGCGCCGGATCTCGACGCCCTGGTCACCGGCTATGTCCTCGCCGACCCGACGCCGCCGCGCGCCGCGCTGGAGCCGCTCGCCTCCATCTATCGCTTCGATGTTTACGAGCGCGATGGCGGGCTCATCGCTCGGCCCCGGCGGGCGGAGGCGGATCTGTCGATCACGGAGGACGATCTCGCTGAGACGGGCGAGGCGCGCATCATCCGCGCCCGGGCGGATGCGGACGATCTGCCGGAGCGATTGAAGATTTCGTTCCTCGATGACGGCGCCGAACAGCGCCCCGGCGTCGCGGAGGCCTTCGCCGCCGACATCGCGACCGGGCGGACGCTCTCGCTCGATGCGCCGGTCGTGCTCGACGCCGCCGAAGCGCAGGCGCGCGCCGCGAGCCTCCTTGCGGAAACCGAAGCCGGACGCGAAAGCGCGCGCTTCTCCCTGCCGCCGACGCGGCTCGAAGTGGAGCCGGGAGATGTCGTCGCTCTGGACCGGGACGGTCTTTCGCGACCGCTCCGCATCCTGTCGATCGAAACCACGGAGATCCTGAACATCGAAGCCGCCGGCGTCTCGGAGGAGGCCGAGGACGTTCGGCCCATTGGTCCCGCACGCTTCGACCTCTCGCCCGCCGCGCCGCTCTTCGGGCCGCCGGCCGGCGCGATCCTCGATCTGCCGCTCCTGCGCGACGATTCCGATCCGGACGCGGTCTATGCGGCGGCCTTCGCCGCGCCGTGGCCGGGTTTCGTCGTCGTGCGTCGCGGCGTCGGCGGGCCGGTCGCGGCGCGTCTCTTCGCCCAGACATCCATCGGGACGCTGACGTCCGACCTGCCGCCTGCGGGCGCCGGGCGTTGGACCGGCGATGCGCTGACC
This sequence comes from uncultured Caulobacterales bacterium, assembly GCA_964342855.1. GTDB lineage: Bacteria > Pseudomonadota > Alphaproteobacteria > Caulobacterales > Parvularculaceae > JBCBJX01. The sequence goes on from CAYFIB010000012.1 coordinate 46,124, forward strand.
GTCGAAGCGTATGGCGCGCCGTTCGTCAGCCGTGCGCGAGCGGAGGTTCTGGAAGGCGCGAACGCGCTCGCGGTGCGGTCCCAAAGCGGCGACTGGGAGGTGCTGCAGTTCGAGACGGCGACCCTGATCGCTCAGAACCAATGGCGACTGTCGGGCCTTCTGCGCGGTCAGCGGGGAACGGCGCCCGGGCTGGCGCAAGCCGGCGCCGACGTCGTGGCGCTCGGACCGACGCTCAGAACCGTTGATCTGGCGCCGGACCTCTTCGGCGCGCCGGTCGACTGGGTGTTCCATCCGGCGAAATCGACCGCGGACGGTCCGTCGCGCCGGGTGCTGACGGAGACGGCGCTGGGCGTCGCGCGTCGGCCCTACGCGCCTGCGCATCTGCGCATCGTCCCTGAGGGCGGCGGCTACCGCCTCGATTGGATCCGCCGCGCCCGCATCGGCGGCGACAGCTGGGGCGAGGCGGAGCCGCCTTTGTCGGAAGAGGTCGAGCGCTATCGCATCGAGGTCTATGACGGCGCGAGCCTTGTCCGCTCAGATGAGACCGACGCGCCGGGCTATGACTATCTCGCCGCGCTGGTTTCGGCCGATTTCAGCGGGGCGCCGGGCGTCGATGCGCGAATAGACGTCCGCCAGATATCCGCCCGTTTTGGGCCGGGACTTCCAGCGACCGCGACGTTTCCTATTTAAAAGCCGTAGTTTGAGTTGGAGCCGGCGCGCGCTAGTCCGGTTCCTCAAGAGGCTTGGAGACGGACGCGATGGCGCGCGACCCTTACATTGTGCTCGGCGTGCCGCGCGATGCGGACGCGGACGCGATCCGGCGCGCCTATCGCAAGATCGCCAAGGAGAACCACCCGGACATGAAGCCGGGCGACGCCAAGGCTGAGGACCGCTTCAAGGAAGCGAATTCGGCCTTCGACATCATCGGCGACGTTGAGAAGAAAGCGGCCTTCGATCGCGGCGAGATCGACGCTGACGGCAAGCCGCGGGCGCCCCAATTTGCGGGCGGCGGCGCCTATGGCGGCGCGGGCGGCCAGCCGGGCGCGGGCTTTGAAGACTTCGGCGACATTTTCGCGGACCTCTTCGGCGGCGCTCGCGGGCGCGGCGGTCGAGCGGCGCCGCGCCGGGGCCGGGACGTGCGCACCCGGATGAGCGTCGATTTTCTCGACGCCGTGAAGGGCGCGACGCGGCGCGTCGTCGTCGAGGGCCGTTCGCTGGATCTCGCGATCCCGGCGGGCGTGAAGTCCGGTCAGACCTTGCGGCTTCGCGGGCAGGGCGAGCCCGGCGTCGCGGGCGGCCCGGCGGGCGACGTCTATGTCGAAGTCGCGGTGAAGGATCACCCCGTTTTCAAACGCGATGGCGACGACATCCGCATGGAAGTCCCCGTCAGCCTGCGCGAGGCGGTGCTGGGCGGGAAAATTCCGGTGACGACGCCGACCGGCGAAGTGAAGGTCGCCGTTCCGAAGAACTCTTCCTCCGGCGTCACCCTGCGCCTCGCTGGTCGCGGCGTGCAGTCGCCCGGCAAGCCCGGCGATCTCTTCGTGCGGCTGAAGATCGTGCTGCCGGACCCGGCGGACGCCGATCTTGCGAACTTTATTGAAGGCTGGGCGGCGGGCGCCGCTCACAACCCGCGCGGGTGAGGACGCCCGGTTGAGACGTCTCACGGACGCGGATAAGCTCAAGCCAGCAAGGAATTTCAAGCGCTTGGCGGGCGGAGCTGATGCAAGGCCGGGCGGGGCGGGGGCGTTTGGCCGGACTTTCCGAAGACAAGGCGAAAAAGCTCGGCGCGTTCATCGCGACCTTGCCGGCGCAGCCGTGCGCGAAACTGCTGGTGGGCGTGGAGCGCGACCGTCTCGCGGGCGGCATCCTGCCCCACGCGGTGCTCATCGACGCGCTGCGCGCACGCATCTCAACCCTCGCGGATGCGGGCTTTCCGGCGCGTACGCCGAGCCCGCAGCGGGTGTTTTTCGAGCCGTATGAAGATCTTTTCGTCTCTGGAAAACCGGGCGCGAAATCGCCCGGCCGCATCTGGCGCGCGTCGCTCGACCCGATCTGGCGCTGGCTGAGCGACCCGGCCGCGCGGCCGGACGTCGCGCACGCCGCGGAACGGGCGTTGTCAGCGGTTCTGGGACGCAATGCGGAAGAACTGCGCTCGGCGCGTACGGAGCTTTATAAGACCGCCGAGATGGCGCTCGATGCGGCGCTTTCGGAAGCCGATCGCGACCGGACGGCGGAAAGCGAACTTGTCGCCGTACTCGGCTCGGAAACGGCGCTCGTTGATCTGCGGGAAATCGCCTACCTTCTGCCGTCCGCCTTCGAGTTTCTGAAACTGAAGGACGATTATCCGCGGCCGTTGGAACGGCTTTCCGAAGACGCGCTGTTCGACATCCGCAAACGGTTCATCGCGTTGCGCGCCCTGCGGCCGCACCACGGGCCTTACTTCCTCATCATGCTGGCGAACCGTTTCGTGAAGCCGTGGCACGCGCTCGCGGTTTCGCGCGCGCTCTCGTCCGCGCAGGACCCCGCGCTTGAAAGCGCGCAGGGCGATGTGGAAATTCTGGAGGCGGGGCTTTTTGAAAGTCTTGAACAAATCGCCCGCGCGCTCACCCGGGACGCCGAACGCGCCATGGACGCGGACGCCGCCTTCGCGCGCATCGACAGCTTCGTGGAGCTCGCCGACGGCGTTCTTTCCGAAGCGGTTTCCGGCGGCGACGAACCGGTCCGTCGGCGGACGCTTGCTATTCGCGATGTCGCGGCCGACGCCTACGAACGGTTGATGGAGCGCGCGCTCGCGACGGTTCGTCAGGCGATGCCTCTTCGGCGCGCGGGCGGGTCCAGCCGACTTGTCGGCGCGCGCCCGGATGTGCGGATCGGCGTGCCGGAGGATCATCGTCTCGCGGCGAAAGAAGCGATCCGTCTCCTCGAAGAAGGCGGCGAGCACGCGAAATCTCTCGCTCGCGAGGAGGTTCGCGCCGAGCTGCTGGAACGCGCGCAGATGGCGGTGCGCGCCTATATGGACGACGTCATCACTGAAATCCGCGCGGCGGAGGGCGACGACCGCGCCCGCGCGGCGAACCTCGCCGAAGCCGTGCTCGATTTCGGCGCGCGGCTTCTTGATGCGGATGAAGCCGATCTCTTGCGTCGGCGCGCGGAAGCTGCTTCTCGCGCAGCATGAACCTTCTCTTTTTTCTCTGCGCGGGCGGGTTGGCGGCGCTGACGGCTGCGCTCGTTCTGCGGGCGGGCGCGAAGGCGCAGGTCGGAGTCGATGAGGCGAAAGTGCGTCACGCCGCAACGCTGGCGTCCATCGAGAACGACCGTTCCGCGGGCGTTCTGAACGATGCTGAGGCGGCGAAACTGAAAACCGACGCTGCGCGTCGGCTGATCGACAGCGCCGGAGCGGGCGAGCGACCGCGCCGCGCCGCGCTCGCGCCGACCGTCGGGGCCGTGGCCATCGGATTTCTCGCATTGGCGCTCTATGCCGCTGTCGGGGCGCCGGGCGCGCCGGACGCGCCTTGGGCCTCCCGCGTCACGACGGCGCGCGAGGCGGTGGATGCGGGCGCGGCCATGAGCCTTCCGATCTCGGAGCGCCTCGTTCTTTTGAAAGCGAACGCCGCCGAAGCGGCACCGACGGACGCCGCGCCGTGGACCCGCCTTGGTCGCGCCTATCTCGCGAGCGGCCGGTCGTCTGAGGCGGCGGACGCTTTTCTCCGGGCGATCGAGGCGGCGGGAGAGAATTCCACGCGGCTCTCCGATCTCGCCGCCGCGCTCATGTTTGAAGAGAACAACCCGGACGCCGAACGCCGCGCCGCCGACCTGCTCGCGCGGGCGCTCGAAATGGACGCGGCCAATGTGTCGGCGCTGGAGCTGGCGGGCTTCCTCGCTCTGAGGCGCGGCGAACTCGCGCAGGCGGAGCTGGCGCTTCAATTCGCGCTCGAAGCGGCGCCGGACGGCCCGCGCGCCGCGGACCTTCGCCGTGCGCTGGAAGCGGTGCGAACGCGCATGGCGGAAACCGAGGCGGGCTAAAGCGACATGCGGGGCTTCCCGGCGTGGACAAAGTCTCCGGCGCGCGCATATCTCCATGCCATGAGAAAACGCGATGAACGCCTGATCGTTCTTGGCGTCGCCGGCGTCGCGGTCGTCGCCGCCGCCGCGCTGGCCGTCGCCGCCCTGCGCCAGCACGCGGTCTATTTCTACGCGCCGAGCGAACTCGCCGCCGCGCCCATCGACGGTCGCCCTGTCCGCATCGGCGGGCGCGTGCGCACCGGAAGTCTCGATTATGGCGCTGACGGCGTCGTGCGCTTCGTCGTCACGGACTGCGCCGCGGACGCATTGGTAGCCTATCGCGGCGCGTTGCCGGACCTCTTCCGCGAAGGTCAGGAAGTCGTGGTGCAGGGCGTGCGCGAGCCAGAGGTCTTCCGCGCGGCGGAGGTGCTCGCCAAGCACGATGAAAACTATGCGCCGCCCGAGGCCGCCGCGGCTCTGAAAAAAACCGGCTGCTGGGACGAGAAGAACCTCGCTTCGAACGCCGGCTGATCGGATGATCGTCGAGCTCTCCCATTTCATTCTGACGCTTGCGCTCGCCGCGACCCTCGGCGCGTCGGGCCTCTCCGCTTACGGCGCGTTCCGGCGGGACGCCGCGGCCATGGGCGCAGGGCGCGCCGCCGCTCTCGGCGCGGCCGGGCTGTTCGCTCTGTCTTTCATCGGTCTCATCATCGCGTTCGTCGGGTCGGATTTCTCCGTCGTCGTCGTTGCAACGAATTCTCATACGGAGAAACCGCTTCTCTACAAGATCGCCGCGGCCTGGGGGCACCATGAGGGCTCCATGCTGCTCTGGTGCGCCATCATGGCGGGCTATGGCGCGATCCCGGCGATCAACGCCGGGCGAGGAGTGAGCGACCCGATGCACGCGGCCCGCGTTCTCGCCGTGCACGGCGCGTCGACGGCGATGTTCGCAGCGTTTCTTCTCTTCACCTCCAATCCTTTCGAGCGGCTTCTGCCGGCCCCGGACGAAGGGCATGGGCTGAACCCGCTCCTGCAGGACCCGGCGCTCTCGGCGCATCCGCCCATGCTTTATGCGGGGTATCTCGGATTCGCGGTGGTGTTCGCCCACGCCGTCGCGGGGCTTTGGGCCGGGCGCATCGATCGCGACTGGGCGCGCATGGTCCGTCCGTGGGCGCTCTTTTCATGGGTGGCGCTCACGGTCGGCATCGCGCTTGGCTCGTTCTGGGCCTATTACGAGCTTGGCTGGGGCGGCTGGTGGGCGTGGGACCCGGTGGAAAACGCCTCGCTCGCCCCATGGCTTCTCGGCGCGGCGCTCATCCACACGGTGCTGGTGACGGCCCGCCGCGGCTCCATGACCGGCTGGACCACGCTCCTCGCCATCCTCACCTTCTCCATGTCCGTGCTCGGCACGTTTTTGGTGCGGTCAGGGGTTCTCACCTCCGTGCACGCCTTCGCCAACGACCCGGCGCGCGGGGCGGTGCTGCTCGCCATTCTCGCCGTACTGACGGGCGGGGCGCTCGCCCTTTACGCCGTGCGCGCGCCGCGCATCGCGGCGGAGGCGGACCACGCGACCGTGAGCCGGGAAGGGGCGCTCGTCCTTAATAATTTCGCGATGGCGCTCGCCTGTCTCGCCGTCATGCTCGGGACGGTCTATCCGCTCTTCGTCTCCGGCGTCTCCGTCGGCCCGCCTTTCTACAATCTCGTCGTCGGCGCAATCGTTCTGCCGGCGCTTCTCGCCGCGCCGATCGGTCCCTTCCTCGCCTGGCGTAAAGGCGACGGCCGCGCCGCCCTGCGCGCCGCCGGACCCGGCCTCGCCGCCGCGACGCTCGCGGGCCTCATCGCGCTCGCGCTGCGGGCGCCGGGCGCTGCGACCGCGTTTCTCGCGCTTGCCCTCGGCGTCTGGCTCATCATTGGGGCGCTGACCGATCCGTTGCGGCGAGCGGGCCTCTTCTCCCGCGACGGAGACGCGGTCCTCCGGCGTCTGACAGGCTTGCCGCTGCAGGCCTGGGGATCGACGGCGGCGCACGCCGGGCTCGGGCTGCTCCTCATCGGCGCTGTCGGAACGGGCGCGTGGAAGACGACGTTGGAAGAAGTCATTCGCCCGGGCGAGACCGTTGCTCTCGGCCCGCGGACCATCGCGCTGGAAGCCGTCGGTCAGGCGCGCGGCCCGAACTATGTCGCCGATCGCGCGCGCATCCGCCTCGACCTGAACGGCGCAACGACGGAGCTTGAGCCGGAGCGACGGTATTATCCGGCCGGTCGGACCCCGACGACGGAAGTCGCGCTCGCCCGCGGCGTGTTCGGGCAGACCTATGTCGCTCTCGGCGATCCGCGCGGCGACGGCGTTCTTCTGCGCGCGAACTATTTCCCGCTGGTCGACTGGATATTTGTCGGCGCCGCGCTCATGGCGCTCGGCGGCGGCCTCGGCTGGGTCGCCGCGCGACGTGAAACCCGTCGCCGGAGCGAAGCGGCATGAAGGCGCTTCTCGTCGCGGCCATGCTGGCGCTCGTTCCGCCGGAGGAGCGATTGGACGATCCCGCCGCTGAGGCGCGCGCCTTGGAGATCACCGAGGGGCTGCGCTGTCTCGTTTGCGACGGGCAGGGGGTGAACGACTCCAACGCCGAGTTCGCCCGCGATGTCCGTCTGTTCGTGCGTGAACAAATCGCCGACGGCGCGAGCGACGCGGAGGTGCGCGAAGCGCTGCGCGGCCGCTTCGGCGACATCATCTTTCAACGCCCGCCGCTGAACCCGGCGACATGGCTCCTCTGGTTCGGCCCGGCGCTCGCTGCGCTCGGCGGCGCCGCGCTTCTGCTGAGGCGGCGCGCGATATCAACGGCGGCTGACGCAGGCTTGAGCGAGCGTGAACGCGCGCGCCTTGCCGAACTTGGCGTCGAGGACCCATCTCCCGCTGAACGCGAGGAGGGAGCCGCATGACGACAACAGAGACCATCCGCTTTCAGAACGCCGACGGAGAGACGCTCGCCGCGCGTCTCGATTTTCCGGTCGGGCCGGTCAAAGCCTACGCGCTGTTCGCACACTGCTTCACTTGTTCGAAGGACATCATCGGCGCGCGCGGCGTCTCGCGGGCGCTCGCGGCGCGCGGCTATGCGGTGCTGCGGTTCGATTTCACCGGCCTCGGACAGTCCGAAGGCGATTTTTCCGACACGACTTTCTCCTCCAACGTCGACGATCTTCTGCGCGCCGCCGATCATCTGCGTCAGAGTTACGAGGCGCCGAAACTGCTTGTCGGCCACAGCCTTGGCGGCGCCGCCGTTCTCGCCGCGGCGAACCGCGTTCCGGAGGTGCTCGCCGTCGCGACGATCGCCGCCCCCTCGGCGCCCGATCACGTGAAGCGCCATCTCGACGGCAAGGTCGACGAGATCGAGAAAGACGGCGAAGCGGTGGTCGATCTCGGCGGACGACCGTTCAGGATCAGGAAGTCGTTCGTGGACGACCTTTCCGCGCACGCGGTTCTGGACGAGGTGGCGGCCATGAAAAAAGCGCTGCTCGTCATGCACGCGCCCCTCGACGACACCGTCAGCGTTTCGAACGCGACGGACATTTTCATCGCCGCAAGACACCCGAAGAGCTTCGTCAGCCTCGATGACGCCGATCACCTCCTCAGTCGGAAGCAGGATGCGGACTATGCGGGCGGCGTCCTTGCCGCGTGGGCGGAGCGCTTTGTCGGCTCATCGGATGACGCCGAAGCTGAGAGCGAAGACGGCTGGGCCGTCTCGCGGAGCGTACCGGGCGCGACCTTCGCTCAGGACATCGCCGTCGGCGGCCACCTCGTCCGCGCGGACGCCGGCGCGGCCGAAGGCGGCGACGGGACGGGGCCGAACCCGACGCAGCTCGCGCACGCGGCGCTCGCGGCGTGCGGCGGCATCACCGCGCACATGTACGCCCGCCGAAAAAAATGGCCGCTTGAAGCGGTGGAGATCGCGGTGCGCGGCGCGCCGGGCGGCGACCAGCACGTGAACGCGGTCATGGAGAAGCGCGTGCGCCTCTCGGGCGATCTCGATGACGAGCAGAAAGCGCGGATCACCGAAATCATCGACAAATGCCCGGTGCACCGCATGCTGGCGGCGGGCGTCGATATCCGACATACGGACGAGCGTTAACGCCGCTGGCGTGCGAGCGCCGGGGATTACTAATGTTTCATGCCCCGGACAGCGCGCTGTAACGCCGTTTTTCCTATCTATCGACGATGAAAGACGCGCCCCTGCGCGCCCCGCACTGAAGGAAAAGGCAATTCGTTATGAGCACCCGTCGCCTTAAAACCGCATCCCGCCTCGTCGTCGCCGCCCTCGCGCTCGGCGTTTCCGGCTCTGCAATCGCGCAACAACCCGCGCCGCGCCTTGTTTCGCCGCCGCTCTATGAAGACGGCACGCTTTCTTTCGCGAACCTTGTGGAGCGCGTGAGCCCGGCGGTCGTGTCCGTGAACACCGAACGCGAAGTGTCCCTCGAAAGCGCGGAGCTGCCGCCGGAGATGGAGCGCTTTTTCCGCGACCGCTTCGGCCTGCCGTTCGGTGATGGAGAGGAGAACCCGTTCGGCGGCCAGCGCCGCGCGCGCGCATCCGGGTCGGGTTTCTTCATCGATGATGAAGGCCACGTCGTCACCAACCACCACGTTGTGAACGGCGCGGACGAGATTTCGATCCAACTCGCCGACGGCACCGAAATTGAAGCTGAACTCGTCGGTTCGGACCGGGGCACTGATCTCGCCGTTCTGAAAGTGAAGGCGCCGGAAGGTCAGTCCCATGTGGACTTCGCGACCGATGTCGACCTGCGTGTCGGCGATTGGGTGATCGCTCTCGGCAACCCGTTCGGCCTCGGCGGCACCGTGACCAGCGGCATCGTCTCCGCGCTTGGTCGCGAGAACGTCGGCGGCTCCAGCTATATCGACTTCATCCAGGTTGATGCGCCGATCAACCGCGGCAACTCCGGCGGGCCGACTTTCGATCTGAAAGGCCGCGTGGTTGGCGTGAACACGGCGATCATCTCGCCGAACGGCTCGGGCGGCTCCGTCGGCATCGGTTTCGCTATTCCGGCGCGCACGGCGGACGTGATCGTCCGCCAACTGATCGACAAGGGCGAAGTGACCCGCGGCTGGCTCGGCGTCAGCCTGGAGCCTGTCATCACGCCGGAACTCGCCCTCGCGCTCGGCCTGAAAGACTCCAAAGGCGCACTCGTCGCTGATGTCATTCCGGGCACCCCGGCGGCGCAGGCCGGTTTCAAGGCCGAAGACATCATCGTCGCGCTCGACGGCAAAAAAATTGAAGACAGCCGCGATCTCACCCAACGCATCGGCGGGTATGAGCCTGGCCGCAAGGTCGCGGCGATGGTGCTGCGCGACGGCAAAGAGAAGAAGATCACCGTCGAACTCGGCAAACGCGAAGACGAGGCGACGACGGAAGAGGCGCCGTCGCGTACGGACGAAGGCCGCATGATGGAAGAGCTGGGCGTGCGTTTCGCTCCGCTTGATGATGCGGCGCGCGAGCGTTTCCGTATTCCTGAAGAAGTCGAAGGCGTCGTCGTCAGCGGCGTCGCCCAAGGCGGGATCGCGTCGGATGCGCGGCTCGTGACCGGTCAGGTGATCCTCGAGGTTGATGGCGAGCCGGTTGAGAAGCCCGCCGATGTCGCGCGAATTCTGAAGCGTGCGGCGGATGAGGGCAAAGAAGCGGTTCTCATGCGCATTCAGCAGGGCGGCGGTCGCGGTTACCGCGCGTTGCCCGTGAAAGCGCTTCAATAACTGGAATACGAACGGAGGTCGGCTGATGCGCGTTCTCCTCATTGAAGACGACGATCAGGCCGCGGCGTTCATCGCCCGCGGCCTGCGCGAAGCCGGGCACGTCGTTGACCATGCGGCCGATGGCGAGACGGGCGAGGAGATGGCGGGCGCCGGCTCCTATGACGCCTTCATCGTCGACCGCATGCTGCCGAAACGCGACGGTATCACCCTTCTCGCCAATCGGCGGACGGAGGGTGACGAAACGCCGGCGCTGTTTCTATCCGCGCTCGGCGAGGTCGATGACCGCGTCGAAGGCCTGAAGGCCGGCGGCGACGATTATCTCGTCAAGCCGTTCGCGTTCTCCGAGCTTCTCGCGCGCGTCGAAGCGCTCGGGCGCCGCCGCGCTCCCGCCGAGCAGTCGACGACCCGGCTGGATGTGGGCGGGCTGGAGCTGGATCTTCTTTCGCGCACAGTCCGCCGTGACGGACGCCGCATCGATCTTCAGCCGCGCGAATTCCGGCTTCTGGAATTTCTCATGCGCCATGCCGGGCAGGTAGTGACTCGGACCATGCTTCTGGAAAATGTCTGGGAGTATCACTTCGATCCGCAGACGAACGTCATCGACGTCCACATCTCCCGTCTGCGCGGCAAGATCGACAAGGACTTCGACGCGCCGCTCCTCCAGACGGTCCGCGGCGCCGGATATCGTCTCTGCGCGCCGGAAGACTGATCGACGCGTGGGGCCGCTCACTCGCCTTCTGAGGACGGCCGCATTCCGTTATGCGATCGTCTATGCGCTGCTTTTTTCTTCAGCAGTCGCCGGGCTCGGCATTTTCACCTATCAAAGCTCGTTCGGCGCCGTCGCTCGCGAAGCGGACCGGGCCCTTGAGGCCGAGATCAACAGCTATCGGACGATCTTCGAAACGCAGGGACTGCGCGAATTGCGCAACGCCGTGAACGCGCGCGCCCAGGGGCTCGATGACCAGTTTTATCTGCTCGTTTCGCCGGAAGGGCGCGTGATCGCCGGGAACCTGACCGGCGTGCCGGAGGCCGCCGTCGGGGCCGAAGGCGCGTTCGAATTCAAATATGAGCGCTATGCGGAGGTTCGCGACGACGAGCGCCAGTTGGAGCGCCGCGTCGCGCGAGGTGTCTGGGCGCGGTTTCCGGACCTTCCCCGCTATGCGCCCGCCGCCGCCCTTCTGATCGCGCGTGATATCGGCGAGCGTGAAGCGCTCCGTGAACGCCTGCGCGCGTCGACGATATACGCTTCCATCGCCACGGCGGTCCTCGGACTTCTGGTCGGGCTCGTCTTCGGGCGATCGCTGCTGCGCAAAGTGGACGCCATCAACCGCACCGCGGCGAAGATCCGCGCCGGCGATCTCGCCTCCCGCGTTGAAACCGCGGGGGACGGCGATGAGCTGGATCGGCTCGCCGGTAATCTCAACGGCATGCTCGATCAGATAGAACGGCTCATGACCGGTATGCGGCAGGTCAGCGACAACGTCGCCCATGACCTCCGCTCGCCGCTCACGCGTATCCGGTCACGCCTTGAAAGCGCGCTTTCTCATCCTGATACGGATCTCAATGAAACGGCGCGCGACACGCTTGACGATGTCGACCGTATGCTGTCGATCTTCAACGCTCTGCTCGCTATCGCTCGCATTGAATCCGGGGAAGGCGGCCGCGAAGTCGAGGACGTGGACGCGCCCGCCGCGCTGGAAGAACTTGCTGAACTCTACGAACCCGCCGCGCGCGAAGCCGGGTTCGCGCTGACCGTCGCGGCCGAGCGGGGACTGAAGGTGAGAACGTCCCGTACGTTGCTTTCGCAAGCGGTGTCGAACCTGATCGACAACGCCCTTAAATACGCGGACGGTGGGTCTCGTATCATTCTTGGCGCCGACCGACTGCCGGATGGATCGGTCGCGATTTCTGTCGCCGACGATGGGCCGGGAATTCCTGAAGCCGAGCGCTCGCGCGTATTCGACCGGTTCGTTCGTCTGGAAACGAGCCGAACCAGTCCCGGAAGCGGGCTCGGCCTGTCGCTCGTCGCCGCCATCGCCCGCGCCTATGACGCGAAAGTGGAGATATCTGACGGGCTCCGACGTGGCGGCGCGCCTGGCCTGCGAATCAGCCTCGTTTTTCACCCGGCGAAAGCGGATGGGCGTAAACCCCAATAAAATACAGGGCCTCGTGTCGGTGCTTGCTTGTCAGCGGCGTAAAATCAGCCCTTTGTGTGATTCATCCGCTCACACACGGGGGCTGCAAGCCGTCGCCGGGCGGGCGAAACACCAGCATCCAGCAGATGGAAAAGACATTATGAGCAAAGCGGAATTCATCGAGAACGTCGCGAAATCCGGCGATCTGAGCCGCGCGGAAGCCAAGCGCGTCGTCGAACTGGTCTTCGGTGAAATCGAAGCGGGTCTGAAACGGTCGAAAAAAGAAGGCAAATACACCATCGGCACCCTCGGCACGTTCTCGGTCACCAAGCGCGCCGCCCGCAAAGGCCGCAACCCGCGCACGGGCGAAGAGATCAAGATCAAGGCCTCGAAAAGCCTGCGCTTCCGCCCGGCGTCGAACCTGAAAACGGCGGCTGGCTGCTAAGAGCGCTACGTCTTAGTTGCGTCTTCCGCCCGCTTGCGCGCCTGCGCTGGCGGGCGGATTCGCTTTTAGGTCCGAATATTGCACATCTAGTCGATCAGAAATGTCGCTGGCGCGCGGGGGTCTCGCATGCCGCGTGCATTTTGTTCAAAAACGCGGAAAATGCCGCGTCATCAGTGTCTTGGCGTAACGAGATGACGATTAGCGTCACGCCGGGCGAGTAACGGGTCGCAAGGCGGAAGGGGGAAGGCGCGCAGATGTCGGCGGAAAAGCCGTATCGCCTCGCCGTGATCGGCGCTGAACCGGCCGGTTTCGCCGCCGCCGCCGTCGCCGCTTTGTCCGGCGCGCGCGTTCTCGTTCTGCCTGCAGGTTGGGAAGAAAACCGCCCCGGCTACGCCAGTCGCCCGGCCATTCCACCTGATATCTGGCGACGCCTCGCGCTGCATCGCTCGGGCCTGGTGGAGCACGCCGCGCCCGCCTGCGTCAGTCTTCGCTCCGACGGCAAGTCGACCTATTCCTATAAAAGCCTCGCGGAAACGCGCGACGCGCTCGAACGCGCCTCTGAAGCCGACGCCGCTGCGTTGCCTGATTTTCTCGCCGAGATGGCGCGCGTGCGGCGCGTCGCATCGGTGATGACGAACGGCGCGGACGCTGATGCGCTGGCGGACCCGGCCTGCGCCGCCGCCGCCCGGGTTCTGGTGCGCCCTTATCGTGAAACCATCGCCCGCCATTTTGAAGCTGCAGAGACGCAGTCCCATTTCGCCGCACGCACGCTTTTTCAGAACGCCGCCGCTCCGGGCGCATACGGTTCCGCAGGCGCGTTCGCCGAGGCGCTTGATCCGGACGGCTGGCCGACACGCGACGACGACGGGTTTTCCGCCGCCGACGCGCTGAAGAAAGTGGCTTCCGACGCCGGCGCCGAAGTCTCCGAGGGGCGTCTCGGGCATATTGAGATCGCGCGCGACGGGTTTCGGATACAACTGCGCGACGGCGAGACCATTCGGGCCCGAAGCATTCTTGCCGCCTCCGAACGCTCAGCGAACGTCGCGGGCGTCGCGGCCGCCGGACGTGCGCGAAACGGTCGTGATCCGGGCACGACGGAGGCGTTCGTACGTCTTCGACTGTCGCAGCCGGTCGCGGCGCCGGACATCGATATGGACGAAGGGTCGCTCTTCAGCATCTGCGACAGCGTCGGCGAGGTTCAGCGTGCGTTCGATCAGGCGAAGGACGGCGCCTGGCCGGACAAGCCGCCGATCTTTTTCGAACTTTCACCGGATCGTAAGGAAATCTACGCGCGCGCGCCGGTCGCGCCGGGTCGGTTCTTCGTAGACGGAAATCCGCGGGGGTGGAGCGAGCAGGACCGGCAAGCCTTCGCCACGCGCGTCGTCCGCCGCATGAGCGAACGTCTGGAAGGCATAGACCGGACGCTGCGCCGCACGGAAGTGCGGGTGATGGAAGGCCCGTTGGACGAGGACGGCGCGCCGCTCCCCGTTGTGACCAGCCCGGACATCCATGTCGCGGGCGGCGCCCATGGCGATGTGCGCGCGGCGGTCCGCATCGTCGATCGCCTTCTTGGAAGCGGGGCGGGCGAGCCATGACAGAGACGGGCTTCAACCGCGCCGCGCGTATTGAAGGCGGCTACGACGCGGTCGTTCTCGGCGGCGGCGTCGAAAGCCTCACCGCGGCGGCCTATCTCGGGCGCGCGGGTTTTGCGACGCTTCTGTTGGATCCGGAAGTCGAGGTCGGCGCGGCGTTCGCGGATCGGGTTTTTGCGGAGAAGTTTGAAGCGCCGAGCTTTGAGCATCTCGTCTACGGACTTGATCCGCGGGTCGTTCGCGAACTGTCGCTCTACCGCCATGGTCTCGCCTTCGCGGCGCGGCGGCTTGAGACGAGCTACTTCGCTGCGGGCGAGGACCCGTTCGTCCTCAACGGCGATGTCTGGCGCGCCAAAGATTCCCTGGCGGATCGCTTCCCTGACGAAGCAGCCGATGCGGAGCGTTTCCTGAAAGAAGCGGTCTCGACCGCCGAAGCGGCGGCGTTCGTCCTGTCCGGCGACTGGGCGGGTGATGCGGGTGCGGGGCTCGACGGGTTGATGTCACGCTTCGCTGAAAAAGCGTCGCGCAAGTCTTCGGCGATCGGCAAGCGCGCCTTTGCCAGCGCGACGGACATTCTCGCCGAACAGTTTTCTTCCGACGTTTTGCGCGCGGTCTTCTGCGCGGAAGCGACGTTCCGCTACGCTTGCGAGCCGGGCGACGATTACAGTTTTCTGGGGCTCCTGAAACGACTCGGCGGTGAAGTATCCGGGCTGCGCGCCGCCATCGGGTGCCCGGAGCACGGCATGAGCGGGCTCATTCAGGCGCTCCGGCGATCGGCGCAAGCGGCGGGCGTTGAGTTTCGCACCGGCGTTCAATTGAGCCGGGTCCTGATCGAGTGGGACGGCGCTGCAGGCGTCGAGTTGGCGGACGGCGGTCAGGTTCGCTGTCCGATCGTCGTCTCCGGCCTCGACGCCGCGCGCACCTTCGTTGATCTCATCGGCCCCGCGGAACTCGATATCGAGCTTCAGGATGAGGCTTCACGAACAACCTCCGGCATCGGAACCGCCAAGCTCAATCTCGCCATCAGTCCGGAAGCGGCGATCGCGCGCGATAGCGTAGCGCGGCTCGGCGCACCGGCGCGCGCGTTGATCTCGGGCGATGTCGCAGGCCTTGGCCGCGCGTTCGCAGCGGCGCGCCGCGGGTCCGCGCCCGATGCGCCGACCATCGAGGCGGTGGTGCTGCCGACGCCGACCGATGACGAAGCCATTCTGACATCGGGGTTGATCGTCTCCGCCCTTATTCACCCGACGCCCGCGGAGCCACGCGCCGACGTGCGTCGCAAAGTCGAGGCGGACGCCCTTCAACGACTGAGCGTCCTCGGTTTCGATCCGGCATCTGACATTCTGGCGTCGGAGATCCAGTTTCCTTCAGATCTTGCGAAGCGTCACGGCGCGAACGTGTCGAGCGCCTGCGCGCGCCCGCCCGTATTCGAGCAGCTTCTGCGCGCGCGTCTTTTTGGTGCGGACATGAAGCTCGCCGGCTTCCAGTTCTGCGGCGTCGAGGCGGAAATCGGCGTGGGCGTTTCAGGCGCCGCCGGTCGGCGCGCGGCGAAGGCCGCCGTGCGCGATGCAAAACGACGGAGGCGGGCGGCGTGACGTTTCCTGCAGACGATTTCTTTGCGGACAAGCCGCGACCGAGCCCGCTTTATATCGCGGCGGCGGAGGCGAGCCTCGCGAATATCTGGACATCCGTAAACGGATATACGACGGCGCGCGTCTATACCGACCCCAAACAGGAGTATGACGCGGTTCTCGGCGGCGTCGGGCTCGTCGATCTCAGCCCGCTCGCCCGCTACCGGATCACCGGCTCCGATGCGGGGCGTGCGCTCAATCGGTTGACGACGGCGCCGGCCGGGCGGATCGCCATCGGCGAAACGGCTGGCGGTGTTCTATGCGACAACACGGGCCGGGTCGTCGATATCGCGGCGATCGCGCGACTGAACGACAGCGAGTTCCTGCTTACCCTGAGGAAACCGCGCGAACGGCGGCTACGCGCAGCGTTCGCCGGGCTGGACGCCCATCACGCCGCGCTTACGGGCGCGACGGCGGCGCTCGGCGTCATTGGTCCGCAATCCGGCGCATTGCTGAAAGCGGCCGGATACGGCGCGGACGCAGGCGCCCACGCCGAAAGCCGCAGCATCAAAGGCGTGCGGACGATTGCGCAACCGACGGAAATTTCGGGCATGCGCGCTGTCGAGCTGGTTTTCCCGGCGGACGAGACGCTTCTTGTCTGGGAGCGTCTGTCGCGCGCCGGGCGTGCGGCGGGCGAGCCGCGCTGGATCGGACTTGATGCGTTGGAAGCGTTGCGGATCGAAAACGGCGTTCCGCGCCTCGGATTGGACTTTGACGGCGCAGAGGACGTTGAACGCCCCCGCGCCATGACGCCTGTTGCAGCGGGGCTTGGTCGACTGGCGCCGCTGGATTCAGCCTGGTTTTCCGGACGCGCGGCGTTGCGCGATGCGCCGCCGCCGACCCGTCGCCTCTCAGCGCTTCGCGTCGTCGCTGAGCGCGTCACGCCCGGCGCCCGGTTGTATGCGGATGGAAAAGAGGCGGGCTTCGTGACGAGCGCGGCTTTTTCGCCGCGGCTCCAGTCTGTGGTCGCTATATTCGATACGCAGGTCTCGGTCTTCGACGGCGCGAAGTCGTTCTCCGTCGCAAACGACAGCGACGCGGCGGCGCTTCCGGCGATTGAAATCGCGTCCGAAGACCGACCGCAAATCCGGCGATCAGAGCGTTCGCGCACTACAGAAGAAAAATTGGCGGCTGTCGGCCGCTAAGCCACTATCAAGCGACTTTGGCGTCCGGCGTTTCGTCGATTGCCGGGGCGGCGAGGATGCGGCCGGAAGGCGGCAGCGCGCGCGGCGGTCGGGCGATGGCGCCTTTGCGCGACGGGAACGCGAGAGCCGCCAGCGCGCCCGCGCCCGGCTCGCTGGCGAGCGCGAAGACGCCGGACTGCATTTCCATCAGAGAGCGGACGATGGCGAGGCCCAGGCCGGCGCCTTGGGCGGTCTTTGAAAGATGGTCTTCGGCGAGCTCGAACGGCGCGCCGAGGCGGGCGAGAACATCCGCGCCGATGCCGGGGCCGTCGTCGCCGACGAGCACGACGGCGCTGTCAGCTTCCGAGTAGACCGCGATGGAGACAACGCCGTCTTTTGCAGCGAACTTGATCGCGTTGGAGACGATGTGCGCGATCGCCTGACGCGTCGCGGCGGCGTCGGCATAGGCGTCCGGCGTTCCGCGCGCGGTCAGACGGATCGAGACGCGCCGCGCTTCCGGGCTCGCCTTGGCTTCTTCGACGACGTCGGCGACGATCTCGGAGAGCGTTACTGCGCGCGGATTGAGGCGGACTTCGCCGGCGGTGATCTTCGACATGTCGAGCATGTCGTCGACGAGTTCCAGAAGCCTGCGACCGCTGGCGAGGATATCGTCGAGATACTCATTGTACCGCGGGTCGCCGAGCGGGCCGAAAGGCTCCGACTGGATGAGCTGCGAGAACCCGTTGATGGCGTTGAGCGGCGTGCGCAGCTCGTGGCTCATGTTCGCGAGGAATTCCGTCTTGGTGCGTCCGGCGAGATCAGCGCGGCGTTCAGCCTTCGCCAGCGACGCCGCGATCCGGTCGATCTCCTGTTCCTGAGATTTCAGCGTGAGGTCGCGGCTCTTGATGGCGGTGACGTCGGCGACGGCGACGATGGCTCCGCCATCGGGCGTGCGTCGGCGTCGGATCTGCAACCAACGGCCACCAGCGGCGCAAGCGTCGATGCGGTTCGGCTCGCCGGCGGGCGGTGGGCCGAGCAACTCGGCGAGGGAGTCCGGCGCGTCATCATCGAGATCAAGAAGCGCGGCGAACCGCGAATTGCAGGCGATGAGCGCGCCGTCGGCCGACCAGAGCGCGGCGGCCTCGGCGGCGCTGTCGAGCAAGATTTTAAGACGGGCGGGGTCTTCCACGCCCGGCGCGTCATCAGTCAGAAACGCGGCGCCGTTCGCGCCGTGCTCGTCGTCGCCGACAGTGCGACGGAAGCGAACCGAGCGCCAGGGCTCGCTAGCGCGCGGCTTCAGGCGTACTCGGATTTCTTCGGCGTCATCGGAAAGCAGATAGTTCGCAAATCCGCGTGCGTCGTCAGCATGAATGAGGGCGAGCAGATCGCGCAGCGCGAGATGCGCTTCGCCGCCGAAGCCGAGAGCGGCGCCGAGGGGGCGGCTGAGCATGAGGCGGCGCGTTTCCGGGTCAAAGTACCACGCGCCGCATCGGCCGCCGGCGAGGGCGCGCGTCATCCGCTCCAGCGTCGCGACGGCGCGGCCCGCTTCGCGCGCCGCCGCTGCTTCTTTTAGAAACGCCGCGCCGAGAGCGACGACGACGCCCGCGATGGCGAGAAAGGCCAGCACGTAGCCGAGCGCGCCGACAAAGCCGACATGCTCCGTCGCCGCCTTCACCGCCGTTAGCGCGCCGAAGGCGATCACGAACCCAGCGAGCAGCGGCGCGACCGGCGAGGCGGGCTCCGCCATCGGAAAGATCTGGCGCGCCCGCAGGACGGCGCGTCGCACGCCGCGCCGAGCGGTGCTGATGAGAGCGGAGATGCGCGCGGGCGAGATCGACACGGAACAATCCGGGTTGGCGCAGCTCAAGGCCGCGCGGAGAGCACTTTAAGGAATTGGAAACTATTCGCGTTCGGCGGAGCGTGTCGACAACGAATCGCTCGCCATTGGGGCAAGAGCGGCGGGCTGGCCGTGACGCCCAAGAGGGCCCATCTTAGGCGTGTTCGGCGCGATCGGCGCCATTTGGGGAGAACAGGATGGCCGCGCCGACCGACAACTCATTTCTGATTTCGGCGGCGACCTATCTTGGCGCGGCGGCGATCGCGATCCCCGTCGCCAATCGCCTGAAGCTCGGCTCCATTCTCGGCTATCTCATCGCAGGCGTCGTCATCGGCCCGTATGCGCTCGGCCTCGTGCATGGCGAAGAGGGCGTCTTCCACGTCGCGGAACTCGGCGTCGTTCTGTTCCTCTTTCTCATCGGCCTCGAACTCAGCCTGAAACGGCTTTGGTCGATGAAGGGCGACATTTTCGGGCTCGGCTTCGCGCAGATGCTGATCACCGGCGCGGTCTTTTCCGGCGCGCTCATCTTTTTCGGGTTCGGCGTGCCGGCGGGCGTTCTCGGTGGATCCGCGCTCGCGATCTCCTCGACGGCGTTCGCGCTGCAACTTCTCGGCGAGCGGGGTGAAGCGAACACCGCCTACGGACGGAAGGCGTTCGCGATCCTGCTCTTTCAGGACCTCGCGGTTATTCCGCTCATCGCGGCGGTATCGTTTCTTGCGCCCGGCGCGGCGCTGGAAGGAGCGGGGTGGGAGACCGCCGCGACGGCGGGCGGCGCCATTCTCGCGCTCGTCCTCGTTGGGCGATATGTTCTCGACCCGCTGTTCCGGATTGTCGCCGCTTCCGGCTCGCGCGAGGCGTTCGCCGCCGCGGCGCTCTTCGTCATCGCGGCGGTGTCGCTCGGCGTATCGGCGGCGGGGTTGTCCATGGCTCTCGGCGCGTTCCTCGCGGGCGTCCTCCTCGCGGAGTCGAGCTTCAAGCATCAGATCGAGACCGATATCGAGCCTTTCCGCGGCATCCTCTTGGGGCTCTTTTTCATCGGCGTCGGCATGCAGCTGAACATTCCTCTGGTGACGGAGCAGTGGGTGCTGGTGCTTGGCGGCGCGTTGGCGCTCATCGCGATCAAGACGGCGCTCATCACCGCGCTCGCCAGGCTTTCCGGCGCGAATTCCGGCGATGCGCTGCGGGTCGGCGCGACAATTTCTCAAGGCGGCGAGTTCGCCTTCGTCATCCTGTCGCTCGGCGCGCAGGCGACGCTTTTCACCGAGGCGCAGTCGAGCGTCATCTCCGCCATCGTCACCGTCTCAATGGCGGCGACGCCGGTCCTCGTCGTCATCGCCGCACGCCTGGCGAAGTCGCGCGCTTCGGCGGAGGGCTTGCCGGAGCCGGACAATGAGACGGGGCAGGCGATCGTCGTCGGCCACGGCCGGGTCGGTCAGATCGTCAGTCAGATCCTCCGGAACTCCGGCGTGGAAACCATCGCCATCGAGCTTGACCCGGATCGGGTCCGCGTTTCGGGTCAGTTCGGCAGCCGGATCTTCTACGGCGACGGCTCGCGGCTCGATCTTCTGATGAATGCCGGTCTGATGGAGTCGCGACTGGTCGTCTTCTGCATGGACGATGTGGAGGCGGTGAACCACGCTATCGATCGGGTGCAGGAGCGCGCGCCGCAAATCGCCATCATTGCGCGGGCGCATGATCGTCTGCATGCGGTTGATCTTCGCCGAAAGGGCGTCGGCGTCATCGTTCGGGAGACGTTTGAGAGCGCTGTCCAGATGGGCAAAGCGGGCCTGAAAACGCTCGGGTACGGCGACGCAATGGTGGAAGAGATCATCGCGGAGTTCCGCGGACGCGACGCCGAACGCCTGCTCATGCAGCAGGGCGGCGACATCCGCTCCGGTATTGATCTTCTGCACAAGCCGTTCGATGCGGCGCAGCCGACAACGAAGGATTCGGAAAAGTCGGCCGCCTGATTAGTCGGCGTCCTGCTCCGTCGCCGCGGGAAGCGCCGCGAGGACGTCGCTGATCAGGCGCGGTAGTAGTCCCGTCGATCCCCAGTTCGGCGTGAAGCCGAGCCGGACGATCACCATATCTCGGCTCGGGATCACCACGACCACCTGACCGTCGTGTCCGGAGGCCATATAAAAATCGGCAGGCAGATCCGGGAACACAAGTCCGGTCTCCGATTCCGCGCCCGCGTTCATCCAAGTCTGTGCGCCATACCCCCAACCGCCGCGATCCTCCGCGGTCGTCGGCGTGCGCATGTAATCGACCCAACCTTCAGGCAGGATCTGCGCGCCGCCCCAGACGCCGTCCTGAAGCAGCAATTGGCCGAACCGCGCCCAGTCATGCGGGGACGCGTAGAGATAGGACGAACCGATGAGCGTACCGGACGCGTCTGTTTCGAAGACCGCGGAGGTCATGCCGAGAGGCGCGAACAAGGCGTCTTGCGGAAATGCGGCGAAGGTTTCGTCCGTATAGCCGCCTGCAGTTTTGAGGACGCCGGCGATGAGGTTCGTCGTGCCGCTCGAATAGTAAAAGGTCGAGCCCGGATCATGCGCCAACGACTTAGAGCCGGCGAACCCGGCCATGTCGTCGCGGCTGTATAGCATCTGCAGGACGTCAGATTTCGGGTCAGCGTAGTCCTCGACGAAATCAAGGCCGCTCGCCATGTGAAGAAGATCGGCGAGGGTGATGTCCACTCTCGGATCGGCGCTGGACCATTTTTCGACGGGCGGCGTTTCGTCGAGCGCCAGGTCGCCGCGGCCGATGGCTATGCCCGATAGAGCAGCGATGACCGTCTTCGCCATGGACCAGCTGAGATGGGGCCGGTCAGCCGTAAATCCGTCCGCATAGCGTTCGGCGATGATCGCTCCGCGGTGAACGACCACCACGGCGCGGGCGCCTGTCGGTGCGCCGTCCGTAAGCGGATTGAAAAAGGCGTTCTGAAGTGCAGCGTCGAGGGCGTCGTAATCAATATCCTCTTCCGCGCCTGCGTCGTCGCGCCGGGCGAGCGGCCATTCGTGCGGCGTCGGCGCGACGGTCGGTTTGATCCGCTCCGGGACGTCCGATGCGCGATCGGCCAGTACGCAGCCATAGGTCTCGTCGTAGAACGCCTTGCGCGTGAAGACGCCCAAAAGGGTGACGCTCGCAATATCGTCTTCGACGGTCATGCGCGCGTCATCAAGGATCGGGTTGACGCCGCCGAGCTCGCCAGTTCGCACGTCATCAAGCGAGCGGCCAGCCACAAGAACTTCAGAGCAGATCGTTTTCGCCGCGAAGCCGGCCCCCACGCGCAGGAGAGGCTTTGCTTCCTTTTCATAGGCGATCACGCCGCCTGCGATCACGACCGCGGCGCCCGCCGCCACCCAGAGCTTAGCGCTCATTCCAACCCTCCCGCTTTTTCGTCAGGCTCGCGGGCGTAGGGCGATTTTGCAAGCGTCTTAAAGACCGACGAAGGGCTGCATCACCTTGCCGAGCAGGCTGTCGAACTTCAGAGGCGCGTTCGTCGCGATGAGACAGATGCAGGGTTCATCGCCGATAGCGGTCGGCGAGTGCAGCGCCTGACCGTCAAGATCGGCGATATCGCCTTCAGCGTATTTGCCGAGTTCGTCGGTATAAGCGCCGCGCAGAATGAGCGTCAGCTCCGATCCTTCGTGGGTGTGGCGCGGAATGCCGGTGCCTGGCTGAATGCGCAAAAGCCTCAGCGCGCCGCTGCGATAGCCGTCGGCCTTGAGAACCGATTGCGAGACGCCCGGCGCGATGGGACGCCATTTGACGTCATCCAAGCTGTTCTTGAGGTAGGCGGCGAGGGGGGCTGCGGCTTCGATCCGGGCGGGCGCTGTCGGCGCCTCAATCGGCTTTTTCAGCTCCGCGTCGAGCGCGCCCGCGCGAACCCAGAACGCGTCCAACGCGCCCGCCGACATCTCCGCCGGTTCGATCTCTTCAAGGGCGACGCCGCCGAGTGCTTCGAAATCGCGGATTTCGTCGCGGCAGGCCGTGCAGGCGGTGGCATGCGTCGCGATGACGACGGACTGCGCCTCGCACATATGGCCGGCGGCGTAACGCGCCAGCGTCTCCAGGGTGGGGTGATGGCGGATGTCCGTCATCGCAAATCTCCCAGCTCTTCTCTGACTTTCGCAAAAGCCAAACGCAAACGCGACTTCACCGTTCCAAGAGGGAGCCCCAGCTTTTCGGCGATGGCCGAATGCGGCTCGTCCTCAAAAAAGTACATTTTCACGACCTCTTCCTGAGGTCCGGGTAGGTTCCGAAAGGCCTGACGCACCCGTTCATCCCGCTGGGCGCGGTCGATAGCGTCATCCGCCGCCGGTTCCGGCTCCGGCGAAAGCGCCGGATCATTCGGATCAAGCTCCGGTCGCGTCTCCTTACGCAGGGCGTCGATCCGCAGATTTCTCGCGATCGCAAAAATCCACGTGCTGGCGGTGGCTTTTTTCGGGTCGAAGAGCCCGCACTTGCGCCAGACCTTCAGCATCGCCTCCTGCGCCAGGTCTTCGGCCTGCGCATCGCTCGAGCCGAGGCGCAGGAGATAGGCTTTCACCCGCGGCGCAAAATGGCCGTACAGCGTCTCGAACGACTGGCGACATCGCGTTTCGGCGACGCGCGCGAGCGCGGCGCTCATCACTGCGCCGACATCGTCTGTTCGATCATTATGTTTGGATCGCGGTTCGTTCACCATCCGGGACTTTCAGGAGCGCATCTGCGATCCAGCGTAACGACGTATTCGATACGCCTCAAACGGTGAACTTGGATCACGTCGGCGCCCGAGCGATCCGATCCGGCGCCGCGCCCGTATATTTCAGGAACGTTGAAAACGCAGACCGCTACTGGCGTCGTCTGCGATGAGAGGACCATGGCGCCCATGCGCAAACCGAAATCCGTCGCTGTCATCGGCTCCGGCGTCGCCGGGCTCTCCGCCGCCTGGCGCCTTTCGGAAACGGCGGAGGTGACGCTCTTTGAGGCGGAGCCGCGTCTCGGCGGCCATGCGCATACGGTCGACATCAAAACGCCGGGCGGGCGAGCGGCAGTGGACGCGGGGTTCATCGTGTTCAACCCGAAAAGCTATCCGAATTTCGTGGCGATGCTGGCGCACCTCGACATCCCCGACGCGCCGGCGGATATGTCATTCGCTGTGTCGATGAACGAGGGCGCGTTCGAATACGCCGGAAAGGCCTTGTCGTCCGTCTTCGCCACAAGGCGCAATCTCGCGAGCCCCCGGTTTGCACGAATGCTGTTCGACGTCTGGCGGTTTCACCGAGAGGCCCGGGCGGCGTATGCGGCCGGGGCGGCGCGCACGGAGACGATCGGAGAATTCGTTCAGAGGCGCGGATACGGACGATTGTTCATCGATGCGTATCTCGTGCCGATGGCGGCGGCGATCTGGTCGACGCCCGCGCTGCGCGTCCTCGATCATCCGTTTGAGGCGTTCGCGCGCTTCTATCTCAATCATGGACTCTTGCAGATTTTGAACCTGCCGCAATGGAAGACGGTGGCCGGCGGCTCGCGATCTTATGTCGACGCTCTTGCTCACCGCGTCCGCGAGCGGCCCGGTTCGTCCATTCGTCTGAATACGCAGGTTCGCGCCGTACGCCGCAGCGGAGATGGCGCAACCGTCGTCACTCACGGCGGCGAGGAACGGTTCGACGCAGTGCTTTTTGCGACGCACGCGAATACCTCTCTCCGGCTTCTGGAGGCTCCCGATTCGCGCGAACGGGAGATTCTGAGCGCGTTCGAATACGCGCCTAATCGTGGCGTTCTCCACGCCGACCCGTCCCTGATGCCGAAACGCAAATCCGCCTGGGCGGCCTGGAATTATTTGACCGGCGCGCGGGGCGATGAGGCGTCGCCCGTCTCCGTCAGCTACTGGATGAACGCCTTGCAGCCCCTGACCACGACGAGCGATGTGTTCGTGACGCTGAACCCCCTTCGCGAACCGGACCCGGAAACCGTGTACGCAGAATTCGACTATGACCATCCGATGCTGACGGCGGCGGCGGTATCGGCGCAGGAGCGCATCTGGACGATCCAGGGCCGTGGCGGGGTCTGGCATGCGGGCGCCCACCTCGGCTCCGGATTTCACGAGGACGGCCTGCAGGCGGGGCTCGCGGCGGCGGAGGCGATGGGCGCGCCGAAGCGTCCGTGGTCGGTGGAGAATGAATCCGGTCGCGTGCACCTCGGTCCGGCGGGGTCATGGTCTTTGTTGGACCCGTCGGAAGACGCGCTTGCGTCTGAACAGGTCGGCAAGTGACGGACGGATTGGTCTCTGGCGTTTATGACGGCGTGGTCGTCCACGCGCGATACAAGCCGAAAAGACATCGTTTGAAGTACCGCGTCTTCTCGATGCTGATCGATCTCGATGAGCTGGAGGCGCTCAATCAGTTGAAGCGGTTCTCGGTCAATCGCTTCAACCTGTTTTCGTTTCATGAGAAGGATCACGGTCCGAAACCGGGCGGTCTGGTTTGCGACCTGAAGGCGTATGTCGAAGACCTTCTGTCCGAGGCCGGCGCGCCGGTCGGCGGGCCGATACGGCTTCTCTGCTATCCGCGCGTGCTCGGTTACGTTTTCAATCCGCTATCGGTTTATTTCTGTCACGATACGGATGGGCGTCTCGCGACAATCATCTATGAGGTGTCGAACACCTTTGGCGGGCGACATTCCTACCTCATCCCGGTCGGCGAAGAAGAAATGGCCCGAATACGCCAGAACGCAGTCAAGCGTTTCCATGTGTCGCCGTTCATTGAGATGGACGCAGACTATGCATTCGACATCGAGCCGCCGACGCAGGGCGACGAAGGGACCGTCACCGTCCGCATCGAACAGAGCGACGCGGAAGGTCCGCTTCTCACCGCCGTCTTTACCGGCGAACGACGCGAAATGACGGATGCGGAGCTGACGCGGCAATGGCGCCGCCATCCGCTGATGACCCTGAAGATCATCGCCGCGATCCATTGGGAGGCGTGGAAGCTCTGGCGCAAGGGGCTGAAGCTCCTCAGTGGCGAGACGCCGAAAGAACCCGTGACGGTGGTGCGCTGACCCGTCGCGGGCTGTCAGTTCAACTAATTGCGAATGAGATTGACTGGCAACCGCAGGCTGGGTAACGCCCCTGCGACGCAGTTGCAGGTTTCAATCCATGAGTAGTCTTCGCCTTTCCGCCGCTCCCGTGGCGCTTCTTCTCGTCGGCGCCATCTCGACGCCCGTCGTCGCCGCGCCGGAAGCCGGTGAGGCGGGCGAGCGCGTCGTTGACGACCGCATCACCGTGATCGGCGAATACCGGCGGCCGGAGACCTCCAGCGCGACGAAGACGCCGACCCTGCTGATCGACATTCCGCAGAGCCTGTCGGTCATTTCGCAGGAGCAGATCGAGGATCAGGCGCTGGCCGATATCGGCGACATTCTCCGCTACACGCCGGGCGCATCAGTCGGGCAGGGGGAAGGTCACCGGGACCAGATCACCATTCGCGGACAGAACACGACGGCGGACTTCTTCATCGACGGGCTACGCGACGACGTTCAGTATTTCCGCCCCCTGTATAATCTGGAGCGCGTGGAGATCCTGCGCGGCTCCAACGCGCTCATTTTCGGACGTGGCGGCGGTGGCGGCGTGGTCAACCGCGTCACCAAGACGCCCGATCTGGACGACGCGTTCTCCGCCATCCGGACGGGCGTCGACACCTTCGGCGCGACGAACGTTTCAACGGACGTCAACGCGCCGGTCGGCGACAACGCCGCTTTTCGCCTCAACGCGTTCTATGAACACCTCGACAATCACCGCGATGAATTCGAGGGCGACCGCTTCGCCATCAACCCGACCTTTAAGGCGCTCCTCGGCGCCGATACGACGCTCGTACTTTCCTATGAGTACGTATACGACGACCGCGTCGTGGATCGGGGCGTGCCGTCCGTGAACGGTCGGCCTCTGGAAGGGTTTGACGAGACGTTCTTCGGCGCGCCCGATGCGAACGCTACGGATCTGACGGCGAGCATCGCGCGGGCGCGTCTGGATCACGAGATCGCAGAAGGGTGGTCGGCCAATCTCACCCTGCAGTATGCGGACTATGACAAGCTCTATCAAAACCTGTTTCCGGTAGGTTTTGACGACATTGCGGACGAGGTGACCCTCGACGGGTATCGCGACGCGACCGACCGGCGGAATTTCATCGCCCAGACGAACCTCATCGGCGAATTCGCGACAGGCCCGATCAGGCACACGCTTCTGGCTGGCGTGGAATACGCCGACCAGCAGACGGAAAACAGCCGGCGCGATGTCTTCTTTGCAGCCTCGAGCGACGATCAGATCCGGTTCGCTTTTACCGATCCGCTTCAGATCCCGACATTCGCCTTCCCGACGATCAATCGGGATCGCGAGTCCGAGGTTTCGGTGTTCTCCGCCTACGTTCAGGACCAGATCGACGTGGGCCCTTACGTCAAAATCGTCGGCGGCGTGCGCTATGACCGGTTCGAGATTGACGTCCTCGACGCCATCGAAGCGGCGAACGGCGCGGGCGACGGCAATGACGGGAACCTCGGCAGCGTTGATGAGGAAATTTCACCGCGGGTCGGCCTCATCCTGAAACCGCTGGAGCGCCTGTCGGTCTACGGTAGTTTCTCAAAATCCTTCCTGCCGCGCTCGGGCGATCAGTTCCTGACGCTTTCGCTCTCCAGCGAAGCGCTGGAGCCGGAGGAGTTCGAGAATATCGAAGCGGGCGTGAAATGGGACGTGACCGACGCCCTCGCCATCACCGCCGCGGTGTTCCGTCTCGACCGTGAAAGCGGCGTCGCCGTCGATCCGACGAACCCGGACAACACCATCCTCGTCGGCAGCCGGACCGAAGGCGTGGAGCTGCAGGTCGTCGGCGAGGTGACGGCGCGCTGGAGTCTCTCAGGCGGCTACAGCTATCTCGACGCGCGTCAACGCGGGAACATTTCCGGCGGCGCGATCGACAACAACACGCTTTCCAACGCGCCGGAGCATCTCTTCTCGCTCTGGAACCGTTTCGAGGCGAGCGAAACGCTCGGCCTTGGCGTCGGCGTCGTGCACCAGTCCTCGCAGTTCGCCTCGCTCTCCAACGCGGTGGAGCTCCCGGGCTTCACCCGTCTCGACGCGGCGCTCTTTTACGCGCTGACGGACCGGATCGACGTGCAGCTGAACGTCGAAAACCTGACGGGAGCAGAGTATTTTCCCTCAGCCCACAACGACAACAACATCTCGACCGGCGAACCGGCGAATGCGCGCTTTACCGTCAGCGGGCGGTTCTAACGCCCGCTACGGCCAGAGATAGCCGGATATCGCCGTCGAGAGGACGGTTTCATTGTAGACGCGGCGACCGGGTCCGTCCGAGGCGCCGGCGGCGACCATCAGCGGGATGAGGTGCTCTTCCCGCGGATGGCTGAATCGAGCATGCGGCGCCGTCGCCCAGCCGGCAAGCCGTTCCGAGCGTTCCGCCGCAGGCGCTTCGCAGGCAGCCGTGAGCCAGGCGTCGAAGGCCTCCGACGGCGCGGTCGACGCCGGGTTTCCGTACCCGCGCATATTGTGAAAGCTCATGCCGGAGCCGACGATCAACACGCCTTCGTCCCGCAGCGGCGCAAGCGCGCGGCCCGCCGCAACGTGCGCCGCAGGATCAAGCGAGCGCGCCAGCGACATCTGAACGACCGGAACATCCGCATCGGGAAAGGCGACCTTCAGCGGAACAAATACGCCGTGATCCCAGCCGCGGTCTGGATCCACGTCCGTCGGCGCGCCCGCCTTTTCAAGCAGATCGCAAGCGCGGTTCGCGATCGCGGGGGCGCCTGATGCGGGGTAGGTCAACTGGTACGTATGGGGCGGAAATCCGGAATAGTCGTAGATGAGGTCCGGCGCCGCGGCGCCGGTGAAGGCGAACCCGTTCGTCTCCCAATGTCCTGAAACCAGGAGGATCGCTTTCGGCCGCTCCGGGAGCAACTCGGGAAGAGAACTGAGGAAGGCGGCCATTCCGGTCCAGACCCCATGCGGGTCGTCCATGAAAAAGCACGGGCCGCCGCCATGAGGAATGAACAGGGACGGCTGGCGGCGTTGTCGGGCGGTCATATCGTAATCCTCTGAACGGGTTTCAGAGTTTCGGTAGACCATCGTCTCCTATCAATGCGCCTTGCAGGAACAGTTTGTTTCCCCAGCGAAGCCGTCTGGTCGACGACAACCCGCTTTCCGTCGTTTTGTGAGCTTTGGACGGGTTTAAACTGGAGTGTCTTGGTCGCTACCTCTATGAACGCATGAGAGGCGTTGTCTCCATCGGCTTCGCGCGAGGTGATGCGACGAGGGGCGGATGGTGTCCAAACTTGAAGATCCGAAATTGAGCTCTGAAGCGGTATCTGGCTCGCGGTTGTGGACGCCATCTCCGCGGATAGCCGGATTACTAACCTTACTCGGATGGGGGAGCGGCCTTTTCTACGCGGGGCGCATGAGACTGGCGATCATAGCCGGCGTCGCGCAAGTCGGTCATGCGATGGTTTTTGTATTTTGCCTGGTTGGCTTGATCGCCATCCGGCACCCCGCCGCCAAACCTCTCTGGAAAACTGTTCAAGATGGCGCCCATGAATGGGTCGGCTTTGCGCTGTCGGCGGCTTTGGGCGTGTGCGTCTTCCTCGTAACTCGGAGACCTCAGGCGACGAAACTATCCCGCAGAACGCGAGCGTTCGGGGCGGTCGGGTTCTGGCTGGCGCCCCTCATGTTCAGCGTGGCCGTTGCGCTCGTAGTCCGCAGCATCGCCATTCAACCATTCAACATGGCAAGCGGCGCCATGCAGCCAACAATTTCTCCGAACACGCTCCTTCTCGTTAATAAGCACAAATACGGTCATGGACGATATTCATACAAGCCGTTACCGGGGCCTCTCAGGACGGAGCTTCCACACGATATTGTTGGCGACGTCGTCGCTTTTCATGACACGGCCACGCGCGCGACATGGGTTTCGCGAGTCGTTGCGATCGAGGGAGATACCGTCACGGTCCGCGGCGGCCAACTGTCCGTGAATGGACGTATAGTCGAGCGCGAAGTGATTGGCGAGACGAAAGGACGGCGGTCCGTTCGCTCAGATGAGGAAGTACCCGTTCAGCTGTACCGGGAAACACTTTCCAACGGAGTATCTTTTCGGGTCTGGGATTTTGAGCCCACAGCGCGATTTGATTACTTCGGTCCGTACACCGTTCCGGACGGGCACGTTTTTCTCATGAGCGACAATCGCGACTTTTCCGTCGATAGCCGGAGCCCCGATCTCGGGCCAGTTTCTATTCAGCAACTTTTGGGGCCGATCGCCGTCATTTCAAAATAGGCGCTGAAGCCTGTCTTCAACCTTTAAACCCCCGTCACGCCCCGGATCAGCCGGAAGAACCACGGATAGGGGAGCATGCGCAGGGCCATCAGCTGCCAGACGAAGGGTCGCGGGAAGGCGATCTCGAACTTCGTCGATTGGAGCCCCCTGGCGATCTCCTTCGCGGCTTCTTCGGGCGTGATGAGCTGCGGCATCTCGAATTCATTGAGGTCGGTGAGGGGCGTTTTCACGAAGCCGGGATTGATGAGCTGAAGCGTGACGCCGTCGTCTTTCAGCTCATTGCGCAGCGTCTCGCAGAGATTGATGAGCGCAGCCTTCGTCGGCCCGTAGGCGACCGCGCGCGGCAGGCCGCGATAGCCCGCGACGGACGCGGTGACGGCGATGCGGCCTGATTTGCGGGCGCGCATAACGGGCATGACAGCGTCGAGACCGTTGACGACGCCCATGTAGTTGACCGCGACGCCGCGGGAAATCGCATCCGCTTCCCAATCCGCAAGGCCCATGGGCGCGTAGGTTCCAGCGTTGAAAACGGCGACGTCGATGGGGCCAATTTCGGCCTCGATGCGCGCGCAGGTCTCCGTGACCGCGCTGCGGTCCGTCACGTCCAGCGGGAAGGGGCGGATGGTCGGTCGGGCGGCGGCCACCGTCTCCAGCTTGTCGGCGGAGCGTGAGGACACGCAGACGGCGCGCGCGCCCATGTCGGCGAGGCGCTCGGCGAGGGCGGCCCCGATGCCGGTGCTCGCGCCGACGATCCAGACGGTCTTGTTCGTGAAGCTCATTGGCCACTCCGGTCGTTGCTCAGCCTCTCTACGGCTCCTAGGTCCCGGTGGACGCATTGCGGGGGATCGGCTAGCCCCGCCGAAGTACGCGGTCGAGAAGGAGCGCTTGATGAACAAGATCTATAAAGACGCGGCGTCGGCCCTTGAGGGCGTCCCGCGCGACGGCATGCTGGTCATGGCGGGCGGGTTCGGCCTCTGCGGCATTCCGGAGAACCTGATCGCCGCCCTGCGCGATTCCGGCGCGAAGGACCTCACGGTCGTCTCCAACAACGCGGGCGTCGACGGCTTCGGTCTCGGCCTGCTGCTTGAGACGCGCCAGATCAGGAAAATGATCTCGTCCTATGTCGGCGAGAACAAGGAGTTCGAGCGCCAG
>CAYFIB010000013.1:0-72430 GCA_964342855.1 uncultured Caulobacterales bacterium
TCGGGAACAACGCCGTGGTTACATAAAGGGTGGCTGCGCCATCGGGGTCTCGTCAGGGGGAGGCTCACTTTCGATGCGAGTAAACGACTTTCCGCGTTCGCACTTCACACCGGTCACCCTGAATGCATCACCTAAAGGTGAGAGTGCATTCGAAATGTTACGTTAACAAGACAACTGGGCGGGAAGTTTTCCACATCGCATCCTGATGAGGACCGAGCATCCGTGAGCAGATTAAATCTACAATTTTCGATGCATTCAAGTTATTCAGCATCTTGATGATATCATTATATCCTGAAGTTTTGTTGGTTAATGTCTGTACGGCGCGAGTTCGGTTAAGCATTGACGCGCCGCCGAGCACCTCAGGGCCCAATCGGCGGCTTACAGTCTCTTGGCTCTGGGGCGGCGTCACTCGCCTTACGGAGCGTCCAGGAATTTGACCCACGCCGTCATCAGCTCCCGGCGCTCCGACAGCAATGACGTTCGTCGGTAGGCCGCTTCCGTCCTGCTCGACACAGCGTGCGCCAGGGCCGCTTCCTTCACCGCGTAACTGAAATCCGTCGTCTCCTCCGCCCAATCTCGAAACGACGACCGGAAGCCGTGGGGCGTTCCGTGTACGCCAAGGCGGCGCATGGCCTTGGAGAAAACCATATTCGACCACGGGCGGTCCCGCCTGCCCCCGGGGAAAACCAAACCGACCCCGCCGGATAACGGACGTACCGATGCAAGGAGTTCGAGCTGCGCGTCGACCAACGGCTCCTCGTGCGCAGCGCCCATCTTCATGCGTTCGCCCGGCACGACCCAGAGCGCGCGATCCAGCGATATCTCCTCCCACCGCGCGCCGAGAACTTCGCTGGTTCGTTTGGCGGTCAGGATCAGAAACGCAAATGCGGAGAGACTCGACTGATCCATGCCGGACGAGCGCAGTCGCGAAAGGAACGCGGGAACCTCTCTGTACGGCATGGAGGCGTGGTGCTTTACCGGGCTTCGACGCGCCGCGAGCCCTTTTGTCGCGTCGTCGGCCGGGTTGGGTCCGGGATGAAGACCGTCCGCGATCGCGGCGCCCATGATCCTCGCGACACGCTGCTTTACGCGACGCGCCGTCTCCTGCTTCGTCGTCCAGATCGGTTCAAGCATCCGCTTCACCGCAGGCGCATCGATCTGATCGATCCGCAACGCCCCGATCTCAGGGAATGCGTGGGTTTCCAGCATTCTCAGCCACTGTTTTCGATGCTTGACGGTCTTGAACTCAGAGCCGATCGCCTCATGAAAATCCACTGAGAACGCCCTGAAAGTAGGTTTGTCCCGTCCGGCGTTTCGTTCGGAGACAGGGTCTCGCCCATCGCGGACGACCGCACGGATTTCGTCCCGACGCCGGCGGGCTTCGGCGAGAGACACCTCTCTGGCGGAGCCAAGCCCGAGATCGCGCCGCCGACCATTTATGGTGATCCGGAGGATCCATCGCCGTCCGCCAGACGCATCGATGACGAGCATCAAGCCGAGCCCGTCGGTATGCCTCCCCGGCTTCTCAAGGGTCGCGACCGCGCGCGCCGTCAGCTGATTGACCTTGATGTTTCCCACGTCGGAAGCCCAACTCTCGACCCACTTTCCAGCCCACATTAAGCGCCGGATTGCGCCGGATGACAATGGATTTCGACGCAGCAAATTTCGATCTAATTCACTGATAAAACTGCAATTTTCGGATCACGCTGGACACCCTCGGATAACGTGGACTGTCCTACTCGGGGAGCCATTTTCCGGGCCGTTTTCACAAAAACTTGCGAATCGCCGAGACATGCGGACGCCGCTGCGGCTCTACTTTTCGCAGTCAGCACGCCTCCGCAACGCCCTCTCCCGACATGTGCAGCGCATGCTAGAGTCCGCCGACGCAATTGGCGGTGCGGATCGCGCGGATGTCGGACACGCAGGCAGATCAACAGGATGAAACGGTCGCCGCCCCGCCGGCGCCCGCCCGCCCGGCGCACGCGCCGATACGTGAAAAAACGACCGCCTTTAAAAACTTCATCACAAGCCGCGCCGGCCGCTGGAGCGCGGCGGGGGTGGCGACGGTGGGCGCCGTCGCGTTCTTCGGCAACCTCGCGACGATCCTAGGGCTTTTCAGCCCGCAGACGGCGACGACCTCGCAGGTGGAAAGTCTTCAGACGGAGCTTGCGCTTCAACGCCAGATGATCGCGCAGCTGCTTGAACAGACGCGCCCCGCGGACGCTGGCGCCGTCTCGCCCGAACGTCAGGCGGAGCGGGCGAACGCCGCGGCCCGCGTCGTCGCCGCCGAACCGGAAGCCGCCGCCGCCATCGCCGGGGGCGACTTTCGCGCGGGGTTTCTCGCCCTGAAGGCGCGGGCGGACGATCTCTCCATGGAAGCCGCCCTCGCCTGGCGCGATCTCGGCGCCCTCGCCTACGACCGCGACCCGGCGATCGCGCTTGATTCCTACCGACAGGCGGCGCGGATCGATGCGAGCGATTTCGAAACCTGGATGGCGCTCGCCGATCTTGAATTCGACCACACGCGCGACGTCTCCGCCGCAAAAGCGGCGGCGGCGAAGGCGCTGGAGGTCGCGGGCGACATCGACGAACGACTTCGAGCGCTGGAAGAACTTGCAGCGCTCGAATTCGAAGCGGGCGAGCTGTCCACCGCCCGCAAGCGCTACGAGCAGCTGACGTTGATCCTCCGCCCCATGATCGACAAGGCGCCGACCGA
The DNA here is from genome assembly GCA_964342855.1 of uncultured Caulobacterales bacterium. Classification (GTDB taxonomy): domain Bacteria; phylum Pseudomonadota; class Alphaproteobacteria; order Caulobacterales; family Parvularculaceae; genus JBCBJX01. Next base: position 2,717 of record CAYFIB010000013.1, read on the forward strand.
CGCGCGGTTGCTCGCCATCCTCGCCGATGCGCGCGACGGCGTCGGCGACATCGCTCATCAGGCGGGAGACTTTGACGGCGCCGAGGCGGCCTTTCGCGATGTGCTCGAGATCCGGCGGCGGCTGCAGGGACTGGACCCCGCCGACATCGCGCGGCGGCAGGACGTCTCCAGCGCGCTGGAGAGCATCGGCGAGCTCGCTCTCAGCGCCGACGACCTCAAAAAGGCCGAAGCGGCGTTTGCGGAAAGTCTCGCCATCGACCGGCAGATCGCGGCGGCGGACCGGGAAAGCCTGTCAGCGCGGCGCAATCTCGCGGTATCCTTGGAGATGTACGGGGACATTCTGCTGGATCTCGACGAGACGCAAAGCGCGCTGGAGCACTATCAGGAGAGCCTGCAGACCTCCCGCTTGCTGCTCGCGAGCCACCCGACCAACGCGCTCTATCGCGAGGATGTCGCCTTCGCGCTCGCTCAGACGGGCACGGCCTATCTGGCGCTTGACGATCGCGAGGCCGGCGTCGCGTCGTATAAGGAAATGCTGGCGATCATGCGCGGCCTCGCCGAGGAGCAGAAAGACGAGCTGCGCGCGCAGCTCATTCTCGCCGAGACCCTCGCGCGCACGGCCCTTGTCGCCGACGAAGCGCCGCTCGCCGCGGAGGCTCGGAAGATCCTCGCGACCGCGCGCGCTGAAGGCCGCCTCGATCCCGAGCACGTCGTCGCCATCACCGATACCGAAGAGGCGCTCGACGAATTTGAGGCCCGTCAGCTTACCGATGGTCGCAGATAAGCTGGAACTGCGCGCCGCCTTCAGGCTGGATGACCTCTGTCACGACGCCGAATTCCAGAAGTTCGTCCGTGCTCATCCAATACATGCCGTCGAACGGCGCTGCTTCCAGCGTGAACCAGTAGAACGCCTCGTTCATGCCGATCGCGCGGAAATAGTCGAGGAACACCTTGTGGCCCTGATGGTCGCGCGGCAGCTCTGAAGACGCACGCCGGTCATTGTCATCCTGCCAGGCGTGCACGCCGACGCAGGCGCCTTCCTCCACGATGCGGTTCTTCCCAGCAAGGAAGAAATCGACGCCGCCCGACGCGATGACGCCATCCGCGGGGACATAGGTCGTCAGCTGTTGCTCGAAAACGCGCAAGGACGCCTTGATGTTCTTGTCGTCATCCTCCGACCCCGGCACGTTGTTCATGACGATGGTCGCAAGGTCCGGGTGCTGTCGGAAGAGCTTCTTCACCGCCCGCGGCGTCGGCGCGCCCAGCTCGCCGCTCATGTAAGCCGTGTCGCCCACCACCTCGAACGTCGCGTACTGGGTTTTCGCGAACGCCGCCGCGAGCGCCAGCACGACAAGCCCGAAGCCCAGACGACGCGCCGCCTTTTTCGATTTCATCACGCCCATACCCCTCTCCCCTTGTGTTCCGGAGAGTTGAGCCCGGCGCGGGGCCCGCGTCCAATCGAAAGCGCGCCCCAAACGTAAAAACGGAGCCCGCAGGCTCCGTTTTCGGCAATTGCTTCAGTAGGTTGTTGCTTAGTCGGCTTTGCGCGCGACCAGCTCCACGATGACGTCGACCTCAAGGCCGACCGTGTCGCCGGAGGCCCATTGGCCGGAGCCGACATTGAAGTCCGTACGCGTCAGCGTGGTCTTGCCGACCATATGCGTCGCGCCGTCTTTCTCCGTCAGCGTGAACGGCAGCACCACCGGCTTGGAAACGCCCTTGAGCGAGAGCGAACCGCTCGCGACGAACTGGCCGTCATCGCCCTTCGCGAAATCGTCCGCAGCGAAGACCGCCTTCGGGAATTTCTTGGTGTTGAACCAGGCCGAACCCGGCAGCGCGTCGTTGCGGTCGCCGGAACCGGCGTCCGCCGACGTCACGTCGATGGTCGCGATGACTTTCGAGCCGGCGAGATCGTCCGCGCTGAACGCGATCTCGGCGGTGAACTTTTCAAATTCACCGGTGAACTCGCGCCCGCTCTGGGTGGCGACGAAGGTCACCGCGCTTTTGTCGTAGTCGACGACGTACTTGTCCGCCGCCATGGCCGGGCTTGCGGCGAGCGCGATCGCCGCGGAGAGAATGAAACGTTTCATCGTAGGTCCCTTTGGGTTTGATGAGGCGAGCGGGCCCGGCATCGCCCCGCTCGCAAGTCCCCCTTACTTCGCTTGCTCGTATTCGGTTTCGATGGTGATGGACACCTCGTCGCCGACATACGGCACGTACTGGTCTACGCCGAAATCGGACCGTTTGATGGTCGTCGTCGCGCCGAAGCCGAGTTTCGAGCGGCCATCGCGCGTTTCGCCGAGCTTGCGGAACTTTGCGTCGAGAACCACCGGCTTCGTCTCGCCCTTGATGGTGAGATCGCCGGTGATCTTGGCGGTGTTGTCGCCGGTGATTTTAATGCCCGTGCTTTCGAAGGTGATGGTCGGGAACGCCGCGGCGTTGAAGAAGTTCTCGCCCTGCAGGTGGCCATCGAAGACCTCGACGCCGCTGTCGATGTTCGCGACGTCGATGGTTGTCACGACCGTGCTGTTGGCGGGGTCAGCCGGGTCCAGATTGATGCTGGAGTCGAACTTCGTCACGCGCAGCACCGGGCGGGAATAGCCCTGGTGGTCGTAGGAAAACGCGATGTAGGCGTGGTTGCCATCGATCTCATAGGCGCCGGCCGGCGCCTCGGTGAGCGGATTGGCGTTGGCGGAGACGATGAGCGCGGCGGCGGAGCCGGCGGCGAGAAGAGTTTTCAGCATGAGGGAGCGCCCCTTTTTAATGCGAATTGACGCATCGGAGGTAAGGCGCCCGCTGCAACCGTCAATTCACGGGGCCGTGCGAAGCGCGCCCCGCAAAAGCCGCAAAGCCGCGGATGAGACGATGCTCGCCACGATGATCGACAATAAGGGATCGATCGGCCGCCAGCCGGTCGTCGCGATGGTGATCGCGGCGACGATCGCCGCGACGGACCCGAAGATGTCGCCGAGAACATGCAGCGCCGCCGCGCGGACATTGGCGTCGCCGTGGCTGTGGGGGTGCAGCAGCTTGAAGGCCACGTAATTGACGATCAGCCCCGCGACGGCGACGGCGAACATCGGCCCCGCCAGCACCGGCGTCGGCTCGCGCAGGCGCTCGAACGCCTCCCACACCATCCAGCCGCTCAAGGGCAACAGCGTCGAGGCGTTGAAGATCGCCGCCCAACGCTTCACCCGCCCGTCGCCCGCGCCCAGCCGGTCGATGCGGCTCGCGAGAAGCGCGGCGAGCAGCGCCACCGCGTCGAGCGCCATGTGCGCGGCGTCGGCGAGGAGCGCGAGAGAGCCGGAATAGAGACCGCCTGCGATCTCCGCCGCCATGAACGCGGCCGTGAGCGCGAACGCCTGCGCGAGGCGACGTTCTGAAAGGGCGTCCGTCGCCGCTGCGCATGCGTCATGAGCCATGGCGGAACGCTACTCAACGCCGGGGCCCCGCTTCAACTGAACGCCTCGTCACGTTTGCGGCTCGCGGGCCGAGCGTGCTTAATCCGCCTCTGTTCGAGACAAAGGATGTGCTCATGTCGCTTCGACTTCTCGCCCGCGCGCCGTTCGCGCTTGCAGCCCTCGGCCTCGTCGCCTGCGGCGGCGAGGACCCCGCCCCGACCGACGAACCGAAAGGCGTTCCCGCGGAAACAACGACGCCGACGCTGAAGACCGCGCCCGAGCTTTCCAAGGACGATCTCGGCGCACGCATCGAGATCCTCGCTTCCGACGCCTTCGAAGGCCGCGCGCCCGGCTCGGCCGGCGGCCGCAAAACCGTCGAGTGGCTGGAAGGCGAGTTCGCCCGCATCGGCCTGAAACCCGCCGGTCGCGACGGAAGCTACCGCCAGCCGGTGCCGCTTCTGTCCGCTCTTTTGAATTCCGACGCCTCCAGCATGAGCGTCGCGACGCCCGATGGCGAACGCGCGCTCTCCTTCGGTGATGAAGTCGTCTACTGGACCAAGCGCGTTGAGGAGAACATCGCCGTCGACGCCTCCGATCTCGTGTTCGTCGGCTACGGCGTGGTCGCCCCTGAATATCAGTGGAATGACTATGAGGGGCTGGATGTTACGGGGAAGACGGTCGTCATCCTCGTCAACGATCCGGGCTATGAAGTGAAGGAGGACGTCTTCTTCAAGGGCGAATCCATGACCTATTACGGTCGGTGGACATACAAATACGAAGAAGCCGCCCGCCAGGGCGCCGCCGGCGCCATCATCGTTCACGAAACCGCACCCGCCGCTTACCCGTGGGCGGTCGTTGAGGGCAGCTGGACCGGACCGCAGCTCGATCTCGAACGTCCGGACGCCGGCGCCTCGCGTACGGCCTTCGAAGGCTGGATCACCGTTGATATCGCCCGCGAACTCTTCGCCGCCGCCGGCATGGACTTCGACGCGGAGAAGAAAGCCGCCCTCACCCCGGCTTTCACGCCGGTGCCTCTTGGCGAGCTGAAAGTCTCCGCGGAGCTTTCGACCTCGTTCTCTCGACAGATCTCCGCGAATGTCGCGGGCGTCGTCGAAGGCGACGGCGCGGCGGACGAGTACGTCCTTTACATGGCGCACTGGGACCATCTCGGCCGCACGTTCTCCGGCGACGACACGATCTCCAACGGCGCCGTCGACAATGCGACGGGTACGGCGGCCATCCTCGAAATCGCCGAGGCCTACGCCAATCTCGGCGTGAAGCCGAAGCGCTCGCTTCTGTTCCTCGCGGTGACGGCCGAAGAATCCGGCCTCCTCGGCTCGGCCTATTACGCCGAAGACCCGCTGGTTCCGTTTGAGAAAACGGTAGGCGGGATCAATATCGACGCCCTCCTCCCGGTCGGTCCGACCAAGGACCTCATCGTCATCGGCTACGGCGCCTCGGAGCTGGAGGACACGCTCAACATCGTCGCGAAGTCGAAAGGCAAGTACCTGCGTCCGGACGCGAGCCCGGAGAATGGGTATTTCTATCGCTCCGACCACATCTCCCTCGCCAAGAAAGGCGTGCCGATGCTCTACGCCGATACGGGCGTCGACGCGGTCGAAGGCGGGGAAGCCGCGGGCGAGGCGTTCGCTGCGACGTACACGGCCGAGCGCTACCACAAGCCGGCGGACGAGTACGACGGCGACTGGAACCTCGACGGCATGATCGAGGACGTGGAGATCCTCTACGAAACCGGCCGCCGCATCGCCTTCTCCAGCCAGTGGCCGAACTGGTACGACGGCAACGAATTCCGCGCCTTGCGCGACGCGCAGCTTGCGGAAGACTGAGCGTTCGTGCGCCCTCAACGTAGAAGAAGCGCCGCCCGACCGGGCGGCGCTTTTTTGTGGGGCGCGATCAGGGAAGCGCGACCCGTTTCAGCGCGAACTGTTGCGGCGGTGTCGGATCGAAGCCGAACAGATGATCGAACTGGGACTGAACGACATAGGCGCTGTTCCTGTAGACCGCGACCGTCGTCGGCACATCGAGACCCGTCGCGATCGTCTCGACACGCCCCATGCCGCCCTCGAGGGTGATGATCGAGAGCGCGCCGGCGGTTCCCTCGACCACGAGAAGCGATCCATCATCGAGGCTCTCCAGCCCGTCCGGTCCCTGAAGTTTTCGATCCAGCGCGACCTCGTCGATATCGCCCGTTCGCGGTTCCACGCGGAAGAGAAGGCCCTCATTGTATTTCACGACATAGAGATCGCCGTTGAGGGTCGTCAGGCCATTGGTGTTGAACCCTTCGCCAGTCCAGCGCGGGCTTTGGGCGAGAACCTGCAACTCTTCCGAGCCCGGCCTAAGGCGCAGCACGCGGCCGATGCCGGAGTCCGAAACGACGATCGTTCCGTCGCTCAGCTCGTAGATATCGTTGCAGAACCCGCCGCCCGGAAGCGGATAGCGCCCCGCCACGGCCCCGCTGTCAGCGTCGAAGGCGACCAGCTCGCTGGCGCGGCCGCCGTGGCTCTGGGTCGGATCGGACGAGCAGGCGTAAACCGCTTCGCCGTCAAACGTCGCATAGACGCCGATGATCGACATGAGATCGGCGCCCCCGCCCGCAAACAGCGACATGGTCTTCGTCGCTCGGCTGAGACGATATATTTCGCCGCGCGCAATGGATCCGACATAGACGTCGCCGTCCGCGCCGACCGCGACGCCTTCCGGGTAGAAATCATCATGCGGCAGCGCGATTTCGCCTTCGGCCGAGACTTCAAACGGCGTTCCGGGCGCGGCGCCGTCGCTCGCGCAACCGGCTCCCAGAAGCGCCAGAGCCGCGCTCGCGGCCAACGTTGCTTTCAACATGGTCGTTCTCCTTCAGATTCGACGATCAAGCTTCGATGGCGAAAAGGTCGAAGCGCGCGCCGGTCTGACGCAGCTTGATGAGCGGCTGATGGTCCGGCGCCGCGTACCAGGCGCGGGCTTTCTCAAGGCTCGGAAAGCGGATGAGGACGATGCGGTCCGGCGCGGTCGCGGCGCCTTCAAGCCGCTCCGGCGCGGCGTTGGCGAGCACCTCGCCCTCAAAGCGCTGCAGAACCTCCGCAAGCCGCGGCCGGTATTCGCCCTGCCAGTCGGTGTTGGAAATGGTGAGATAGCCTATGGCGTATGCGGTCATGTCGACCTCCCTTGTGAGTACTGACGGGAGGTAGCCGCTCGAACGCCTTGCAATAACTATCGACAAACGCACTTGACCGTGCATTTTTGCACGTCATGGAAAACTGGGATGATCTCCGCTTCTTCCTCGCCGTCGCGGAAACCGGGGCCGTGACGGCCGCCGCGACCGAGCTCGGCGTGAACCACTCGACCGTGTCGCGCCGGATCGGCGCGCTCGAGGCGGCCGCGGACGTGCGCCTCTTCGACCGGGCGCCGGAGGGCTATGTGCTGACGCAGGCGGGCCTCGCGCTGCTGGAGCGCGCCAAACCGCTCTCGGGCGCGTTCCATGAAGTGAGCCGCACCCTCGCCGCGCATTCGCCTACCATCGCCGGAGAGTTGAGCGTGACCGCGCCGCAGGCGGCCATGGTGCATGTCGTAATGCCCATGCTGCGCGGCTTTCGCCGTCAGTATCCTGAAATCCGGCTGAAGCTCGTCGCCTCCGACGATGTCAGCAATCTGCGGCGCCGCGAAACCGATGTGGCGATCCGCGCATGCAACGGGCCGGATGAATCGCTGGTGGGGCGGAAACTCTGCGCCCAGAAGACCGCCGTCTACGCCGACCGGGACTATTGGGCGCGCCTCGACGGGGAGGACCCCGCCTGGATTTCACCCTCCTTGCGGCCGCAGATACCGGAATGGGCGAAACGAACGTACCCGAACATGCGCGCCGGCGTCTGCGTCAACGGCAAGCTGGAGACGTTTGAAGCCGTGCGCGCGGGCCTCGGCGTCGCCCGTCTTCCCTGCCGTCTCGGCGGCTCGGCGGATAACCTCGTCCGCGTGCCGCCGGACGAGCCGGGCGCGGACCTTGATATCTGGCTGCTCATGCACGCTTCGCTGCAGTCCGCCCCGCGCGTGCGCGCCTTCGCCGACTTCATCTACGAAGCCTTCAAAACCGAAGCGCCCCTGTTCGAAGGGCGTTGAGGCCTCAGGCCGGGTCCGCCCCGCCGGAGGCCGGCGCCGCCTCGGCCGGTTTGGCGCCGCCGAAGCCCGGCACGAAATCGCGCGCTTTCGCTGTCAGCTCGCGGAATTTATCGGACGCGCCTTCAAGGCGCTGCTCCCATTCCGGATCCGGCTGCTGGTCCGCCGTTTTCTTGAAGAAGACCTGCATCAGCGAGAACATGGCGATGGGCTCTATCAGCGCCGCCTTGGTCGACCAGGCGAGCACGAAGGCGATGACGAACGACCAGAAGCCGATATCGCCCGGAATCAGCGCCATGATCGCGAACGTCGGCGCGAGCATGACGACGAAGATGAGAAGCGTCAGCCCCCACATCATCAGGGAGAGCCAGACCGCGTTCTTCACGAAGCTCTTGTAATTCTGTCCGTAGAGGACAAGCGCCTCGCGCGCTGAGGCCCAGGTGTTGTCCGAGTTCGTACGTAGGGCGTGGGCGAGAATAATCTCGTCGACATATTCCAGCGACATGCGGATGACCGCGCTCACCATCTTCATGATGTTCTGCAGCCCCGGGATCGGCAGGATGAACGCAACGCCGCCAAGAATGCGCGTGATCGCTTTCAGAACGCCCTTCACCAGTTGATCGACCGCGAAGAGAAGCGAGGCGTCGGCGAACTTCGCCTGCACGATATCCTTCGCATACGTCACCTGCCCTTTTCCTTCCGGCAGCGGCTCCTGATCATAGAGCTTCACCAGTACGGCGATGTGTCCGGCCTTTACGACGTAGAGGATGTATTCGCGCAGGAAATAGAGAACGCCCGAGGCGCCGGCGAAGCCGAAAAGCGCGCCATAGAAGGCGCCGCCGCCCTCCCCTTCGCCGAAGGAGGTGAAGCCGTAACCGATGGCGCCGCCCCCGCCGGTCGCAAGAATATAGAGAATGGCGATGCCGAAATAGACGGCGATCCGCGTCAGAATGAACGGCGTCGTCTTCACCATCGCCGCAATCGACTGCGACAGACTGAAATCCCAACCCATTGTTCCGGCCTCCTCTCAGAACGATTCCAGCACCGTAAAACGAAACGGTGGGACGAAGCCACCGCAGACGGAGATATCGTTCATATGCGCGCGACGCCTTGACCTCTTCTCTTGCGAACGGTCGCTAACGCGCTCTGTGCTCCGCCATCAGTCTTGCGAGTTCCTCCGCGAGCATGTCGTAAACCAAACGTATACGCCGACTGGTGTGCAGCTCCCGGTGCGTGACGAGCCAGACCGGCACCGGCACCGGCGGAAACTCCGGGTAAACAAGCTCCAGCTCCGGATAGAGATCCGCCATGTCTTCCGTCAGGAACGTCAATCCGACGCCCGCCCGGGCGAGCGCGATCAACATGGTGCCGCTCGCCGTCATGGCGGCGATCTGCTCTTCCCCGGTCGACAGCCCGAGGCTTTCGAAAAGATTGAGCACGCGATCAGGAGCGTCGAACGCCAGCGTCGGCATCGCGGATACTTCCTGTACGGATTTCGGCCTGCCGTGAGTGTCCAGAAAATCTTTCGAGGCGTACATCCGGGCCGTGGTTTCGCCGATCAGCTTGCCGATGAGATTGGGCTGTTCCGGCCTCGCATGCCGGATGGAGATGTCGGCCTCCCGCTTCGTCAGATCCTGCACGGCGTTCGAAGTGATGACGTTCACGCGAACGCCGGGCGCCTCCTTCTGAAGACGCAGAAGCACCGCAGGCAGATAAAGCGTCGCAAAAACGTTGGTGGCCGTGACGCTGACCCAGCCGGTCACCGCTTCGGAGCGCCCCGTCGCCGCGAACGAGACGCGCGACGCCGCCTCCCCCATGGCCCGAACGTGCTCCAGCACCTCGCGCCCCGCTTCAGTGAGATACAGCGATTTCGCTCCGCGCTCGAACAGAACGACGCCCAGCGCGTCTTCAAGGCCGGCTACCTGACGGCTGACAGTCGGCTGGGTCAGCTTCAGGGCGCGCGCCGCGGCGGACAGCGAGCCTTCCTCCGCTGACGCCAGGAACGCGCGGACCTGATTCCAGTCAAAAGAGATCGTGTCCCATTTCATGCATATTCGCATACCTGATCCAGATTTTTTCGCAATTTCTATCCGAAATGCGTATGGGCGAATATCCCGGCGTCGCCTGTAGGGAACGCCACGTTCGAATGACGAGCCACGATGTCTCCGAATCCATTCCGATGCTGTCCGGATCGATCGGCTCGTGGCGGCTGTCGCTCAGCCGGACGCCGCGCGCTGCGTTCGATCTCGGCCGTCAGTACGATGCGAAAGCGAAGCGCTGGTCTTCCAGGCTGGAGCGGATGGGCGTTCACGCCGCATATCGCGAATGCTGGCGTGCACTGCTGGACGAGCAGCTGAACCTCCCGCTCGGGCGCGCGATACGCGTTCTTGACTGCGGCGTCGGCGACGGCGCCTTCTCGCGAGCGTTTTGCACGGTCTGGTCAGGCGGCCTTGATCTTCATGGCGTCGACGTCTCCGAGGTGATGTTGACCGAGGCTCGATCGCGCTTGGAAGCCGTCGGCGTTCACGCGACGCTCTGGCGCTCGGATGCGTGCGACCTTCCCTTTGAAGACGGGTTCTTCGATCTCGTCTTCTCCGCACACATGCTGGAACACCTCCCATCTCCCCAGCGGGCGCTGTCGGAAATGCGACGCGTGCTCGCGCCCGGCGGCGCGGCGGTCGCGGTCGTGACGCGCCGCTCTGCGCCGGGCCGGCTTGTGCAGGTTAGATGGCGCACGCACGTATTCGACCCGCGTCAGGCCGGCAGGCTGATGGCGGAGAGCGGCTTCGATTCGCTCGGGTGTCTCCCGCCGACCGGTCGCTCCATCTTCGACAGTCTGAGCCTCACCTGCTACGGGCGAAAACCGCCCTATCAGCGTGCAGGTCTCCCGCAGCCTGAAACGAAAGAAGACCATACATGAAGAACGAGGAGACTTTCTGGGACAGGCTGGCCGACAAATACTTCAAGGAGCCGATCAAGGATCAGGACGCGTATGAAAAGAAGCTGCGCCTGACGCAGGCGCTTTTCACGCCCGATACGGATGTATTCGAGTTCGCCTGCGGCACCGGCGGAACGGCCCTGCGCCACGCACCTTATGTAAGAAGCGTTCACGCCACGGATTTTTCAAGCGAGATGATCCGGATCGCCCGCGCTCAGGCCGACAGCCTCGGCGTGTCGAACGTAACCTTCGAGCAAGCCGACATCACGCGGCATGACGCGGGGCGCGAGCGCTATGACGTCGTCCTTGGCATGAGCATCCTGCACCTGTTGCGCGAGCCCGAGCGCGTCGCCTCCCGGGTGCATGACTGGCTGAAACCGGGCGGTTCTTTCGTCTCCAGCACTGTCTGTCTGGGCGACAGCATGGCGTGGATCCGCTTTATCGCGCCGATCGGCCGGGCTCTGGGGAAAATGCCGTACGTCAATGTCTTCAAGGCCGCGGAGCTCCGATCGTTCCTGCTGCGCGCGGGGTTCGAGATCGAGACGGAGTGGCGGCCCGAGAAGAGCCCGGCCGTCTTCATCATCGCCCGAAAGCCCGGCTAGGGTCGCTCCTCCGCCGCCGTCGCCTCGACCGGCGCGGACGCCGTCTCGCCGCCCGCCGGAAGCCCCGAGCGGATGTGCAGATCGCGCTGCGGGAACGGGATTTCGATGCCTTCCGCTGCGAAGCCGTCCCAGATTTTCATGAGGACTTCGGAGCGGACATTGGCGATGCCGCGCTGGGGGTCGTTGATCCAGAAGCGCAGGTCGAAGTCGACGCTGGAGTCGCCGAAGCCCATCAGATTGCAGACGGGTTCGGGGCGCGCGAGCACGCGGTCGGTCGACTTCGCCGCCTCGCGGCAAATCTCCTGCACGCGGCGGAGGTCCTTCGTTCCGTAGGCGACGCCGACCGGCGCGTGGATGCGCACGTCCCGGTCCGCATGCGACCAGTTGACGACGCCCTCCTCCATGAAGGTCGCGTTCGGCACCAGATGCTCCGTGCCGTCGCGCGTTCGGATGGAGACGTAGCGGGCCTTCATGTCGGTGATCCAGCCGAAGGTCTCGCCCACGGCGACGACGTCTCCGGGCTTGATCGAACGGTCCGCCAGAAGCGTGAACCCGGCGAGGAAGTTCGAGATGATCTTCTGCAGGCCGAGACCGATGCCGAGACCGACGGCGCCGGAGAAAATGGCGAGGCTCGCGAGATTGAAGCCGATGATCTGCAGGGCGAAGAGAAGCGCGACGACCGGCAGCGCGAAGTTCAGCACCTTCGCGATCAGCGCCTTGAAGGACGGGTTCAGCTCCTCGACCCTGTCGACCCGGTTGACGATCAGCCCCGAGACGAGCCCCGCGAGCTGCATGAAGACGGCGAATACGATCCCTGCCCGCACGACATCAAGCAGGGTGAGCCGCACCGCGTCGCGATCGTCCGTCGGCGGCGAGAGCTGGACGGAGATCGTCTCCAGCCAGGTGATCACCTCGTCCAGCAGATGGAACGCGTCGAGCGCCGCGATCGGCCAGGCGATGTAGAAAGCGACCTTCGACCAGAACGGCGAGCGGATGGCGAGCGTGACGAGACGCACCACGATCCACGCCGTCAGCAGGCTGAGCGCCGCGGAGACGAACCCGCGATTCGCGCCGGCGCTGATGAACCCCGCCTCAGCGCCCGTCAGGATGACCCACGCGGCGATGGGCGTCGCGAGCGTCGCCGCGGCGTCCGCGAGACGGCGGAGGATGCCAGCGGGCGCCCGCTGGCGCAGATGCCGGGCGATGAAGTTCTTCAGGCGCGGGCCGAACAGCACCGCCGGGATGATCGCGCCGAAAACGACGGAGATCTGGATCGCGGAGTTGATCGTAAGAAGCTCGGTGCGCGTCCAGTCGATCCCGGCCTGAAGCCAGCGGTTGAGGCGTTCGGCGTTCAGGAGATCCGTCTCGACGAGGTCGGCGATGGCGGAGCGGTCGCCGTCTGTCGGCGGAGCGGCCGGCTCCGCCGCGGGCGCCTCAGGCGGCGTTTCCTGCGGGGCGTCCTGACGCCAGAGGGTCTCGATCATCTCCGCTCCTCGCCGCTGACGGGCGTTCTTCACCGATAGACCATCGAACCTAGAGCGAATCGCGGCGCCAGCGAGGCGGCGCCCTTCCGCTCGCGCCCGGCGCGCGCTATTCCTCCCCACCGCCGCCGGCTTAGCTCAGCTGGTAGAGCATCTGATTTGTAATCAGGTGGTCGGGGGTTCGAGTCCCTCAGCCGGCACCATTTTCACCCGATTAATCTCTGACAGTAACAGTCTTAGAGAACCCGCTCAGGCCGCTGATGGATGTCTTCGCGCGGTCAGCTCTGCTTTTCGCGAACGCCGCCGCGAAATCCGCCTCAAATCATCACCTTAGATTTCCGGTGAAAATCTCCGTTTAAAATCTCTTTTGCAGAGCTTTAAAATTTATGCCGTACGAACCGCTCTTCAGTTTGGGGAGTGCGCTAAGAACATGTTCTTGTTCAACAAAATCAAAAAATCGGAAGATGTAACCGAGGACGCCGGGTTCGCGTTTTGCGCGTTTGACAACGCCTCTCTCCCCATGATCATGACCGACCGGGAGATGAAGATCTTCCGGCTTAACGCCGCGGCGGCTGAATTAGCGCGTAAACATGCCGACGCCTTCCGCGACGCTGATCGGGAATTCAACGCCGACGACCTGATCGGGCGCGATCTCGGCTTTCTGGCGGGCGATCTATCGCACGTGCGCGGCGCGCTCAGCGACCCGCATTCTCTGCCGATGACCATTGAAACGACGGTTGGTTCGTCTGTGTTCAAACTGGTCTTCAGGCCCGCCGTCATCGGCGGCGCAAGTGCTGGCGCGATCGTGGAATGGACCGACATTACCGGCGCCGGTCGAAACACGCCCGTCGTCGCCGCGCTGAACCGCTCGCAGGCCGTCATCGAATTCACGCCGGACGGCGTCATTCTGTCTGCAAACGATATTTTCCTCGCCGCTCTCGGCTATGCGCGCGATGACGTCATCGGCAAGCATCACAGCCTGTTCGTCGCCCCCCGCGAAACCGGCGCGCCGGCTTACAAAGAGTTCTGGGCGGCGCTCGGCCGCGGCGAGTTCCAGAGCGGCGAGTTTCGACGCGTCACCAAAACCGGCGAGGATCTCTGGATACAGGCGTCCTACAATCCCATCGTCGACAAGGACGGTCGGGTCACCAGCGTCATCAAGTTCGCCTCGGACATCACCGCGCAGAAGAAAAAATCCATCGACGACGACGGCAAGCTCGCCGCCGCCAGTCGCTCGCAGGCGATGATCGAGTTTGATCCGTCCGGCGTCATTCTCGATGCAAACGAAAATTTCCTGTCGGTGATGGGCTACAGCCTCGACGAGATCGTCGGCAAACACCACAGCATGTTCGCGGATCCGGCCGAAGCGGGAAGCGCGGAGTACCAGCAATTCTGGCAGAAGCTCAGGGCCGGCGAGTTCCAGATCGCCAAATACCGCCGCGTCGGAAAAGGCGGCAAAGAGATCTGGATCCGCGCCTCCTACAACCCGATCCTCGACGCCGACGGCAAGACGTACAAGGTCGTGAAGTTTGCGACCGACGTCACGCAAGACGAACTCAATGGACGCAAGCGGGCCCAGGAGCAGGAGACTATCGTCACCAATCTCGCGATGGGGCTCAGCGCCCTCGCCGAGGGCCGTCTGACGGTGCGTATCGAGACGAAATTCGCGGACGAATACGACAAACTTCGCGAGAACTTCAATGACTCCGTCGCACGCCTCCAGGACGCGATGAACACCGTCGCTGAAACGGCGAACGGCATGGCGAACGGCGTTGATGAAATCGCCCGGTCTTCGGACGATCTTTCGAAGCGGACGGAGCATCAGGCTGCGACGCTGGAAGAGACCGCGGCGGCTCTCGACGAGATCACCGCCACCGTCAAACAGACGGCGGAAAGCGCCAGCGAGGCGAATTCGGTCGTCAGCGAGACGAACGCCGACGCGACGAAGAGCGGCGAAGTCGTGCGTGAGGCGGTCTCCGCCATGGGCGAAATCGAGAAGTCTTCCGATCAGATTTCGCAGATCATCGGCGTCATCGATGAAATTGCGTTCCAGACGAACCTTCTGGCGCTGAACGCGGGCGTCGAGGCCGCTCGCGCAGGCGACGCCGGGCGCGGCTTCGCGGTCGTCGCGCAGGAAGTCCGCGCGCTGGCGCAGCGGTCGTCGGAAGCGGCGAAAGAGATCAAGGGGCTTATCTCCGACAGCTCCGAACACGTCAAATCCGGGGTCGATCTGGTCGGGCGGACCGGCGAGGCGCTAACCGCCATCGTTGGTCGCGTGGACAGCATCAGCACGCTGGTACGCGAAATCGCCAAGTCCGCTCAGGAACAATCGACGAGCCTTGGCGAAGTGAACGGCGCCATGAACCAGATGGACGAAGTCACTCAGCAGAACGCCGCTATGGTGGAAGAAGCGACCGCCGCCGCGCAATCGCTCGGCGACGACGCCAGCACGTTGCGCAGTCTGCTTGGCCAGTTCGAGCTCTCGTCCCATCAGGCGCCGACAAGCGCCCGGGCCGTCCGCCCGGAGACGTCGGTCGCGCCTGCGAAGCAGCCGGAGGTGCGCCGTCAGCAATCGGCCGTTGAAAACTTCGCTGCTCAGCGTCCCGTCCGGCAAAGCGGCGGCGCGGCCGCGGCGGCGGTCGAAGACGACTGGAGCGAGTTTTAAGGACCGGCGGGCCCGCCGCCTTCAAGGTCTGACGACATCACCCGAACCGTCACCGACGCGGCGTCACCCGCCGCGTCGACGACGCTAACCTCGTAGAAGCCAGCCGCTGCGGGGCGCTATTCCTCCCCACCGCCCCCGGCTGAGCTCAGCCGGTCGCGCATCAGATTTGTAGCCAGGTGGTCGGGGGTTCGGGTCCCTCAGCCGGCGCCACTGGTTTCAGATCTCAGTCTCCGCTCAGACCGCCAAAGTTAGATGACGTCGTCCCGTCGCGTTCCATTGGGCGTCATGCTTTTCTGCCCCCCAGGCGCTTTCGTTTGATCACCGAAGCATGGGCGTGGAGCTGGATCGCGCGACTTCCGTTCCAGCCGCAGTAAACGCACGGCCTTCATGTCGCTTATTCGCCACAATGGCGCTTGGCGCAGATGTCGCATCTTTCGTTTTTCGAATCTTCTGTTAACGATGTCGGTGTGCAGCGCACATCCCGTGCGCGCCTCGCGACGCCGCGTGCCCACGCTGTGGCTGCTCGCACGGGCTTGAGATTTCGCCCGCACCGCAAAAAAACCGAGGGGACACGTACGTGACCAAATTCATGACCGGCGCATCGTCGATCGCCGTGCTTTCCATGCTTTCCGCACCCGCATACGCGCAGGACGCCGAGCCGCGCCGTTCGCTCGACCAGATCGTCGTCACCGCGACGAAAACCGAGACGACCGCGCAGGACGCCGCCGTCGCGCTGCAGGCCGTCGATGAAGAAACGCTCGACGAACTGAACATCGGCAATTTCGACGACTATGTGCGTTATCTGCCGAACGTCTCCTTCGGCGGCCGGGGCCCGGGCCAGTCCACGGTCTATATCCGCGGCCTCGCGGTGCAGCCGATCACCGTCCTCCTCTCCGGCGCGCAGGGCACCACGCCGAACGTCGCGCTCTATCTCGACGAACAGCCGGTGACGGCGCCGGGCCGGAATCTCGACGTCTACGCGACCGATCTGGAGCGCATCGAAGTCCTGCCGGGACCGCAGGGCACGCTCTTCGGCGCGAGCTCCCAGGCGGGCACCATCCGCCTCATCACCAACAAGCCGAAGCTGAACGAGTTCCAGGCGGGCTTCGACGCCTCGGTCGCGACCACCAATGACGGCGAACTTTCCAATGGCGTGGAAGCCTATGTGAACATTCCGCTCATTGAGGATAAGCTCGCGGTGCGCGCCGCGTTCTACAACATCTCCGAGGGCGGCTACATCGACAATGTTCAGGGCACGTTTACGACGGACCCGTCGATCAACCCGGACTCACAGGCGACCGCCAGCGCGGTGAGCTATGAAGCGGCGGACAACGCCCTCCTTGTCGAAGATAACTTCAACGACAGCGGCTATGAAGGCGTGCGTCTCAGCGGTCTGTTCCAGATCAACGACGACTGGAGCTTCAGCCTTCAGCACACGCAGCAGAAACTGACGGCCGACGGCGTCTTCGACTACGATCCGACGGTCGGCGACCTCGACGTGACGCGCTTCTTCGAAGACACCCTTGAAGACGAGTTCGGTCAGACCGCGTGGACGCTGGAAGGCCGCCTCGCCATGCTGGATCTGGTGTACACGGGCGCCTATCTCGACCGCGAGGTCAATCAGTCGGTCGATTATACGGGCTACAACAACTCCGGCGCATTCATCTCGTATTACACGTGTACGTATGATAACCCGGCTTATGTTGTGAATTACGGTATCGACCCGTCCTTCGTCACGCCGGGCGGCCGCGAATGTCTCGACCCGACCAAAGGCGCGGTCATCTTCCAGGAGCACGCGCGCAACACGCACGAATTCCGCTTCTCCACGCCGTCCGATTACCGTCTCCGCCTGATCGCGGGCGTCTTCTATGACGACTTCGAGATTGAAACGCAGGACGACTATTACTACCTCGCCGCGCCGCAACTCGGCTTCGCGCCGAACGCGCCGATCTCCACCGCCGTGCAGGTGAACCCGGCGACACGGCCGGCGGGCGTCGCCTTCTTCAACGATATTCGCCGCACGGAGAAACAGCTCGCCTACTTCGGCGAGCTCGCCTTCGATCTCGTTCCGAACGTCCTGACCGTCACGGGCGGCCTGCGCTACTACGAGATCGAGTCCGACTTTGAAGGCTCCTCCAACTTCGCGAACGGCATTTTCGCCGGCTCGGTCGATGGCGACAGCGGCCGCGATTACGACGTCTCCGGCGGTCACACGCCGGAACCGCTCGAAAATGACGACATCATCATCAAGGCGAACATCAGCTGGACGCCGACGGACGATGTTCTGTTCTTCTTCACGTACTCGGAAGGCTTCCGTCCGGGCGGCTTCAACCGCGGCGGCGGCCTCGCGTCCGCCAATCCGGCCTTCCCGACGGTCGACACCTTCTATGACACCGATGACGTCCAGTCCTATGAGCTGGGCTGGAAGAGCCAGCTCTTCGCCAACACGCTACAGTTCAACGGCTCGGCCTATTTCATCGAGTGGACGGACATGCAGGTCTCCCGCTTCGACCCGCAGAACGTCTCGATCCTGACGTTCATCGAGAACGCTGCGGACTCCGAGATCTTCGGCGTGGAAGGCGACGTGGTCTGGGCGGCGACGGACGGACTGACGCTGTTCGGCGCATTTTCGTACAACGACACCGAGGTGACCGATGTGAGCGCGCAGGTGATCGACCTCGCCCCGGTCGGGTCGGAGCTGCCGTTGGTGCCGAAATTCCAGTTCGCCGCACGCGCGCGTTATGAGGCGCCGGTCGGACCTTATCTCGGCTACGTTCAGGCGGGCGTTCAGTACGCGGGCAAGAGCTTCTCCTCGCTGGTCGCCGCCGTGCGTGAAGAGCAGTCGAGCTACACCACCGCCGACATGTCGGTCGGCGCGTCTCGCGATCAGTGGTCGGCGGAGATCTTCGTGGAAAACCTGACCGATGAGCGCGCCGAGCTGTTCATCAACGATCAGGACGATATTCGTCGGATCGCGACAAACCGTCCGCGCACGGTTGGCCTTCGGGTGTCGTTTGACTACTAGGACCTGACGCGGTCCGAATATGGACGCCAGATCGGGCGGCCCCGCGATGGGCCGCCCGAAACCGTTTTTGAGAGGGAGCCGCCCGTGGCCGATACGGCCGAACAGGTCGACCAGAATTCAATCGACGCCGCCCGCCAGACCGCCGCGACACGCCTCAAGGCAGGTGATTTTCAGGGCGCGGCTCAAGCGGCGCGATCCGGCCTTGAGACCGCCCCGGACGACGCGGAAACCCTGTACCTGCTCGCCGTCGCCGAGCGCTATCTCGGCGATCTCGACGCGGCCCTCGCGACGAGCCAGCGCCTCATCGACATCGCGCCGAACATGGCGCGCGCGCATCAGGAGCGCGGCCACGCCCTGCGTGCGGCCGGGCGGCTTGAGCAGGCGACCGGCGCCTATCGTGATGCGGTGGAGCGCAATCCGGCGCTTTTTGCGGCGTGGCTCGCCCTCGCCGAACTCGCCCCCATCGGCTCGCAGCTTTCCGGCCTCGCCCGCGCGCAGACCGCGCGGCTGAAATCCCTACCGCCGGAGATCGCCGGCGCGGAAAGCCTGATGCACGACGGCAAGCTCTTCAAAGCCGAGCAGGTCTGTCGTGCGTTCATGAAACGCCATCCAAAAAACGTAGACGGGATGCGCCTCCTCGCCGATCTCGGCGCACGGCTGCACATCCTGGACGACGCGGAATTCCTGTTGGAAAGCGCCCTCGCCTTCGAGCCGGAAAACGTCCCGGCGCGCCTAGACTACATCCGCGTGTTGCATCGGCGCCAGAAGCACGAAAAAGCGCTCGCAGAAGCGGTTGCGCTCCATGAGCGCGACCCGGCGAACCCCGCCTTCGTCTCAGCTCTGGCGAACGAACGCATGGCCGTCGGCGATTATGAAGAGGCGATCGCGCTCTATGACCGTCTTTGCACAGAGTTTCCGGAAGTAGCCGAAAACCAACTGGCTCGCGGTCACGCCCTGAAAACAATCGGCAAGGCGGAAGACGCCGTCGCGGCCTATCGGACGGCGTATCGCGCGCGCCCGGCTTTCGGCGACGCCTATTGGAGCCTCGCCAACCTCAAGACCTACGCCTTCACCGACGCTGAGCTCGCCGACATGCGCGCCGCGGAACAGGACGCCCGCACGCCGGATGCGGACCGTTATCATCTCGCCTACGCCCTCGGCAAAGCGCTGGAGGACCGCGAGGACCATGACGGCGCCTTTGAGAGCTACGCCCGCGGCGCCGCCCTGAAACGCGCCGAGTTGCGCTACGATCCGGACCGGATGCAGGCGGAGTTTGATGGGCAGAAGGCGTTTTTCACGCCGGAACGCGCAGCGTCGCTCGCCGGGGCGGGCGCCGCGTCCGACGCGCCGATCTTCATCGTCGGCCTTCCGCGCGCGGGCTCGACGCTCATTGAGCAGATCCTCGCCTCTCATTCGAAGGTGGAAGGCACGTTGGAGCTGCCGCACGTGCTCGCCCTCGCGCACCGTCTGAACGGACGGCGCAAGCTTGGCGACGATCCGCGCTATCCCGGCGTCCTCGCCGACCTTCCCGGCGACAAGCTCGCCGAGTTCGGCGCGCAGTATGTATCGGACACGGAGATCTATCGGACCGGCGCGCCGCGCTTCACCGACAAGATGCCGAACAACTTCCGCCATATCGGCCTGATCCGGATGATTCTCCCGAATGCGAAGATCATCGATGCGCGCCGCGACGCGATGGCCTGCTGTTTCTCGGGCTTCAAGCAGTTGTTCGCCGAAGGGCAGGAATTCAGCTACGGGCTTGAAGATATCGGCCGCTACTACCGCGGTTATGTCGACCTGATGGAGCATTGGGACGCGGTTTATCCGGGCGCGATCCTCCGCGTTCGCCACGAAGACGTGGTCAATGACCTCGAAACCGAGGTCAGACGCCTCCTCGAATTCTGCGAGCTGCCTTTTGAGAGCGCCTGCCTTGAATTTCACCGCACGGAGCGGTCCGTTCGCACGGCGAGCTCCGAACAGGTTCGCCAACCCATCTACCGCACCGGGCTGGAGCAATGGCGCCGCTTCGAGGCCCATCTCGCCCCCTTGAAATCCGCACTCGGACCGGAGCTTTGCGCATCATGAGCGACGACACGTCAACGACCCTTCTTCCGGATCTGGAGATTGCCGAGAACGGCGACTACGAAACGGACTATGAGACCGGTCAGGACAACATAAACTTCCTCGGCCTCGATATTCACAACCCGGTCTTTTTCATCAGCGCCGCGGCGATTGTCTCCTTCGCTCTGTCGACGCTCGCGTTCCCGGACAGCGCCGACACTTTCCTCAATGGCTCAAAAGACTGGGTGCTGAAGCATTTTGACTGGCTGTTCGTCATCACGACGAACATCGTCTTCATCTTCTGCGTCGGCGTTCTTCTCTCGCCTTTCGGGCGCATCCGGCTCGGCGGGCCGGAGGCCAAGCCGGAATTCGGCGTTCTCTCCTGGCTCGCCATGCTGTTCTCCGCAGGCGTCGGGATCGGGATGATCTTTTACGGCGCGGCGGAGCCGCTCGCCTATTTCACGGACTGGTTCGGTACGCCGCTCGGCGTCGAAGCGGGATCGGAAGAAGCGCGCCGCCTCGCCTTCAGCGCCACGATTTTTCACTGGGGCTTCACCCCTTGGGCCGTCTACGCGCTGGTCGGCCTGTCGCTCGCCTTCTTCACCTTCAATAAAGGCCTGCCGCTGACGATCCGGTCGGTCTTCTACCCGCTGCTGGGCGAACGGGTCTGGGGCTGGCCGGGCCATGTCATCGACCTCCTCGCCGTCACCGCGACGCTCTTCGGGCTCGCCACCTCGCTCGGCCTCGGCGCGCGCCAGGCCGCGACCGGCATCGACTTTCTCTTCGGCGTCGGCGGCGGGCTAACCGGACAGGTCGCGCTCATCGCCGGTGTGACGTCGCTCGCGATCTTCTCCGTGGTGCGCGGGCTCGACGGCGGGGTCCGCCTCCTCAGCAACATCAACATTCTGCTGGCGATCGGCTTGCTCGTCTTCATCATCCTCGCCGGACCGACGCTCGCCATTCTTCGCGGCGTCGGCGTGAATTTCGCGGATTACATTCTCGATACGCCCCGCCTCAGCGCCTGGTTCGGGCGCGAAGACGAGGCTTGGTTCCACGGCTGGACCATCTTCTACTGGGCGTGGTGGATCTCCTGGTCGCCGTTCGTCGGCATGTTCATCGCCCGCGTCTCGCGCGGACGGACGATCCGGCAATTTCTGAGCGCTGTCCTGATCGTGCCCGTGCTCGGCGCCGTTGTCTGGTTCACCGCCTTCGGTGAAACCGCCATCGCGCAGTCCGAGGCGGGCGTCGGCGCGCTCGCGAACGGCGTGACGGACGTGCCGCTCGTCATGTTCCAGATGCTGGAGAACCTGCCGTTCGGGTACCTCCTCTCGCTTCTCGCCATCGGCCTCCTGATCGTCTTTTTCGTCACCTCCTCGGACAGCGGATCGCTGGTGATCGACAGCATCACCGCCGGCGGCAAGCTGCACGCGCCCGTTCCGCAGCGGATTTTCTGGGCGACGACGGAAGGTCTGGTCGCCGCGACGCTGCTGGTCGCTGGCGGCGCGCAGGCGCTCGGCTCGCTGCAGTCGGCCGTCATCGCGACAGGACTTCCGTTCACGCTCGTGTTGCTCGCCTGTTGCGCGAGCCTCCTGCGCGGGCTTATGAGCGAAACCGCCTCCTAGCGCCGCTTCCGGCGCTCGCCGCAGGAACCGCGCCATGACGTCTCGATCGGACGCCGCTCTCGTCGCCCTCCGCCAGATCATTCGGGCGACGGAGCTGGATTCACGCGCGCTGGCGAAACAGTCGGGCCTGACGCCGTCGCAGCTTCTTCTGCTCCAAGTGCTGGCGAAAGAAGGGGCGATGACCGCCGGCGCCATCGCGAAATCCGTCTCGCTCAGCCAGGCGACCGTCACCGCGCTGCTCGACAAGCTGGAGACCAGAGGGCTGCTTCGCCGCGCGCGCGACACGGCGGATCGACGCCGCGTTTTCGTGGAGCTGACCGAAGCCGGAAGACTGTCCGAAACCAACGCCCCCGGACTGCTGCAGGAGCAGTTCGAGAAGCGGTTCGGCAAACTGCAGGACTGGGAGCAGGCGTTCCTGATCGCCGCGCTGGAAAAAACCGCTACGATGCTCGACGCCGAAGACATCGACGCCGCGCCTGTCCTCGATGTCGGCAAACTGAACGACGCGCCGGACATGGAGCCGTCGTCGCGGAAAGCCTAGTCACAGATCGTGAGACCGATACACAGCATGCGTCTCATGCTCCCATGGCGAGCCGCCTAGCATTCGGCCTCAAGCGGACCGCTTACCGAGCTTTCATGCTTCTCGTCGAAGTCGTCGATTTCTTCGGAAAGCTGGCGCCGGCGCATGAGTTATCGCTCTGAACTACAATCGCTAGCTCACAACGAACGTCGGAATTCTCAGACAGCGTCATCAACAAAGACCGATGCAGCGCCCATTGAATCAACCGGGCGTCACCTGTTCTGGACGGAGACGATCTCGTCGGCTGCGATGTCTGAAAACTCCCGACGCAGGCTCGTCATCATCGCCGTCTCCTCTTTCCTACGGGAGTTGTCAGTTCGGGTCCGCGGCAAAGAAACCGCCGACAATACCGTCAGAACGCCAATCACCAGACAGGAAAGGTTCACCCAGACTTCAGGTCCCGCGCCGACGAATATCGACAGCAGGAAGAAATCTCCCGTCGTCGCCATGTCCAGCAGCGGAACCCCTGCGAGCAACGCCCCTGACGCGGCGAGGAGCTCCCGCACCGTTCGGTAGTCGTCATTGCGAAACAAGCTGAACCCGATCGCGCCGCTCCAGACCAGAAAATAGGTCCATCCGACAACAGCGAGACGCCCCTCCGGCGCAACCGGCGCGAGACGGTCTGCATAAAACACCGCCGCCGTGGCCAACGGCAGACCGCAGGTGACGCCGACGGTCAGCTTGCTGAGCGCGTGGTAGAACTGTGGCGAGCGAGAGCCGACGTTTCCGTGCTTGCGCCGCTCCACCCACATCATCATCCCGAGCCCCGTGATGACGGCGAGCGCCAGCCCAAGCACGAAGTAGAGAAACTTCAGGGAAATACCGCCATATGTTCCGTAATGCAGCGGCGTCATGGTCGCGAGAACCCGGTTCGCCGGCGTGGACGTATCAATGGCGCTGTCTTCGCTTGCGCCCTCTTCCATCCGCTCGCCCGTTACGCCGCTGATCTGGTAGCCCTCAACAGACATCAACTCGGTGTCCGGGTCGAAGTACAGATCGAAATAGGCGTTGGCGTCGCCGAAATTGTTCATCACGACATAGCGCAGGCGCTCGCCGCTCGTCGGCTCCGTCAGCGTGCGAAGCTCGTCCACGGAAATCATCTGCGCCTCGACGCCTGCGGGCGCCTGAGGCTCGCCCAGAACAGCCGCGATGAGCGCTTCCTGGTCTCCCTTGAACGTCAACAGCGCGATTACCGGCGCAAGCAGGGTGACGACGCCAAGAACCGCGCCGGTGATGGCGATCATCACGTAGAACGGCAGTCCCCATAGCCCGAAGACCTTGTGCGCGTCCTGCCATTTCAACCGCATGGAGCG
Organism: uncultured Caulobacterales bacterium; assembly: GCA_964342855.1. GTDB lineage: Bacteria > Pseudomonadota > Alphaproteobacteria > Caulobacterales > Parvularculaceae > JBCBJX01. The sequence continues at coordinate 26,530 of CAYFIB010000013.1, forward strand.
GAAGAACCGCAGGGTGAAGAGTTCTTCCAGTATCTTCGTATGGGCGATAACGCCTGTGATGATCGACATCAGAAGAATGACGCCGGCGATGCCGACAATGCCGCGCCCAACCGTAACGCCGCCGAGAAAATCCGGCCACATCAGTTTACGATGGATCTCCAACAACCAGAGCGACAGCCCTTCCCCGCGTTCCGGCAACGCCTCCCCCGTCGCCGGGTCCCAGCGCTGCGTGCTGAATTCATGATCATGGCCGCCGCCCTCTCGCGGAATATCGACGCCGAGAAAGGCCGAGTAATAAGGTTCCACCTCGCTCGGATATGTGAAAGTCAGAAAATCGATGTGCAGATCGCCCGCCGTCTTTTCAGCGATCCAATCATTGAGCGTCGCCTGCATGTCGACGGGTTCTTCAACCATGGGCAGACGCCGCGCCGGGTCCTCCCATGTCTGAACTTCATGGTAGAACAGTGCGAAACATCCGGTGAACGCCACTACATAGATGAACAGGCCAAGCGTGACGCCCGACCAGGAGTGCAGATCATAGTTTCTCTTGTGTCGCGCGCGATCCATAAAGTTCACCCGATATTCGGTTCGACAAGAAAGACGATGACGGCGCACACGGCGGAGACGGACAAAAGCCCCGTCGCGACGACCCAGGCGCGTTTTTCCCAGTACGTCCAGAACTGAAAACCCGCCCAGATGATCGGCGTCGCCAATGTGAGCCAGAGCGCTTTCTCCGAGAACGGCCCAGGAAGAACGAGCAGCGCGGCTGCGCCGACGAAGATCGTCGCGACCAGCGCCCAGAGGATGACGCTTGTCAGGCGCGGCGCCTTCCACGTAGCGATGCCGAGGCCGCCGACGACGATAAGCAGTATGCCGATGACGACGGGGCTCACAGCGCCGCCCCTGCTATAGCAGTCATGAGCACCAGTCCCGCGAGCGCCGCTGCGCCAACGCCGTACTCAACATGGCGTCCGGGAAACCGAGCATCGATCAGCAGGCCGACAATACCCGCCGCGGTGGCCGCGCCGAGCCAGATGGGAATTCCGCGCTCCCAGCCCTGCGGTTGCGCCATGAGCACCAGCGCGATTAGGGCGAGCGCCCAACCGGCGCCCTTTGCAAGGTTACGGTTGCGCGCCGAAGCCTTCATGTCTGCGAACACAGCACGTCGCTCGTGCGCTTCAATCCAGATGGCTACGGCCAGCATCAGAAGACTGGCCGCGAATGCAGTTTCCATGACTTTCCGTCTTTCTGAAGCCTTGACGAACCCAGCGGGTTAAGAGCCTAGAAGCTGGTGACGATTCGCCCACCGATAACGCGCGGTGGACCGAAATAGTTGATGGACCCGCCGGCCGGATCACCGAAGTTGCCGGAGATATACTCTTCGTCGAACAGATTGGTGACGAACAACTCCAACCCATAGTGGTCCGCCTCATAGCCGACGACGAGATCGACCAGAAAATGATCGTCGTTGATCGCAGAAGCATCATTCGTTCCGAAGGCGAATGATTCAGATTCATATCTGGCGCGAACATTGACGAAGGTGTCGCTGGCGAACGTGTAACGTCCGCCGAAGCCGACCGTCCAGTTCGGCGCGTTCGGAAATTCCAGCCCGATCAGGCTGGAACTGGAGAAGCTCGCATCTTCCGTAAACTCTGTTTCCGAGTATCCGAGATTGGCGAAGACTTCCAAACTGCTGACCGGAAGCGCGATCGTTTCGATCTCAAAGCCGAACAGCTCCGAAGCCCCGACATTGTCCGTCAGCGTATCGAGGGGATTCGACGAGAGCTGAACGTTGATCTGCTGATCCTCGTACTCAATGTAGTAGACATTGGCGTTCAGGGTCAGACGACGGTCGAACCATTGTGAACGAAGCGCGAACTCATAGTTCGTCGTAAATTCAGGTTCAAAATCGCTGACGATGCCGAGCGCTTCCAGATCATCCTGAAGGATGAGGCCGTCGCCATTCGTGTCAGCGGCCAGCGCCCCGCGGAAGATATTGAACGACAGGCCGCCCGCTCGGTAAGCGCGCTGAACGCTGACGCTCGTGGAGAAATCGTCGGTCCATTCGTACTTGATGACGCCCTTTGGCAGGAAAGCTTCGTACTCGTTGTCGGCCTCGAAATCGAACGCCTGAGAAAACGTCGACGCAGCCGTCGCGATGACGAAATCGACGACGGGGTCGCCACTTGGCGGAAATGGCGGTACGAAAGTGCTGTCGAAACTTGTCTGGTTGATTTCCTCCACGTCGAACCGCGAGCCGACCGTGAAGGAAAGTTTTTCGGTCGCCCGGAACGTCGCTTCACCGAACACGGCATAGTTACGGATGTTCGTATCGCCGTTACGGTCGAAAACAACCGGGAAGTTTGGCGCGAAGGCGATGATCTGTCCCCGAACGGCTTCACCTTGCGCAATCTGCGTCGGCGATGGCGTCGGCGTTCCGAAGAGCAGCCCGGCGAGCGTAGCGCCGTCAGGAAGCGCGAACTGGGACCCCACAATGGAGGTGCTGTTGTTCTCAAAACGCCCGTCGCTGTCGAAGTAGTAGCCGCCCAGAAGAAGATCGAAACGGTCGTCAGAATACGTCAGACGAAGCTCCTGCGAGAAAACCGCGTCCTCATTCACTGTCGTCCCAGGTTCATTCGGTCCGATCGACAGATTGTCGGCGTCAAAATCATACTCCACCGTACTGTCGATGAACGCTGAAACGCTGGTGAGGCTCAGACTGTCCGTGAAGTCGTATTCGATTTCGCCCGAGAAGATGCTGGCTTCCGTGCGCCGACGGTCCTCGACGTTCTGCGTCGAGATACGTTCAGGGAACGCATCCCCGTTGACCCGGTCCTCGCCCCGCTCGCCGTCAAGATAGTTGTAGCTGAGGCGAACGGTCAGATCCGGCAGCGCCGACGGCGTGATGAGCAGCTTCGCGCGCGCGGTCGTGGAGGATGAGCGATCTCCGTCATCGGTATTGAGGAACGTATTCTCGGTGTACCCGCGCGAGGTCGTGAAATCGCCGGAAACGCGCAGCGAAATTTCATCCTTCAGCAAGGGAATGGTCGCGCCGATCGAGGCGCGGCCGGTTTCATATTGCGCGTAGGAGACCTGCGCGGCGCCTTCAAACTCCGAACCGGGATCGACCGTTCGCGCGACGATCGCGCCCGCCAGCGCGTTGCGCCCCTGAATGGTCGACTGCGGCCCACGGAAGACCTCAACCGTCTTGATATCCCACAGGTTCAGAGCCCCCTGAGCGAACAACGCGCTCGGAATGAAGACGCCATCCAGATAGACGGTCGCGACATCGCTCGTCTGATCCCCGGCGGACGCGCCCCCGTTCGCGATGCCGCGGATTGTGAAACCCTGATCGTTGAATCGACTTGTAACGTTCGCCGTCTGTTTGATGACGTCGTAGATGGTCACAAAGTTGTTTTCATCGATCGTCGCTTCATCGACGACCGCGACAGAGGACGTCGTGTCCTGCAGCGTTCGCTCGAACTTTTCCCCCGTGACGACAATGACGTCGTCTGTCACTGCGCTCTCGTTCGCGACCGCCACGGCCGCGAGCACAAGAGCGGACACGCCGCTGGCGATGATCGTTTTCATGAATAGCCCCTCAAACCCGAACTGAACCGTACTCAGCTCGGTCTATAGGCGCCGCGGCATAAGATGTAAATGCGAGTCAGTATCATTATCAAAACAGGCGGCCGGGCAGCCCCCTTCGCGCGCCTTAATTCCGACGCTTGGCCTACCCGCCGCTCATGGGCGGCAGGAACGCAATTTCGTCCGTTTCCGTCACAAGCGGATCGTCCTTTCGGGCGATCAGCGCCTGGTTCGCGCACACGCGGGTCGAAGGATGATCGATCGCTCCCGCCAGGCCCGGATGACGCGTCGCCATCAGGCCCGTCAGCACCGAGACCGGTTGACCGACGGCCTCGGCCGGCAACGGCTCCGAAGCGAGGCCGGCGAGCTCTCGAAGTTTGCCGAAGAAAAGCACCTCGCCAGACGCCATTTCAGCCCCCGGTCACGGACATCGTGCGCGGGCTCGCAGCACGGTCGATCGTCATCTGATCAAAGTCGTGTCGGGCAGGCTTCGCGCCGAGAACAGCGTCGAGCGTTTCATCAAACCCCGCCGACGTCACCCCTCGCCTGAGCATAGCCCGCAGGTCGGCTCCCTCCTCGTGGCCAAGGCAGCTATAGAGCCGACCCGTAGCGGTCAGGCGTATGCGGTTGCATCCATCGCAGAAATTATTCGTCAGTGGTGAAATAAACCCCAATAGACCACCCGTCTCCTGCACCCGGACATAACGCGACGGTCCGCCCGTCGTTTTCCGGGTCTCCGTCAGGGTCCAAAGTTTCTCCAGATCAGTTCGCACATCCTGAAGCGAAAGAAACGACTGGCGCCGCCCCGCCACGCCTTCACCCATGGGCATCACCTCGATCAGGCTGATATCGAACCCGCGCTCATGCGCCCACTGAATGATGGCCGGAATTTCATCGCGATTGGCGTCCGCCAGAGCGACGGTGTTGATCTTGACGCGCAGTCCCGCGCGTTCGGCGGCGTCCACCCCGCGCATGACCTCGCTGAACGACTGCCGCCGAGCGATGCGCGCGAACGTGTCCGGGTTCAGCGTGTCGAGGGAGATGTTGACGCGCGAAACCCCGGCGCCAGCGAGGTCATTCGCGAAAGCTTCAAGCAGAACGCCGTTCGTTGTAAGAGCCAGCTCATTCAGTCCGCGACCGAGGCGCGCGCCCAACCGCCGGACCAGATCAATCACGCCTTTGCGGACAAGCGGTTCGCCGCCCGTGAGACGCAGCTTCGTGACGCCGCGATCAATGAACGCGTCGGCCAAGCGCTCGATCTCTTCAAAACTCAACAGATCCGCCTTCGGTAGAAACCGCATCCTCTCCGGCATGCAGTAAACGCACCGCAGGTCGCAACGGTCGGTGACAGAAAGGCGAAGATATCTGACGTGACGTCCGTAGCCGTCGACGAGCGGCGCCGTGGTCGGTCGGTTATCGATCAGCACCGCCATCAGCTGGCGCTCGCCGCAAGCGCCCGCGCATCATCCAGGTCCTGCTCGGTGTTGATGTTGAAGAAAGCGCCCGCGCGTGCTCGGATTTCGCAAGTGGACGCGCCGACGCCCGCCGCCACACGGTGCAGTGCGCGCTCACCGATGGTGAACGCCTGATCGCGCACCAGCTTGCAGGCGGACGCCCGCCACAGGGCGAACACCGCCTGCGGACGATCATCCGCAGCCGCGATAACGCCCGGCGCCTCACCCAGAGATTCAGCGAGCTGATCGAGAAGATCGCTCGGCGGGAACGGCGCATCAATCGGGGCCGTGAGCACAAGCGCATCGCCGCCCGCCTCGGCTTGCGCCCACTGGAGCGCGCTGATCAACGCGCCGATGGGGCCAAGCGAAGATCCGTCCGGGCCCATTGTATCGTCAAGAAGAACGGCGTCCGCGTCCGTCATCCAGTCGCGCCGAACCGAGGAGAGAATGACCTGTCGTCTCGACCGGGCGGCGAGAAACGCCGTCGCTCGGGCACCAAGCGTCTGATCTCCCAGCATGAGGGCGCCTTTATCCACGCCGCCGAAACGCCGCCCCGCGCCGCCTGCATAAAGCGCCCCGATGTCGGCGATAACGCTCATGCGACGTAGTCTCCCGATGCGCCGCCCGATTTCGACAGCAGGCGGATATCGCTGATGACCATGGCTTTCTCGACGGCCTTGAGCATGTCGTAGAGTGTCAGGCAAGCAACGCTTACCGCCGTCAGCGCCTCCATCTCCACGCCCGTGCGCCCGGTCGTTTTGACATCCGCACGCACGCGCAGTCCGCTATCATCGTCCATCCTGTCTACGCGCACCTGAACACCGCTCAACGGCAGCGGATGACAGAGCGGAACCAGATCCGCCGTCCGTTTAGCAGCCATCACGCCGGCTATCTCCGCCGTTGCGATCACGTCGCCTTTCCTGATCTCCCCGCCGAGAGCGAGCCGAAGCGTTTCCGGCCGCATCCGGACGACGCCTTCCGCCGACGCCAGGCGTTCGGTGACATCCTTCGAGGAGATGTCCACCATCCGGACTTTTCCATCCGCATCAAGATGGGTCAGTTCATCACCCGGCATCGTCAATGCTCCCGGAGCCGCGGCATCAGCTCCACCATGTTGCAGGGCGCATGGCGGCTATCGAGCTGCCAACGAATGACCTTGTCCCACCCATCGCGGCAGGCTCCGTTCGATCCGGGCAGGCAGAACACGAACGTCCCGTTCGCGACGCCCGCGCAGGCGCGTGACTGAAGAGTGGATAGACCGACGCTCTGATAGCTGACGAGATGCCAGATGACCGCAAAGCCTTCAATTTCCTTTTCGAACAACGGTTGCAGCGCCTCCGGCGTCACGTCACGCCCCGTCAGTCCCGTGCCGCCGGTCGTGATGATCGCATCCACGCCCGGATCCGCGATCCAGGCGGCGACGGCGGCGCGGATGGCGCCGACATCGTCGCGCACGAGCGCCCGGTCCGCGAGTTCATGGCTGGCGTCCTCCAGTCGACCGACCAGAATATCGCCGGAAGTGTCCTCGGAGACATCGCGGGTGTCTGAAACTGTCAGCACTGCGATCCGAACAGGGACGAAGGGTCGCGTTTCATCAATTCGGCCGCCGGGGGCTGGTGGCTTAAGGGGCTCGCTCATGCAGTCACTCCGTCGCCCATCTCTTCCGGGCGTCATGGTCGCTTGCACGCGGCTCAATCCACCGCGCGCCATCCGGACCCGTCTCTTTCTTCCAGAGCGGCGCGTCCGTCTTCAGAATGTCCATGACGCACTCCACCGCGCCGAGCGCATCCGCACGGTGCGCGGAAGCCGCCGCGACGAGCACGACAGGATCACCGGGCTTCATGGCTCCGACGCGGTGGACGACCATCAGCCCCCTGATCGCAAACGAAACGACCGACCCGGCGCAGAGGTCCGCCAGGCGCTTTTCCGTGAAGCCCGGAAAATGCTCCAGCGTCAGTTCCGTCACGGCCCCGTCTTCTCCGCGCACATAACCGATGAAACTCGCCATGGCGCCAATATCGCCAGCCCGCTGGCGAAAGGCCTCGGTCTCACGGTATGGATCAAACCCGTGATCGCTCAGACGAATATCCAGTTCACAGTCGGACATGGTCGCCGACCATGCCGCGTCGCCGCGCGCTTGACCAGACGGCGCGTCGGTATCCCATGATCTGGACGGGCGTCGCGTTCTTTCTGACGGCGGCCGCATACGCCGCCGTCGGCTTCGGCGGCGGCTCGACCTACGCCGCGCTTCTGGCGCTGGCGGAAGTCGATTACCGCGTTCTCCCGGTCATCACTCTTGCCTGCAACATGATTGTCGCGTCCAGCGGCGCGATTTACTACTGGCGGCGCGGCGCCTATCGAAATGCAGATGTTCCGCCGTTGATTTTATTCTCCGCACCCGCCGCGTTTCTCGGCGGCCTCACCCCCATCGCGGAGACGGCGTTCTTCGCCGTGCTCGCCGCTCTGCTGGCCATCGGCGGCGTCGACCTCGCACGACAGGCCGTCACGCCGGCGGCCGACGTTCCGGCGCCGCGCGCCCGTCGCTCGACGGCTCTTGCTGCGATGATCGGTGCGGTCATCGGTTATATTTCAGGCCTTGCGGGCGTTGGCGGCGGGATCATTCTGGCGCCTGTTCTTCACGCCATGCGCTGGTCGCACGCCCGCTCGATCGCCGCGATCGCGAGCCTTTACATCGCCGTCAACTCCGCAGCCGCGCTCGCAGGCAAAACCTTGCGGGTCGACGACATCGCGTGGGCGGATATTCTCGCCTTCTGGCCAGCCCCGCTCGCTGTTTTCATCGGCGGCGTGATCGGACGACGGCTCTCGTTTAAGCTCATGAGCGATCGCGCCCTGAAAGGCGCGACCGCCCTGCTCGTTCTCATCGTCGCCGGGCGCATCCTCTTTCGACTTGCTCAGGGAACCGCCGAATGATCACCCGTGAAGACGCTCTCGGCGTCATGCTCTCCGAAATCGTCGCGCTCGGTTCCGAGAGCGTCCCGACGGGGCAGTCGGTCGGACGCGTGGTCGCGCACGATATCGTCGCACGCATCACCCAGCCGCCTTCAGACATGTCCGCCATGGACGGCTACGCCGTTCGTTTCGAAGACGCCGCGCCCGGGGCCGAGCTGCGCATCATTGACGCCGCGCCCGCCGGACGCCCGAGCGCGCAGCGCCTGAGCGCCGGGGAAGCCGTGCGGGTTTTCACCGGCTCGGTCATTCCTCAGGGAGCCGATCATGTCGTCATTCAGGAGGACGTCGATCTCCGGGGCGAAGTCGTCGTGATCGCGGAGCGCCAACCAGCGCCGCGCAACATCCGCCGTGCCGGGATTGATTTCCGCGTCGGCGACGTCCTGATCGAGGCCGGAACCCGGATCGGACCCGCGGAAGCTGCGGTGATCGCCGCTGCGAACATCGGCACCGTTTCCGTGCGCCGTCGGCCAAGGATCGCCCTTCTTGCCAGCGGCGACGAGCTGCGCGCGCCGGGCGCCGATCTCAAACCCGGCGAAATCATTTCCTCGACACCTCATGCATTGTCCGCATTTATCGAGAGCTGGGGCGCGGTCGCTCAGGATCTTGGCGTCGCACGGGATACGCCAGAAGCGATCCGTGAGCGCATCGACGCCGCCAGAGACGCTGATCTTGTCGTCCCCCTCGGCGGCGCATCGGTCGGCGATCACGATCTCATGCGGCCGACCTTTCAGAACGCGGGTTACGGACTCCGTTTCGAAAAGGTCGCTGTGCGCCCGGGCAAGCCGACCTGGTTCGGCGTCGGCTCCCGAAACATCGTCCTCGGACTGCCGGGAAATCCGGCGTCGGCGATCGTCTGCGCGCTTTTGTTTCTGAAGCCCGTCATACTCGCGATGTCGGGACGGTCGCTCACAGAGCAACGGGAGGTCGAGCTGCTCCCGCTCGCTGAAGACCTGCCCGCGAACGGACGGCGCGAAACGTTTCTGCGGGCGAAAAGCGTCGAGACCGACGCATATGGGCGCAGCGTGCAACCAGCGCGCGATCAGGACAGCTCGCTGCTCAGCCCGTTTCTCAGCTGCGATCTGCTCCTTCAGCGTCCCGTCGACGCCGCGTCCGCCTCGCGCGGCGACCTTGCGCCCTGCCTGAAAATCGACTGACGCTGCACCGCATCATTTCCTTTGACGCAGGTGCGAAAAGCCGTAACAATTCTGACATCGATCGTAGCTGGTCGAGACGCCAACCGCTCGACGATGGGCAAGACGCGGCGATGAAGCTGTTTGCAGAACCGGCGGCCAACACCCGCCTTCATCAGTTTCACCGCACCGAAAGCGGGTGCTGTCACCCGCCGTCACAGCTCATCAGGAGGCGATCATGCCAGCACGAGTTTTAATCACGACCGCACTGTTCAGCTTTACGAGCCTCGCTGCTCCGGCCCTCGCTCTGGAAGACACGGCGCCGCCAGCGACAACGGGCGTTCTCGCCTCGCTTGAAAAAGCCGCGTCGGAAAGCAAGCCGCTTTTCGAGATCCGACTGCGCTATGAGACCGTTGATTTCGACCCGTTTGATGATCGCGCGAACGCGCTCACGTACCGCATTCGCGCGGGCCTGGAGACCGGCGCCGCCTTCAACACCAAACTACTTATCGACTTCGATCACATCGAACCGATCGTGAATGATTTCAATTCCACGATTAACGGCCGGACGCAGTTTCCCGTTGTCGCCGATCCTGAAACGACGGAGATCAACCGCCTCCAGTTGACCAACACGAGCATCGAGGACACGACGATCACTCTTGGCCGACAGCGCGTGAACTTTGACGATCAGCGCTTCATCGGGAGCGTCGGCTGGCGCCAGAACGAGCAGACCCTCGACGCCGTCCGTGTCGAGAACACGTCGCTCGGCCCCATCAAGGCGAACGTCGTGTACGTTTCGCAGGTCAATCGGATATTCGGAGAAGATTCCGGCGCCGGCGTCTTCGATGGGGACAGCTACCTCGTTAATCTCGGCGCTGAGACGCCGTTCGGTAAAATGGTCGCGTTCGCCTATCTCATCGATATCGATCAGGCTGGCGGAGTTCTGTCGTCGCAGACCTTCGGCGCACGTTTTACCGGCGCGAAGACGCTCGAAAACGTAAAGTTCGACTACGCCGCATCCTACGCCGTGCAGTCAGACTACGGCTCAAGCAATCTTTCCTACAATGCGAACTACTACACCGTCTCAGCGACGGCCTCCTCCAGAGGCTTCAGCGGCGGCGTCGCCTTTGAAGCTCTCGGCGACGATGATCAACGCGCGTTTCAGACGCCTCTCGCCACGCTCCACAAGTTCAATGGTTGGGCGGATATTTTTCTCGCAACGCCGCCGGAAGGACTGAAAGACCTGAACGGATCGCTCGGGTATTCGTTCGGTGATTTCGGCGCCCTGAAAAACGTGAAGACGAAAATCATCTATCATGACTTCGCCTCCTATACGGGATCGCTCAGCTATGGCTCGGAGATCGACGCCATCGTAACGGCCAGACTCAAGAAACTCGCTCTCCTCCTCAAATTTGCGGACTACAGCGCTGATGACTTCTCCGCCGACAAACAGGTCCTCTGGTTCCAGGTCGACTTCCGATTGTGAAGTCGCGCCTTCTACGGACGCCGCCAAGCCCCTCCGGGTGCTGCTGATCGACGATGACGCCGATCGCGCGGCGCTCGTCGAGGAGGGGCTCGCCGGCGACGCGATCGTTCACATCGCCGGCCAGATCCATGGGCGCGTGCTGCTGGATCTGGTCGCCGAGGTCGGACCGGACGTCATCATCATGGACTGCAACTCGCCGGACCGGGACACCATTGAAAGTCTCAGAACCGTCGTCCGGCACATTCCCAAGCCGATCGTCATGTTCGTCGAAGAAGAAGGTTCCGAACGCATGCGCGACGCCATTGAGGCGGGCGTCGGCGCTTATGTCATCGACGGACTGACGCCGAAACGTGTCCGTCCACTGATTGATGTCGCCATCGCGCGGTTCCGCGTGATCCATGACATGCATGCGGAGCTGCAGCGCACGAAAGACGATCTCGCCGCTCGAAAACTGATCGAACGGGCGAAGGGTCTCCTGATGGAGCACAACGGCATGACCGAGAACGAAGCGTTCCGCGCGATGCGCGACATGTCGCAGAAGCAGGCGAAGCCGATGCGGGACGTCGCGGAAAATGTGCTCGCAGTCCTCGGCGTGCTGTCGAAATCGAAGAGGCCCTAGCCATGTCCGCTCGATCGCTCTCCATCGGTTTCGCGCGTTTGAGCGACTGCGCGCCGCTCGTCGCCGCGAAGGAAACTGGCGCGTTCGCCAAACAAGGTCTCGACGTCGCGCTGACGCGTTTTGATTCCTGGGCCGCCATGCGCGATGCGCTGGCGCACGGCGCAATCGATGCCGCGCACATGCTTTCGCCAATGGTTATCGCGTCCGCCGCCGGGCTGGAGCCGCCCGCTCCTCGCTTCCGAACCGCCTTCATCTTCAATCTCAACGGCAACTCCATCACCGTCTCCGAAGCGATTTACGAGGAGATGCGGCGCATCGCTCCTCAGTACATGAACCGTCGCCCCTTGACCGCGTCGGCGCTGAAGGCGCTCATCGACTTGCGGCGCGCGCGGGGAGAACGCCAGATCACCCTTGCCTACGTCTATCATTTCTCCATGCACGCTTATGAGCTTCGGTACTGGCTGGCGGCGGCGGGTATTGATCCGAGGCGGGACGTCCGTCTGGTCGTCACGCCGCCAAGCCTGATGGCGGAAGCGCTCGCCTCCGGCGCCATCGACGGCTTCTGCGTCGGCGAACCATGGGGCGAAGTGGCCGCTTCCGAAGGCTCCGGACGCACACTGATCACATCCTGTGAACTCTGGCCGGGCAAACCGGAGAAAGCGCTCGCCGTCCGCGCGGACTGGGCCGACGCCAATTCCGATATTCATCGTTTGCTCATCTCCGCCCTTCTTCAAGCTGCGATCTGGCTCGATCCGCCCGCAAATCGCCTCGCCGCGGCCCGTATGCTGGCGAAGCCGGACTATGTCGACATGGATGTCGGCAACATCGCCGCGTCACTGACCGGCGAGCACTGGCGTACGGGGGGAAGCGACCGGGCGAGCGACGCGGACTTCAATGTCTTTCATCGTTATGCGGCGAATTTCCCGTGGCGCTCGCACGCCAAATGGATCCTTTCTCAGATGATCCGATGGGGCGAAGCCCCTCCAGGCATCGGCATCGAGGCCATCGCCGACGCAGCTTATGACTGCGCCTTCTATCGCGAGACCGCGACCGCGCTCGGCGTTCCGTGCCCGACGGTGGATGAGCGGATCGAAGGCGCCCACCCGCACGCCTGGCTGCTGAGCGAGGCGACGTCGCCCATAGCCTGCGCCGCGAACCGCTTTCTTGACGGACGGGTGTTCGATCCCGCCGATATCGAGGGGTATATCTCCGCCGATACGTTCGGGACCTGAGCTGAAGGGCAGTCCCGTGCGCCGACTATTCCGCAGCAAGAGGTCGCGCCGCCGGAATTGCGCCACGCAGCGGGCGACGCACAAGGAGAATGGCGGGGTTCTGAACACCGTGAACGGACGCGTCCGCGGCCAACCGACCGATGGTCGTCGCTACCGTTCTTTTCTCCAGGCGCCCGGCGTTCTCAATCCAGTCGGCTGGCGCATCCGCGGGCGCGCCGGCGGCGAGCAGGCGTTCTTCAATCAATCGCGCCTGCCCCACCCCCATATAGAACGCGACGCAAGCGCCCGGCTTCACATACTCCGCCCACGCTGGTTCATCTCCATCAATAGCGGACTTGCCCGTCGTCACGATGAACGTATTCAGCGTTCCGCGCTCGGTGACGGGTATGGTCGCGTCCGCCGCGGCGGCGAGCGCCGAAGTGACGCCAGGCACGATTTCCACGTCCGCACCGACATGCCGCGCGGTCGCGATTTCTTCCGCAGCCCGCCCGAAAATCATCGGATCGCCTGACTTCAGGCGAGCGACGGAGCGCCCCTCGATCAAGGCCGAGACGATCTCCCGATTGATCGCGTCCTGCTGTACGCCGCCATCTCCGCAGCGCTTCCCGACATAGCGAAGCTCCGCCCCCGTTCGGGCGAAAGACAGAACCTCCGGATCGACCAGACGATCGTAGAGAATGAGATCGGCTGCGGCGATCCTCCGCGTGGCGCGCACCGTCAGAAGATCCGCCGCGCCGGGGCCGCATCCAATGAGGTAGAGTCGCCCTCTCTTTGTCATTCCGCCGCCCTCAGATTTGGCGCTGTCGGCGCGCGCTCGATCAGAGCGGCGATCTCGGACCGACAGGACCCGCAGTTCGTTCCTGCGCGGGTCGTGCGGCCGATCTCATCGACGGAAGTCGCGCCGCAGGAAATCGCGTTGCGGATGGCGTCCACGCCCACACCTTCGCACGCGCAGACGATACGGCCCGCCGCCGCTCCCGTCGGCGGCCGACCGGCGAGGAGCACTGCGCGCGTCGCCGCGTCGATCTCGACGCCGACCAGCGAGGACAGCCAGGACCTGTCCGCTGCAACCGGTTCGCGCCGGTTGACCGTCAGAAATGCGTTCAACACATCGCCTTCATATCGCGCGCGCCGGAACCCCGCCCGATCACGAAGCTCCTGCACGCCGGAACGCGTTTTGCCTTTAAAGAGCGCCGCGGTCAGCTGCTGTAGAGGCGCTTCTCCCTTCCCGGCGAACTCCGTACGCCACCCGTTTTTTGTACGCGCCTTCGCCCAATACCCGAGTGAAGACAGCTCCCCTTTCGCCGGTTCCTCAGTGAAGACGCCGAACGCGTACCAATCGACATCACTACGACGAATACAGACAGGCGTATGTTTCAGTTCCGGCTGACCGGATATCGGATCCGTCACCGCCTCGGCGAGCACGTCCACGCGCCCGCACGAAGCGTAGCGCGACGCCCAGTGCATGGGCGCGAACACCCGTCCCATCGGCGCCGCGTCCGTTACGAGCAGACGCAGCGTCGCCTCGCCCAGCCGGGAGCGAACCGTTACGATGTCCGCGTCAGCGAGGCCTCGCGCAGACGCATCCATCGGGTTCATTTCCAGAAACGGCTCCGCGATGTGGGCGGAAAGACGCGCCGTCTTCGCCGTACGCGTCATGGTGTGCCACTGGTCGCGAATGCGCCCGGTGTTCAGCACCAGATCGTATTCCTCATCCGACTCGCGCGCAGGCGCCCGCGCGGGGGTGGCGACGAACCGCCCTTTTCGTGATGGGGTGAAAAACCCGCCATTGGCGAAAAAGCGCGTATCCTGCCGCGGCGACGATGGCGCGACAGGACCCGACTTCCGCGCCGGCCATTGAAACGGCGACATCGCGTCGTAGTCGGCGTCGCTGCATGTCGCCCACGCCCCGATATCAAAGTCCCGCGCTCCGTCGTTTTCAAATGCGGAAAGCGCCGCGTACTCACGGAATATCTCAGCGGGTCCTTGATAATCGAACCCCGCATGCCCCATACGGCGCGCCGCATCTGCGACGATCGCCCAATCATGGCGCGCCTCGCCCGGGGACGGCAGAAATGCGCGCTGGCGCGATATGCGGCGTTCGGAGTTCGTGACCGTGCCCGTTTTCTCGCCCCAGCCGGTCGCCGGAAGCGCGATGTCCGCGAGCTGCACCGTGTCTGAAGTCGCGACAATGTCGGAGACGACCACCAGCGGGCAGGCCTGCAGCGCCTCGCGCACCGCGTCAGCGTCCGGCATAGAGACGACCGGGTTTGTGGCCATGATCCAGACCGCCTTGATCTCCCCACGTCCGATCGCCTGAAACAGATCGACCGCTTTCTTTCCGGGTCGCTCGGCCATTCGAGGCGCGTTCCAGAACCGCCTTACGCGATCGACATCCGTCGGATCGAAATCCATATGGCAGGCGAGCTGATTGGCGAGACCGCCAACCTCACGCCCGCCCATGGCGTTCGGCTGGCCGGTGATCGAGAACGGTCCCGCTCCCGGCCTGCCGATCCGCCCCGTGACGAGATGCGTGTTGATGATCGCGTTCACCTTGTCCGTGCCCGCGGACGATTGATTGACCCCTTGAGAATAAACCGTGACAGTCTTCGGCGTCTCTCGGACCCAGTCGATGAAGGTCCTGAGATCGGATGGGGAGAGCCCCGTCGAAGCCGCGACGTCTTCCAGCGAGGCGGACCCGACGGCGGACAATGCGGCCTCCAGTCCTTCCGTATGGTCCTCAATATAGCGCTCATCCCGTGCTGAGCTTTGCGCCAATTGATCGAAAAGGGCGTTGAAGAGGGTGACATCCGTTCCCGGCTTAATGGGCAAGTGCAGATCCGCATCCGCGGTCGTCGCCGTCGCGCGCGGGTCGATGACGACCAGACGCGCGCCGCTTTTCCGGCGCGCCGCCATGAGGCGCTGGTGCAGAACAGGATGACACCAGGCGAAGTTCGACCCCACCAGGACAACCAGGTCGGCGAGCTCCAGATCTTCGTAGACGCCGGGAACCGTATCCGCGCCGAAGGCGCGCTTGTGTCCCGCTACGGACGACGCCATGCACAATCGCGAATTGGTGTCGATGTTCGCGGACCCAACGAAGCCTTTCATCAGCTTGTTGGCGACGTAATAGTCTTCCGTAAGCAACTGACCGGACACGTACAGGGCGACAGCGTCCGGACCATGCTGATCAATCGCGTTGCGAAAGCCGTCGGCGACCCGCGTCAGCGCGGCGTCCCAGCTCACGCGAGCGCCGTCCGCCATGGGATGGAGAAGCCGCTCTTCGAGCGTGAGCGTTTCGCCAAGCGCCGCCCCTTTGGAGCAGAGGCGTCCGAAATTTGCGGGATGACGCTCATCACCGTGCACGGACTGTGCTTCGTGAACCGGTTTAACGCGCACGCCGCACCCGACCCCGCAATAGGGACAGGTCGTACGGATTTCCGCCACACGCGCCACTGCGGCCCGGCCTACTCGCCGATATCGATGAAAACGCGGTCGCCGCGAAGTTCGACTGGATAGGTGCGCACGCACCCTTCGTCCGCTCCGCGCGCGCGGCCGCTCTGCAGATCGATAACCCAGTTATGGAGCGGGCAGGTCACGGCGGTGTCATGAACGATACCCTCCGTGAGCGGTCCCTTCTTGTGCGGGCACTGGTTGTCGATCGCGTAGAGCGCGCCATCCTGCGCCTTGAAGACGCCGATCTCCCCGTGCGGAACGACCAGACGACGCGCGCCCCGCGCCGGGATATGCGAGACGTCGCATGCGTCCACCCACCGCCTCTTATGCATCATGCCATCCATGCCTATTCCGCCGCCATCAGGGGTTTGAACTCATGAGATTGAACGCCCGCACGCGCACGCTCCGCCCACGGGTCTTGCTGCATGAATTGCTGTGAATAGAGGAACCGATCATAAAGCGCTGCGCGTTTCTCTGAATCATCAACGATCTGGGAGCGAACCTTGTCGAGCCCCACACGCGCGGACCACTTGTAGATCCGCTCCAGATACCAGGCCTGTTCCCGATAAAGCTGCATCAGCGCCGACGCGTACTCCAGCACCTCGTCTTCGGTTTCGACCTTGCAGAGAATATCCGTCCCGCGAACGTGCATGCCCGCGGCTCCGGCGAAGTGCAGCTCATAGCCGCTGTCGACGCAGACGACGCCGATATCCTTGCAGGTCGCCTCGGCGCAGTTTCTCGGGCACCCGGAGACCGCGAGCTTCACCTTGTGCGGCGTCCATGAGCCCCACATCAGCTTTTCAAGCTTCACTCCAAGTCCAGTAGAATCCTGCGTCCCGAAGCGGCACCAGTCCGTTCCGACGCAGGTCTTCACCGTACGCAGGCCCTTGGCGTAGGCGTGCCCGGAGACCAGCCCGGCGGCGTTCAGATCACCCCAGACGTCAGGAAGGTCCTCCTTCCGCACACCAAGGAGGTCGATACGCTGCCCGCCGGTGACCTTCACGGTCGGTATTCTGAACTTGTCCGCGACGTCCGCAATCGCACGCAACTCGTCCGGCGTCGTCAAGCCTCCCCACATGCGCGGCACGACGGAGTATGTTCCGTCTTTCTGGATATTGGCGTGAACGCGCTCGTTGATGAAGCGAGACTGCGCGTCATCGACATACTCCCCCGGCCACGCCGCCAGCAGGTAGTAATTGAGCGCCGGGCGGCACTTCGCGCACCCGCAGGAGGTTTTCCAGTCAAGTTCCTGCATGACGGCGGGAATGGACTTCAGCGACTGCGCAAGAATGAGGCGGCGAACCTCGTCGTGCCCGAGATCGGTGCACGGACATATCCCGGCAGGCGCGTTCGCTTCAAACGCGTCGCCGAGCGACAATGACAGAAGCTGCTCGACAAGCCCCGTACATGTTCCACAGGAAGAGGACGCCTTCGTGCAGGCGCGGGCGGATGCAAGGTCCTTAACGGCGCCGCTACTGACCGCCTGTAGAATTTCGCCCTTGGAAACGCCGTTGCAACCGCAGATCTCCACGTCATCTGGCAAGGCTGCAACGGCCGCCATAGGGTCCGCTGGTCCGGCTCCCGCAAAGGCCTGCCCGAAAATCAGCGTGTCGCGCTCATCCTTTGAAATGAGCTCGCCGGATCTGATCCGTTGCAGGAAGAAAGACCCGTCCGCCGTTTCGCCGTAGAGGACGGCGCCTATGAGCTTATCGCCTTCCAGAACGAGGCGCTTGTACACGCCTCGCGAAGCGTCCCGGAACACGACCTCATCGCGCTCTTCTGCTTCGGCGAAGTCTCCAGCAGAGAACAGATCAATGCCGGTGACTTTCAGCTTTGTCGAGGTTTCCGAGTGAACGAAGGGCGCCGCATCTCTCCCCGCCAGAACGGCGCCGGCGACCTTGGCCTGCTCATAAAGCGGCGCGACCAGACCGTACACGTTGCCTTCAAACTCGATACACTCGCCGACCGCGAACACATCCGGATCCGACGTCCGCATGAACCCGTCGACCTGCACGCCGCGACCGACATCCAGACCAGCGGAGCGTGCAAGTTCAATGTTCGGCCGTATGCCGACGGCCATCACCACGATATCCGCGGCGAGCTCGCTTCCATCGTCCAGCGCAACACCGGTGACGCGGTCCTTTCCCAGAATCGCTTTCGTGTTCGCCCGCGTCCTGATATCGACGCCGCGATCGACCAACGCCTTTTCCAGCAGGTAGCCCGCGGAGCCGTCCAGCTGACGTTCCATCAGGGTCGGCATAAGATGCACGACGCTGACCTCCATGCCGCGCGCCTTCAGCCCCGCCGCAGCCTCAAGCCCCAGCAGCCCGCCGCCGATGACGACGGCGCGTCCGCCGTTTTTCGCCGCCGCCAGCATGGCCTCGACATCGTCCAGGTCGCGATAGGCGAGAACGCCGGGCAGATCGGCGCCCGGCACGGGGATGATGAACGGGTTCGATCCGGTCGCGACGACCAGCTTGTCATAGGTCGCCGACACGCCGGATGCGGATCGGACGATCCGTGCGGACCGATCAATCTCCGTCACCCGCTCGCCCTTGTGAAGGGTTATGTCGTGTTCCGCATACCACGCGTCGTCATGGATGATGATATCGTCATAGGCCTGCTCGCCCGATAGCACGGGCGACAGCATGATGCGGTTGTAGTTCACCCGCGGTTCGGCGTTGAAGATGGTGACGTCGTATAGCTCCGGCTCAAGATCGAACAGGGCTTCAAGCATGCGCCCCGGCGCCATGCCGTTGCCGATGACCACCAGTTTCTGTTTCGTCATCAGGCCGCCTCCTCATCGTCGTCGGAGGCGCTCGCTTTCGGGTCCGCCCCGCCTTCGTAGTCTTCAAGAAACTGGATGAGTTCCTGCCGATAGCGGTAATAATCCGGGTGCTCCATGAGAGATTTGCGCGTACGCGGACGGGGAATGTCCACCTCCATCACCTTGCCGATCCGAGCGTTCGGTCCGTTGGTCATCATCACCACACGGTCAGCCAGAAGGATCGCCTCATCCACATCGTGGGTTACGCACAGCGCCGTAACCGACGTCCGCTGCCAGACCTCCATCAGCACTTCCTGAAGTTCCCAACGCGTCAGGCTGTCGAGCATGCCGAACGGTTCGTCGAGAAGAAGGAGACGCGGACTGAGCGCGAAGGCGCGTGCGATGCCGACGCGCTGGCGCATGCCGTTCGACATGTCGGCCGCTGTTTTATCCAAAGCATCGCCGAGACCGACCCGGTGCAGATAATACTCAACGACCTGCTCACGTTCCTCCTGCGTCGCCTTCGGATAAACCCGGTCGACGCCGACAGCGACATTCTGCTTCGCCGTCAGCCACGGGAACAACGACGGCGCCTGGAACACCACGGCGCGGTCCGGCCCGGCGCCGCGCACTTCGTATCCACCGAGAATGATGCCGCCCCGCGAGACATCGTTCAGCCCGGCCGTCATGGTCAGAACAGTTGATTTTCCGCATCCCGAGTGCCCGATGACGGAGATGAACTCTCCCTTGCGGACTTTCAGATCAAAGCCGTCGACGACGGTGAGCGGCCCTTTCGGCGTCGGGTAAATCTTCGACACCTGTGAATATTCAAGATATCTTTCCGGCCGCCCGAGGGTCTCGTCCGCGATCTTGCGGTAGGCTTTCGGCGCCAGCGGCGTCACATTCGGCAACTCCCCATGCGTTGCTTTTGCTTTCTTGGCGATGCCGACATCCACGAGATAGTCCGTCACCGCCTTGCGCACGGCCTTGAAGTCCGGATCGTCATTCATCTTCGTGCGGTCGCGCGGACGCAGTAGCCGCACCTCGAACTCCGGACCGAGCGTCGCTCCTGGCCCGGGGTTCAGCGGAATGATCCGGTCAGCCATAAGAATGGCCTCATCGACATCGTTCGTGATCAGAATGACCGTCTTGCGGTTTCGGGACCAGATATCGCTGATCTCATCCTGCAGCTTGGAGCGCGTCAGCGCATCAAGCGCGGACAACGGCTCGTCCAGAAGCAGTATGGACGGATCCATGGCGAGCGCGCGCGCGACGGAGACCCGCTGTCGCATGCCCCCTGAAAGCTCCGCGGGGCGACGGTCCGCCGCGTGGGCTAGTCCCACCATCTCCACATACTTTTCGACCCTCGCCGAGCGATCGGTTCTGCTTTCCTTTGAAAAAACCGAATCCACCGCCAGCGCCACGTTCTGACGAACCGTCAGCCAAGGCATCAACGAGTAGCTCTGGAACACGACGCCGCGGTCGGCGCTCGGGCCGACGACAGGCTCTTCTTTGCAGATCACCTCGCCTGCATCAGGCCTTTCAAGCCCGGCCAGCAGGTTGATAAGCGTCGTTTTTCCGGATCCGGAGAACCCGACCAGCGCGACGAACTCTCCCTCCTCAACCGACAGGGAGATATCCCGAAGCACCTCAACGCGATCTTCATCACGTCCGAAGCCCTTGGAGACGTTCCGCAGTTCAAGGATCGACATACACCTCTCTCCTTTAACGCTGAGCGGAAAACGTGAACATCGACTGGAGCGCGACCATCACCCGGTCGAGAAGGAAACCGATGACGCCGATGGTGAGCACCGCCACCATGATTTTCGCGAGCGACTGGGACGAGCCGTTCTGAAATTCATCCCAGACGAACTTTCCTAGCCCGGGGTTCTGCGCCAGCATCTCAGCTGCGATCAGAACCATCCAACCGACGCCGAGGGAGAGGCGCATGCCAGTGAAGATAAGCGGCAGGGCCGACGGCAGAACAAGGCGCGTCACCTTCGTCCACGGATGAAGGTTCAGGACTTTCCCGACGTTCACAAGGTCCTTGTCGACAGTGGCGACACCAAGCGCTGTGTTGATCAGTGTCGGCCACAAAGAACACAGCGTCACGGTTACCGCGGACGTAAGGAAAGATTTCGGGATGGCGGAGTCCGGGGCGGTTGTCGCTGAAACGACCATGGTCACGATCGGGAGCCATGCAAGCGGCGAGACGGGTTTGAAAATCTGGATGAGCGGGTTCATGGCGCCATTGATGAAAGGCGACATGCCCATGAGAATACCGAGCGGCGCAGCGAACAGAACGGCGAGGAAGAACCCGAAGAACACCGTCTGCAGACTGGTCCATATCTGATCGTAATACGTCGGCTTGCCGGTGTAATCGACTTCGCGAACGCGATCGCCGCGCCCGGCTTCGATAAGCGCCGCATTCCGGGCGTCCTGCCGGTCATAGAATTCGGCCGCCTTGGCGCGCTCCTGAACATGATCCTTATGGAGAACGACCGCCTGCTCAGCGACCTCCGCCGGACCGGGAACCGCGCCAAGAGAGGTCTGCACCGTCGGCGCAAGCTGCGCCCACGCGAATAGAAACAGGAATATCGCCAGAAGCGGTACGCCCAGCCGGGTCCAGACAAGCGACAGGTTCGGCTTGACCGCGTCTCCAGCGGCGATCATCAGCAGGGGCGTCACCCAGGACAACGCAAAGATATCAAGAAACTTCGCCGCCTTGTTGATGGTCGAGAACGCCTTCTCCTGACGCGCCGCCTTCGCTTTGGCCGCATCTGGTTTCTCTACTTCCTGCGCGGTCGGTATGGCGATCGGCTCTTCCGCGCGATCAACCTTCGCCGATGCATCAGTTCGCTCGACAATCATCGCACTGCTCATTTCACTGCTCCATCGTCATGTTCGACAGAAAGGATCGCGCCGCCGCAGCGTCGATCCGTTATCTGATGTTATTCAGAGGGCGAAACGACGCCGCCGCCTACAACCTGATCCGCGCCCTTCAGGCCGATATCGAAGTTTTCGAGATAAGCGTTCGGCTCGCGGCCGTTGAAAACGACCCCGTCGATGAACTCGCTCTGCGGTTCACGATAGCCATCCGTCCCCCATGGGAACGCTGCTTCTTCAGCGAGATCGTCATCGACCAGAGAGCGCGCCGCCGTAAGGTAGATATCCGGACGGTAGACCTTGCGAGCCACTTCGTCGTACCAGGCGTCCGATTGCTGTTCGGCGATCTGCCCCCAACGACGCATCTGCGATAGATACCAGACGGCGTCAGAGTAGTATGGATACGTTGCATTATAGCGAAAGAAGACGTTGAAGTCCGGAATTTCCCGTTTATCGCCTTTTTCGTATTCGAAAGTGCCGGTCATCGAATTGGCGATGACGTCGTAATCGGCGCCAACATATTCGGGCCGCGCCAGAATCTCCACAGCCTCATGACGATTGGCGTTGTCGTTCTCGTCAAGCCAGATGGCCGCCCGGATGAGCGCTCGAGTGACCGCGAGAACCGTGTTCGGATTTTCTTCCGCGAAGTTCGCTGAAAAACCGAAAACCTTTTCAGGATTATCTTTCCAAATCTCATAGTCCGTGATGACCGGAACGCCGACGCCTTTGAAGACGGCTTGCTGATTCCATGGCTCGCCCACGCAATAGCCATAAATCGTGCCAGCCTCGAGCGTCGCGGGCATCTGCGGGGGCGGAGTGACGGAAAGCAGCGCCTCGGCCTGTATCTGTCCGGAAACGTCATCGGGCGAATAGTAGCCCGGGTGAACGCCGCCTGCAGCGAGCCAGTACCGCAGTTCGTAGTTGTGCGTCGAAACGGGGAAGACCATGCCCATATTGAACGGGCGCCCTTCATCACGGAACTTCTCAACAACAGGCTTCAGGTGTTCCGCGCCGATAGGATGTACGGGAAACCCGTCAGGCTGCTTTGGAATGCCGGGCTTCATCACCTCCCAGACTTCATTGGAAACGGTTATTCCGTTACCATTCAGGTCCATGGAGAACGGCGTGATGATATGCGCCTCGGTGCCATAACCGATCGTCGCCGCGAGCGGCTGACCGGCAAGCATGTGCGCGCCTTCAAGCTCGCCATCGATCACCCGATCAAGTAGAACTTTCCAGTTGGCCTGCGGTTCAAGAGTTACGTAGAGCCCTTCGTCTTCGAAGTAGCCCTTCTCATACGCGATCGCGAGGGGCGCCATGTCCGTGAGCTTGATGAAGCCGAAGGTCAGATCAGACACCTCAACATCATACTCTGGAAGCTGGACCTCAGATACCGGAACTTCTTTAGACGAGCCGACCTCTTCAGTCGGCGTTTCACCGCCGCACGCGGCGAGTGTCAGGATCGCGATAATCGCGCGTCCGCTGGAACGGACTGAAAATTTATGCGGGGCGTGTGTGAATGGCGTTGTCATGGCGTCGACATCCTATGTTGCGCGTCGCAGCGCGGAGCGATCCGCGCGCAGACAGCAAAACCCGTTGAACTTCTCAGCACACCCGCTTTTCAGCGAAGGCGCATCGTGCCGCTTCGCGGCGTTTTATGCCCAACGTCGGACGTCGATTTCGGAATTTGGCGTTTCCGGTTTGTGACAGCGTCGTCACAAATTCAAGGAAGCATAATCGCCCGCCCAAAGCGAGAACTATTTTGCTGCGCTGCAGAATTTTTGCAGAGAATGGACGTTTCAAGATGGTTTTGTGCGATTTTATCGCGACATAATGGCTTTTTTAGCTAATTTATATCCTGGAAGCGATTCTCCCAAACAGGCTGGCCTTCACAGCCTGCTACCCCGCCGCCCCGATTTGGCGTGAACGCCCTCGCGATCTGGGCATTGCTCGACGGCCAAACGAATGCTCGTGCTCGCCTCCGAGGAAGCAACATGCCGACACGCTAGGATTGGGTCTCAAATACCCGGACGTTCACGGAGGCGACATTCCCCTCTCGGTCAACCACGCTGACCTCGTAGAAGCCGACCCCTGCGGGCCGCCATTCCGCGCGACCGCCGACGTCGACGAGCGGCGCTCCGTTTACATACCAGTTGAGACCGGCGCCGCGACCCGCCAGAACGACCGGGCGACCGCTGGCGCGGTGGAGCGGCAGCTCCGCCCCCTCCGATGGAAAAACGATGCGCGGGCCCGTGACGGAGCTGACGGCGGCGCTGACCCAAGGCGCCGGCGGCGCGGGGGCGTCCGTTCCTCCGCGTTCGTTGGGCAGAATATCGAACAGGCGCCTCAGCAACGGCGCCGCGGCTTCAAGGCCCGTCGCGCCCGGTCGCGGCGTCCCGTCCGCACGACCGACCCAGACCACCACCACGTAGCCGCCGCCGACGCCCGCGGCCCAGGCGTCCCGAAAACCCCAGGACGTGCCCGTCTTTATGGCGACGCGCGGCCCATCCGCCGACAGGGCCGAGGGCGCGCGGCCCGACGGCGACGGCGCGTCGATCAGGATGCGGCGCACTTTCGCGGCGGCGGCGTCGCTCATAACGGCGTATCCGTCGCTCTCTCCGCCCTTTTCCGTCCAATGGAGAGGCGCCGTCGCCCCCTCTCCCGCCAGCGCGGTGTAGAGGAGCGCTAGATCGGACAAGGAAAGCCCCGCCCCGCCGAGGGCGACCGGCAGCCCCGCGCGTCCGTCCGTTGATGGCGGAAGATCAAGCGGCGCGCCCGCGGCGTCCAGTTGCGCGGCGAAGCGCTCCGCGCCGACGCGGCTGAGGAGATCGACCGCCGGCACATTGAGGGAATGGCGAAGCGCGTCGCGGGCGGAAAGATCGCCCTGGTGCGTCCGGTCGAAGTTTTCCGGCGCATACGTCCCGAACGCTTCGGGCCGGTCGTGCAGGGTCGTCTCCGGCGCCGCGACGCCTGCATCAAACGCCATGGCGTAGATGAAGGGTTTGAGCGTGGAGCCCGGCGAGCGCGAGGCCGCGGTCAGGTCCACCCACCCGCCCGGCCGGTCACGACCCGCCGAGCCGACATGCGCACGCACGGCGCCGCTCGCCGCCTCGACGATCAGCGCCGCCGCCTGCACCTCGTCCCCTTCCAGGAGCGCGTGACTGCGGACGATCTCTTCAGCGATGCGCTGAAGGTTCGCGTCGAGCGTGGAGCGGGCTTCGGTTGACGCAGCCTCAGCGAGGGCGCGTCGGGCGCCAGCGTCGGCCATCTGCGGAAAATCGCGGCGGCGCGGCGCAGGCGCGGAGAGAAGCGCGGCGCGGCTTTCGTCTGTCAGCATACCGACCGCTGCGAGGCGTTCACCGATGCGCGCCCGGGCGGCGCGGGCCGCATCCGGGCGACGGTCCGGGCGCCGCGCCTCGGGGGCCTGCGGCAAAGCGATGAGCAGCGCCTCCTCGGCCGGGTCGAGGTCCGCAGGCTCCTTGCCGAAATAAGCGAGGCTTGCGGCGCGCACGCCCTCCAGATTGCCGCCATAGGGCGTGAGGGTGAGGTAGAGCTCCAATATCTCCCGCTTCGAGAGCCGCGCCTCGATCTGCAGCGCCCGGAGCGCCTCAATGAACTTGGAGCCGATGGTGCGCGGGCGCGGCTCCAGAAGCCGCGCCGTCTGCATGGTGATGGTTGAAGCGCCCGAGGTGACGCGCCCGGCGCGAACGCCATCCGCCGTCGCGCGCGCGACGGCGAGCGGGTCGACGCCCCAATGGGAGTAGAAGCGCGCGTCTTCGACAGAGATCAGGCGTTCGATAAACTCCGGATCAAGATCATCGAGTTTCGCGGGGAGGCGCCAGCGTTGTTCGCTGTTCGAGTAGGCCGCCAGCGGTCGTCCTTCACGATCCAGGACAAGGGAGGAGACGTCCCCCGCCCGTTCGATCGGCGGCGGGAGCGCGCGGTCGAGGGCGACGACCATCAGGACGACGCCAAGCGCCGCCAGGATCGCGCCTCTCAACCTCACGGGTCAGCCTCTCACTGCGCGGACGCGATGGCGACGCGCCCCGAGGCCGAACGCGCGAAGACCGCCGGACGGTACATGTCCTCCGCCACCGCCCCCGGCATGGCGAAGTCGCCGGGCGTCACCGCACGGACGAGATAGGCGAGCCGCCGCGGTTCGCCCCGCAGGTCGATGGCCGCGACATAGCGGTCGTCCCGCGCTTCGGCGATCTTTGCGCGATGGAGCACGCCGGCGAACGCGTAAGGCCCGTCATAGTCCCCGTTCGGATCGGCGCCGTCATTGGGCCCGAGGGTCGTCTCGATCTCGAAGCCCGGCGGCAGAAGATCGGCGATGACGATCGGGTGCGTGACGGAATCCTCCGGACGCACCTCGACGACGATCAGCAGCCGGTCGTTCTGGCGCACCTCGGCGAGATCGACCGCCTCGCCCGTACGCGAGAGGATGCGCTTGGAGATGGCGAGGCCCGAGGCCGTCGCTTCCGGCGGATCGACCGGGTCGCCCTTGGCCGATACGGTTGCGTAAACCGTTCCGTTCCCGGCGTTCTGGAACGCCGCGCCGTCATCGAAAGCGGATGCCGAGACCGGCCAGCCCACGATGGGGCCGGACTTGGTCTCCGCCCCGCCCGCGACTTTCACCGCGCCGGCGCGCGCCAGCATGGCGTCGGCGGCGAGGAGGAGGAACGCCTTCTCCTGCGTGTGCATCATCCGCGCGTCCTTCATGGAGGCGGACATGGCCGCGACGAAGCGCTCCGCATACGCCTCCTCCCCGGCTTCCAGCGCGACGGCGACCGCGCCCGCCGCGTCCCGCAGGGAGGACTGGTAATAGTCGTCCCGGTTCTCATAGCCGAGGGCTTTCTCCGCCAGCGCGAAGGCGGAATTCGCGCGAGCGACGTCGCCCATCATCTTCAGCGCCGCGCCCAGTTGCGCGCGGGCGAGCGGCGACGGCGTCTTCTTGATCCACGCATCGTGCGCGTAACGCAGGTCCGCGAGGTCCGCCTTGCCTGCGCGGGCGAGGACGTACAGCGAATAGGCCGCGGCGCGACGGCGGAGATATTCCGTCGAATCCGCCGGCGCCCAGCGCCGGTCGATCCGTGTCTCATAGCCGAGATACGTCCACTGATCGGCGTTGGAGAGCTCGCGAAGAGAAGCGTACGCCCGTTCCAGCGCCTCATCCGGAACCACGCGGCCGGAAGCTTTGGCTTTCTCAAGGAACTCCACGACATAAGGCGCGAGCCACGCCGACGCCGCCCGGTCGCCCGCGCGCCACAGACCAAACGCTCCGTCCGTCGTCTGACGGTCGAGGATCTGGTTGACCGCGTCCTGCACCCGCGCGCGCTCGGCGCGGTCGGGGGCGGCTTCCTTCGCATACGCTGCAAGGCGCTCGGAGAGGAGGAGCGGCATGGCGGAGGAGACGAGCTGCTCCGTGCAGCCGTAAGGATACGTGTACAGCGAGGCGATGAGCGCCCCCGGCTCGATCCCGGCGAGCGGCGAGAAGGAGACCGAGGCTTCGAGGCTCGACGGGGCGAGCCCCGCGATCTCGCCGCCCGAGAGCGTCAGGCTCTCCCCGGCGCCGAGCGCGATCGTCCGGGAGCGGCGCTCCGGATACCAGGGCGAGCGGGACTGGATGTCGTAGCGGCGCGAGACCGCGAAACCCTCCGGCCCCGACACGGAAAGCGCGACCGAACCGAGGCCGACCGGCCCGCCTTCAATCGGCACGGCGGCGGATTTCCGCTCGCCTTCGTCAAGCGCGAGCGTGCGCGACGCGTCCGCCGCGGCGGCGCCCTCGGCGTCTATCTCGGCTTGATAGTCGCCCGCGGCGCCTTCCACATTGTCGATGGAGAGCGTCGCCTGCGCGGCGTCCCCCGGCGCGAGGAAACGCGGCAAGATGAGCCGTGCAGGAACTTCATCGCGCACAGTGAGCGGTTCAGCGAGAGCGCCGAGGGCCGTTTCGCTCCACGCGACGGCCATCAGGCGCAGCTCGCCATTGAAGTCCGGCACGTCGAGGGTGATCTCCGCCTCGCCGTCCTCGCCGACATCCACCAGCCCCGAAAAGAGCGCGACGGATTTCTCCGGGACGACCGTCAGCCCCTCCCCGCCGATCTGGTCGCCACCGAACTTGGCGGGCGCGCCGAGATTGGGATCAAGGAGACGGGAATAGTCATCATAAAGACCGACGCCGAGGCGCTTCTTGCCGAAATACCAGCCTAACGGGTCCGGCGAGGCGTGCTTGGTCAGCCGCAGGATGCCTTCGTCCACCGCGGCGATGGTGAGGTTCGCGCGTTCGCCCGCCGCGCCTTCGATGCGCACCGGGAGGGTCAATTCTCCGCGCGGGCGCAGTAGCTCCGGCGCGCCAAGCTCGACCTCCAGCGTGCGCGCGCCCATGTCGAACGGCACATAGGCGACGCCCATGGCGCGCCGCGGCACGGGACGATCCGCGGGCGACCGCGGCGTGACGACCGTCGCGAGCACGTAGACGCCCGCGCCCCAGGAGGGGTCCGTCTCGATCTCGATCTCGCGCCCCCGTTCGGACACGGAATAGCGCTTCACATCGAGAATGCGGTCCGAGGCGACGACGATCATCGCCTCCCCGGCGTAAGGCGGGCGTAGAGAAAGCGTCACCGTCTCGCCCGGCTTTACCGGCGTTTCAGGCGCCGTCAGCGTCGCCTCGTCCGGCGCGGCGGCGCCGTCGGCCCAGGAGCGCCAGCCGACCCAGAAGCGTAAGGTTGTCTCCGCGCCCGTCGCGGGGTCCGTCGCCGTCAGGCGGTAGGTGCCGTAGTCGAGGCGCCGGGTGAGCGACGCTGTTCCATCCTCGGCGGTCTCAATGGAACCTTCCGACACCGGAAGATCGCGATAGACGCGCCGCCACCGCCACTGGCCGCCGGAGCGGTACCAGTCGAACCAGTAGTCTTCCTCCGTCAGGCGCCAATCGAGATCCCCCGAAACCGGCGCCCCGTCGCGATTGAGGAGAAGAAGATCGATCCCCGCCGGATCATTCGCGCCGACGCTGCGCGCGCCGTCGGAGAGACGCAGGCCCACATAACGCTCGGCGGCGCGCAGCGGCACGCGGGCGCTTTCGCGCACGGCCCGCCCGCCCGGCTCCAGCGCCGCGACGACGATGTCGGCGCGCAGGGGCGCCGCGGCGCGGATGTCGCTCTCGATTTCGAGCGGGATCTCCGCGACGCCGTCGCCATCAGTCGTGCGCATGGGCAAGGTGAGGAAACGCTGATCGAACCCGCCTTCCAGCGGGCCGAAGCGGTAACCGCGATAGTCCGGGAACGGGTTCGGATCGAGGCGCAGGCGCGCTTCGGATTCGATGGTGAGACCGGAACCCGGCGCGCCGTAGAGGAACCGAACGTCGGTGCGCAGCGTGCGCGTGTCGCCTGGCTTCAGGGGCGTTTCGTCGTCGGCGTCGAGTTTCACCTCGATGGTCTGCGGAACGAAATCCTCGACCGAAACGGAGGCGCCGCCAACATAGCCCGCGCCGTCCAATTCGTAGGAGAACCGCCACTCGCCGCGCGGGGCGGATTTCGGCAGATCGTAGGAAAGCGAGAAGCCGCCGAGATCGAGCCCCGGCGTGCGCAGGCGCGCGGCCTCCGTGCCGTTCGGGCGGGAGATGACGACCGAGCCCGGACGATCATCAATGGCGACGCCGAAGGCGTCGCGCACGAGACCGGTGAGGTACACCCGCTCGCCCGGCCGGTAGATGCCGCGATCCGTGTAGAGATAAGCGTCGAAGTCCCCCGACGCGTATCGACCGCCGACGCCGCGGTCGGAAAGATCAAGCTGCGCGCGGTCGAGATCGAGGGCGGCGAAGTCGGCATCCTTCCCATAGGCCATGACCATGCGCGCGCGATCCGGGCCGGAGCCGCGGACGAGGGATTCAGCAAACCGTACGAGGCCGTCGCCGTCCGTCGCGGCCGTGTCGAGAATGTCGTTGTTGGCGGCGATGAGTTCGACCTTCACGCCGGAAACGGGTTTCGCGGTTTTAAGCGACCTTGCGACGACCATGAGGCCGTCCGTGCCCTGATAGGTGGTGAGCGCAAGATCGGTGAAGAGGATCCACCGCCAGGCGCGCGCGGCGTCGCCCTCCTCCACGCCTTCTGAGGCGTCGGCGAGCTCGACGAAATAGGCGCCCGGCTCGAAGCTTTCGAGGGCCGCGCCGAGCGGGAAGACGGTCGTCGCGGCGACATTGCGCTCGCCGTCCACGTCGAATTCGCCTTCATAGACGATAACGCCGACATCGCGGCCGTTCTCGCGCTCAGGCGCGTAGAAATAATCGTCCTCATCGAGCGTGCGGCCTTCGACAATGGCGCGCTGGGCGAGGATGCGGTCGCCGACACGGCGTACCCGCACGCGCAACCGGTCGATGTTCACGGTTTCGACGCCGAGACCGTCCGCATCCGTCCGTGGCAGGATGACCCCATCGCCGGCGAACGCGACGTAGGCCGGCTTGTCGCCAAAGGAGATGGAGACCGTTTCGCCGCGGGCGAGGGTTTCGCCGTCCGCCGCTGGAAGACCGGCGCGCACGGTGGCGCGATAGTCGCGGTCGAATTCAAGGCCGGTGAGGCAGAGCTTCTCGCCCTCCGCCGTCGCCGCGGCCCGCGGCGCGCCCTCCACCGAGACATAGTCCGTATAGGCGACAGAGCCGTCCTTCACGAGCTTGCGCGAGAAAACGAGGCAGGCCTTGGGCGCCGCGCCCGAAGTGTCCGTCTCCATCCGGATGAGCTGAAAGCCTTCGGTCGCCTCACGCGCCGGACGCGGGGCGCCGTCGCGGCGCGGCTCGCGCCAGCGGGCGTTCGGGTCGCTCGCATCAGCGCTGCGCGCGTCATCGGCGCGCGGCGTCCCCTCGCCCGTCAACAGCCCGGTAAGTTCCGTGTGGGTTCCGACGACGACCCCGCCCGCGAAGGCGGCGGCGAGCGCGACGACGGGAACGACGAGGCGGATGATCCAGGACATGGCGTGCGCGGCGGCCGTTTTGGCCGCTCCCCTTTTTCAGCGCCCGTCGGACGCGCTTCGTTTGGTTCAGGAAATCGCGGCGGCGTGGCGCGAATACGGCCTGATCGCGACGCCCCCGTCCGCAATTCCTCCCCTGATCGACAAGGTTAAATTGCGGGAGCCGCTGCGGCAATCGCACGCGAAGCGCCTGATATCACTCAGAAGTTGGCGACGCGGCGACAGTGGGTGAGCGGGTATTGCGGCCGATCACCCGGCCAGACGCCGGTCAGCGTTCGGAAGTCAAAAAGCTCGATGCGGCGACTGTCGAGATAGCGCGGGGCGTTGATGATCCGCCCGTTTGCGTCCCGATAGACGGCGACGCGGCGCCGGGCCGTCACCTTGCCGTCGGTGAACCGGCAGGCGTCGTAAATGAATTCCCCGCCGCCGCCCGGCTGACGACCATCGCAGAAATTGATCGACCAGTATTTGGCGTGGGTGAATTTCACCGTCGCGGGCGCGGCGTCGCTTACCTGCACGTAAGCGGCGTCCCCGCCAAGGGCCGCTGTGTTCTCCAGACTGCAGAAATAGGTGCGCGTGCCGTATGCGGTGCTTTCAGCGGCGGATGCCGATGCTGGAGCGAGGGCGAGGAGCAACGCGACGGCCAGCATTTCCTCCCCCTTCATTCACGCGGCGTCGCTCAGTCCACGCAGGCCCACGGACGGATCTGACAGTTCGGGATCTCCACAACCGGCTTGCCCGCAAGATAGGCCGGATAGCCGAGATTGCCGCGCGTCCACGGAATTTGCTCGTCAAACGGCGCCGGGCCGCCGCCGAACTGGTCGCGATACTCCGCGGCGCAGGTGTTGTAGTCGGCCTTCATGGCCTGAATCGTCCGTGTCAGAACGCTGACGATGTCCTGCTTGATGCGCAGCTCGGCCTGAAAGTGCTGGGCGAACGGGCCGAGCGACCCGCCGGACTTTTTCCGTCGGGCGGCGACGCAGGGGGAGTCGCTCGCCGACTGGTTCGGGCCCGTCGAATAGATGATCATCGTGTCACGGAATGTCGGCATGACGGCGAGGCCCTTGCGCTCGCTGTTCAGCGGAATGCGGCGGTCTTCCAGGCTGCCGCCGGAGGTGACGACCTCGTATTCGGAGATGTCGAACGCCCGTTGCCGCGGCCGCTGCAACGCGTCCGGATAAACCGAGTTGATCTCCGCGTCCTGTTCTTCGGAGAAGACCGAGGTCGGCGCGTCGCGGCAGGCGTCCAGCACGTAAACGATGCCGGCTTTGGCGCGCTCGCGCAGACCGGCGAGGAGTTCGGAAGAGCGGAAGACCTGAATTTCTTCGCCGTCCTTCACGTCCGGAACGAGGAAGTTTTCGTTCTCGAACTGAAATCCGTGTCCGGCGAAATAGAAAAAAACCGTCGGGTAGACGGGGCGCTCATCGGCGCGGCCGGGCAGATTGCGCAGGCGCGCGGCTTTTTCCTCCGCCGCCCGGTTGGCCGCCTCGATCGCGTCGCCGAAGAGGCGCAACTCTTCCTTGAAGTAGAAGACGTTCTTGTTGTCGGCGCGCCGCACCGTATCGAACTTGTTCGAGAGCTTCAGCGCCCGGCTGCCGCTCGCCCCCCGCAGGGATGAGACGACGGCGTTCATGTCGTTATCGGTGTTGTTGAGATCGCTGATGCGGGCGTTCTCTTTATACGTATTGCCCATCACCAGCGCGACGAACGGCGTCGCGGTGAAGGACGGGTCCGAGGCGCAGGAGGATGCAAGCCCGGCGCCCGCGCCGGCGGCGCCCAGCATCAGGGCGCGTCGTGTGAGACGATGATCGGTCACGGGACTAATTCCTCAGGGCGTCAATGAGTTTGATGGCGGCGTCGTAGTGAACGCGATTGGCGGCGGGCGCGGCGTCGCGATCCGCCCGGATCAACTTCTTGATATCGGACGTGCTCTCGGTCGGCTTCCGGCGCAGATAGAACATGGCGAGTTCATAGCCTTCGTCGTCGCAACCGCGGCGCAGATCGAGGGCCCAATAAACGCGCGAGCCCTGCTGACGCTTGTCGAGAATGCAGCGCTCGTCCGGGTTTTCGCGATACCAGATGATGGCGCGAAGATCGTTGATCGCCGGGCCGACGAAGTCTTCGTGGCCCAGATCGACGACGACTTCCGGGCTCGTCGTATCGATGGTCTGGAAGTGAACGTCCGCCAGCGGCGGCGCGCCGTCGCCCGCGCGTTTCTGCGCCGTCAGCAGGCGCAGGAACGAACCGCCGGCGCCGCCGCCGACGAAGGTTTTCGCCGCGTTCAGATATTTCGAGGCGCGCAGAGCCTGATCGCTGCGCGAGGCGTACAGCGTGAGACGGTCCGCATGCGAAGCGATGCGCGAGGTTTTGGCGACGAAGTCTCCACGTGCGACGTCCGGCGAGGCGAAGATCACCTCGTTGAACGTCTTGCCGGTCAGCTGCCCGCGGTCCTTCATGCGGTTGAGCGCGGCCAGCAGATATTCGTTGCCCATGGAGTGCGCGATGACGTGGACCCGCTCCGCCCCACTCTGACGCAGCATGATGTTGATGTATTCCACCAGCCCGTCGAGGACGAAGTTGTTCGAGATCAACGCCCGGTCTTCCGAGTACGCATAAAGAGAACCGCCAGACGGCCACGAATACATGGCGACCGCGCCGTTGCCGACATTGTCGAGACCGACCTTGAGGGTCGCCGCCCGCTCCAGCGCCTGCCGGAAGGTCTGGTTGTAGCCGTGCACGAAGAGGATGAGCTCTTTGCGGTTGGAAGAGCGGATTTCCTCCTGCAGCGAGGCGACGAAGGAGTTGCGGCTGTAAGAGGTGATCGACTCGATGATGAGATCATCGCCCGAGCCGTCGCCGCGGAGCGAGAACACCAGTTCGTTCGGCCGCGCTATGCCCGTCGGGTCGTCGAGAATTTTCGTCGGCACGTTGATCGAGATGACGCCGACATCAAGCGATTCGCTCAGTTCCGAGCCATACGGATTGTTCACGTCGTGCAGCGTGCTCGCCTGACGGTTCGTGCCGTAGAACACCTTCACCAGCTTGTGGGTGTTGGAGCCGCGGCGCGCGAGACGGGCCGTCTCCGGCGCTTCGGCGGGCGCCTGCAGCTCCAGCTCGCTGCGCAGCTCGGCGTTGATGTTCTCCGAAATCCAGATGTTGACGGCCAGGCGCACATCGTTGCTCAACTGTTTGCGGAGGATTTCCCGCTCGAAGTCGAGATAGGCCTTGCCGTGCGGCGCGGCTGAAAGCGCCGCCGTTTCCGCGTCCTGCCCGCGCCGGAACGCCCGGTCGATCAGGTATCCGCGCAGCTTGAAGTCCAGCGCGTTGACGTAGGAGCCCTCTTCCGCGAGCAGCCGGGCCATATCGTCGATCAGCTCAAGATCGTCGTTCAGCGAGGTGCGTTTCGGCTGCGCCAGTCGGTCGAGCTTGTAGGCCTCGTTCAGGATATCGAGCGCGCGGGAGACGTCGCCGCGCCCCTCCTGAGCTTCGGCGAGGGCGATCAGCATCGCCCGTCCCTCGATCGAGTCATAGGTCGAGCGGTCGCTTTCGCCGAGGGCGACGAGCTTGGCCGCCGCCGCTTCGATCTTGATATTGGTCGGCGCGGCGAGCGCGAGGCTCACTTCCATCCACAGCGCGTCGCTTGCGGACGTTTGCGCCATCGCGCCGCCGGCTGCGAACGAAACGCCGGCGAAAGCGCCCAGCGCGGCGGCCCGAAGGCGGGTGAAAAAGCGGTCCATCATGGTTTCTCCCAGTCTGGCGCGTCCGCCCCGACGCGGAAGATCAGTACAGCAGATAGCCGAGGCGGAACGAAATTCCCTGTACGGTCTGGTTGCTTCCCACCAGAGCCGTTTCCGAAAGCGGCGAGTAATTGGTCAGGCGGTAGACAAGGTCCGCGCGCCATTTGCGCCGCCAGGTGCTTGTCACGCCGACGCTGACATCGATGCCGACCAGCCACTCGTCGCTGAAGAACGCGCTGTCCGAACGGTCGCCGATGACGCCGCCGACTTCGTCCTGCGCGAAGGCATCGCGGTAGCCGCCCGCAAGCAGGAAGTTGGCGAAGCCCTCGGTCGCCCGGTTTGGCGTGACCGGCACTTTGATTTCAAGGCCGGTACGCGCCGTGTAGAGATCGTACGCCTCAAGACGCGAGCCGGATGCGGGCGTGCGCGTCTCGGTCGGCGTCAGCGGGTCCGGCCCGGTGAAATCGAAAAGCGTGTCATAGGTCGCGGTGTCGATCCGCACGCGTTCGTAGCGCCCGGAGACGACCAGCGCGACGACGTCGCCGAGCGCGCGGGTCTTCGCGTCCAGCTCGAAATCATAGCGCCGCATCTTCGCGTCGGTGACGCGCTCCAGCGCCTGACCGGTCGAAAAATCGCCGCCGCGCTGGATGATCTCCGTATCGCCCTCGCCGAAGCCGATGGTGAGATTGAACGTCGTCTGACGAAGAAACGCGCTTGGCGCGCGCAAGGTGAACACGCCGCCGTTCATGATGAAGGCGTAGGGCTCGCCGCGCGAGGTGAGATCGAACTCGCTGTCCGTGCGCACGGTGCCGAGGGAGAAGCTGTCCTGCACGCCCCAGGTCTTGAAAGAAGCGCCGACCAGCCAACCGACATCGCTGCCCGCAAGCGCTTCGTACTCATCCTCGGCGCGGACATCGTCCTGCTCGGCGATGTCCGTCTCATCCTCGGCGTGAACAACGTCCTGCTCGGCGATGTCCGTGCGAAGAGAGATCGGCGTCGGGCCCGTCTGCTGCGCAAGCGCTGGAGACGCGGCGACAGACACGCAGAGAGCGCTCGCGGCTGTCGCCGCAATCGTCGTCGTCCCGCTCAAAAATCCCCGTAGGCCCGCCATACGCGCCTCCCTCTCCCGTCATGTGAAAGTGCCCGCAGCGCCGCGCGAAAGCAAGGATCGTATCGCGACAGATCGGTGACGGTCGGTAAGAATACGCCGTCTCGCAGGAGCCGTCAGAGAAAGAGCGCGACGCTCTGGCGGGCGGCGATAACCGGCTGTCCGGACGCGTTCCAGATCAGCATGTCCTGGCTGGAGTAGCCGGCCTGCGCATGGTCGGCGCGGGTCTGCATCAGCCACCAGCCGTCCTCGGTCTCGAAGTCTTCGACAAGCACGTTGACCATCCAGGTGACGGAACTGATCGGCGCGGGCTCGGGAAACTTCGCGAACATGGCGGGCGGCGGCATGTCGGCGATGGCCAGCATGGCGGACATGCCCGCGGCATCGCGATCCCGATGGCGGATCCAGATGAGGTGATCGTGCTTGTCGGAGCCGGAAACCGGGATCCCCCCCGCGGCGAGATGGCTGTTGAACTTGCTCGCGAAACTCGGTCGCATGAACGCGCCCTCGGGGATCATCGGCGGGCACTCTTCCGGAGCCGGGACGCTCGGCGCGGGAATATGAAACTCATCGAACATCGACGGCCGCGCGGCGCCAAACGCGAACTGGCAGCGCGCGGCGATGCCTTTTTCGCCGGTGAGGTCCGCGCCGATAAACTGGACATTGCGGCCCGCGCGCAACACTTCCGCGCGCGCCTCGACCTCGCCGCCGGCCGGGCCAATGAAGGCGACAGTCGCAGACCGCAGCGGCGGCGCCTCCGGCGCGATCAGCCGGGCGGCCTCATGGCAATAGGCGGCGGTGAGCCCGCCATAGATCGTGCGGCCCTGCATCCACTCTTCAGGCGGATGGGCGATGAGGCTGGTTTCGGACCGCTCGGCGGCGGCCATCAGTTCAGTGAATGAGGTCATGCGCCTCTACTAGCGCATGTCTCGCAGGCGCGGCGCCTTCTAGAGCAGTTCCGCGCCGCCCTCGCCCGCCCGGTCGCCGCGTTTGCGCCCCTGAATGGAGTTGATGAAGAAGAGGCAGAGGATCGTCAGCGTCGCGGTGAACGAATAGACGAGCGGCAGGAGCCGCGCTTTCTCGGTCAGATCGTAATTGCGGATCACCTCGCCCGAGGCCTGCGCGCCGGTCGCCATCTCTTCGCGTTCCGCGAACATCGCCGCATCCGCATAAAGCGCTTCCAGCTGAGAGTAGTTGTCCGCCTGCGCGGAGTAATTCACGCCGAGAAAGCCGAGATAGGCGACGATAATGACCGCCTTCATGGTGCCCGGCACGAACTGACGCGCGATGATCAGCAGGCCGATGATCGCCATGTGAATGGTGAGAAAGAAGTTCCACACCTCGTTGATGATCGACAGCTGCGAGGCGATCAGATCCATGATTTCGTAAGCGCTCATCGGTCCCCTCCGACAACTCGACATCTTTTCTTAGCGCGCGGCGCAGCGCGCGGCCAAGTCGTTAACGCCCCGTTAACCAAGTCCGGCGCGAGTGTGCGGCGGGAAAGGAACGGGGACCCGGACATGCTGATCAACGTGCTCAACGCCTTCTTCGCGCTGACCATCATCGCCGCTTCGATCGGACTGCTCGCGCAGGGCGCGAAATGGCTCGGCCTGACGAACACCGAGCCGAAAACGATGAAGCGCCATGGCCGCCGCCTCGCCATTCTCGACGCCGCGCCGCTCGACGCGCGTCGACGCCTCTTTCTCGTGCGCATCGATGACGAAGAGCGCGCGCTCCTCATCGGCGGCGAGAACGATCTGGAGCTGTCGCCCCTCGTCGGCCGCGCGGAAATCTCTCGCGCCCGCGCGAAAACCCGCGACGAAGACGACGCGTCCAACGTCGTCGATCTCGACGCCGGCCGCCTGTTCGCGAACGGCTGAGGCTCTAAACTTTTCAATGAATTCAAGTATTTAGCACGGCCTCCTAAAGCCGTCGCTCAGGCATTCTTGTCATCCCGACCGAGAGAAGCGAGAGCCGGGACCAAGGGTCGCGTGCGCTCGCTCCGAAACTCCGGGTCCCGGATAACGGTTTCGCCGTTTCCGGGACGACGCACAAATTGAGAATTCGGGACCGAGGCGCCGCCCCTCAGTCGTCGCGATGCACTTTCTCGCGGCGTTCGTGGCGCTCCTGCGCCTCCAGCGACAGGGTCGCGATGGGGCGGGCTTCGAGGCGCTTCAGGCTGATCGGCTCGCCCGTCTCCTCGCAATAGCCGTAGGAGCCGTCGTCGATCCGGCGGAGCGCCGAATCGATCTTGGAGATCAGCTTGCGCTGACGATCGCGGGCCCGCAGCTCAAGCGCCTTGTCGGTCTCGACGGAAGCCCGGTCGGCGATGTCGGGATGGTTCAGCGAATCATCCTGCAGATGGGCGATGGTCATCTGGCTTTCGGCCAGAATGTCCGCTTTCCACTCGTGCAGTTTCTTGCGGAAATACTCGAGCTGACGATCGTTCATGAACGGCTCGTCGTCGCTCGGTCGATAGGTATCGAGTTCGGCTTCCGACATGGGACGTCCTCCGCGACTGACCGGCTCTACCGGTCGGACCCGCCTCGCTTTTTCGCGCCGGACTATATTCAGCCCGATGCGCCCCGCAACTATCCGCCAACGCGCCGAAGCGCAATTCCGGAATGCGCGGGAGACGCGACGCTCGTCGCCCGAACGTGGTTAAGAAGTGATTGACGCCGCGCCCCTCAGCGCTCGGCGTGGGCGAGGTCCGCGAACGCCCCGAACTGCGCGGGTTCGAAGGCGATTTCGAGGGCGCCGGGCGCGACATTGCGCGGAACAGTGTCGCCATAGAACGGCAGATCGGCGTCGCTCGCCGGCCACGAGATCGTCTCGGCGCGCGCCTGAGAGAGAACTTCGCGCGAGAAACGTTGCGCTTCGGCCACGAAGGCCACGTAGCTCGCGGCGATTTTCTGGCGCGTGACGCCGCCGAGAACGATGTTCGACTGACGCACGACGACGACGCCCTGCTGGGTGGCGAACGAACTCGCCGTCACCGACACGACATTGAACCGATTAAGAAGATCGAGGCTCACCCCGCCCGGCGCCATGATGGCGAAGACGTCATAGGCGAAGCAGCCCTGCTCGCGGCACATGCTGGTGGTCACGAGGAATACGCCGCCGCCCTCCAGCCTCACGACCACCGCGCGCCCGCCCGCGGGATTCATCGCGTAGCTGGCGTTGATCCCGAGATCGACCGCGATCTGGTGGAGGCCTTCCAGCGTCACCGCGCCGACAATCGCCTGCCCGTTGGGAAACGTCGGCGTCTCGGACTGCGGCGGCGCCGGCGTTTGCGCATGCGCGACGCCCATCGCGGCGAGAACTGAAACCAATACCGCCACCACGCGACGACCCATGAACCCCTCCATACCGGTGCTGGCGAGAACCTTAGCGGCGCAATCCCGCCCGCGCCACGATTGATCGCCGCTGATAAGGTTTTGACCCCC
This sequence comes from uncultured Caulobacterales bacterium, assembly GCA_964342855.1. Classification (GTDB taxonomy): domain Bacteria; phylum Pseudomonadota; class Alphaproteobacteria; order Caulobacterales; family Parvularculaceae; genus JBCBJX01. The sequence goes on from CAYFIB010000013.1 coordinate 65,364, forward strand.
GCGCCATGGTTTCTATGCTATTAACAAAGCGCGTGTTGAAGGAACGGGGACCATGAAGACGTCGCAGCGGGGAATCGACCTCATCAAATCGTTCGAGGGGCTGGAGCTGGAGGCCTATCAGGACTCCGTCGGCGTCTGGACCGTCGGCTACGGCCACACCGACCACGCCGGCGCGCCGGAAGTGACGCCGGGCATGCGCATCACCGAGGACGAGGCCGAAGCCATCCTCCGTCGCGATCTCGGCCAGTATGAGCGCGGCGTCGAGCGTCTGGTGAAAGTCCCGCTCAATCAGAACGAATTCGACGCCCTTGTTTCGTGGACCTTCAATCTCGGAGTCGGCAATCTGTCGAAGTCGACGGCGCTCACGCGCCTCAACAATGGCGACCGACCGGGCGCGGCCGAGGCGCTCACCTGGTGGAACAAGGCGGGCGGCAAGGTGCTCGCGGGCCTCACGCGCCGCCGCAATGCGGAGGCCGCGCTGTTCCTTGAACCTATGGAGACGAAGCGCGCCGACCTGACGGATCGCGAGCGTTCCACGCGCGAATTCGTCGAGGTCGAGGAAGCCCGTCCCGCCGGCTCTACACGCGGGTCCAACCGCATGGCGACGGGCGGCACGGTCGCTGGCGTCGCCGGCGCCGGCGCCGCGGTGCTCGGCGCCGACAACGCGGACGAGCTTTCCGACGAAGTGAAAGAAGCCGACGGCAAAATCATCGATGACGGCGAAACGCCGAATGTCATGTTCCCGAAAGAGACGAAACCGACGGAAGGCGACGCGCCGAGCGAAAGCGAAGAGCCGCGCGACCTCGTCGGTCAAATCGGCCAGTCCGTTCAGGACACGGTGAAGTTCGAGAACGGCTATGATTACGCCAAGGTCGGCCAGATCGCGCTGCTCATCATCATCGTCATCGCCGTGATCTGGCTGTTCTTCGGTCTGTTCACGGACCGTCGCGACCGCAACCGGTAAGCTTTAAGCCGGCGCATCCATCAACAGGGCGTGGACGGCCAATCGCACTGTCCCGCCCGTGAAATCGCTTCCATTCGCCGTCAGTCGCAGCGCCGTCGCGCCATAATAGGCGACGGGCTGCGCGCTTGGCCCGACGAAAGCGGTTCCCGCCGCCGTGGCGATGGCGGTTCCATAGCGGTCGCTCGCGCCGTCGACGCCGAGATCCCAGTCGCCCGGCCCGGTCACCTCCGCCAACACCAGCGCCGAAACGGCGAAGACGACGGCGCGGTCCGGGATGATCGCGCCCGTGTCCGACGTCGCGCCCGCCGTCACGGCGTGATCGACCTCGATGATCGCGAGCCGGGAGGCCGCGCCGTTCGCGCTTTCGGCCTCCCCTCGCCAGGCGCCGGAACGAAAAACCAGCGTGCGGCTTTCATCGGCGACATCCGCGCGCCATCCGTCCTGAGGGGAATAAAAGAGCCAGCCCCCGTCCTGCCAGGCGGCGACCGCGCCGATGCTCGCGGAGGACCAGGCGCCGCTCGCGCCCGTCGGGACGATATACCGGTCGCCGTCGGCGGGGCTTCCCGGCGGCGCCCCGACCGTCCGGCTGAGGACGGCGAGCTGCACGAGGGCGTCGAGACGCCGGAGCGCTTCGTTCACTGTGACATGCTTCTGCGCCTGCGCGGGCTGAACATAGGGCAGAACGAGATTGGGGCTGGTTTCGGACATGGCGGGCCTCCTCGGCCCCCAGCATGAGGCGGCCGTTCCGTGGGGGGATAAGTTCGGCGTCCGTTCTTTGCCGCCGTCCTTCGTGACGCGGCTTCGCCGCTCCTCAGGACGAAGTTCAGAGCATTCTTCATCCTGAGGAGCGCGGCGTAGCCGCGCGTCTCGAAGGACGTCCTGAGGAGGCGCGCAGCGCCGTCACGAAGGACGGCCGCGAGCGCTCCCCTCACCCGTCCAGCAGGGCCCGCACTCGCCCGCGCAATTCCGGCAGCAACTCCGTATCGAACCACGGGTTCTTCTTGAGCCACGCATTATTGCGCCAGGAGGGGTGCGGCGTCGGAATGTAATGCGGGCCGCAGGCGCGCCAGTTCGCGACCGTCTCCGTCAGCGTGCGTTTGTTTTCGGCGCCAAAATGCCATTTCTGGGCGTAGGCGCCGACGAGGATCATGAGATCGAGCCGCGGCAGCGCCTCCATCAACCGCGCCCGCCAGAGCGGCGCGCACTCCTTTCGCGGCGGCAGGTCCCCGCCCTTCCCGTCATAGCCCGGGAAGCAGAAGCCCATGGGGATGACGGCGATCTTCCCGCCCTCGTAAAATTCTTCCTCGCTCACCCCCATCCATTCGCGCAGGCGCACGCCGGAGGGATCCGTGAACGGACGGCCGGACTGGTGGACGAGATTGCCGGGCGCCTGCCCGAAGACGCCGATGCGGGCGCGGTCCGCGACCTGCAGCACCGGCCTCGGCTCATGCGGCAGATCGCAGGCGCGGCAGGCGCGGATCTCCTTCAGAAGCGGCGCGAGCGGTTCAACCATGATGGTCCGGCAGGCCGAAGCGCACGACGCCCTTTACGATCTCAGGATCGACGGGCTTGCCCTTCTTGGTCCAGATGATTTTCCCGTCCGCCGCCAGCCGGCGCCCCTCCGCGCGCACGGCCGTCAGCCGCGAACGCCAGTTCTCCGGATCGACGAGCCGCGCCGCCTCGGACGGGCAGATGGTCTTCCCCGGCCCACGCTCGGCGACGAGCGAGAGGATCGCCTCTTCAATGGTCATGCTTCGGAAAGATGCTTCAGGGCGCTCGCGTTCTTCTCCCAGTTCTGGCCGTCGAAGGGCGTCACCGTCACCGAGGCGAACTGGGCGCGATCCATGCAGCGCAGATTGAGGGAGACGCCATCCGGGTTGGAGCGCGGCGTGTAGAACGGCTTCACGCCGCAGATAGAGCAGAAGGTGTGCTGCGCGACGCCGGTCCCGAACGTGTACGTCGTGATCGCATCGGCGCCCCGGACGAGCCGGAAACGCGAGAGCGGAACGATGACGTGCTCGAAGCCCACCTTCTCGCACATGGAGCAGTTGCAGGCGTGCGCCTCGATCTCATCCGGCAGATCGGCCTCGAAGGCGACCGCGCCGCAATGGCAGGCCCCGGTTTTCAAGTCGCACAACTTCATATTCCGAGTTTTACATTCAAGATGAAGATCCCATCTTCTATAGTTAGTAAATCCAAGCTCTATCTTTTTTTTTCGAAACAGTTATCAAAAAATTTGAAGGTGACTTAATTTTTCTTATTTTTTTAAATAATATCTCAACAGGAATCTTTGCGAGCGACTTAGGGGACAGAACGCCACCAATCGCTCTCATTACAATTTCTTCTTGGTTAATACTTACAATATTCTTACGAGATATCTCACTCTTGGCATCCTCGAACATTTTTTTTAATCTAAAAACTACATCCTCCTCAACCGCAATTCTGAAATTTTCAGCATCATAATTTTCTTCAATCAAAACAAACCATTCTCTCAAAACCGATTTAAAATGTGAAAATTCCTTGCTATAATTCTCCCTAGCCTCCACTATACCATCAATATCCATATCTAAAAATGCGAGATCTGCATCAAATAATCCAGGTATTACTTTCATATCTATCCCCCTTCCAATTTCAGGATTAAAATATGATTTATCTTCCATTCCATCAACAACACCAACAGAGCCAACCCCTCTACTAATTTCATCGGCTATCCAAAATTCCATTTCATTAACACTAAATTCTTCAAATTTGCCATCCTTGTTAGCCATCTTAAAAAGATTATTAATTGTTTGTCCATAAATACCGCATGTACCTGGGCAATACATTTTAAGAACTCCTATGTCGCTAAGTTTTTTAATGTTAAGAAAAAAATTGTCAAAGTACCCTTTTTCGGTTGAATTTATGTTCGTATCAAAATAATCCTTTGACCCCACAAACAGGGAAAGCACCGCGGCATGCTGTGTAATTTCGCTGCGCTCAGGCGTATAAATATTTGATAAATCTCTCAAATGTTTATAGTAAGAATAATTTTTGTCTAATATGCCTTGGTAAAATGGTGCCTCTATGTAAATTTCATCTGCGTAGAGAGATAAATTAAAAATTCTATTTGAAAGCTGATTCAATGCATCTCTTAGATGCTCGCCTCTTTTCTTATATACGTATTCAGCTGCCATAGGTATCGCAATTCGAATTTTACGCATTCTATATCTCCAAGAATATTCCCACCTCACCCCGTCCAGACGACCCCCACCACCGCGCCGGTCATCAGCGTCGCCAGCGTGCCCGCGATCAGCGCGCGGGGCGCGAGCGCGATGATGTCGGAGCGGCGCTCCGGCGCCAACACCGAAAATCCGCCGATCTGGATGCCGAGGCTGGAGATGTTGGCGAAGCCGCACAGCGCGTAGATCATGATGATCCGTGAGCGTTCCGAGAGCCCGGCTTCAGAAAGCTGCAGATAGGCGATCACCTCGTTGAGGGCCGTCTTCACGCCCATGAGGGAGCCCGCCGCCTGCGCCTCTTCCAGCGGCACGCCCGCGAGCCAGACGGGAATGAAAAAGACCCAGCCGAGAATGCCTTCCAGCGTCAGCGGCTCTTCGATGAAGGGCAGCTGCGCGAGGGCGATGTTCACGAGCTTCGCGAGCGCGATGAACGCGATGAGCGAGGCGATGATGTTGAGATAGAGTTTGAGGCCGTCGGTCACGCCGGTCATGTAGGCGTCGACGACGTTGTCATACTGAAGATCGTCGGCGGCGTCGGCGTCGGTCGCGAGCTCACCCGGCTCCGGCGGTATCATGATCCGCGCCATGAGGAGCGCGGCCGGTACGGAGATGAGCGAGGCGATGATGATGTGCCCGAGAACCGATGGCTCCACGGGTTCGAGGATCGTCGCGTAGAGCACGATGACCGAGCCCGCGACCGTGGCGAGCCCCGTCGTCATCACCGCGAACAGCTCCGATCGCGTGAGCTTCGCGAGGAACGGGCGGATGAGCAGCGGCGCCTCGGTCTGGCCGAAATAGGCGTTGGCGGCGGCGGCGAGCGACACCGCCCCGCCGATGCGCAGGCCCTTCTCCAGCACCAGCGCGAAGGCGCGCACGATCACCTTCAGCACGCCCCAGTGCCAGAGCGCGGCCGACAGCGCCGAGACGAAAATGACCAGCGGCAGCGCCTGGAAGGCGAAGGAGAAGACCGCCGAGCCTTCAACCACCTCATAGGGCTTCGGCCCCGCGCCCACATGGCCGAAGACGAAGGCGGTGCCGGCGTCCGTCGCTTCGGCGAGGGCGCGTACGAGGCCGTTCAGCGTTGAAAGCCCCGCCCGCACCGCCGGAACGTTCAGCATGAAGAAAGCGAGACCGAGCTGCGCGGCGACGCAGATGGCCGCGAAGAAAACCGGAAAGCCGGATTTGCGCTCCGACAGGAGCCACGGGATGACGAGGAACGCCAGAATGCCGATGGCGGACTGCGCCCGCCCGCCAAGTTCGCCCAGTGCTTCCAAAACCCGCCCCGTCCCAAGAGGATGACATGCGAACGGCGCAGGAAGCCCCGCGCCGTCATCGATCCGTCATGCCCGGTTTGCAGCGCAATGTCGACGGAGCGGACCCGAAGGCGGCGGTTTGCCCCCTCGCCGGCCGCGGCTATGGTCCGCCCGAGTTCACGCCCTCGCGAGCCCTCTCGCGACCCGAAAAGGACGTCCCATGACCGCGCCGAAACCCGCCATCGCCCCGAACACCTACGAATACGAAACAGAGGCGCTGGTGAAGCCGACGGGCTTCCGCGAATACGACGCCCGCTGGGTGCTGGAAAAAGAGCTGAATTATCAGGGCGTTCAGGCCCTAGGCCTCGGCCTCGGCACGCTGATCCATGAGCTGGGGAAAGAGCCGAAGATCGTCGTCGGCCACGATTTCCGCGGCTACTCCATCAATGTGAAGCAGGCGCTGATGGTCGGGCTCATGGCCGCGGGCGTCGAGGTGCACGATATCGGCCTCGCGCTCTCCCCGGTCGCCTATTTCGCCCAGTTCGACCTCAACGTCCCCTGCGTCGCCATGGTGACCGCGAGCCACAATGAAAACGGTTGGACGGGCGTGAAAATGGGCGTCGAGGCCCCCCTCACCTTCGGCCCGGACGAGATGGGCCGCCTGAAGGAGATCGTGCTCGCGGGCGACGGCGTGACCCGCCCCGGCGGCGGCTATGTCGCCGTCCCCGGCATGCGCGAGCGCTATATCGCCGACGTGACGAAGGGCGTTTCGATCAAACGCCCGCTGAAGGTCGTCGCGGCCTGCGGCAACGGCACGGCGGGCGCCTATGCGCCGGAGGCCCTGAAGCGCATGGGCGTCGAGGTCATCCCCCTCGACGACGAACTCGACCACACCTTTCCGAAATACAATCCGAACCCGGAAGACCTTGAGATGCTGCACGCCATGCGCGATGCGGTGCTGGAGCACAAGGCGGACATCGCGCTCGGCTTCGACGGCGACGGCGACCGCTGCGGCGTCGTCGACAACGAAGGTGAGGAGATCTTCGCCGACAAGATCGGCGTCATGATCGCGCGCGATCTCTCCGCCCAGCACGCGAACGCCCAGTTCGTGGTGGACGTGAAATCGACCGGCCTCTTCATGACCGACCCGGTGCTCGTCAAGAACGGGGCGAAGACGGAGTACTGGAAGACCGGTCACTCCTATATCAAGCGCCGCAACCATGAGCTGGGGGCCCTCGCCGCCTTCGAGAAGTCCGGCCACTTCTTCTTCAACGCCCCCATCGGCCGCGGCTATGATGACGGCCTCGTCGCCGCCGTCGCGCTTCTGCAGATGCTTGATCGCAACCCGGACAAATCCATGGCGGACCTCCGCCGCGATCTTCCGGCCACCTACCAGTCGCCGACCATGTCGCCCCATTGCGATGACGAGACGAAATACGGCGTGATCGAAAAAGTCGTCGCCGAGATCGAGGCCCACGCCGCCGCCGGCGGCGAGCTCATCGGCCAGAAAATCCGCGACGTCGTTACGGTCAACGGCGTGCGCGTCACCGTCGAAGACGGCACCTGGGGCCTCGTGCGCGCCTCCTCCAACAAACCGGAGCTGGTGGTCGTCTGCGAAAGCCCGACGAGCGA
>CAYFIB010000014.1:0-66412 GCA_964342855.1 uncultured Caulobacterales bacterium
GCCGCTCGATGCGCTCGATGAAGGAGCGCAGCCGCTCCGCCGCCACGCCCGCTCCGGCTGCTTCGTAGGCTCCCGCCGTTCCGTCCGCCATTCCCGTCTCCTGAACTCGCTAAGGGGCGCGCGGCGTAGCGCGCGCCGGCTCCTGCATCAAGATGCGCTGCGAGTCGCGGTGTCGGACAACCGCTAGCCTAGCTTCACGGAGAACGGGGAAAAGTTGGTGTCGTCGTCGAAGACTTCCACGCCTTCCGCGCGCTTCAGATAGCCGACGATGGCGTAGGTCGCGGGCGTCAGCAGCGCCTCCCAGGCGACCTTCAGAAGATAGTTCGTGATCAGCACGGCGACGACCTGCTCGGGCGTCCACAGGCCGAGGAAAGCGACCGGATAAAAGATGAGACTGTCGACGCCCTGCCCGACCACCGTCGAGCCGATCGTCCGCCGCCAGAGGTGCTTGCCTTCAGAAGCGACTTTCATGCGCGCCATGACGAACGAGTTCGCGAACTCTCCCGCCCAGAACGCGCAGATCGACGCGGCGACGATGCGGGGCGTCTGGCCGAAAACGAACTGGTAGGCCTCGACGCCTTCCCAGCCCTCCGCCGCAGGCAGAGCGAGCACGACCCACGACATGAACGCCATGAAGATCACGGCGGCGAAGCCCGCCCAGATGACGCGGCGCGCGCGGGCGTAGCCGTAGATTTCCGTGAGAACGTCGCCGAGCACATAGCTCAGGGGGAAGAAAAGAATGCCCGCGCCAAAGGTGACGCCGAAAAGGGTCGCCGGTTTCGCCGCGCCGATGAGGTTCGAGCAGATGAGCATGGCGACAAAGGCCGCCATGATGAAGTCATAGTATTTGAACGAACGGACCGGCTCGGCGGCGGTCCCTGTTTCGCTCGTCGGCGCGAAGGTCATGCAAACAGCTTCTCTGGCGTCGCTGAAAGCCTATGGCGATCCGCGAGCGCGTCCAGCGCTCAGATCTCCTGCCCGCCGACGCGGCGCTGCAGCCGACGCACGGCCGATTTCGCCTGTTCAAGGTGAGGGTTGAGCGCCAGCGCTTCGAGGAAGGCGACGAGCGCGCCTTTCTCGTCGTTCACGGCGATTCGTGTCTGGGCGATGAGGACGAGCGTCGGATAGTGCCGCTGCTCAAGCCGCCGCGTCTCGACGAAATCGCGCGTCGCGCGCTCCACATCGCCCGCCGCGAGGCGGATGCGCCCGCGCGCGGCCCAGGCTTCGGCGAAGGAGGGATAAAGCCCGACGGTCTGGGTGAGGAGTTCGTCGGCGAGGTCCGTCTCGCCCGCGAATTCGGCCTCCAGCGCTCGGTTGAAGAGCAGCTGCGCCGTCGGCGACGAGGCTTCCGACCACACCTCGACGATGCGCGTCGAAAGACGCGCGGCTTCCGCCTCGTCAGCGGTCTTCAGTTCTTCAAAGAAAAGCTCAAGGCGCGGATCTGTCTGATCCGCCCGGGCCGTCGACGCGCCGACGACGGCGAGGAGAGCGAGAAGCGCCCGCGCGATCATCGCCGCGGGCCCGGCCTCAGCCCTGGCGCGCTTTAAAGCGGCGCTGGGTCTTATTGATGACGTAAAGACGCCCGCGACGACGCACGACCTGACAGTCGCGGTGGCGGGACTTGAGCGATTTCAGCGAGCTTCTGACTTTCATGACCCGTCGTCCCTTTTGGCCTTCAATGGTTGGCGGCCGTCGTCTCAATACCTGATCGCGCCCGATCCGATACGGTCGGCGCGGAGCCCGGCGTGCTAAGGCCGCAGACGCGCGAAGTCAAGCGCTCGCGCTGGACCCGACCCTGCGATCACGCGTAGAGAAGAGCCTAAATCCGGTCGCATGAACAGAGTCTCATCGAAGACTGGGGTTGGATGCGCCATCGCGGGGGAGAAGGAGTTTCCGATGACGTCGCTCATTTCGCGCGCGGGCCGCGCGCTCGCCGTGTTCGCCGCCCTCCCTTTTCTGCCCGCCTGCGCGAGCGCGCCCCAACCCGCTGAGACGCCCGCCGAGGCCGCGGCGAAAGCGCCCGCGCCCGCCGCCGTCGCGCAGGACTTCGATGCGTGGCTGAAAGGCTTCCGCGCCGAGGCCGCCGCGAAAGGCATCTCTGCGAAAACCCTCGACGCGGCCCTCACCGGCCTCTCGCCGGACCCGAAGGTCGTGAAGGCGAACGACTATCAGCCGGAGTTCACCCGCGCGCTCTGGGATTATCTTGAAATCGCCGTCTCCGATGATCGGGTCGCCAACGGCCGCGCCAAGCTCGCCGCTCATCGCGCGGAGCTGGAGGCGGTCGAGCGCGAATACGGCGTCGATGCGGAGATCATCGTCGCCATCTGGGGGCTCGAAAGCGCCTATGGCGAGATCATGGGCGGCTACGATGTCTTCCGCTCGCTTGCGACCCTCGGCCATGAGGGGCGCCGAACCTCTTTCGGGCGCGAGCAACTGCTCGGCGCACTGAAGATCGTCGACAGGGGGTACGCCAAGCGCGATGAGATGACCGGTTCGTGGGCGGGCGCCATGGGCCACACCCAGTTCATCCCGACAACCTATCTCGCCTACGCCGTCGACCGGGACGGCGACGGGCGCCGCGATATCTGGACGACACTGCCGGACGTCTTCGCCTCGACCGCGAACTACCTCGCGAAATCAGGCTTCGAGAACGACCAGCCGTGGGCCTTCGAAGTGTCGCTTCCGGAAAACTTCGATTACGGATCGGCGACGCGCTCGGTGAAGAAGCCTGTCATCGAATGGTACGCCGCCGGCGTCTCCCGCCCGAAATCGGGCCTCGACGGGATCGATCCGAACGCTTCCGCCTCCATCATCGCGCCCGCCGGCGCGCGCGGTCCCGCCTTCATGGTGTTCGCGAACCACGGCGCGATCCTCGCCTATAACCGCTCCACCGCCTACGCCCTCGGCATCGGCCGTCTCGCCGACGCTATCGCCGGGCGCGATATCTCCCTCACGCAGGATTGGCCGCGGGAGGACAAGCCCCTCACCCTCGACCAGCGCAAGACCCTGCAGGAGGCGCTGAACGCGCGCGGCTACAATGTCGGAACCGTCGACGGCATCGTCGGCGCCCGCACCACCGAGGCGCTGCGCGGCTGGCAACGCTCGGTCGGTCTGCCAGCGGACGGGTACGCCTCGCTGAAAGTGCTCGAGCGGCTTCTCGCGTCTTAAGGCCATGACCGCCCGGCGCGACGGCCGCTCGCCGATTTCGCCGGCCGAGATTGACTGGACGCAGGGGCCCGCCCCGCGCGCGCCCGCCTTCGGCGATCTTTATTATTCCGATGACGGCGGGATCGCGGAGACCGAGCACGTCTTTCTTCAGGGAAATGATCTGCCGGGCCGCTTCGACCGTGACGGGTCGTTCGCCATCGGCGAGCTGGGCTTCGGCACGGGGCTTAATTTCCTCATCGCGCTTAAGGCGTGGCGCGCGGCGGCGAAACCACCGACGGCACGCCTGACATTCGTCAGCACCGAGAAGCACCCGCTTCGCCCCGAGGATCACGCGCGGGCGCTCGCCCAATATGAAGGGCTGAGGTCGGAGGCGGATTGGCTACTGTCGCGAGCAGCCGCGCTCCACCCCGGACCGCACCTCATCGACTTTCCCGAAGCGCAGGCACGGCTGATCCTCCTTTATGGCGAAGCATCGGAAACGCTCGCGCGCATCGAAGGGCGCATCGACGCGTGGTTCCTCGACGGCTTCGCCCCCGCCCGGAACCCGGCCATGTGGTCGGACGCCGTGCTCGACCAGATCGCGCGGCTCTCCGCCCTCGGAACGAGTTTCGCGACCTACACCGCCGCCGGCGTCGTGCGCCGCGGCCTCGCCGAGCGCGGCTTCGCAGTGGAGAAGCGACCCGGCTTCGGGCGCAAGCGCGACATGCTGGCGGGCGAATTTGAGGGTCCGCACCCGGCTCGTGGAGGGCCAGCGCGCGCGCCTTGGTTCGGCGCGCACGGCGCCGCGGCGCTCGCGCCGGGCGCCCGGATCGCGATCATCGGCGCTGGGATCGCGGGCGCCGCGCTCGCCTTTCACCTGCGCGCGGCCGGTTTCGCGCCCACGGTCTTCGACGCGACGGGACCCGCCGCCGGAGCGTCCGGCTCTGCGGCGGGGCTCATCTCGCCAAGGCTGTCGCTGGGCGATCAGCCCTCGGAGCGATTTCATACCGACGCTTTCCTCTACGCGACGCGTCTCTACGCCAAGATCGCGCCGAAGGCGTTCGCCCAGACCGGCCTCCTCCAACTCATTATCGATGACAAAGACCACGCGCGCGCCGAGCAGTTGATCGCCGCAGCCGCCTTGCCCTCGGATCACCTGTCGCTCGTCGACGCCGCGACCGCCTCCGAGTTCGCGGGCGTTTCGATCGACCGGCCCGCTCTGCATGTCGCTCGCGGCGGCGCCGTCGGCGCCCCGGCGCTGGTCGCCGCGCTTCTCGGCGATGCGGAGGTCCGGCGCGTCCGGATCGAACAGGTCGAAACGACGGGCGAAGCGGCACGCCTTTATTCCGAGAGCGGCGAGCTAGCGTTCGAAGGCGATGCAGTCGTGATCGCCAACGCGCTGGACGCAGCCCGCCTGCGGCCGACGGCGGGGCTGCCGCTCGCCGGATCGCTCGGCCAGATCACGCGGTTTACGGATGAAACGCCGCTGAAGCTCCCCGTCGCCTGGGGCCCCTACGCCGCGCCCGCGCCGCGCGACGGCCTCGTCATCGGCGCGACGTACGACCCGTTCGATGGCGGCCCCGTTACGGCGGACGCCGCGCGTGACGCCCGCAACCGCGCCGCGGTCGGCGAACGGCTTTCGACGCTCAACCTCAAAGGCGGCGTCGGCCGGGCGAGCGTCAGATGCGTGACGCCCGACCGCGTTCCCGTCGCCGGGCCGCTGCCGGACTGGGAGGCGGCGGCGCAGGCCTACGCCGGGCTCGCTGTCGGGCGGATGGATGACGCGCCGCCGCTCCCCCTGCAGCCGCGCCTGTGGTCGCTCGCGGGGCTCGGCTCGCGCGGGCTGGTCACCGCGCCGCTGGCGGCGGCGCTCATCGCGGCGGACATGGCGGGCGCGCCGTCGCCCGTGGAGCGGGATATCGCCGAGGCCCTGCACCCGGCGCGCTTCCTCATTCGCGATATCAAGCGGAGCCGGGTTCCCTCCGGCGCGCAGATTATCTAAGGAAGCGCGATAGAAAATCGCGCGAGCGGGAGACGCTTCCATGAAAGAAACGCCCTTCGGTCCGGTCTGGGACGACGTTCTCGACGGCGTCGGCCGCACGCCGATGATCCGTGTCAACAACATCGATACCGGCCCCTGTGAGCTTTATCTGAAGCTCGAACTCATGAACCCGGGCGGCTCGATCAAGGACCGCATCGGCATCTCGATGATCGAAGAGGCCGAGGCGGCGGGCACGCTGAAGCCGGGCGGAACCATCGTCGAGGCGACCGCGGGCAACACCGGCCTCTCCCTCGCCCTCGTGGCGGCGCAGAAGGGCTACAAGACGATCATCGTGGTGCCCGACAAGATGGCGCAGGAGAAGATTTTCCACCTGAAAGCTCTGGGCGCGGACGTCTACCTCACGCGCTCCGATGTCGGCAAAGGCCACCCGGAATACTATCAGGATGTCGCCGAACGCATCGCCAAGGAAAAAGGCGCGTTCTACGTCAACCAGTTCGGGAACCCGGCGAACCCGAAAGCCCATGAAGAGGCGACGGCGGAAGAAATTTGGGAGCAGATGGACCACGACGTCGACGCGGTGATTTCCGGCGTGGGCTCCGGCGGCACCATCAGCGGCCTGTCGAAGTACTTCGAGAAAGTCTCGCCTGATACGGAAATGATCCTCGCCGACCCGCAGGGATCGATCCTCACCGATTTCGTCAATACCGGCATGATCCCGAACGCCGTCGGCTCCTGGCTGGTGGAAGGCATCGGCGAAGACTTCATTCCGGACGTGTGCGACCTGTCCCGCGTGAAAAAAGCCTATCCGATCTCCGATAAGGAGAGCTTCGATGCGGCACGCGAGCTTCTGAAAATGGAAGGCATCCTCGCGGGCTCGTCCTCCGGCACGCTCTTCGCGACGGCGCTGAAATACTGCCGCGAGCAGACCGAAAAGAAACGCGTCGTCGGCTTCGCCTGCGACCGCGGCGAGAAATATCTCTCCAAGATGTTCAACGATTTCTGGATGCTCGATCAGGGCTTCCTGAAGCGGGCGGAGAAAGGCGATCTCTCCGATCTCATCGCCCGTCCGCACTCGGAGCGCGCCGCCGTCTTCTGCCGTTCCGACGATACGCTGATGACCGCCTATAAGCGCATGAAGCTCTACGACATCTCGCAGCTGCCGGTGTTGAACGATGAGGACGGCGTCGACGGCCTCATTGACGAGGAGGACATCCTGTTCGCGGTGATCCGCAACAAGGACAAGTTCCAGGACCCGGTGAAATCGGCCATGACCTACCGTGTGGAGACGATCCAAGCGGATGCACCGACGGACGCGCTCCTTCCCATCTTCGCCAAGGGCCACGTCGCCGTCATCATGCGTGGCGAGAAGTTCGAAGGCCTCATCACGCGCACGGACCTGCTGAACCACTTGCGGCTGCAGGTTTCGTGATCCGTCGGCCAGTGGCCGACAGGCGCGGCCGCTGATACGTCTTCGCGCGTGCAACCGGGGAGACCTTGGAATGAAAAATATTCTCGCGTCCGCCAGCCTCGCGGCGCTGCTCGCCGCCTGCGGCGGCCACGACGACGCGCCGAAAGCCGCCGACGCCCCTGAAGCCGCCGAAACGACCGAGGCCGGTCTCAAGCTCTATGCGCTCGATTGCGGACGCATCGAAATGCTTGATCTCGACATCTTTTCCGTCGAAGGCGCGTATGCCGGCGAACAGAACTCCGCCGTCGACACCTGCTTCCTCGTCCGTCACCCCAAAGGCGACCTTGTCTGGGACGCCGGGCTTCCGGACGCGCTGGCGGAAATGGAGGACGGCCTCACCAACGGTCCGTTCAAGGTCTCGGTCCCGACGACGCTCCTCAGCCAGCTGGAAGCGCTCGAGGTTCCGCCCGCCGATGTCGAGTACTTCTCGATCTCGCACAGCCATTTCGACCATACGGGCAATGCGAACTATTTCGCCGGATCGACTTTCATCGTGAACGAAGCCGAGCGCGAGTGGATGTTCGCCCAGGACGATACCTCCGCTTTTTCCGATCTGGCGGATGCGGAGACCGTGACGTTTTCCGATGTGTACGATGTCTTCGGCGACGGCTCGGTCACCATTCACCCGACGCCGGGGCACACGCCCGGCCACTCCGTTCTTCTGATCCAATTAGAAAACGAAGGTCCGGTGCTGCTCACCGGCGACATGTACCACCTGACGCGGGCGCGCGAGCTGAAGACCGTTCCGAGGTTCAACACGGACATTGATGAGACGCGAGCGTCGATCGAAGCGTTTGAAAAGCTCGCCGCCGAAACCGGCGCGCGCGTCATCATCCAGCACGAAGCGGACGATTTCGCCGAACTGCCGAAACCACCCGCTTTTCTGGACTAACGCCGAGCGGTCAGCTCTGCGCGCTCTCGGCGCGCAGGGCGGCCGGTTTCTTGTGGAAGACGCGAACGTCCAGTTCGGCGAGGCGCGTCTCATCGTCGTCAACGCAGCCGTCTTTCCCGCGATCCAGCACTTTCAGAGCCGCCGGGCGTTTGTGAAAGCCGCGCGAGGCGGTCGGCGCAACCGTGGCGCAGTCGCGCTCAGCCATCGGCGCGGACGCTGCTTCAACCGAACCATCGACCGGGGCCGAGGTGAGAAAAATCGCGGCGGCGAACATCGAGATCGTCATGCTAGGCATCTCCTCAGGCAGTTATGAATTCCGGCGCTGGCGGCCGGACGACGAAAGGCTCGGTATGGCGTCGCCTCGATGCGGCGATCCTTACCGGTTCCCTAATAATAGTTGCCGATGTAACGAAGTCCAACGCGAACGCCGTTCGAACCCGTGAAATTTCTGTGAGGGCCGCATGACCGCCGACAAAACCAACCGCCCGCACTTCGCGACCCGCGCGATCCACGCCGGTCAGGCGCCGGACCCGACAACGGGCGCGGTGATGCCGCCGATCTACCAGACCTCGACTTTCGCGCAGGAAAGCCCGGGCGTGCACAAGGGCTTCGTCTACGCCCGCGGCCACAACCCGACGCGTTTCGCCTATGAGCGCTGCATCGCCGACCTGGAGAATGGAACGCGCGGCTTCGCCTTCGCGTCCGGCATGGGCGCGATTTCGACGCTCATGGACATGCTGCCCGCAGGCGCGAACATCGTCGCGACCGACGACGTCTATGGGGGCACCTTCCGGCTGTTCGAGCGCGTGAAGAAAGATTCCGCGGCGCTCTCCTTCACCTATCAGAACCTCACTGATCCGTCGGCGCTGGAAGCGGCGATAACGGAAAAAGCCAAACTCGTCTGGGTGGAGACCCCGACGAACCCGCTTCTGAAGCTCGTCGACATCGAAGCTGTCGCGAAAATCTGCAAGGCGAAGGGCGTCCTCCTCGGCGTCGACAATACCTTCTCATCGCCCTTCTGCCAGCGCCCGCTCGATCTCGGCGCCGACATCGTCATGCACTCGGCGACGAAGTATATCGGCGGCCACTCCGACCTCGTCGGCGGCGTACTCGTGGTGAAACGGGACGATCTCGCCGAAAAGCTCGCCTTCCTGCAGAACTCCGTCGGCGCGCAGGCCGCCCCGTTCGATTCGTTTCTCGCGCTCCGTGGTCTGAAGACCCTGCCGCTGCGGGTCGAGCGCGCCTCATCAAACGCGCTGGAGCTCGCGAGGCGCCTCGAAGCGCACGCCGCTGTCGAGCGCGTCACCTATCCGGGCCTTGAAAGCCACCCGCAGCACGCCCTCGCCAAACGCCAGATGGACGCCTTCGGCGGCATGGTGACGATGTTCGTGAAGGGCGGCCTCGAGGCGGCGAAATCGATGCTGGAGCGGGTCGAGGTGTTTACCCTCGCCGAAAGCCTCGGCGGCGTTGAAAGCCTCATCGAGCACCCGGGCATCATGACCCACGCCTCCATCCCGCCGGAGCGGCGCGCGGAGCTCGGCGTCGACGACGCGCTTGTGCGCCTTTCCATCGGTATCGAGCATGTCGAGGATCTCTGGCGCGATCTCGATCAGGCTCTCGCCGGGCTCTGAGCGTTCAGAGCTTCAGCACCGGCTCCAGATGTTCGGCGTACATCCGATCCCTGTGCTCCAGCAGGATCGGATCGAGCGCCGCGCGGGTTTCATCGTCGAGCCATTGAAACGCCGTCCGCGTCGCAGGGTCCATGGCGCACCTCTCTTCCGGCAACGGATTGAACAGCGCCATGACGACAGCGAGATAGATGTCGGCGGCAGTTGGCTCCGTACCTTGAAGGTATGCGCGTCCCTCGCCTTTACGCGCGTGCAGCAGGCTGGAGAAGTACTGCAACAAGCCGATGACGCGGGGCGTGAAGGTGTCAGCCTCGTCGCGCCGGTAGCCGTACTTCTTCGCGAGATAGCCCGCGACGTGGACCGGAAATCCACCGTTCTCGCTGAGGCCGGCGTGAATGGCCTGGAGGCGCCGGGTCCATGCAAGGCCGTATTCGCCGAGCAGCTCGTGGCCCAAACCGAACGTTAGAGTTCGCGCATCGACGTCCCGCGGCAACAGCGGCGGCGTCGGCGCCAGCCGTTCGGCGAGAAGCAGAATCTGCGCCCAACCCGGACGCGGTTTTTCGTCGTTGTAGATCGCGATCGGCCCGGTCCGCTCACCCGCCCAATCGACCAGACGGGGATCGTCATAGGTCAGTCGGACTGCGGACCAAACAATCCCTTTGATGTGAAAAATACCTTTGGCCGCCTCGGTCCACGGGCTGGGCACGCCGCTCACCACGACCATGCGCATCCCCTTGGCCGCTATGGCTGTTTCAATATCCGTATACTCAAAAGACATTGATGCGCTCGCCTCCGACGTTTTGGCGACACTCAAACAATCCCAGCGGGCGACGCAAGACTTTGCGCTCGAAACGCATAAATCAGAACGCGAGGTTGCTGAACGAAACTCCCGCTATCGGAGTGTTAACGGGAAATCCGCGCCGTCTCGGCTAGGGTCGGTGCGACCGACATTTTCAGGAGCCCCCTGCATGCGTTTCGCCGCGCCCCTCGCCGCCTGCCTTCTCGCCGTTTGCACCGCCCATGCAGCCCCGATCGAGTATTTCGAGGCGGACGGCGTGTCCTACGATGCGTCCATTCCGACGCCCGAAGCGTTCCTCGGCCATGAGCTGGGCGAGAAGCCGGTGCGCCATGACACGATGGTCGCGTACCTGAAAGAACTCTCTGAGCTGTCGCCGCGGATTACGCATGAAGTGCTTGGCTACTCCCACGAGGGTCGGCCGATCCTCGGGCTCGTCATCACGTCCGAGAAGAACCACGCGAAACTCGACACGATCCGCGCGGCGCACCTCGCCCGGCTTGATCCGGAAAACCCGGATACGGACGGCCCCGCGGTCGTCTGGCTGAACTACGGCGTGCACGGCGCCGAAAGCTCCGGCATGGACGCCGCCATCCCGGTCCTGCGCCACCTCGCCGCCGCCAAAGGCGACGCGATCGAAAAAACGCTCGATGAAACCGTGATCGTCATGGTCGCGATCTTCAACCCGGACGGCCATTCGCGGCGCATCAACCATGTCTATCAGCATCTGCCCGCGACCGAAGTGACGAACCCGGACCATCAGGTCCACCAGCTCTGGACCGAGGCGCGGGTGAACCACTACTGGTTCGACCTCAACCGCGACTGGCTTCTCCTCACTCAGCCGGAAAGCCGCGCGTGGATCGATTTCTGGCACGCCTGGAAGCCGAACGTCTCGGCGGACTTCCACGAGATGGGCTCGGATTCCTCCTACTACTTCCACCCGGGCGAGCCGAAGCGGCGCAATCCGTTGATCCCGGACGCCGTGCCGCAGTTCCTCGCCGGCCTCGCCGAAGGCCACCGCGAAGCGCTCGACAAGCGCGACGAGCTTTATTTCTCCGAAGAAGGGTTCGACAATTTCTACATCGGCAAAGGCTCGACCTATCCGTCCATCAACGGATCTGTCGGCATCCTTTTCGAGGCGGGCGCGGCCCGCGGCGGCGCCATCGAAGGATCGATCGGCGTGCGTCGCTATGAGGAGAACATCCGTCTCCATTTCGACACCTCGCTCTCGACCATCGAAGGCGCTCGCAAGGCGCGCGAGGAGCTGCTCGGCTATCAGCGTGGGTTCTTCGCGAGCGCCCTCGCCGAGAAGCCGGAAGAAGACGTGAAGGGCTATGTCTTCACCACCGCGGAAGATACGGGCCGCCTCTTCCAGTTCCTCATGCTGCTGAAACGCCACGACGTCTCCGTGCAACCGCTGACAGAGCCGCTTCAAATTGGCGGAAAAATCTATCCCGCGAAGACGTCCTATGTGGTTCCGCTGCGCCAGCCGCAGCGCAAAATGATCCGTGGGCTGTTTGATCTGGTGACGGTTTTCGAGGAGACGGTCTTTTACGACGTCTCCGGCTGGACGCTCCCCCTCGCCTACGATCTCGACTACGCGGAACTCGACCAGAACGAACTGGCGACCGCCAAGCTCGGCGCGCCGAAAGAGCCGAAGTTCAGCTCCGCGCCGACGCCCGCCGAAGGCGAGTACGGCTATCTTCTGGAGTGGACGGAGTATTACGCGCCGCGCGCCCTCGGCCGCCTCCAGAAAGCGGGCGTGCGCGCCCGTGCGCTCCTGGAGCCGAAACGCGTGCCGGTGGACAGCGAAGAGCAGGTCTTCGAGCGAGGAACGCTGTTCGTCCCCCTCTCCCGGCAGGACGTATCTCCGCGCGACATCCATCGCCTGATGCGTGAAATCGCCCGCAAGGACGCGGTGCGCGTTCACCCGATCACCTCCGGCGAGGCGGCGGGCTCCGGCGATCTTGGCGCGCGCGACAGCGCGAAGACCGTCGCGACGCCGAAGATCCTCCTCGTCTTCAACGATGGCGTGCGCCGCTATGATGCCGGCGAGGTCTGGCACCTTCTCGATAAGGAGATGCAGCTCCCCGTCGTCCTCCGCGACAAGGGAACCCTCGGCGGCCTCGACCTCAACGACTACACCCACCTCGTCGCGCCCGGCGGCGCGAAGTTCGATGAGAAGGAGACCGACCGCATCAAGGCGTGGGTGCGCGCGGGCGGCGTCCTCATCACCCTGCGCGACGCTTCGGTCTGGGCGGAAGGCGCGTTCGCGGACCATGCGGATAAAAAGAAGAAAAAGGACGAGACGGAAGAAACGCCGCGCATCGACTACGCGGAGATCGATCTCAAAAACGCCGAGCACGTCATCGGCGGCGCGGTGTTCGCCGCCGATCTCGATTTCACCCACCCGCTCGGCTTCGGCTACAAGGACCGCTCCATCGCCTTCCTGAAAAACACGACGTACACGCTCTCGACGCCGAAGAACCCGTTCGCGACGGTCGCGAAATATCCGGATGCGCCGCTTCTTTCCGGCTACGCCTCGCGCAAGCGCATCGCGGAGATCGGCGGCACGCCCGCCCTCGTCGCCGACCGTTACGGCGCCGGCGCCGTCGTCATGTTCGCCGACAACCCGGCCTTCCGCGCCACCTTCCGCGGCGACGTGAAGCTCTTCATGAACGCGATCTATTTCGCGACGCTCATTGATCGGGCGCGGCTGGACTGACGATCACGTCATCCCGGCCGTTACAGGCGTCCGAGCCCGAAAGGGCTCGGTGAACGCCTGTTAGAGCCGGGACCCATCTCGGACGTCCTCAGCGAGCAGTGAATGACCGAGATGGGTCCCGGATCGCGCTGCGCGCGTCCGGGATGACAGGTCAGGTATACAGGCCTAGACCGCCCCCGCCTCATAGGCGCGAATATCCCGCCGAAGCTCCGGCAGCAGAAAATAGAGCGCCAGAAGGTTCGGGACCGCCATCAGGAACAGCATGGAGTCGATGAAGGCGATGATGGCGGAAAGATCGACCGCTGCGCCGATCGACAGGATGCAGCAGAGCGCAATCTTGTAGACGAGCTCCGCCCGATCGCTTTCGCCCGACAGATACGCCGTCGCCTTGGAGCCGTAATAGGCCCAGGAGACGAGCGAGGAGAAGGCGAAAAGGATCGCCGCGACCGATAGGATCGCCGGGAACCAGCCGATCACGCTTTCATAAGCTGCGGAGGTGATCTGCACGCCTTCGAAGGCGCCCGGCTGATACTGAAGATACGCCCCCGAGACGATAACGATGAGCCCCGTCATGGCGCAGACGACGATGGTGTCGAAGAAAGGCTCCAGCAGCGCGACATAGCCTTCTGTCAGCGGATTGTCGGTCTTCACCGCCGAGTGGGCGATGGCGGCGGACCCCACGCCCGCCTCATTGGAATAGGTCGCACGCTGCACGCCGCGGATGATCGCGCCGACGGCGCCGCCGGCTGCGGCCTCCAGCCCGAAAGCGGATTTGACGATGAGGAGGATCGCCCCTCCGAGGGCGTCGATATTGACCGCGAGGATGACGAGGCCGGCCGCGAGATAGATCCCCGCCATCGCCGGCACCAGCACCGCCGCGACGCGGCCGATGGACTTCACGCCCCCGATGATGACGACGCCGACGAGGGCGGCCATGATGACGCCGAAGATGAGCGGGGCGTTGACGCCCGTCGCGGTCGTGAACTGGGCGTGCGCCTGGTTCACCTGCAGAATGCTGATCGATCCGCCGAGGGTGCAGATCGCGAAAAAGACGCCCAGCGCCTTTCCGAGCGGCTTTGAACCGATCCGGGTGAAGACCGTCTCGATATAATACATCGGCCCGCCGGAGACCGTCCCGTCGGGACGCACGCGCCGGTACTTTACGGCCATGGCGCACTCGACGAATTTCGACGTCATGCCGAAGAAGCCGGCGACCATCATCCAGAAGATCGCGCCCGGCCCGCCGAGGGCGATGGCGACGGGCACGGAGACGATGTTGCCGAGCCCGACCGTGCCCGAGAGCGCCGCTGACAGAGCCTGAAACGCGGAGATTTCGCCTTCGTGCCCGGGATCGTGGCGGCGGAAGAGAAGCTGAAAGCCGCGCGTGAAGCCGCGGATGTTGATGAAGCCGGTCGAGAAAGTGAACACGATCGCCGCGAGCGACAGCCAGACGACGACCACCGGCAGATCGACCGGCCCGAGGGGTACGGAGAAAAAGACGATGTCGTTGAGCACCTGCGCGGCGGGCGCCAGCGCATCGTTGATCGCCTGGGCGAGGCCCGGCTTGTCCGTGTCGTCGGCCATGGAGGTCCCCAAGAAACGCAAGACGGCCATTTAGACCGGTCGCCGCCGCCCGCATCAAGGCGCGCTCTCAGAGCCGTGTTGTGGGGCATGGAGGGGATGGGAGGCGCCGCTATGAAACGCAACCGGCGGCGCCTCCCGGTTTCCGTCGACGGGGGAGGTGCCGACGAAAGCCATGAGCGTCCGGGAACGCTCATGCGCTAATTCCAGCAAATCCGGCGCCAGAGGCGCTCTAGTGCGGGACAGCGCTCAATTCGTCGTGGGAGTGCCCGTGCATCGGCGCGGCGGCGAGCGCGGCGGCGGCGCCCGCGGCGAGGCCGATCAACCGCCAGCGCCCGGCCCGACGCGAGGCGCCGTTGTCGGCGAAGGTCCGCCCCGTCCCCACCGCGAAAATCGCGCCGCCGACGACGCCGATGGCGATCCCGAGAGCGTCCGGCGTCAGGGCTTCGGCGAAATTGAGCGCCGCGAGCGCGCCGAGCGGCGTCGTCAGGGCGGCGCCGGCGAAAGCGGCGGGCGCGGCGAGCGGCGCGCGCAGGCCGGCCGTGCGAAACAGGAAGAAGAGCATCGCCCCCTCCCCGACTTCATGCAGGATGAGCCCGGCGACCGCCGCGACGCCGACAAGATGATCGACCGCGAAAGCGACGGCGTAGGCGCCGCCGTCCATGAACGAGTGAATGATGATGGCCGCGATCGGCGCGGCGACGGCGACGGCCGCAGCGCCTGGACGCGCGCCCATGCGTTCCGACAGCCGGTCGCTCAGAACGTCGAAAAACCGCATGCCGGCGAGCCCGGCGAGAAACGCGAACGCCGCGCTCCAGCCGATGCGGGCGAACGCTTCCGGCGCGAGGTGCAGAATCGATGTGGCGATGAGGACGCCCGCGGCGGCGGGCTCCAGCCGCGCCTTCAGCCCGTCGGCGAGGCGCGCGCGCACGGCGGCGATCCACAGGCCCATGGTGGCCGCGAGAGCTGCGACGCCGGAAGCGGCGAGCGCCGGGTGGAAAGCGATGTCCATGGACGGGACTCCAGCGGCCGCGCGCCGCTCTTCGTCGATGTGACGCTATCACGTTAAATATTCAAGTCAGCCCGCGTGCGAGACCGCAAGCACCGCGGCGACGCAGGCGCGCCAGCGCCGCTTCCGGCTCTCGCGGTCGTCGCTCGACATGGCGGGCGTGAAACGGCGCTCGACCGGCGCTTCGGCGAGATCGGCGAGGGAGTCGTGCAGCCCCGCCTTCAGTCCGGCGAGACGCGCGGCGCCGAGCGCCGTCGTCTCCAGAACGTGCGGACGGTCCACCGGCGTCTCCAGAATGTCGGCGAGGCTCTGGGCGAACCAGTCGTTCGCGGCCATGCCGCCGTCGATGCGCAGCGCGGAGACGGGGAAGCCGTCCTCCGCCATGGCGCGCATGAGATCATCCGTCTGGTGAACGACGCCTTCGAGTGCTGCGCGGGCGAGTTCGTCCGGCCCCGTTGCGCGCGTCATGCCGAAGACGGCGGCGCGGGCGCCAGGCTCCCAATGGGGCGCGCCCATGCCGGTGAACGCCGGCACCATCACCACCTGGCTGTCCGCCGCCGCGCGCGCCGCACGTTCGGCGGTCTCCGCCGAGGCGGCGATGAGGCCGAGCCCGTCGCGCATCCACTGCACGGCGGCGCCGGCGATAAAAATCGATCCCTCCACGGCGTAAGCGAGATCATCGCCGATCTTGTAGCAGACCGTCGAAAGAAGTCGGTTCGCCGACCGGGCGATCTCGGTCCCGGTGTTGAGAATGGCGAAACACCCCGTGCCGAAGGTGCATTTAGCGGCGCCGGGCGCGAAACAGGACTGGCCGATGGCCGCCGCCTGCTGATCGCCCGCGACGCCGAGGATCGGGATCGGCCGCCCGAATAATTCCGCATCTGTCTCGCCGAAATCCGCCGCGCAGTCGCGCGCCTCGGGCAGAAGCTCCAGCGGGACGTCGAAGAGGCGCGACAGCTCGGCGTCCCAGCTCATGGTCCGTATATTGAAGAGGCTCGTGCGGCTGGCGTTGGTCACGTCGCTCGCGTGCGTGCGCCCGCCTGTCAGCCGGTGGATGAGATAGCTGTCGACCGTCCCGGCGGCGAGCTCCCCTCGCCCCGCCCGCGCGCGCGCGCCGTCCACGGTGTCGAGAAGCCACGCGAACTTGGTCGCGGAGAAATAGGGGTCGACGAGAAGGCCGGTCTTTTCGCGCACCATCGCTTCGGCGCCGTCCGACTTCAGGCGCGCGCACGTTTCCGCCGTGCGGCGATCCTGCCAAACGATGGCGTTGTGGAGCGGCGCGCCGGTCGTACGCTCCCAGAGCACCGCCGTCTCGCGCTGATTGGTGAGGCCGAGAGCGGCGACGCGAAACCCCTTGGCTTCAGCCTCGGCGAAGGCGGCGCGGGCCGTCGCGAGGGTCGTCGTCCAGATCGCCTCGGGGTCGTGCTCCACCCAGCCGTCCGCCGGGTAGATCTGCGGCAGGGCCTCCTGCGCGAGGCTGATGATCTCGCCGGCGGCGTCGAAGACGATGGCGCGGCTGCTCGTCGTGCCCTGATCGATGGCGAGAATGGCGTCCGCCATATGCGTCCTCCCGATGTGTTTTGGAGAAGACTAGCGCCCCCGCCCCCGGCGCGGCCAGCCGTTCAGGCGGCGGCCTGCGCGCGGGCGTCGAGCAGCGGCTCGAACAGCGCCCCGGCGAGCCACGAGACGACGGGAACCGCGACGCCGTCGCCGGTCAGCTTGTAAGCCGCGCTCGCCCGCGCAGGCAGCCGATAGCTGTCCGGCAGCCCCATCAGGCGCGCGGTCTCGCGCGGCGAAAGAAGCCGGGCGCGCGGGCGCGGACCGTCGAGCAGCAGCACCAGTTGCCGGCTGGAACCGCCCGCGGGCGTGCGCAGACATCCCGCCCGCCCGTCGAACCGCGCCTCTGCGCGCTGCACGCGATCGCCGATCTCATTGCGTCGCGTACGCCGGAACAACGTCGCGGCGCCGACGCCCGCCGCTTTGGCGGCAGCGAGTTTTTTCCTCTGCGCCGGGCTCATCATGGCGAGAATGCGCTGGGTTTCTTCAGGCGGCAGAAACGGCGCGTCATTGGGCGCATGCTCCAGCAGGTCCGCGAGCACGGGCGGCGCTCCGGCGGGCGGCGCCGGGTTCCAGTGGATCCATCGGGCGCGGACTTCATCCGACAGGCGATCGATCGCCGCGCGCAGGGCCGGCGTCGTCCACTCGTTTGAGGGCTCCGCGCCGACCAGATCGGCGGGAAGCTCCGTATCGGCGCCGATGGCGATGAGGAAAAGACGCGGACGCGATTGAGGCACGAACCGCGCCGCATCGACGACCATGGCGCCGAAGCGCCAGCCGTCCTCGGCGAGGGCGGCGCACAGGGCCTGAAAGTCGCGCCCGCCATTGGAGGTGAGAAGCCCGCAGACGTTCTCAAGCGCGATGATCCGCGGCGCGCGCCCCTCGGCCTTCAGCCCCCGCATCAACGACCAGAACGCCCAGAAGACGCCCGAGCGGCCGCCTTTGAGGCCTGCGCCGCTACCCGCAAGGGAGAGGTCCTGACAGGGAAAGGAGGCCCAGGCGAGGTCCGCGCGCCCGGGCAGGTCTTCCGGCGCGAGCGTTTCAACGCCGGCCGTGACGAGCCCGTCGCGCCCCCAGTTCTCCGCATAGGCGCCGGATTTCATGGGGTCGATATCGTTGACGAACGGGGTCGCCCAGCGCGATCCAAGCCCAGCGCGGACCATGCCGCCGCCGGCGAAAAATTCATAGCAGGTGAAATCGACCGGGCGCCCCATAATCTGCATCTAGGCGCGTTTCGCGAATTCTGTCGATAGTCCGTACCGGCGCCGTCAAAGACCAAGTTGCCGAGCGGCGAGGTCGTTCATGATCTCTTCCGAGCCGCCGCCGATGGCCATGACGCGGACCTCGCGATAGATGCGCTCCACGCGTTGACCGCGAATGAACCCGGCGCCGCCGAGGATTTGCATCGCCTCCCGCGCGCAGAATTCCATGGTCTGCGTCGCCTGCACCTTCAGAAGCGATAGCTCCGCCACCGGCGTTCCGCCCGCCTTCACCATCGCGGCGCACGCATCGAGAAACGCCGTGGTCGCATAGATCCGCCGGACCATCTCGGCGAACTTGTGCCGGATGACCTGATGCTTCGAGAGCGGCTTGCCGAAGGTCGACCGCTCGCGCGCCCACGCCGCGGCGTCCTCCACGCACGCACGCGCGAACGCGACCGACTGCGCGGCCATGGAGAGGCGCTCCATGTTGAAATTGCTCACGATGCCGAGGAAGCCCTGGTTCTCCTCGCCGATGAGGTTTTCAGCCGGAACGCGGACGCCATCGAAATGGATCTGAGCGGTGTCGGACATCC
Organism: uncultured Caulobacterales bacterium; assembly: GCA_964342855.1. Classification (GTDB taxonomy): domain Bacteria; phylum Pseudomonadota; class Alphaproteobacteria; order Caulobacterales; family Parvularculaceae; genus JBCBJX01. The sequence continues at coordinate 18,601 of CAYFIB010000014.1, forward strand.
ACCAGCCCATCTTGTCGAGCTTGGCGCGTGAGACGCCCGGCCGCTCCGCTTCGATCAGCAGGAAGGAGAGCCCGCCTGCGCCCTCCCCGCCCGTGCGCGCGGCGACGGTGAGATAGTTGGCGCGCATGCCGGTCGTGATGTACGTCTTTTCTCCGTTGACGATGTAATCACCGCCATCGCGGACGGCGCGGGTGCGGATATTCGCGACATCGGAGCCGCCGGACGGCTCGGTGACGCAGAGCGAAATGAGCTTCTCGCCGGCCAGCACCGACGGCGCGATGCGCGCTTTCAGCTCGTCCGAACCAAGCGCGAGCACCGGCGGCAGACCGATGCCATGGGTCATCAGCCCCGCGATGAGCCCGCCCGCGCCGGGGCGCGCGAGCTCCTCCTGCGCGGCGATCTGGTGGAAGACGTCGATCCCCTCCGAAACGCCGCCATAGGCTTCCGGATAGCCCAGACCGAGAAGCCCGAAGGCCGCCGCTTTCTGGTGGAGATTACGAGGAAAGCCGCCCGCTTCGTCCCAGTCGTTCACATGGGGCACGATTTCGCGCTCGACGAAGGCGCGCACGCTGGCGCGCCAAGCGGCGTGCTCGTCGGTGAAATGGGGCGAAGCGAGCCGAAGGCCGTCATAGGAAAGCGCATCATTGGTCATGCGCGGAAGGCTTGCGCGCGCCGGGAGCTGCGTCCAGCGGCGCGCGCAGTTCGTGAGGTCAGGCCGAGGCCGGTTCCGCGTCGCTCTCGTGTTCGCGGCGCTGCGGCGACATCGCCCGCGTCACCGCAAAGAAGACCGGCGTGAAGAGGAGGCCGAAGAACGTGACGCCCAACATGCCGGAGAAGACCGCGACGCCGAGGGCGTTGCGCATCTCCGCCCCGGCGCCGGAGGCGATCACCAGCGGCACGACGCCGAGAATGAACGCGAACGACGTCATGAGGATCGGACGCAAACGGAGCTTCGCCGCGTCGACGGCCGCTTCAAAGCGATCCTTGCCTTCGTCCTGCTGCTGCTTGGCGAACTCGACGATCAGAATGGCGTTCTTCGCAGCGAGACCGATGAGAACGACGAACCCGATCTGCGTCAGGATGTTGTTCGACTGCCCCGCGATGTTCACGCCGGTGATGGCCGACAGAAGCGTCATCGGCACGATGAGGATCACCGCCAGCGGCAGGGTCAGGCTTTCGAACTGCGCTGCAAGCACGAGGAAGACGAAAACCACCGCCAGCACGAAAACGAGCGCGCCAGCCGAACCCGCCGCCTGCTGCTGGTAGGCGAGCTCCGTCCATTCAAAACTGATGCCCGGCGGCAGCACTTCCTCAGCGAGCGCCTCCATGCGCGCCAGCGCTTCGCCGGAAGAGACGCCCGGCGCGGGTTCTCCTTGCACCGCCGCCGCCGGATAGAGGTTGTGACGCGGCACGCGGCTTGATGTCGTCGTCAGCTCCGCCTGGGCGACCGCTTCAACCGGCACCATCTCGCCGCGCGAATTGCGGGCGTAGAAGCGGCCGATATCGTCCGGGTCGCGACGGAACTCCGCATCGGCCTGCGCCGTCACGCGGAACGTCCGCCCGAGGAAGTTGAAGTCATTCACGAACGCCGAACCGAGATAGACCTCGAGCGCCTCGAAAACGTTGCCCGCGGGTAGCCCCATCTGCTCGGCTTTCTCGCGGTTGATATCGAGATAGACCTGAGGCGTGCCCACTTCGAAGAAGGTGAAGTTGTTGCGCAGCATCGGGTCTTCGTTCGCCGCCATCATCAGCTGGAACGACGCCTGCTGCAGCGCGCGCAGGCCGAGGCCGCCGCGGTCCTGCACCATCATCTTGTAACCGGAGCCGTTGCCGATGCCGCGCACCGGGGGCGGGGCGATGACGAGCACGAAGGCTTCGGAGATGTTCTGCGCGAGCGCGCCCTGTAGCTCCTGCTGGATCGTCCGATAGTCCGGGCGGTGACCGAATTCTTCCAGCGGGAAGAAGATCGCGCCGGAGTTGGAGGAGTTGGTGAACGTCGCGCCGTTGAAGCCTGCAAATTGGGCGGAGTGCGCGACGCCCTCGACGGAAAGACCGATCTCGGCGGCGCGTTTCACGACCGCATCCGTGCGCTCCAAAGAGGCGCCCTGCGGCAGGTTCACGACGCCGATGAGGTAGCCCTGATCCTGATCGGGAATGAAGCCGCCCGGCGTCAACCGGAATTGCGCGCCCGCCAGCACGACGAGCCCTGCAAAGACCACAAGTACGATAGTCGCCATGCGGACGAGACGCGCGACAAGCGATCCGTAACCACGAGCCAGTCGATCAAAGCCCGAGTTGAAAATCCGGAAGAACCCGGCGAGCGGACCGGTAGCCGGGGCGTGGGCCTCGTCTGTATGGGGTTTCAGCAGCAGCGCCGCGAGCGCCGGGCTGAGCGTCAATGAGACGATCAGTGAGATGATGGTCGCGCCGGCGATGGTCAATGCGAACTGCTGATAGAACGCGCCAGTGATGCCGGGAACGAACGCCGTCGGAATGAACACCGACGAGAGAACGAGTGCGATAGCGACGAGCGCGCCGCCGACTTCGTCCATGGTTCGCCGCGCGGCTTCACGCGGCGAGAGCCCGAGAGCGAGGTTTCGTTCCACGTTCTCGACGACGACGATGGCGTCGTCGACGACGATGCCGATGGCGAGGACGAGACCGAACAGCGACAGGTTGTTCAGCGAAAAGCCGAACATGGCCATCAACGCGAACGTGCCGACCAGCGAAATCGGGATCGCCAGCACCGGAATGATCGCGGCCCGGAGTGATTGCAGGAAGACGAAAACGACGATGATGACGAGCACCGTCGCCTCGAAGATCGTCTTGTAAACCTCGTTGACGGACTCTTCGATGAATTCGGTCGGGTTATAGACGACGCGATATTCAAGACCCGGCGGGAAGCTCTCGGATAGCTCCTCAACCAGTTCGAGCACCTGGTGCGATGTCGAAATCGCGTTCGAGCCCGGCCGCTGAAACACCGCCATGGCGACCGCCGGTTGGTTGTCGAGATAGGCGTTCGTCGAATAGTCCTGCGCGCCGAGCTCGACGCGCGCGACATCGCGCACGCGGACAAGTTCGCCGTTCTCACCAGCCTTGATGACGATCTCGGAAAACTCCTCCGGCGCGGTGAGCCGCCCGCGGGTCTGCACGGCGAACTCGAAAGCGTCGGCGCCGGTGATCGGCTGCTGATTCAAGCGCCCGGAAGCGACCTGAACGTTCTTCGCACGGAGGGCGGCGACGACATCGCCCGCGGTCAGATCAAGAGCCGCGGCTTTCTCCGGATCGATCCAGACGCGCATGGCGTAGTCGCGAGCGCCGAAGACGAGGACGTTGCCGACGCCGTCGACGCGCGACAGCTGGTCCCGCACCTGCAGGGTCGCGTAGTTCGACACGTAAAGCTGGTCGTAGGTGTCGTCCGGCGAGATGAGGTGGATGACCATCAGGAAGTCCGGCGACGCCTTCTGCGTCACCACCCCGAGACGGCGCACTTCCTCCGGCAATCGCGGCTCGGCGCGCGCGACGCGGTTCTGCACGAGAACCTGCGCGGTATCGAGGTCCGTCCCCTGACGGAAGGTGATGGTCAGGTTCATCTGACCGTCCGCCGTCGATTGCGATTGCAGGTACAGCATGTTCTCGACGCCGTTCATCTCCTGCTCGAGCGGCGTCGCCACCGTGCGAGAGACGATTTCAGCCGACGCGCCCGGATAGGTGGCGCGCACCTGAACCGTCGGCGGCGCGATCTCCGGATACTGGGATACCGGCAGCGCGAGATAGGAAATTGCGCCGATGAGGACGATGAGGATCGAGACGACCGACGCGAAGATGGGTCGGTCGATGAAAAAGTGCGCGAATTTCATGTCGGCTTACTCCGTGGCCGCCTCGGCCAGCTCAGCGCGCTCGGCGCTCTGCTCGATCGGTTGAACCGGCGCGCCGGGCTGCATGGCGAGCAGCGAGCCGACAACCACCCGGGCGTCAGGCGCGAGCCCGCTCTCTACGACGCGCATGCCGTCATCGAGCACGCGACCGAGCACCACAGGCGTCATCTGCGCGGTGTTGTCCGCCGACACGGTCCAGACGAACTGGCGCGACTGGTCGAACTGCACCGCCGTATCCGGAATAAGGGTCGCTTCAAATGGATCGCGACCATAAAGACGCATGCGCCCGAACAGGCCCGGCGTCAGAAAACCGTCTTCGTTCTTGATCACGGCGCGCCCGGTGATGCTCCCGGTGCGGGAGTTGATCTCGTTATCGACGAAGTTCATGACGCCTTCGATCTCGTAGTCGTCCCGATCTTCCAGGCGAATGCGGACCGGGTTCGGCGCATACCGCGAACTCTGACGATCTCCATCCTTGTCGAGACGCAGATAGCGCAGATAGTCGAGCTCGCTCCCGGTGAAGACGAAGTTGATGGGATTGATGGCGACGATCGTGGTCAGCATCGTTTGCTGCGCGGTCACCAGGTTGCCGCGGTCAACGCGGTCGTCGCTGACAAGCCCGGAGATCGGCGCGCGGACTTCGGTCCATTCGAGGTCTAGCGCGGCCTGACGCAAGGAGGCTTCCGCAGCGGCGACATCGGCGTCCGCGGAGCGTTTTTCCTGAACGCGGCGCTCGAAATTCTCGCGATTGCCCGCGGGCCCGGACAAAAGCCCGCGCGCGCGCTCCAGCTCCAGCGCGGCGAACTCCGCCTGCGCTTTCGCCGATTCAAGACGTGCGGCGGCGGCGTCGTGGGCGGCCTGAAACTCACGCTTGTCGATGGTGAAGAGAAGATCGCCCTCCTTCACCGGCATGCCGTCGGCGAAGTGGACTTCCTGCAGATAGCCCGACACGCGCGGACGCACCTCGACACGCTCCACCGCTTCGAACCGGCCGACGAATTCGTCCCAGATCGTGATGGTGCGGATTTCCGGCGTGCGGACCGGCGCCGGGACGGGTCCGAACTGCCCGTGTTGTTCATCGCCGCCGCGCGAGCAAGCAGCGAGCAAAGCGAGAGCGAAGACAGGCGCGACAGCGCGCGCCGATTTGAAGGTCGAGCGGAACGACAACATGGGCGGAGCTCTTTTTAAGACGGAAGGCGAAAGGCCTGGCGGAATAACGCCCGGACCTTACGGCGCGACCGCAGATGACAGTCGTGTCGAAACGCCCGAGTGAATTAGTCGGGATTTAGGAGCGGATGGATCGGGGTTCACCCCTACAAGCGAAATTTTTCGCACCGCAGCAAAACACTGCTGACATCACACGCGTTCGTGAAAACAAGGGGTCGCTGGTCCGGCGATTTCCAAGAAACGTGGATGGTGGGCGCGGGAAGGATCGAACTTCCGACATCTACCATGTCAAGATAGCGCTCTACCACTGAGCTACGCGCCCGCGCATCAACCGCCGAAGCGGCGCTGCGGTTCCCGTTTCCGGGAGACGCGGGGGATAGCCGATGCCCATCGGCGAGGCAAGCGCGAATTCGGGGGATCGTCGCCATGAAATTTGCTCAACCATGTGGTTGACAGTCATGACGCGCATGCCGATACTCAACCTGATGGTTGAGCAAATTTCCGATCCCCTTAGCGCCGTCTTCCGCGCCCTCGCCGACCCGACGCGCCGGGCCATGGCGGAGACGTTGCTAAACGGTCCGCGCACGGTCGGCGAGCTCGCCGCGCCCTTCGAGATGAGCCTCGCCGGCGCCGCGAAACACGTCGCCGCGCTCGACAGGGCCGGGCTCGTCACCCGACGCCGACGCGGCCGCGAAACCCTGTGCAGTCTCAACGCCTCCGCGCTGAACGACGCGCGGACGTATCTGGAGCGCTACGCCGAGATCTGGACCGCGCGCCTTGATGATCTGGAAGCGGCGCTGCGCGCCGAACTCGACGCTGAGACAAACGAGGGAGATCCGACATGACTCAGTATGCGGAAATCACCGGCGACACGCTCGTCATCGAACGCCTCCTGCCCGGCGCGCCGGAACGCGTCTGGGCCTATTTCGTCGATCCGGCGAAGCGAATGCTCTGGCTCGCCGGGGGCGCAACGGAGGAAACGCCGGGCGGCGCGCTGGTGTTCGAATTCGACCACCGCCGCCTCTCCGATCAGCCGCCGCCGGAAAAATACACGGACCAACAGGTCGTCACCATGGAGGCGCGCATCGTCGACTTCGATCCGCCGCGACGCATCTCCTTCAACTGGCCGGAGCCCTCCGCGCCCGAAGCGCGGGTCACGGTGACCCTGACCGCCGAAGGCGAGCGGACGCGTTTGCGTCTCGTACATGAAAAACTGGGGGATGCGGACTACCGCATCGGCGTCTCCGCCGGCTGGCACGGTCACCTCGATATTCTCGAGGACGTGCTGGAAGACCGTCCGCGCGCCGACTTCTGGTCGCGGCACATGCCCTTGGAGGAAGAATACAAAAAGCGCCTCGGCCTTTAAGACCGGGCGCCGGCTGGTCGCCCGGTCAGGCGGCGACCATGCGCTCAACCTCGGCGACGAGGTCTTTCAGGTGGAAGGGCTTCGAGAGCACCTTCGCATCTTCCGGCGCCTTGTTCGCCGGGTTCAGCGCGACCGCGGCGAAGCCGGTGATGAACATGATCTTCATGCCGGGATCGATTTCCGAGGCGCGGCGCGCCAGCTCGATGCCATCCATGACCGGCATGACGATGTCCGTCAGCAGCAGGTCGAATTCGCGCATCTGAAGCTCGGTCAGGGCCTCGTCGCCCTGGCTCGCATCGACCACTTCGTGACCGGCTTTTTCAAGCGCGCTTTTCAGAAAGCGCCGCATCGACTCATCGTCTTCCGCCAGCAGAATGCTCGCCATAACCCGCTCCGAACCGTCGTTTTACATGCCGCGGCCAAAACGCCGCCCGCTCCATACGTGCAACGCTCGCGCCAGAACTCGTGCGCGCCCCCGCTCTCCCCGGTTGCGCTGCGCGGCGACCCTATATCTATTTCCTAACCAAACCACCCTCACCGCAACCGATTCCCGGCTGCGGCGCCTGCGGACGGCCGATGAACGACGATGCGATTGAGACAGGCGCCCCGACGCCCCGACGCGACGCCGGACGCCGCAAGGCGATCGACATCGTCGAGCCGGAACGACAGGCCACGCCCCTCGTCTTCGCCTCCCCGCATTCGGGCCGTAACTACCCGCACGATCTGATCGCGGCGACGCGGCTTCAGCCGACCCAGCTCCGCCGCTCCGAGGACGCCTATGTCGATCTCCTGATCGGCCCGTCGGCGAGCGCGATCAGCGCGCCGTTTCTGAAGGCGCTCTTCCCGCGCACCTATGTGGACGTGAACCGAGACGCTCGCGAACTCGACCCGTCGATGTTTGAAGACGCGCTGCCCGCCGACGTCGATGCGCGCTCGGCGCGCGTGGCCGCGGGGCTCGGCGCCATCGCCCGCGTCGTCGCTGACGGCGACGCGATTTATGCGCGCAAGCTCACGTACTCGGACGCTCGCCGCCGCCTTCAGACCTGTTACGCCCCCTATCACGCCGCCCTGCGACAGCTTATCGACCGCTCGCTCGCGCGGTTCGGAACGGCGCTGCTTATCGACTGGCACTCCATGCCGTCCGCCGGCCTGCCGCGGCGGCGGGCCTCGGATTTCGGGCCGGATATCATCATCGGCGACCGCTTCGGCGCATCCGCAGCGCCGATCTGGGTCGACGCCGTTGAAGCCGCGTTTCAGGAAATCGGTTTTAACACCGTCCGCAATGCGCCCTATGCGGGCGGCTTCGTCGCCAATGCGTACGGGCGCCCCTCCGCCGGCGTTCATGTGGTCCAGATCGAGATCAACCGCGCGCTCTACCTCGATGAGCACGCCGTCGCGCCTTCCGAGCGCTTCGACACCTTGCGTCACGCGTTGTCGGGCGTGGTGAAACGCGTCGCGCGCGATGCGGACGACCTCGCCGCCGCCTTGAACGTCCGCCTGTCCGCGGCGGAATAGCGGCGCGGCCCGCCAGGCCATCGTCTTCTCGACGTTCCTGTTCAGCGCCCATTTTCGCGCATTGGCGCGAGCCGTCAGCGCCTGCTAGACCGCGCGAACAAAAAAAAGGCCGCGGACGAACCGCGGCCTAGAGTTCTAGGGAGGAAACGCCCGTAAGGGCATGACGACGAAGTCGTCTTGATCAAGCTAGGACGGATTTTGGTGCGGCGCAATATTATTTTGCAGCGCAGCACTGCTAAAAATGCAGTAGGCCCGAAAACCGGGCGCCGCCGCGCGGAAAGAGCGAGAAATGACCGAAAAAGAAGCCCTGGACCCCACCGTCGCGCAGGACGCTGAAGCCGCGACGCCGACGGCGAAAACCGGGACCTGGAGCAAAATCGGCGCGGGCGTGCGCCGCCTGACGAAAGCGAAGCAGAAGTTTCCGATGCCCAATCCGCAGAGCGGTCTGAAAATCGTCATCGCCACTGACGCCTGGAAGCCCCAGCTGAACGGCGTCGTCCGCACGCTCGACACGCTCGGAAAAATTCTCACCGGGCTCGGCAACGAGGTCCTCTACATCACCCCGCAGGACTTCAACACGATCCCGATGCCGACCTATCCGGACATCAAGCTCGCCGTCCTTCCGAACCGGAAGGTCGCCAAGATGATCAACGACTTCAAACCGGACGCGATCCATATCGCGACCGAAGGCACCATCGGCCGCGCGGCGCGTCGCTTCTGCCTGCGCCGCGGCTACCCGTTCACGACCTCCTTCCACACCCGGTTCGCCGAATACGTCCACGAGCGCTTCAACACGCCGATTTCCTGGGGCTATGCGGTCCTGAAGGACTTCCACAAATACGGCGAGGCGCTAATGGTCGCGACGCCGGGCATGAAAGAAGAGCTGGAAGGTCTTGGCTTTGAAAATCTGAAGCTCTGGGCCCGCGGCGTCGACACCAACGTCTTCACGCCGGGCGACCGCTCCTTCCTCGACCACCTGCCGCGACCGATTTTCCTTTATGTCGGCCGCATCGCCGTCGAGAAGTCGATCGAGGACTTTCTCGATCTCGATCTGCCGGGCACGAAGCTCATCGTCGGCGACGGCCCGCAGACTGAAGAGCTGAAGAAGAAGTACACGGACGCCGTCTTCACGGGGCCGATGTTCGGCGACGATCTCGTCAAACACTACGCCGCCTCGGACGTCTTCGTCTTCCCGTCGCGCACGGACACCTTCGGCCTCGTGAACGTCGAAGCGCTCGCCAGCGGCGTGCCCGTCGCCGCGTACCCGGTCCGCGGGCCGGTCGACATCCTGAAGGACGCGCCCGCCGGCTGCGGCGCCCTTGATGACGACCTCGGCGCGGCGTGCATGCGTGCGTATGAGAACCGCAACCCCGAGGAATGTCGCGCCCACGCGCAGAAATTCTCGTGGGAGGCGGGCGCCCGCCAATTCATCGCCAACCTCGAAATTCCTGGCTTTGACGAGGAGTTCTGGCTGAGTTCGGCGAAAATGATCGACTGGGAACCGATCTGATCTGTCCCAATTCGGGAAGATCGTCCCTCAACGATCCTTGAACTGACACCGCTGAACGACTGTCCGACGACGACCGCACTTCGCGTTTCCCGCGTCATTGCGCCGTTTTCGCCCCTTTCAGGCGAACTGGCGCGTCGCTTGCTCCCTTTCCTTCCGAACGCGGAGGGGGCTCCGCCGACGTAAGGGAAGAAGAGCGAGGTCACATCATGGCGAATCCCGTCGATTTACATGTTGGGCAGCGGCTGCGCCAACGGCGCTCGCTTCTCGGCATGACGCAACAGAAGCTGGCGGTCGCCGTCGGCATCAAGTTCCAGCAGATCCAGAAGTACGAAAGCGGCGCGAACCGCGTCTCCGCCTCGCGTCTGTTCGCGCTGGCGCAGGCGCTGGATGTTCCGGTGTCATACTTTTTTGAAGGCGCCGCCGTTGCGGCCGGTCAGACGCCGCGCATTCCGGGCGGCGACAGCGGGCTCGCGCCGGAAGTCCTGAACGAGCGCGAGACGATCGATCTCATCCGCGCCTACTATCAGCTTGAGGAGACGCCGCGCCGTCGCATCCTCGATCTGGTGAAGACCCTCGCCGGCGGCGAACAGGCCTTTTCGCAGGCCTCCTGACAGCGGCGCGCGGCCTTGCGGCCGCCGCCGTTCGCGGGCACTGTTCCGGCATGTCCGCTACTGCTACTGCACCTCATACTGATGAATTGACCGCGCTGATCGCGCGCCTCGCCGACGCCGCCCGCGCCGAGACGCTGCCGCGTTTTCGAACGGGCGCGCATGCGGACGACAAGAATTTCGGCGGCGATTTTGACCCGGTAACGGACGCCGACCGCGAAGGCGAACGCGCCATTCGCGTCGCCCTCGCCGACGCGCGCCCTCATGACGGCGTTCTGGGTGAAGAGTTTCCGGAGCTGAAAGGCGACACCGGCTATCGCTGGGTTCTCGATCCGGTTGACGGCACGCGCGCCTTCGTCTGCGGCCTGCCAAGCTGGACGACGCTGATCGGTCTTGAAAAAGACGGCGCGCCGGTTCTGGGTCTCATCGACCAACCTTATACGGACGAACGTTGGATCGGCGGCTTCGGCGAGGCGTTTTTCATCCGCTCCGGCGAAAGGCGCGCCATCGAAACCAGCAAGGTCGACGATCTCGCCGCCGCGCGCATCGCCTGCACGGACCCCCGCCCGGACGGTTATTTCACCATCGTGGAATCGCGCGCTTTCGCCGAGCTCTCCAACCGCGCCCGTATCGCCCGCTTCGGCTTTGACGCCTACGCCTTCGCCATGCTCGCCATGGGCGAACACGACATCGTCGTCGATGCGCATCTGAAAGCGTGGGACGCAGCCGGCCCCATCGCCCTCATTGAAGCGGCGGGCGGCGTTGCAAGCGACTGGACCGGCGCGCCGTTCGGCTCCTCTCCGGGCGGGCGCATCGTGGCGAGCGCCAACGCCGCGCTCCACGAACAGGCCCTCGCCGTCCTTTCGCAAGCGCCTGAAACCGCCGCCTGATTTTCCCGCGAACCATTTCCGCGGCGCCGCCGACTATCCTGTCAGAGCGACCGAAAGGCGGCCGGCGTGAGCCAGCAACAACGTGTTTATGACGAACTGCTCGTGCTGCTCGCCCGCGAGGGCGACCGCCGCGCCGGGGAGCGTCTCGCCGCGCGCTGGCGACCGCGCCTGCTTCGCACGGCGCGCCGGCTGTTGCGCGACGCCGACCTTGCTGAGGATGCGGTGCAAGAGGCCTGGGCGGGCGTCTGGAAAGGCCTGCGAAAGCTCAACGACCCGTCGCGATTTCCCGCCTGGGCGTTCGGTATTCTGCACCGCAAATGCGCCGACCGAATTCGCCTCGCCGAACGTTTGAGAGCGCGCGAGACCGAGCTCGATGCGGCCCCGACGCCAGCGACGCGAACGGACGAACGCGCCCTCGCTATTCGACAGGCCTTCGAGCAATTGGACGAGACCGTCCGACCGACCGCGCTCCTCTATTACGGCGAAGGGCTGACCGTCGCCGAGATCGCGCTCGCCACCGGCGTTCCGGCGGGGACGGTCAAGTCCCGCCTGTTCGCCGCCCGACTGAAACTGAAATCCCTTCTGAAAGGAGACGATGATGACGAAGTTTGACGACAATCTGCGCCGCGCTCTTGATGCGGACGATGAAGCCTTCCTGCGCGATCTGGAAGACGGTCGCGGACTGTTCACCCAAATGTGGTCGACATTCCGTGGACCGATGGCGGGCTGGACCGTGTTCAGTTTCCTCATGATTCTGATCGCCACCGGCTTCGGCCTTCTGGGCGCCTATAAGATCGTGACCACGAATGAGATCGTCCCGCTGGTACGATGGACGGCGGCCGCCGCCGCCGCCTGGGCCGTGCAGGTCGCGCTGAAGCAATGGGTCTACGACCGCATGAACACGCTCTCGATCCTCAGAGAGTTGAAGAAAATCGAGTTGAGGATTGCTCGGATCGAGGATCGCGGCTGAACTCAGTTCACGGGCAGCGCGCGGGCCGTCAGGCGGTCGAACGCCGCCCAGAACTGATCGCGATAGACGTCCGCCTCGACAAGGATTTCGTGGCGGGCGCCGTCGATCAGAACATAGTCCGCATTCGGCGCCGCAGCGGCGACGCCTTCATGGTCCGAGCCGTCGACGACCGTCTCGCCGCTGGCGGAGACGACCAGAATGGGCGTCTCAACCAAGGCGAGGCGCGGCTTCAGCGCCTCGCCGGCCTCGATCGCCGCTTTCAGCCAGGCGTTGGTCGGGCTTTTCAGCACGCAATATGGTTCCGCCGCTTGAAGCGCCTTGAACTGGTCGTACCGCGCCCAATCGCTCGTGAACGGATTGTCGTCGAATATGGGCGCATGTGGCGAGCGCCCCGGAATGCCCTTGGCTCCGAGCCCGAGAGCGCACAGAGCGCTCGCCAGAAAGCGGGCGCCGGACAGGGCGACGCCGGGCTTCAGCACGCGCGTCATCGGCGACGACACGGCGACAGCGGCGGGATCGACCGCGCCTATCGCCAGCGCGTGCAGGGTCACCATCCCGCCCATTGAGTGCGCCATCAGGAGGAGCGGCTTGCCGGGCGCGAGCGCGCGCGCCTCTTCCGCCACCGCAGCTAGGTCCTCTGCATACGTGTCGAAGCTCTCAATATAGCTGAGCGCCGGGTCTTCGATGACGCGCGAGGAAAGCCCCTGCCCGCGCGTGTCGTAGAGGACGACGGAGAAACCGCGTGCGCGGAGGGACTCCGCCGTCTCGAAATACTTCTCGATGAATTCGTTCCAGCCCGTCGAGACGACGACGACGCCGCGCGGCGCCTCGGTCGGAATGAGCGCGAGTCGCAACCGCGCGCCGTCCGGCCGCTCCAGCAGATGAAGACGCGCGCCTTCTGGAACCTCCGTCCCCGACGCGACGACCCAGCGATCCTGTTTCATGGTTTTGCGAGCTCCATTCGCGCCATGAGACTGAGATCCCCGGCGATCTGCAGACGCCCGGCGGTGTAGGCGGCGAGAAGACCGCGCGCGCCCGTCAGCACCCGCAGAAGGGTTTCTTCGTCGGCGTGCCAGGCGCAATCCGCTTTCGCGGCGGCGTCGGCCGGCGGTTCAGAAATGGCGGGAGGGTCTGAACGCCCGTCCACGGCGAGGATCGGCGTACGCTTATCGCGGTCGACAAGATGGAGGACGCCGTCAAACGGGATCGAGAACGCCGCCTGAGCGGCGTTCTCCAATTTCGAAGCGGACGCTTCGGTCAAGGCGCGACCTATTCCAGAAGCGCCGCGTCAGGATCGATCGGCTTACGGAATTTCAGCGTCATGCGATCGCTTTCGCCAATGGCGGCGTATTTCGCCGGGTCGTAGTCATCCGGCGTCGCTTCGCCGCCGCGCGAATTGCGCATGGTCGGCGGCAGCGTCCAGACGCCGAACGGGTGGTCGGCGGCGTCTTTCGGGTTCGCGTTGATGTCGGAACGCCCTTCAAGTTCGAAACCGGCCGCTTCGGCGAGGGCGATCACGTAGTCCTCGCGGACGTAACCCGACGCTGCGCGCGGGTCCTGCTCGCCCGTTTTCTGACGGTGCTCGACGACGCCCAGAACGCCGCCCGGCTTCAGCGCCGTGTAGAAATCGACAAAGGCTTTCTCCGCATAGCCGCCGCCCATCCAGTTGTGGACGTTACGGAACGATAGAACGAGATCCGCCGAACCCGCCGGAGCGATGTCGCCCTTCTCCGAGGTAAAGATCGTCTGCGTGATCTCTCCGTACTCATCCGGCTTCTGAATGAAGTTCTCGTCGTAAGCTTTCAGGCTCCGTTGCACGAACGCGCTCTCAAGGCTCGGATCATATCCGGCTGCGATATACGCCCCGCCGCCCGCTTTCAGCGCCGGAGCGAGAACCTTCGTGTACCAACCACCGCCCGGCCAGATTTCAACGACGGTCATGTCGGGCTCGAACCCGAAAAAGAGGAGCGTCTCCTTCGGGTGACGGAACACATCGCGATCAGCGCCTTCGCCGCGCCGCGGATCTGCGAGCACGTCGTCGAGGACCTCCGCCGCAGTCGGCGCCGCAGGGGCGGCTTCAGGCACCGGAGCGGCGGGCTCGGCGGGCGCCGGAGCGGGCGGCGTTTCTTCGGAGCCGCAGGCGGTGAGCAGAAATGCGGCGAGCGCCGCGGTTGCCAGTTCCAAGCGCATATCAGGATCCTCCCGGTGAAGCGTGTTCGCCCTCTCCGAAACCGCTAGCCGCATCAATCCCATTCGGCAACCGCAAGGCGCTCAAACCCTCTTGAACGCGAAAAAGACGCCGCCATCTAATTCTCGTGGGAGCCGAAAGGTCCCGCATCTCCCGGCGGCCGGCCCTCGTGGCGGACGTCGAAACATGAACGCAACCCTTGCTTGATGAAGGAGGACGCTTCTTATGCGCTCGTATGATCTGACCCCGCTTTACCGCTCCACCGTCGGCTTTGACCGCCTGTTCGACCTGCTCGACAGCGCGACGAAAGCAGACCAGGGCGGCGGATATCCCCCGTACAACATCGAACGCACCGGCGAGACCGATTACCGGATCACCCTTGCGGTCGCTGGCTTCTCGGAAGCCGACCTCGATATCGAAGTGAAAGAAAACGCTCTCACGGTGAAAGGATCGCGCGCGGACGCCGCTGACGGCCGCTCGTTCCTGCACCAGGGCATCGCCGGGCGCGCCTTCGAGCGCCGCTTCCAGCTGGCCGAGCATGTGAAAGTCGCCGGCGCCTCGCTGGAGAACGGTCTTCTCAACGTCGACCTCGTGAAGGAAATCCCCGAGGAGGCGAAACCGCGGAAGATCGAGATCGCCCCGGCGGCGATGAGCGCGCAGGTGCTTCGCGCAGCCGAATAACGGCTTGTCGCCCGGCGCGGCGGTTCCTCCCCCCAGACCATCGCGCCGGCAGCGGCCATCGGGCGGCTTCCTTCACCGGGAGCCGCCCGATTACGTTTTTGTTAGGCGCTGACGCCTTTTCTGCCCTCGTTTCGGGCCGCATGCTGCCGCCCGTCAGTATCCGAGGGGGCGTTCCATGCGCGCGACGCTAATTACTTCAACGATCTTTTCCGTTTTCGCCGGGCTCTCCGCCAGCGCCGTGTCCGCACAGGGCGTCGAGGGCTACTACGTTCATCCGGACGCGCATGACGACGTTCTGGTCTTCGCGAGCGAAGGCGATCTGTGGCGCGCGCCACGCGCGGGCGGCGAAGCGGTGCGCCTCACCACCCACGAAGAAATTGAAAACCACCCGCAGATTTCGCCGGATGGGACGCAGATCGCGTTCATGGCGAGCTATGACGACGAACGCGTCATTTACGTGATGCCCATCGCGGGCGGACGACCGAAGCCGATCACCTTTGAGGGCGCGGGCGTTGCGCTCATCGGCTGGGCGCCGGATGGACGCGTCCTTTATTCCTCCACGAACGAACCCGGCAACAATTCGCGCGTGTTGCGCCTTGTCTCGCCCGAGAACGGCGATGTCGAAACGCTGCCGCTCTGGCGCGCCCGCGAGGCGACGTTCTCTGATGACGGTCGAACGCTGTTCTTCGTGCGCCGGGGCCTCGCGGAGTCAAATGACAACGCCCTCCTCTATCGCGGCGGCGCCATGGCGGAGCTCTGGCGCTGGCGCCTCGGCTCCAATCGTGAAGCACGGCGGATGGCGGCGGACTTCGACGCGCCGATCCGCAACCCCATGGCCGCGAACGGCCGAATTTATTTTCTGAGCGACAAGGACGGCGCCGACGCGATCTGGTCCGTGAACGAACAGGGCCGTGACGCGAAGAAGCATACCGAAGGCGGCGCCTTCCAGCTGCGCAATCCGAGCCTCGCCGACGGCGCGATCCTCTACCAGAAGGGAGCGGACCTTTACGCTTTCGATCTCGACGACGAGACCGAAACAAAGATCGAGGTCACGCTTCTCAGCGATCGCGACCAGACGCGCACGCGTTTCATCGAGAACGGCGTCAATTATCTGGAAGACGCACGCATCACGACGGGCGGCGCCGTCGCCGTCACGGCGCGCGGCGATGCGGCTCTCGCCTTCACCGGCGAACGTCGGCGGATTGATTTCGATATACCGGCCGGCGCCCGCGCGCGCGCCGCCGTTCCCGGCGTCGACGGCGATTGGGTCTATATGATCCTCGACCAGAACCGCCGCGGCGAAATCTGGCGTTTCCCGGCGGATGGCCGCGGCGAACCGGAACAGCTGACCGTCGGCTCCGATGCGATGATCTGGGAGATCATTCCGTCTCCGGATGGTGAACGCCTCGTCTTCGACGACAAAAAAGGCCGCCTCTGGTCCCTCGACCTTGAAAGCCAGGAAAAGACGCTTCTCGCGGAAGTCGAAACCGGCGACGATAGCCCGTTCAGTGGCATCACCTTTTCCAAGCACGGGCGTTATCTTGCGTACTCGGAGTTCAACGCGTCCGGCGTCAACGATGTCTGGGTGCAGGACCTTACGACGGGCGAGCGCGTGCGCGCCGATCGCCCGAAATTCAGCGGCTACTCGCCCGCCTTCTCCGATGACGGCGCCTGGCTCTATTTCCTCTCGGACCGGACGTTCACGGCGACGCCTGGCAGCCCGTGGGGGAACCGCAATATGGGCGCGGCGTTCATGGAACGCGGCAAGGTCTACGCCGTGCAGCTGGACCCGGACGCGGCGTTCCCGTTCACGCGCGAGAACGAGCTGACGGCTGCAAAGGACGAAGACGCCGACGAGGCGGACGAAACCGAGGCGCCCGAAGAAGCCGACGAAACGGATGACGCCGCATCGGAAAGCGAGGCGGAAGCCGCCGATGAAGGCGACGCGAAGGCTGACGAAGAGACTGAAGACGAGAAGAAAGAAACCGATCCGGACATCGTTTTCGAGGGCCTTGAAGAGCGCCTCTTCGAAGTTCCGGTCGGACGCGGCGACTATTACGCCGTCTCCGCGAACGCGAAGTTCCTCTATCTCCTGCAGGATGCGGACAATGGCGCTGACCTGAAAAGCGTCGCCATCAACGCGAAGAAGCCCGAGGTGAAGACGTTCGCGAAAAACGTTCGCTCTTTCGATCTCTCGCAAGATGGCGAGACGATGTACTATCGCTCCGGCGACACCCTCGCCCTCGTTCCGGCGGGCACTGAAGCGCCGGGCGATCTTTCCGACAGAACGGCCCGCATCTCCGACTGGCGCCTGGAGGTCGATCCGCGAACGGAATGGCGCCAGATGCTTCATGACGCCTGGCGCATGCACAAGGCTTACTCCTTCGATCCCGCCATGCGCGGCGTCGATTGGGAAGGCGTGCTGGAACGCTATGCGCCGCTGGTCGCGCGCATCGGCCACCGCTCGGAACTTGACGATCTTCTCGGGCAGATGTCCGCCAATCTCGGCATTCTCCACAGCCAGATCCGCGGCGGTGATGTTCCTTCTGATGACGAAGGCGGCGCTGTCGCCTTCCTCGGCGCGCGCTATGAGACGGTCTCCGACGGTCTGCGCATCGCGGAGCTCTACGACACCGAGGCGGACCTGCTCGACGATCGCGGCCCGCTGACGCGACCGGGCGTCGACGTTGCGGTCGGCGACGTTCTCACCGCCGTGGACGGCGCACCCGTCGCCTCGCTCGCCGATCTCCGCGCCGCACTCAACCGCAAGGCCGGGACGGAAGTGCGCCTCGACCTTCTGCGCGACGGCGAGGAACATTCTGAAATCGTGAAGCCGGTGAACGCAGGCGGCCGGTTCTGGCTACTCTATCACGACTGGGTGGAGGGACGGCGCGAGTACGTCCGTGAAAAGACGGATGACCGCTTCGGCTATCTGCACCTGCGCGCCATGGGCGGCGGCGATGCGGCGAGCTTCGCGCGCGATTTCTTCCCGATGACCCAGAAGGACGGGATCATCATCGACGTGCGCGGCAACTGGGGCGGCAATATCGACAGCATGCTGCTGACCCAGCTCATGCGCAAAGCCTGGGCGTTCTGGCGCAATCCGAACGGCGGCGAGCCCTACCCGAACATGCAGGGCGCCTTCCGCGGCCACCTGGTCGTGCTCATCGACGAAGGCACGTACTCGGACGGCGAGACGTTCACCGCCGGGTTCAAGGCGCTTGATCTGGGCGCCGTCGTCGGTCAGCGCACCGCCGGGGCCGGCATCTGGCTGTCAGGCCGCAACCGCCTCGTTGACGGCGGCATGGCGCGCATCGCCGAGTTTCCGCAGTACGGCCTCGACGGGCGCTGGCTCATCGAAGGCCGCGGCGTCTCGCCGACCATCGACGTCGACAACCCGCCCTACGCGACCTTCATGGGCGAAGACGCGCAGATGGACGCCGCAATCGCCTATCTGGAAGAAAAGCTCCGCGAGGAGCCGATCGAGCCGCTGGAAGCCAAGCCGCTGCCGCCCTTCGGCCAGTGGGGCGAGGACGTGAAGTAAGCGGAGGAGTTTAATCTCTGATCGCTTCTCCTCCCCCGCTTGCGGGGGAGGAGAACAGTAGCTCGTACTCAGCCCGCCTCCGGCAGCGCTGCGGCCCGTTCCGTGTCGAGATAGCTCGCGGTCAGCACGGAAAGATCGCTCTCCTGCAGCTCCAGAAGCAGCGGATTCCCGGTCGGGATCTCGACGCCGATGATGTCCTCATCGGAGACGCGGAAGAGCATTTTGACGAGCGCCCGAAGCGAGTTGCCGTGGGCGGCGATGAGGATGTTCTCACCCTCCTCCAGCCGCGGCGCGATTTCGCTTTCCCAATAGGGTTTCACCCGGTCGAGGGTCGTCTTCAGGCTCTCGGTCTTCGGCAGCTCCGAAGGCGGAATGGCGGCGTAGCGGATGTCCGTATTCGGGTTATCGGGATTGGCGGCGTCGATCTCCGGCGGCGGGGTGTCGTAGGAGCGCCGCCAGATCTTCACCTGATCCTCACCGTGCTTCTCCGCCGTCTCCGCCTTGTTGAGCCCGGTGAGGCCGCCATAATGGCGCTCGTTCAGGCGCCAGTCTTTCTCGACCGGCAGCCAGAGACGGTCCATGCCGTCCAGGGCGATGGTCAGCGTCCGGATCGCCCGCGTCAGCACCGAGGTGTAGCAGCGGTCGAACTCCACGCCCGTGCCTTTCAGGAGCCGGCCCGCCTTCTCGGCCTCGGCGCGGCCCTGATCGGTCAGGTCCACGTCCACCCAGCCGGTGAAGCGGTTCTGAAGGTTCCATTCGCTCTGTCCGTGGCGAAGCAGCGCCAGATGGGCCATGTCGTCTCTCCCTTGTTCGCCGGTGGGTATGGGGGAGCCGCCGCGCTGCGGCAAGGCGGTGGCGCGCCGCCGGCGTCCTTCGTGACGCCCGCTTCGCGGGCTCCTCAGGACGAAGTCGGTACATTCTTCGTCCTGAGGAGCCGCCGGAGGCGGCGTCACGAAGGACGCCGACAAATCCCGCACCCGCTTAGCGTCGCAGCGCTAACCTGCTAAACGCCCGCCGATGGCCGCTCCCCTTCTCTCCCTCCGCGATATCCGCCTGCAGTACGACCGCCCGCTCTTCGACGGGGCGGACCTCAACGTGCATGAACGCGACCGCATCGGCCTCGTCGGCCGCAACGGCTCGGGCAAATCGACCTTTCTGAAAATCGCCGCCGGGCTCGTGGAGCCGGACGCGGGCGAGCGCACGCTCTCGCCGGGCGCCACCGTGCGCTATCTCGAACAGGAGCCCGATTTCTCCAGCTTCGAGACCACCCTCGCGGCGGTGGAAGCCGGCCTCGGCCCCGCCGACGACCCGCACAATGCGCGCCGGTTGCTGGAAGCGCTCGGGCTTACCGGCGAAGAAGACCCGAGCGCCCTTTCCGGCGGCGAGGGGCGTCGCGTCGCCATCGCCCGGGCGCTGGCGCCGGACCCGGACATTCTCCTCCTCGACGAGCCGACCAACCACCTCGACCTGCAGGCCATCGACTGGCTGGAGGGGGAGCTGAAGCGCTCGCGCGCGGCTCTTGTCCTCATCAGTCACGACCGGCGGTTTCTTTCCGAACTCACCACACGGACGGTCTGGATTGACCGCGGCCTGACGCGCCGTCTGGAGCGCGGCTTCGCGCATTTCGAGGAATGGCGCGACAAGACGCTGGAAGAGGAGGAGACCGCCGCCCACAAGCTCGACCGCAAGATCGCAGCGGAAGAAGACTGGGTGCGCTACGGCGTCACTGCGCGGCGCAAACGCAATGTGCGGCGCATGCGCGAGCTGGGCGACTTACGCGCCCAACGGCGCGAGGCGCGCCGCGCCGTCGGCGGCCCGGCGATCACCGCGGCGGAAAGCGGCCAGTCCGGCAGGCGCGTCATCGAAGCGGAGGGCGTTTCAAAGTCCTATGGCGACCGCGCCGTCGTCGCCGACTTCTCCATCGAGATCGCCCGCGGCGACCGCATCGGCCTTGTCGGCCCGAACGGCGCCGGCAAGACGACCCTGCTCCGGCTCCTCACCGGCGCGCTGGAACCCGACGCCGGAACGGTGAAACTCGGAACCAATCTCGACATCGTCTCGCTCGATCAGCGCCGCGGGGCGCTCAAACCGACCGACCGCGTGCAGGACGTCCTCACCGGCGGGCGCGGCGACATGGTGACCGTCGGCGGCGCGCCCCGCCATGTGGTCGGGTTTCTGAAAGACTTTCTGTTCACGCCGGAACAGGCGCGCGCGCCCGTCCTCTCGCTTTCCGGCGGCGAACGCGGCCGCCTCGCCCTCGCCGCAGCGCTTGCGCGGCCCTCGAACCTTCTCGTGCTCGACGAGCCGACCAACGATCTCGACCTCGAAACCCTCGATGTTCTGGAAGAGGCGCTGGCGGACTATCAGGGAACGGTTCTTCTGGTCAGCCACGACCGGGACTTCCTCGACCGCATCGTCACCTCCGTCATCGCGCCGGAAGGCGCCGGGCGCTGGCGCGAATATGTCGGCGGCTATTCCGACATGCTGATCGAGCGCGCCGGCGCCCTGAAAAGCCCGGCGCCGAAGCCGGATAAAAAGCCCACGGCCGCCCCGGTCGAGAAACCGAAAGAACGCGCGGCGAAGCTCTCCTTCAACGACCAGCGCGCCCTCGAAACGCTCCCTGTCGAGATCGAAAAGCTCGAAGCCGACATCGCCAAGCTCACCGACATCCTCGCCGACCCGGACCTCTACGCCCGCGACCCGGCGCGCTTTGAAAAAGCGACCCGCCTCCTCGGCGAGCGCGAAGCGCTGAAGGCGGAAAAAGAAGAAGCGTGGCTGGAGCTGGAGATGCGGCGGGAGGAAGCGGAGGCGTAGGTCGACGCCCCGTCGACACGGCTTTTCGAAAAGGGCTGTTGACGCCTCCCGAAAGCAATGCGACATTTGTCGCATGATCGCGTCTTGTGTCGCGTCGCTTAAGGGCCCAGCATGCCGAGACCGTCTGATTCCGAACTGAAACTCCTGCGCCAGCTCTGGCGCGCGCCGCGCCTCTCCGCCCGCGAACTGCATGAGGCGGTTGAGGCGGAGACCGGCTGGAGCTTTTCGACGACCCGCAAAACCCTCGACCGCATGGTCGAGAAGGGCCTCGTCGGCGTCGAGCCTGTCCACGGCGTCAAAACGTTCTCCGCGATGGAGACCAAGCTTGCGACCATGGCGGGGCTCATCCGCGATTTCGCCCGCAATGTTCTGGAGGCGGATGCGCCCCTCCCCGCCGCCGCCTTCACCGGCTCGAAGCTTCTGGCTCCGGACGAAATCAAGGAGCTCGAAGACCTCCTCGAGACGCTGGATGCGGAGGACCGGTCATGACGGACCTGCTGATCGTCCTCGGGCTCATTCCGCTGGCGTGGAGCGCGGTCGTCTGGGCGCTCGCGCGCATCGACGACCATATGCGCGGCGCGCCTTCCGTCTCCGACGATGCGGAGAAATTCACCCTCATCGTCATGCTGGCCCCTATCGCGCTTGGCCTTGCGGCGCTCCTCGTCGCGGCTGCGGCTCCCGAGGCGCTTTCGCCGCTCCCGCCCCTCCTGCCGCTCATGGAAGAAACGATCGGGGCGCCGCGCATTGTCGGCGACGTCGCAGCCACCGGCGGTCCGGACATGGTCCGCGCCGCCGCGCTGGCGCTGCTCGGCGCCTATGGCGCAGGCGTCGTCGGCTTCGGCGGGCGCCTGCTCATCGCCCGGCGCCGGATCGCGCGGGCCATCGCATCCGCGAACGACGCCGCCGCGACGCTCGGTCCACAGGTCCGCGTGGGGGACGACGACCTGCCGCCCTTCGCCGCGCGCAATTGCATCGTTCTGCCGACGGCGTTTCTCGATGCGCTCGACGCCGAGGCGCTCGGCCTCATCGTCGCCCACGAGCAGGCCCATATCGACCGCGGCGATCCCGCCTGGTTCGAGGCGCTCGCCCTCATCGATGTCCTGTTCTGGATGAACCCGTTCGTCCGGATGCAGACAGCCCGCTGCCGCCTCGCCGCCGAGATCGACGCCGACCGGCGCGTCGCCGGCGGGGCGCCCGAAATGCGCAAGGTCTACGCGAAAACGCTCCTCGCCGCCCTGTCGCATACCGCCGGGGACGCACCGCCATGCGCCCCGGCGGTCTTCTCACCCCGGAGCATTGGAGACACCAGAATGAGAATAACCGAGATCATGGCCGCGGGCGGCCGAACGGGCAAGACGCGCCGACGGGCGCTCATCGCGGGGCTCGCCCTCCTCGCCGCGCCCGTCGCCGCCGCGCAGTTCGGCTACGCTGCGACGACCTCCCGCGACGCGCCGCGCTTCACGCATATGCCGATCGAGACGGGCCGCATCACCAGCCGCTTCGGTCCGCGGAAAGACCCGTTCACCGATCGTCAGTCCGTGCATTTCGGCATCGACATCGCCGCGCCGGACGGCACGCCGATCTATGCGCCCGCTGATGGCGAGATCGTCCGCGTCATGGTCAGCGCCGACGGTTACGGGAACATGCTCGAAGTCGATCACGGAAACGGCGTCGTCTCCCGCTACGCCCAGCTCAGCTCCTTTCAGCAGGAAAGCGGGCGCGTGAAAGCGGGCGAGCTGATCGCCCGCGTCGGCAGCACCGGGCGCTCGACCGGTCCGCACCTGCACCTCGAACTCTTCATCGACGGAGAGCGCGTCAATCCTGAGGATCACATGGTCTTCCCGGGCGCCATCGCCGTCACGCGCTGATCGCCGCCGCCATTGCCCTTGCGGGCTGCGAAGGCTAGACGGGCGGGCTATTTGAAAACGGCCCGCCCCACCATGTCTCATTCTCCCCTTCTCACCGTCATGATCGGCGCCGCGCGCAAGGCCGCGCGCGTCCTCCGCCGCGATTTCGGCGAGCTGGAGCAGCTGCAGGTCTCGCGCAAATCGCCGGCGGATTTCGTCTCCATGGCCGATCACCGCGCCGAGCAGGAGCTCTATGAAGAGCTTTCCCGCGTGCGCCCGAAATACGGGTTCCTGATGGAGGAGCGCGGCGAGATCGAAGGCGCCGACAACTCCAACCGCTGGGTGGTCGACCCGCTCGACGGGACGACGAACTTTCTCCACGGCATCCCGCACTTCGCGATCTCCATCGGCCTGGAGCGCGACCGCCAGCCCTATGCCGGGGTCATCTACAATCCGGCGACGGATGAGATGTTCATGGCCGAAAAAGGCGAAGGCGCGTGGTTGAACGACAAGCGACTGCGCGTCTCCGGGCGGCGCGAGCTGTCGGAAACCCTCATCGCAACAGGCCTGCCCTTCATGGGCCGCACCGGTCAGGGCCGGGCCCTGCGGGAGACGAATGAAATCCTGCTGCGCACTGCGGGCGTGCGCCGGTTCGGTTCGGCGGCGCTCGACCTCGCCTGGGTCGCGGCGGGCCGATATGACGGCTACTGGGAGCGGAACCTCAACCCGTGGGACGTCTGCGCCGGGATCGTGATCGTCCGCGAAGCGGGCGGCCTCGTCTCCGAAATCGAAGGCGGCGTGCGCCCCCACGACGGAAAATCCGTCCTCGCCACGAACGCCGAGCTGCACAAACGCATCGGCGAGGTGCTGAACTCGGTCGGGAACGTCAAAGACGCCGACGGCCCGAACGCCTGAGCATCCGGGCCGCCGACGGGTCTTAACCTTTAATCAGGCTTCGACGATGCGCAGGAGATCGCCTTCGAGCGCGACCGGTTCGCCCTCGATGAAGACGACCGTGTCGTAGAACGAGATGCGGCCGCCATTCGTGCGGGCCGTGACCCGAACGGTGAGCGCTTCAGCGTCGGCGGAGCGACCGTCGCGACCGACGGCGACGACGTCATAAACGTCGCCTTTCACGACGATGCGGCAGCCCGTCGTCGTCTCCAGCCTGCTTTCCACGAACTCGCGCGCGCTGTCGGCGTACGCCTCGCGTTTTTCCTTGGGGCCCTCCGCCGAGACGGGCGCGAGGGAGAACACAAAGGCGGCTGCGGCCGCCGTCACCATTTTTCCGATCATTCAAGTGATCCTTTCAACATATCCAGCATTGTAGATTCCGCACTGGCGGAAAGGCGCATAAATTGCGCCTATGACCCCAATATGCGCATGTTGTGCGCCTTTGCAAGAAGTTTTTGCGCACCTTTTGCGCCTTATGCTCATCGGCGCCCTTATGACTTTCCCGCCGGGTGTCACGAAAACGCCGCGTCCGCGTGATTTCAGACGGGAAGAATTGGGGTTAGGGTGAACGCCGAGGGGCGCCGAGACGGGCGCCGAAGGCTTCGAGGGGTGCGAGCGACATGGCGCAATCGCTTGAGCGATCCGCGCGGTTCCGGAAACCGGGCGATAAAATTCTGAACATGCTTCTGTTCATGACCTTGGTCGGAACGGGCGCGTGGTATTTATCCCCCTACGGACCAAGCGCGAACGATCTTCTCATCTCCTCGTTCATGGCGAACCCGCCGCTGAACGGGCTGATCATCGCGGTCCTGTTCTTCGGGGTGATCTTCAACCTGCGTCAGGCGGGCATCATCGCCCCCGCCGTGCGCTGGGTGGACGCCTTCCGCGAGAGCGTCGATCCCGGCCGCACACGCCTGCCGCGACCGCCGTCGATCATCCGCGCCATGGCGCAGCTGCTTCTGGAAGCCGACCGGCAGGGCGGCGCCCGCCTCGCCCCGGCCTCCACCCGCGCGATCCTCGATTCCATTGGCACGCGGATGGATGAAGGCCGCGATACGGGCCGTTATATCCGCGACCTCCTCGTCTTTCTCGGCCTCCTCGGCACGTTCTGGGGCCTCCTCCAGACCGTGAACGCCGTCGCCGACACCATCTCCGGCCTCGCCGACACCGGCGGCTCGGCGGAGGACGCGGTGACGCAGCTCATCACCAATCTCCGCGAACCGCTTTCGGGCATGGGCACGGCGTTCTCGTCCTCGCTCTTCGGCCTCGGCGGATCGCTCATCGTCTCCTTCCTCGATCTGCAGGCGGGCGAAGCGCAGAACCGCTTTTATTCCGACCTGGAAGACTGGCTCTCCGGCCTCACCGCCACGGGCGCGGCCTCCGCCGGCGCGAGCGCGAGCTATGCCGGCGAAGACGGCCCGCGCTTCGAGGGCGAGATCGCCGGCGATTTCGGCGCCCTCGCCGCGCAGATCGCCGCGCTCAACGCCAATCTCGAAGCGCAACAGAAACAGATGGCGAAGCTGGCGGGCGGCGGCACGCGCCGCGGCGCGGCGCAGATGGGCGACGACGCCCTCTTGCAGCCGCTGCAGGCGATCGAAGTCGGCCTCGCGCGCCTGCATGAGGCGCAGGACGCAAGTTCGCAGAAGCTCGCCTCCGAACTCACCGAAGAGATCCGCGCCCTCAACCGCACCCTCGTGCGGATCGGCGAAGGCCGCTAGGGCGAGCGGGGGACAGGGCCATGGCGCGTCGCGGACGCCGCACAGAGGCGAATATCTGGCCGGGCTTCGTCGACGGGCTGTCGACGCTGCTCCTCGTCATGATGTTCGTCCTGTCGATCTTCGTGGTCGCGCAGTTCTATCTCGGTCAGGAGCTCGCCTCGAAGGAAGACGAGATCGCGAGCCTGTCGGACGAATTGTCCGCCCTCGCCGCGCAGCTCTCCCTCGCGCAATCGCAGAACACGCAGCTTCGCTCCCGGATCACGCTCCTTGAATCGACCCTCGAGGAGCGCGACGAAACGATCCGCGGCCTGCGCGGGGAGATCGAGGCGAAAGACGCGGAGATCGCGACGCTGGGCTCCGCCATCGCCGCCTCCGCTGAAGAGCTGGAGAAAGAAAAGGCGCTGACGGAGGATCAGAAATCCGAAATCGCGACCCTCAACGCCCAGCTCGCGGCGCTGCGCGACCAGATCCGCTCCCTGCAGGAGGCGCTCGACGCCGCGGAGGCGAAGGATAAAGAGCAGCAGGCGCAGATCGAGAACCTCTCCACGCGCCTCAATCAGGCCCTCGCCCGCAAGGTGCAGGAGCTGCAGGAGGTGCGCTCGCGCTTCTTCGAGGCGGTGCGCGAGGCGATCGGCGAACGCTCCGACATCCGCGTTCAGGGCGACCGCTTCATCTTCCAGTCGGACGTCCTCTTCGGCTCCTGCGACGACGCCATCGCCGAGGCGGGCAAGCCGCAGCTGAACGAACTCGCCTCCGCGCTCTTGGAAATCCAGTCGGACATCCCGTCAGAGATCGCCTGGGTGCTGCGCGTCGACGGCCATGCCGACCAGCTGCCGCTTTCAGCGAGCTGCCGCCAGAAGTTCCGCTCCAACTGGCACCTCTCGACCGCCCGCGCCGTCTCGGTCGTGCGCTATCTCGAAAGCCGCGGCGTCCCCGCGAACCGCCTCATGGCCGCCGGCTTCGGCGAAAACCAGCCGCTGGTTCAGGGGCTCGGCGCGTCGGCCTTGAGCCAGAACCGCCGGATCGAGTTCAAGCTGACGGAGCGGTGATCTTTTTACCGCTCATCCCCGCGCAGGCGGGAATCTCAGGCGGACCGCACACAATCACTTGTTCCGCGCCTGCGGCCCTAGATCCCCGCCTACGCGGGGATGAGCGGACGGTTGCTAATCTCTTTTCGAGTCATCCCGCGGCTTGACCGCGGGACCCAACTCTGAAGCGATCAGCCGTGCACGATGGATTTGAATACGTCAGTGCTCGACGCGCTGCTATACGTTCAAGACTACTTGAGAACGTCCGTGATGGGTCCCGCGGTCAAGCCGCGGGATGACTCTGAGGAGCGCCGCGCAGCACGAACGCCCCCCACACACCCACCAGCGTCGCCGCGAGCCCGAACCAGGTGAAGGCGTATTGCAGGTGGTTGTTGCGGAACTCGATTTTCGTGGTTCCGCCTTTGGGAAGGACGCCCGGCGCCTCGCGGCCGGAGCTGTCGACCATCGCCGGCGCGGCGGCGAGGCCGGAAGCCAAGGCGAAGCGCGCCGGGTCGCGGGAGTACCATTCGTTCGCTTGCGGATTGTCGACCGGCGCGACCCATGCGGCGACGCCGGAGGGCGCCTGCGGGCCGCGGAAGAGGCCGTCGATGGCGACCGAGCCCGCGATGAGGCCGTCGGCGCGGGTTTCGGGGTCCTTGTTCTCCAAGGGAACGAAGCCGCGGTTCACGTAGACGCATCGATCTTCGTCCTGAGGAGCCACCGGAACGGCGGCGTCACGAAGGACGGCCTCAGGCTCGGCGCTCGCGGCCGTCCTTCGTGACGCCCGCCGTGCGGGCTCCTCAGGACGAAGATTGCTGCAAGCTCCGACGACGGTCTCCAGCGGCGTGAAGATGTAGTAGCCCGCCTTCCCGTCCAGCGTGCCGAAGACGTGGGCCTCGCTGGCGTGCCGGAACCGCCCCGCGAGCCGGACGGGCGTGTACTCCACGTCTTCGCCTGCGCGCCAGCGCTCCAGAACCTCCGTAAACGGAACGGGGTCGCGCTCGACGCGCGCCTCCACAGCGGCGATGAGCCCGCGCTTCCAGTCGAGGCGTTGCAGCTGCCACGTGCCGAGCGTGCAGAGGATGACGACGCTCAAGGCCGCGAGGGCCGTCAGCGTGCGGTGGGCGGCGACGCCCGCGGCGAGGCGGGAGGAAAGGCTCACGCCGTCCAGTCGTCTTTGCCGCCGTCGAGCGCGCCCTCGGCCGCCTTCTCGCGGTATTGGAGGCCGATGAGGACGCCCTTCATGGGGCGGAGCATTCCGAGGATGAGGCCGATGGAGAAGATCGACGAACCCGCGAACGCGACGGCGATGGGCGCGTTCAGTGAATAGCGCAGGACGAGCGCCGCGACGACGCCGAGGAAGCCGACGATGAAGATGACGAACACGGCGGGGCCGTCGCCCGCGTCCGCCTTGGCGTAGTCGAGACCGCAGCGCGGGCACTCCGCCTGCATGCCGAGGAAGCCCTTGAAGAGCGCGCCCTCGCCGCAACGCGGGCACTTGCCCGCCATGCCAGTCTGATAAGGGCTCTGCGGCGGGTAGTAGCTCATGGAACCCGCCAGCTTACGCCAGCTGGTTTCCCCAGACGTAGATGCAGGCGAAGAGGACGAGCCACACCACGTCGACGAAGTGCCAGTACCAGGCCGCCGCTTCGAAGCCGAAATGGCGCTCCGGCGTGAACTGATCGTTCGCGGCGCGGATGAGGCAGACGGCGAGGAAGATGGTGCCGACGAGCACGTGGAAACCGTGGAAACCCGTCGCCATGAAGAAGGTTGCGCCGTAAACATCGCCCGAGAACGAGAATAGGCCGAGGTGGACGGCCTCATAGTACTCGACGCCCTGCAGGAACGAGAAGAACGCGCCGAGGCCGACCGTGATGGCGAGGCCCTGAATAAGGCCTTCCTTGTCGCCGGTCTGCACCGCGTGGTGCGCCCAGGTGACGGTCGTGCCCGAGAGCAAGAGGATCAGCGTGTTGATGAGCGGCAGGTGCCAGGGCGACAGCGGCTCGACGCCCTGCGGCGGCCAGACGCCACCCGTCGTGTGGACGCGCGCGTCGTCGCCGAGGAAGGCCGGCAGACCGTCCGAATTCAGCATCTGGCTGCCGTCCACGAGCGTCACCGCCTCGCCCGCGCCGACGAACAGCGACGCGTTAAAGAAGGCCCAGAACCAAGCGACGAAGAACATCACCTCCGAGGCGATGAAGAGCACCATGCCGTAGCGGAAGCCGATGCGAACGACCGGCGTCGTGTTCTCGCCGTTGAGGCTCTCGCCGACGATGTCCTTCCACCAGCCGAACATGGTGTAGAGGATCGCCGCGAAACCGATGAGGAAGACCCACGGGCCGGAAAGCGTCGCGCCGCCGATGGCGAGGCCGCCATTGTCGCTCCGCATCCAGATCACCGCGCCAAGCATCATGATGAAGGCGGCGGCCGAGCCGACCAGCGGCCACGGGCTCGGGTTGACGAGGTGGTAGTCGTGCTTGACGGCGCCGGCGGCCATGGGCGGTCTCTCCCGGAAAATCAGTTCAGTTCCGCGGGTGTTTAGCCTGCAGCGCCCGCTGGGCCAAGCGTCGCAGCGCCGCAGGTTCAGTTTGATTAATCGCCGAGCGCCGCGACCTGATCGGGCTCCGCGTCGGAGCGGAAGAAGGTGTAGGAGAGCGTGATCTCCTTCACATCGCGCAGGTTCCGCTCCTCGTCGATCTCAGGATCGACGAAATAGGAGACCGGCATGAGCATCGTCTCGCCCGGCTCCAGCACCTGCTCGGTGAAGCAAAAGCACTCGATCTTGCGGAAGAAGAGCCCCGCCTTGGCCGGCGTCACGTTGAACGTCGCCGTGCCGACGATGGGCTCGTCAGAAAGGTTCGTCGCCTCATAGAAGGCGAGGCCCGTCTCGCCCACTTTCAGCGTCTGGGAGACCTGCTCCGGCTTGAAGCGCCACGGGAGATCGCGGTGGGTGGAGGCGTCGAAGCGGACCGTCACCGTGCGATTGAGTATGCGCGCCGAGGCGCCCTCCGCCCGCTGGGTGGTGCCGCCGAAGCCCGTCACCTGACAGAAGACGCGATAGAGCGGGACCGCCGCGAAGCTCATGGCGACCATCCCCGCGACGACGGCGGAGACGAGAACGGCGGTGCGGGTGTTCCGGTTCATGAGATCAGTTGCCGGCGATAGAGGCGGCGAGGCGCATCATGGTGACGGCGTAGATGAGCGCGACCGTCGCCGCGAGGCCGAGGCCGATCGCGAGATTGCGCCGGTTCTTGGCGCGTTTTTCGTCGGCTTCCGAGATCGCGGTTTCCGTCATGTCCTCAGCCATAAATGCGCAACCCCGCTTCCACGAGAAGCGCGGCGAAGAGGAAGAAGAGATAGGCGATCGACCACTTGAAGAGGAGCCCCGCGGGTCCTTTCGCCGCGCCGTCTTCGCCGGGCACTGTCAGCACGCGCCAGGCGAGCCAGAGGATGCCCGCCCCCGCGACGCCCGCGGCGACGCCGTAGACAGGACCGGCGAGCGAGGTGAACGCCGGGGCGACGCCGAGCGGCGCCAGCAGCAGCGAATAAGCGAATATCTGCCGGCGGGTCGCGTCGCGGCCGGCGACGTTTGGCAGCATGGGCACGCCCGCCGCTTCATAGTCGGTCTCCACGCAGAGCGAGAGCGCCCAGAAGTGCGGCGGCGTCCAGAAAAAGATGATCGCGAAAAGGAGCCACGCCTCGAACGGCGCCGTTCCCGTCGCCGCCGCCCAGGCGACGACCGGCGGCAGCGCCCCCGCCGCTCCGCCGATGACGATGTTCTGCGAGGTCGAGCGCTTCAGCCACATCGTATAGACGACGGCGTAGAAGAAGATGGTGAAGGCGAGCAGCGCAGCCGCGAGCGCGTTGGTCGCAAGCCAGAGAACCGTCACCGAGAGCGCTGAAAGAACGATCCCGAACGCCGCCGCTTCATCGCCCCGTACGAGGCCACGGGGGACCGGGCGCCCGGCGGTGCGCTTCATCACCCGGTCGATATCGGCGTCGAACCACATGTTGAGCGCGCCGGAGGCGCCTGCGCCGACCGCGATCGCGAGGATCGCGACGATGGAGAGCGCCAGCCCCGGACGCTCCGGCGCGGCGACGAGGCCGACAAGCGCGGTGAACACCACCAGCGACATGACGCGGGGTTTCAGAAGATCGAAATAATCGCGCGGCCCGGCGAGCGGCCGGGCCTCGGCGCTGTCAACAATCGTGTCGCTCATGGCGCGGGACATAGGCCGAGCGCGGCCATGACGTCCAGTGTGCGACGTCGCGGCGCCGTCGAAACGCGCCGCGATACGCGCGATCAGCCGCGGCCGACGGCGTTTTTCAGGAGATAGAGGATGAGAATGACCAGAACGAGCGCGAAATAAAGGCCGATCAGCTCCAGACCGCTCATGCGCGTCACGCTGATCCAGCCGTCGTCCAGCGCTTCAAGCCAGGGCGAGCGGCCATAGGTGTCCGCTGCGGAGGTGGTGAGCGCGTCACGCACGTAGGTGACGATGCCGAAGAGCGGCATCGCCCACACCGCCGAGGCGAAGGCGCCGCCGAGGTCCTTGGTGAGCACCGCACCCAGGAGGCCGACGGCGACGAGCGCCGCAACGCTGACCCAGTCGCCGCTGGTGAAATAGAACCCCGTCGCGCCAGCGATGTCACTGACCATCCCGAAAAGCATTTCCATGCCGCCCCTCCGTTTCCAAACGCCCGTGACCGATACCGAACGATGGTAACACTTCTTTAACCCTCCGCGCGAGGGTCCATCGACGGGCCGCCATCATGCGCAACGAAAAAGCCCCCGCCGAGGCGGGGGCTTTCATCCGTTCAGAGCCGAGCTCTTATTTGATGCGCGGCAGTTCGTTAAACTGGTGGAACGGCGGCGGCGAGGGCAGCGTCCACTCCAGCGTCGTCGCGCCCTCGCCCCACGGGTTCGCCGCGGCTTTTTTCTTCGAGATGAAGAAGGCGTCGAACATGACGAACAGGAACCAGACCATGGCGCCGAGGGTGATCGCGTAGCCGATCGACGAGACGTAGTGCCATTGAGCGAACGCCTCCGGATAGTCGATATAGCGGCGCGGCATGCCCTGCAGGCCGAGGAAGTGCTGCGGGAAGAAGATGACGTTCACGCCGAGGAACATCAGCCAGAAGTGAATCTTTCCGTACAGCTCATTGTACTCGACGCCGAACATTTTGCCGAACCAGTAGTACCAGCCTGCGAAGATCGCGAAGACGGCGCCCAGCGACAGCACATAGTGGAAGTGCGCGACCACATAGTACGTGTCGTGCATGTAGTGGTCGATGCCGGCGTTCGCGAGAAGGACGCCCGTGACGCCGCCGACAGTGAAGAGGAAGATGAAGCCGACAGCCCAGAGCATCGGCGTTTTGAACTCGATGGAGCCGCCCCACATGGTCGCGATCCACGAGAAGATCTTGATGCCCGTCGGCACGGCGATGACCATCGTCGCGGCGACGAAGTACGCCTTCATGTTCACCGACAGACCGACCGTATACATGTGGTGGGCCCAGACGATGAAGCCGACGAAGCCGATGGCGACCATGGCGTAGGCCATGCCGAGATAGCCGAAGATCGGCTTCTTCGAGAACGTCGAGACGATATGCGAGATGATCCCGAAGCCCGGAAGAATGAGGATGTAGACCTCCGGGTGACCGAAGAACCAGAAAAGGTGCTGGAAGAGGATCGGGTCGCCGCCGTTCGCCGGATCGAAGAACGCGGTCCCGAAATTGCGGTCCGTCAGCAGCATGGTGATCGCGCCCGCGAGCACCGGCAGCGAGAGGACGAGCAGGAACGCCGTCACCAGCACCGACCAGGCGAAGAGCGGCATCTTGTGCAGCGTCATGCCCGGGGCGCGCATGTTGAAGATCGTCGTGATGAAGTTGATCGCGCCGAGGATCGACGAAGCGCCCGCGAGGTGCAGCGACAGGATGAGAAGATCCATCGCCGGGCCCGGATTGCTTGACGTCGACAGCGGCGGATAGAGCACCCAGCCCCCGCCAAAGCCGAGGAAGCCTTCTTTATACCCTGCGACGAACAGCGAGAGCGTCGCCAGCATGCCGGAGGCGACATAGAGCCAGAACGAGATGTTGTTCATGCGCGGGAACGCCATGTCCGGCGCGCCGATCATGATGGGCACGAACCAGTTGCCGAAACCGCCGATCATCGCCGGCATGACCATGAAGAAGATCATGATGAGGCCGTGATAGGTCGTCAGTACGTTGTAGAAGTTGGCCGCCTGATCGAGATCGCCGCCGGTGAACATGGTGAGCACCGTGACGCCCGGCTCCGCGAGCTCCCAGCGCATCAGGCCCGAAAGCGCGCCGCCGAAGACGCCCGCCGCGATGGCGAACAGGAGATACAGGGTGCCAATGTCCTTGTGGTTGGTGGAGAAGAACCACCGAACCCAGAAGGACGGGACGTGTTCGTCATGGGCGTCGTGAGCGTGGGATGCGTCCATGGTGGAGACTTGCGCGTCAGCCATTCTCGTCTCTCCTAAAACTCTCAGCGCGCGGCCGCGGCGTCGGCCGCGTCCGCGTAACGATTTTCTTCAGCGTACATCGGCGCGAGGCCGGCGAGCGCGCGTTGCTCGTCCACCCACGCCTCGAAGGCGGCGGGCTCGACCACTTCGACGGCGATCGGCATGAAGGCGTGCTTGATGCCGCAGATCTCCGAACACTGTCCGTAATAGACCTCCGGCGTATCGGCCTTGAACCAGGTCTCGTTGAGTCGCCCCGGCACCGCGTCCAGCTTCAGCGCGAACTGCGGCACGGCCCAGGAGTGAATGACGTCGTTCGAGGTGGTGATGACGCGGACGGTCGCGCCAGCCGGCACGACAACGCGGTTGTCGACTTCGAACCGGTATTTCGACGTGTCGCCGTGCATGGCGACGACCTGATCCTCGGGCAGCATGTTCGAGACGAATTCGAAGTCGCCGTGGTCCGGGTAGGAATAGGTCCAGCCCCACTGATAGCCGGAGACCTTGATGGTCATGTCGGCTTCAGGAACCACGTCTTCCTTGAACAGAAGATCGAACGAGAAGAGCGCGATGAACAGGAGGATGAGGATCGGACCGCCGGTCCAGATGACCTCGACCAGCGTGTTGTGGCTGAATTT
Source organism: uncultured Caulobacterales bacterium (assembly GCA_964342855.1). Classification (GTDB taxonomy): domain Bacteria; phylum Pseudomonadota; class Alphaproteobacteria; order Caulobacterales; family Parvularculaceae; genus JBCBJX01. Next base: position 52,402 of record CAYFIB010000014.1, read on the forward strand.
CTGCGGCGTCGGGTTCGCCTTCGCATTGAAGCGGAAGACGACGTAAACAAGCAGGCCCAGCACGAAGAGAGAGATGCCGACCATGATCGGCATCAACACCCAGTTATGGAAAAAGTGCACCTGCTCGGCGACTTCCGTCGCGGCGGGAAGCATGGAAATCCCGCCATTGACGGGCGTGGCCATGAGGGTCGTAAGGGCCGAAAGCGTCATGAACATCTCCGGGCGGGCGCTCGATAAGCGGCGCGCGCGCCTGTCGCGCGTTTGCAAACTGGCGGCGTTATAGGCGGGACCGATCGCCGCCGTCACCACGAATCAGACAGAAAAAAGGTCGCATCGCAGATCGCGGATTTCTGGAGAAAGCCCATGGTTTCCAAGGCGCTTCTGTTCAGCCTCCTCGTCGCCGCGCCTCATGTCGCAGGCGCCGCCGCGGCGCAGACCGTCTCAACCGACGCGCGCGCCTGCTTCGAGGCCGCCCGTGACGGCGATACGAGCGACGCCGCGCTTTCGGTTTGCGGGCGGGCGATCGTGCAGAAAGCTGTCGGCGCGACGGGCAAGCGCAACCGCGCGGCCGCATACGGCAATCGCGGGCGCATCTACTATCTCCGACAGGAGCATGTCGCTGCGGCGACGGATTTCTCCGAGGCGCTCAAGCTGCTGAAATCCAAGGAGAATTATTACAATCGCGGGCTCGCCTACGAGGCGCTCGGCGCGTTCGACCTCGCCAAGCGCGACTTCACCGACGCCGTTGAGATCGACGATACCTGGGAGACCGCCAAAGCCGCCCTCGCCCGCGTGAGCTGAGGAGCTCAGCGGCTGTCATCGCGCGTCCGTTCATTGCGGAGAAACGCGGGCGCGTTTACCTGTCAGGCATGAGCGACAGCATCTTTTTCTCCCGCACCGATCTCGACCAATCCCGCGCCCAGAAGGTGCTCGACGACGCGCTTCAGGGCGCAGACGACGGCGAGCTTTATCTGGAATACGCGCGCTCGGAGAGCTTCGTCTTCGATGACGGCCGCCTGAAGAACGCGAGCTATGACGCGAGCCAGGGCTTCGGCATGCGCGTCGTTTCCGAAGAGCGCACGGGCTTCGCTCATTCTTCCGAGTTGACCGAGGACGCCCTGAAGCGCGCCGCCGACGCCGTCTCCACCGCCAAACAGGGCCATGCGGGCGCCATGGCCGCAGGCCCGGCGCGCACCAACGTCTCCCTTTATGGCGATGACGATCCCCTCGCCGCCATGGGCTTCGAGGCGAAAACGAAGCTGCTCCAGGAAATCGACGCCTACGCCCGCGACAAGGACGACCGCGTGCGGCAGGTCTCCGCCTCGCTCACCGGCGAATACTGCGTCGTCGAGATCATGCGCGCAGGCGGCGAGATCGTCCGCGATGTCCGCCCCCTCGTCCGGCTGAATGTCTCGGTCACGGCCGGCGATGGCGACCGACAGGAATCCGGCTCCATGGGTGTCGGCGGGCGGGAGAGCTACGCCCGTTTCGTCGATCCGGCGCAGTGGCGGCCTCAGGTGGACGAGGCGCTGCGTCAGGCGCTCGTGAACCTTGAAGCGGAACCCGCCCCGGCGGGCGAAATGGAAGTCGTCCTCGGCCCGGGCTGGACGGGCGTTCTCCTCCATGAAGCTGTCGGCCACGGTCTGGAAGGCGACTTCAATCGCAAGAAAACCTCCGCTTTCGCCGGGATGATGGGCCAGCGCGTCGCCGCGCCGGGCGTCACCGTCGTCGATGACGGCACGCTCCCCGGTCGCCGCGGCTCGCTGACGGTCGACGATGAAGGCACGCCGACCGAGCGCACGGTGCTCATCGAGGACGGCATCCTCAAAGGCTTCATGCAGGACCGCATGAACGCGCGCCTCATGGGTGTCACGCCCACAGGCAACGGCCGTCGCGAAAGCCACGCCTGCATGCCCATGCCGCGCATGACCAACACCTTCATGCTCGGCGGCGACAAGGATCCGGAAGAAATCCTCCGCTCCGTGAAAGACGGCATCTACGCCGTCAATTTCTCGGGCGGTCAGGTGGACATCACCTCCGGCAAATTCGTCTTCAACTGCACCGAGGCCTACCGTGTGAAGAACGGCAAGGTCGGCGCTCCCCTGAAGAACGTCGCCCTCGTCGGCGACGGGCCGACCGTCCTCACCAAGATCTCCATGATCGGCAACGACTTCGCGCTCGACCCCGGCGTCGGGGTCTGCGGCAAGGCCGGTCAGGGCGTCCCCGTCGGCGTCGGCCAGCCGACCATCAAGATCGCCGGACTGACGGTGGGCGGCGCGGGCTGAGCCGAAGCGAACTGACGCGGGCGCTTCGACACGCGCCAAGAAAGCGCTAGCCTCCCGCTCGAACACGGGGAGACGGCTCATGCGCGCGATATTCATCATCGGCTTCATTGTCATTTCGGTCTGCGGCGCGCTTTTGCTCATGGCGCGGCCCGCCGTGCCGGACACGGTTCAGGGCGAAGTCACGGCGACGACCGCAAGCGGCGCGGTGAAGGGCCAGAACTACGGGCGCTATGTCGTTTTCAAAGGCGTGCCCTACGCGACCGCCGCACGCTGGAGCGCGCCGACAGCGCCGACGAACTGGAACGGATCGCGCGACGCGACCGAATTCGGCGATGTCTGCCCACAGGCGCCCGTCTCGCCGGAAGTCCTGCGCAGCCTCGGCGGCTCGACGGCGCCCGCTTCGGAAGACTGCCTCAACCTCAACATTTGGGCGCCGCGCAAAGCCAAGAGCGCGCCGGTGATGGTCTGGATCCATGGCGGCGGCAATGTTCAGGGCGCTTCCTCGCTGCCGCTCTATGACGGTCAGGCGTTTGCGAAGTCCGGCGTTGTTCTCGTCTCGATCAACTACCGCCTCGGCCCGCTCGGATTTTACGCCCACCCGCTTCTGACCGCAGAGGCCGCTGACGACGCGCCGCTCGGCAACTACGGCCTCATGGACCAGATCGCGGCGCTCGAATGGGTGCGGACGAACATCGCAGCATTCGGCGGCGACCCGGCGAAGGTCACCGTTTTCGGCGAATCCGCGGGCGGCGCGAACACGCTCGCGCTTCTCTCGACGCCCAGCGCGAAAGGCCTCTTCCGATCCGCGATCGTCCAGTCCGGCGGCGGATGGAACCCTGCGCCTACCCTCGAGGCGCGCGAACGCGTCGGTGCGCAGGCGGCCGCTGCGGCGGGCCTCCCGGACGCGGCGACAGTCGACGATCTGCGCGCTCTGCCCTTGGCCGCGCTCAAAGGCGGGCTCTTTTACGCCGGGGTCGGACCGTTCGTGGACGGGCGACTCATGACCGAAAGCCCCGCGGACGCGTTCGCCGCCGGTCGCGAGATCGACGTGCCGCTGATCATCGGTTCGAATTCCGGCGAGGACAGCCTGATGGACTCTCTCGGCCTCGCGCCGAAGGACGTGCTCGCGCTCTTCACCGCTGATGAAATCGCCTCGGCGAAAGAGGCCTATGGCGTCACCGACGAGAAAAAACTGGCGCGGAACATCTATCGCGACGCGGTGATGGGCGCGCCCGCCGAGGCGATCGCCGCCGACGCCGCGAATGGCGCGCCATCCTATCATTACTACTTCGACCGCATCCCGACGCCGGCGCGGTTGCGCTTCTCGCGCGCGCCGCACGGGCTGGAGATCCTCTATATCTTCAAGACGCTCGACGCCTCGCCCGTGCCGCTTCCGCTGCTCACGCCCGGCGACCGCGCCAGCGAAACGATGATGCACAAGTGCTGGACGAGTTTCGCGAAAACCGGCGAACCCGACTGCCCGAACAGCGTTCCGTGGCCGGCGTATGCGAACGAAGGCGGCTCGACCTATGTCATCGGTACGCCGGAAGCCGCGCCCGGCCACCTCGCGGCGGCTTATGCGTGGCACTCGCCCGAGCGATCCGCGAAACTCTGGACGCTGCGGGCGAAGCTGACGGAAAACTGACCGCGATCAGAAGCGGATGCGGCCGATGATCCGGAATTCGTGCCGCATCTCCTGATCGGCGAATTCTGAATCATAGGTCAGATCGACCTGGCTGAAGACGCCGGAGACGAATGAGGCGCCGATCCCGCCGCGTACGGCGATATCGGATCGCTCCGCGCCGGTGAGGGTGAAGCTTTCATCAAAGCCCTGCGGCGTCACCACCGCTTCTGGCGCGTCGGTGATGAATTCATTGCGAACGCCGAGGCGCGCTTCGAGATCCATGTAGCCGTAACGGTTCGGTTTGCGGCGACCCACCGTCGTCTCCAGGATCGCGCGCGCTGACGTAAAGTCCCGCTCGCCTATCTGCAGCGCGACGCCGTCGCCGATATCGAAACCGCCTTCAGAGAATGCATCCTGCGTCAGATCAACATAGGAGAACTGCGCCTCGGGCCGCACATAATAATTTCCGTACGCCTTTTCATACGACGCCCGCGCGCCGACGCTGATGAAGCTTCCCGAGCCGTCGGCTTCAGCAGAACGTCGGATATCTCCCAACGCGATGGTTCGCGTGGTGTCGTAGTCAATCAGGCCATAGGTTGCAGACAGATCGAGAGCGACCGATCCGATTTTCGAGGCGACATAGGGGCCAAGCTCATAACTGGTGAAGGCCATGCGCGTGCCGCCGGCGGTCTTCAAGTCATAGCTGGGCGACGCGTAGGCGAACAGCAGCCCAACCGCATCAAAGGGGCCGAGCGGCTTGTCGGCGCCGAACGCTAGGCCGAAGCCGCCGCCTGCATACCCCTGCTGCTCCTGCTCTTCGTCCTGTGAAAGGAAGAAAGTGAATTCATCCGCCCAAAACGACCAGGCGCCTTGCGTGTCGCGCTCCACAGCGGACGCGCGACCGGCGACGCCGCGCCTCGCACCTTCGGCGATCGCGGTCTGGTAAGCTATCACGCTGTCCGAGTGATCTGGAATGATCTGGTTAAAGAATGTCACGAACTCGGATTGTATGGTGATGTCGCCGACAGCGTCTCTGATTTCGTCATCCAGCTGTATCGACTCAATCAGCACGTCATAGGCGTCAAACTGCCCTTCAAATATGCCGACCTCGGACGCTTCTCTCCGCCGAAGCGTGGCCAACAGGGTATCGGTGACCCCGTCAGCTGGTCCGTTCAGGTCCTCCAGCGAATAGGTGATGTCGTACAGGAAGGGCGTCACGCCCTCGATGATGAGATCGTTCGGATCAGAGCCCTGAAAATCGAGCATGATGTCCGACCGGAATACCTCGACGGTCGCCAGTTCGGGCAGATCGCCGACCAATATTGGCGTTACGGATGCACCTTGTTCAATCGTGACCACACCGCTTGCAAGAACGCGCACCGCCTGCCCGTCGGCGAGGTCACGGCTGTTGTCGATCTGATACCGATAATCGACCTCCGAGCCGATCAGCACGTCGTTAGCCCGCACTTCGCCGAGATCACCCGAGCGACCGATAGCATCGAGCGCGGATAGATTGATCAGTCGAAGCTGACCACCAGTCGCTTCGATGGAAACGCCATCCGTCGATGTGATGGCCCCGTTGAACCGCCCCCCGCGGATGGTGAAGGTATCGGCGCCGGTTCCGAAGTCGAGAGAAGCCACGACCTGTCCCAGTTCAATCGGTTCGAACTCGCCACCGTCCGTTCGCGGATCGAATATAAAGCTATCGTCGCCGTCTCCGAAATCGACCACGCCCGGCAAAGCGCGCGCGCCGGTCAGGATGCCGTTCCCCATTAGGAACGTGTCGTCGCCGGAGCCGAAGAGCACGTCGCCGATCACGCGCGCCGCCGCGGCTGAGTTGGCGCTGCCGACCGCAATGTCGTCACGAAATTCATTGACGAACGTGACGCCTGTCGTATTCGCACTAAAGTCCGCTGCGACGCCGACTCCGATAAAGTCGAAAAACTCGTCCTGGGAAATCGAACCATTTCCGTCTGCATCGTCAAAGGATGCGACCTGATTGACTTCGAGCCGACCGGTATTGACGAAAGATGTGACGGACCCGGACAGGTCTCGAAATGCAAAAGCGCTGACGCCGGACCCCTGCCCCGTCGCGATGATGTTACCGCTGTTTTCGACTTCGCCGACCGACGCCCCCGCCGTCAGAAGCAACGCCGTCGCGTCGTGCGCGTTCTGCTCGAACGCCGTCACGACGGTTTGAATCGCGCCGGTCGCGCTGTTTTCAATTCGCGGCAGAATGGCGCCATCGCCGATTCTGACCGCCGTGGACGCCGCCTCACGAGCGGACGACGACACGGTGTTCGCGAATAGCGCGCCGTTTTCAATCTCGACCTGAAATCCGCCGGCTCCCTCGATGGCGACCGCCGTGGACGAGCGACCGTCAAAAATGCCGGCCGCGGTGACTGTTCCCCGGAATATGGCGCCGAACGCGTCATCGCCCTCGCCGACCGCTTCAAGCAGAATATCGCCCGAGGCGACGCCAAGCTCACCGTCGCCCGCAGCGTTGACGCCCGTCGAGTACGCGCCCTGCGAAATGTGAATCGCCGGCGCCGAGCCGAAGACGCTCACAGACGCTGCCTGAGTCAGCTCGCGTTGCTCCGCCGGCACATCATCGGCCGCCCGATCATCAACGCCGTCGGGCTCGTCGCCGACGCCGTCGTTATCCAGATCCTCGCCGCCGCCCACGAGGTCAATTTCAAACCGCTCGTCGACATTGTCCGTATCGCTAAGATCATCCGCATTCGGCGCGTTCAGTAGAAACCCGCCGGAGATGGAACTGCGTATCGCTATGGCCGATCCGCCTTGGCGAGCCGCCTGTTCGGCATTTGCGGCTGCGTTCTCAGCAGCCAGCTCTTCGTCGGCGACGTTTTCATTCAGGCGGGCCGTAGTCTGATAAGCCGTCGAGGTGACGGAGCCGGAAATGACCAGCGCGCCGTCAATCCCACCGTCGACGACCAGTCCCGCTGTATTGACGCCGTCTGCATCGATGACGCCGGCGTATTCGACAAGGCCGCTGACCTCGCCGAACAACGCAACGCCCACTGAGTTATCGCCGAGTATGCGCGTGGATGCGCTCACGCTCTGGGTCAGGTCGCCGTCGAGATCGCCGCGCAACACCAGAGCATAAGATTCGTCACCGGCGACATTGACCGTGCTCGCGATGGTTCCATTGGGACGAAACCGGACGTCCCCAATGAACGTCTCGCCGAGTTGGCCGATAGCTACACCGCTGCGATTGCTGAACAGCGGCGGCGTCTCGTCGTCGGACGTATCCTCGTCCTCGGGCGCGTTCAGGAAAATGAGGCCTTCGTTCACAAACCCGGCGTTCACGCCGCCGGCTCCGGTAAGCGCGATCGCAACCGCGTCGTCCCCGTCGAAGACGTTGATATCGCCTTCAACGAGGACCTGATTGTCTGTGTTCAGCGTGATTACCGGGCCAAGACCGACGTCCTCAAGATTAAGAACGCCCGATGCGAGCAGCGTGATGTCGCCGGACGTCGAGGTCGAAAACGTCTCGTCGGTCCGCTCGTCAGATATCTCCAGCACCTCCTGCGCGCGGGCGGCGGAGAGCGAGACGGCGATGGTGAGGGAGGAGACGAGCGCGGCGCGCGCAGGCGCAGCGGGACGGAAACGGTTCAACACGACACTTCCTTCAGCGATCCGGCGGCGCGGCCGCGCGCCGGTGACAACCTTCGCACCCCGGCCCTTTCCAGCGGACGCGGGCCGGTCGCGCAATGAAAAATTTCGTCATGCACGCTTGGCGCCGAACGGCGCGCCCGCCTTCGCGCTTGACGTGCGGCGGCGGCGCGGCGATGGCGACCGGCGTGATGGAGGCCGGACACCACCCGAGCGCGCCGCGTTTTGCAACCCGCTTCGCGCCTTCGCCGACGGGGCGGCTCCATATCGGCCATGCCTACAGCGCGCTTCTCGCCCATGAGGCGGCGCAGGCCCGCGCGGGGCGATTCCTTCTGCGCATCGAGGACACCGACCTCACGCGCTGCCGCCCGGCGTATGAAGAGGCGATCTACGAGGATCTCGCCTGGCTGGGGCTGGACTGGGAGCGACCCGTTCGCCGCCAGAGCGAGCATCTGGACCGCTATCGCGCCGCGATTGACGAACTGGCGGCCCGAGGCCTCGCCTATCGCTGCTTTCTCAGCCGAAAAGACGTGCTGAACGCCATTGAAACCGAGGGCCGCGGCGCGCTCGACGGGCCGGACGGACCGGTGTTCTTCGGCGGGCCGCTGTCGCCTGAAGACGAAGCCGCGCGTCTCGCGCGCGGCGAGGCGTTCTCGTGGCGGCTTTCCGTCGCCGCCTGCCGCGCCGCGCTCGGAACGGAAGCGGACGCCCTGACCTTCGACGAAGCCGGCGAAGGCCCGGCGGGCGAACGCGGCCTCGTGCGCGCCGATATCGCCCTTCTCGGCGACGCGATCATCGGGCGGAAGGATACCGGCGTCAGCTATCACCTCGCCGCGGTTCTGGACGACGCCGACCAGAAGATCACCGACGTGGTGCGCGGCGCCGATGTTTTCCCGTCAACGCATCTCCACCGGTTGCTGCAACGATTGCTGGGGCTGCCGACGCCGGTTTATCGCCACCACCGTCTCATTCTGCGGCCAGACGGGAAGCGCTTCTCGAAAAGCGACACCTCGGTCACTCTGGCGGACATGCGCGCCGAGGGCGCAACGCCTGCCGACATCCACGCGCGCCTCGGCCTGCCGCCCGCCGCTTGAGGAGCCCCAAATGATCGACCGCGAGCACGTCCGCCTGATGGCGAATTACAATGGCTGGATGAACCGCAAGGTCTATGAGGCCGCGGCCCGGCTTTCCGAGGCCGAGCGCACGCGCGAACGCGGGGCGTTTTTCGGCTCCATCCACCGCACGCTCGACCATATCCTCTTCGGCGACCGCGCCTGGCTCGGCCGGTTCACGGGGCGCGAATACGACATCTCGTCCAAGGACGGCCATCTCCATGCGGATTTCGCTGAGCTGCTGGCGGCGCGCCGCGCCATGGACGACGACATCCTCGTCTTCGCCGACGCCGTCACCCATGACTGGCTCGCCAGCGAGACGACGTGGACTTCCGGCATGGACGGCGAAACGCGCACGCGCCCGAACGCGGCCCTCGTCACCCACATGTTCAACCACCAGACCCACCACCGCGGGCAGGTGACGACCCTGCTGGCGCAAGCGGGCGAAGACGTCGGCTCCACGGACCTTCCGTGGGGGCCGTTTTATACTTACTAGCTTGCTCAGTTGGCCGGTTGCTTGGGAAACACGAGCCTTGAATTGAAGCGAAAAACTTCATGATCATCTATTGAGCACACGGTGTTCTCGGCGATGGTCGCTCCAGCCGTCGCTTCGAACACAGAATACTGAGGATTGAAAAATCGCCCCGCTCCCGCGGGCAGGTCAAACTCGTAACGCTGCTCACTAACACCTTCTGAGCGAACAGCTTCGGGGTCGCCGTAATTTGAAGGCGTGTCAGATTTGGCGACGCACGAAACTTTTGCGCCTTCAGGTACGCCCGAGTAGTCGAATTCAAATCCATACCAAGTACACGGCAGTTCTCGCCCCGCGTACGTGCATCGCCCCTGTCCGGTTATGCGAATGGTGTCCGTCTCAAAACAAACCCACCCATCGCGAACGTTGGCGCCGTCCACATCCGTTGCGTACGGACAGACTTTTCCGAACCTGAAATTCGAAATCTCGAACTCCTGCGTTGATGCGTCACAACCGCAGAAAACGGTGAGCGCCGCTGCAAGACAGGCGCTTGGAGCTACAAGCTTCATAGTCGCCTCGCTCTTAAAACAAGAAACGCAGAGCCGCCGCCGATAACGCGTCGACGCTATGAGACGACTCAATTTTCCACGAAAACGAAGTTGTTGAAACCGCCGCCCGCATCTAAGGCGCATTGAGAGACGCCCCGCCACGTAGCTCGCCCTTTTGGCCCCACGGTTAGTCGGCATCGTTAGATTTGGCGTCCCAACTAGGCCGCCGGCGTCACCACCAGCGTCGCGCCTTCCACGCCCGAAATGACCACCGAGGCGCCTTCGGCGATCTCCTGCTCGGCGCGGGCGAGCCAGACGGTGTCGCCGTAGCGGACCTTGCCGGTCCCCTGCTCGAAGGCGGCGACGGCGACGGCCTTGCGGCCGATTTTCTGGTCGCCGCGTTTGTTGAGGTGGGGATGATCCGCCCGCGCCTTGTTGATCCAGTCTTTCGCGTATTTCGGCGCGATGAGCGTCAGGACGAAGGTGAGCCCCGCGAAGAGGCCGAGCTGGGCGCGCCAGCGCCCGTCGAGGGGCCAGACGTCCGCGACGCCGACGACGACGGCCGCCGCGGCGGGCCAGAGGAGATAGGTCGAGCCCGTCATGATCTCGAGGACGAGGAGGACGAGCGCGAGCGCCCACCACATCCAGAACGGCATTTCGGTGAGAAACTCGATCAGCCCTTCCACGGACCGCCCTCCCGGTTCGCGCCGCCGTCACGGTCGCCGTTGAACACCGACTTCGCGATCTCGCCGACGCCGGCGATGGAGCCGACGAGGCCGGACATGTCGCTCGGTACAATGACGACCTTCTGCTGGTCGGAGACGGCCAGCTTTTCAAACGCGTCGACATATTTCTGCGCGACGAAGTAGTTGATGGCCTGCACGTCGCCCTCGGCGATGGCTTTCGACACGCTGGCGGTCGCCTCGGCTTCCGCCTGCGCTTCACGCTCGCGCGCCTCGGCGTCGCGGAAGGCGGCTTCGCGCCGGCCTTCGGCTTCGAGAATCGCCGACTGCTTGGCGCCTTCGGCCCGCAGGATCGCGGACTGCTTGTCGCCTTCGGCGGCGAGGATCTCCGCGCGCTTGATGCGCTCGGCTTTCATCTGACGGGCCATGGCCTCGGTGATGTCCATGGGCGGGGTGAGGTCCTTAATCTCCACGCGGGTCACTTTCACGCCCCACGGGTTAGTGGCGGCGTCGATGACCTTCAGGAGGCGGAGGTTGATCTCGTCCCGGTTCGAGAGAACATCATCGAGATCGAGAGAGCCGATCACGGTGCGGACGTTCGTCATGGCGAGGTTGGCGATGGCGCGTTCGAGGTTCGCGACCTCATAGGCCGCCTGCGCGGCGTCCATCAGCTGGATGAAGGCGACGGCGTCGGCCTGCACCATGGCGTTGTCCCGGGTGATGACCTCCTGCGAGGGGATGTCGATCACCTGCTCCATCATGTTCATCTTCCGACCGACCCGGTCGATGAACGGTACGAGCAGGGCGAGCCCGGGCGACAGGGTGCGCGTGTAGCGCCCGAAGCGCTCCACGGTGAATTCGTAGCCCTGCGGCACCATCTTGATCGCCGAAAACAGGACGGCGAGCGCGGCGGCCAGCAGCGCAATGACGAAAAAGCCCACATCGGTGAACGGCATGCGATCTCCCCTCTCGCGGAGCGTCCATCGCGCGCTCCATCAGACCACAGATGGGTACCGCATTTCCATTTTCAAAGAGTTGAGGCGCTGGTTTCCTTCGAAATCAACACGTTAACCCTGCCTGTGCGCCCGATCGCCGCTGCGATTGCCGCGCGCGCCGGCGACGCCTACTTCTGTCTCTGAAAGGACACGTCCATGAACGCGTTTCAGAGCCTTCTCTGGTTTCTCATCCCCATCGCCGTGCTGGCCACGATCGGCGCTCTCGGCCTCGGCATTTTTTCCCTCGCCAAGGGCGGCCAGTTCGCGAAAGAGAACTCCAACAAGCTCATGCGCCTGCGCGTCGCCCTGCAGACGGTCGCCATCGCGCTGATGATGCTCTTCCTCTGGGTCGCCTCCCAGAACGGCGGCGGGAACTGAAGTGGTCGTCGTCAATAAAGTGACGACGAAGACCGGCGATGACGGGACGACCGGTCTCGTCACCGGCGAGCGGCTTTCAAAAACTCATCCGCGGATTGAGGCCATCGGCGCGGTCGATGAGGCGAACGCCTGCGTCGGCCTCGCCCGCGCGGCGCTGAAACCGGACGATCCGCTCGATCCCCTGCTCGCGCGCATCCAGAACGATCTCTTCGATCTCGGCGCCGATCTCGCGACTCCGACGGACGCGAAACTCGACTTCGAACCTCTGCGATTCGCTCCCGCCGCCATCGACCGGCTGGAAGCGGAAGCCGACGCGCTGAACGCGGACCTGCCGCCCCTCACCTCGTTCGTTCTGCCCGCCGGGGCGCCGGACGTCGCCGCCCTGCATGTCGCCCGCGCCGTCGCGCGGCGCGCTGAACGGCGCGTGTGGGCCGCTGCGCATGCGGGCGGCGTCTCCCCCGCATGCGCGACCTATCTCAATCGCCTGTCCGATTTTCTCTTCATCGCCGCCCGCTCCGCGGCGCTCGCGAGCGGCGGCGAAACGCTCTGGGTTCCGGGCGGCGCGCGCTGAGGCGCCGCGCCTTGTGGACAGGCGCCGTCAGCGCCCATAAGTCTCGCCCGTTCCGAATTTCAGCGCCGACAGGAGAGAGCAGGACCCATGAAGATCCTCGTCCCCGTAAAGCGCGTGATCGACTACAACGTGAAGCCGCGCGTGAAGCCGGACCAAACGGGCGTCGATCTCGCCAACGTCAAAATGTCCATGAACCCCTTCTGCGAAATCGCCGTGGAAGAAGCCGTTCGCCTGAAAGAGGCGGGCAAGGCCGAGGAGATCGTCGTCGTCTCCATCGGGCCTGAAAAAGCGCAGGACCAGCTGCGTCAGGCCCTCGCCATGGGCGCCGACCGCGCGATCCTCGTGAAAACCGATGCGGACGTGGAGCCGCTGACGGTCGCGAAGATCCTTCAGAAAATCGTCGAAGAAGAAAAGCCGGAGCTCGTCTTCACCGGCAAGCAGGCGATCGACAACGACAACAACCAGACGGGCCAGATGCTCGCCGCCCTTCTCGGCTGGCCGCAGGGCACCTTCGCCTTCAAGCTGGAGACGGGCGACAAGCTCACCGTCACCCGCGAGATCGACGGCGGCCTGCAGACCGTCGCCCTGACGACGCCCGCCGTCGTCACCACGGACCTGCGCCTCAACGAGCCGCGCTACGCCTCGCTGCCGAACATCATGAAGGCGAAGAAAAAGCCGCTCGACGCCAAGGACATCGCCGATTACGGCGTGGACGTCTCCCCGCGCCTTCAGGTGGTGAAAGTCACCGAACCGCCAAAACGCGAAGCGGGCGTCAAAGTCGAAAGCGTCGCCGAGCTGGTTGAGAAACTCAAAAACGAAGCGGGGGTCATCTAATGGCTGTTCTCGTCATCGCCGAACACGACAATCAGTCCCTCAACGATTCAACGCACAAGACCGTCACCGCCGCGCAGGCGATCGGCGGCGACGTCGATATCCTCGTCGCGGGTTCCGGCGCTTCGGGCGTCGCGGAAGCCGCCGCGAAAATCGCCGGCGTGCGCAAAGTGCTGCACGCGGACGATGCGAAGCTGGAGAAACGCCTCGCCGAAGCCATGCAGGCGGTCATCACGCCGCTGGCGGCGGGCTATGACGCGATCCTCCACCCGGCGACCACCGCGGGCAAGAACATCCTGCCGCGCGTCGCCGCGGCTCTCGATGTCATGCAGATCTCCGACGTCGTCGCCGTCGAAGCGCCGGACACGTTCGTACGCCCGATCTACGCCGGCAACGCCATGCAGACGGTGAAGTCGAGCGACGCCAAGAAGGTCATCACCGTTCGCGCGACCTCGTTCAAGGCCGCCGAAGAAGGCGGCTCGGCAAGCGTCGAGCCCGTGTCAGGCGGTGATTTCCCGTCCGTCTCCGAGTTCGTCTCCGAGGAGCTGACGAAATCCGACCGCCCGGACCTCGGCGCGGCGAAGATCGTCATCTCCGGCGGTCGCGCCATGGCGTCCACAGAGAACTTCGAGAAGTACATCTATCCGGTCGCGGACAAGCTGGGCGCCGCCATCGGCGCTTCGCGCGCGGCGGTCGACGCCGGCTACATGCCGAACGACCACCAGGTCGGCCAGACCGGCAAGGTCGTCGCCCCGGAGCTCTACATCGCCGTCGGCATCTCCGGCGCGATCCAGCACCTCGCGGGCATGAAGGATTCGAAGGTCATCGTGGCCATCAACAAGGACGAGGAAGCGCCGATCTTCCAGGTCGCGGACT
>CAYFIB010000015.1:0-64446 GCA_964342855.1 uncultured Caulobacterales bacterium
ACCCAGTTCACCTACTTCCAGCAGGTCGGCGGCTTCGACTGTCGCCCCGTGACCGGCGAAATCACCTACGGCCTGGAACGCCTCGCCATGTACGTGCAGGGCGTCGACAACGGTTTCGATCTCGACTTCAACGGCGCCGAGGGCGACGACGCCATGACCTATGGCGACGTCTTTCACCAGAACGAGGTGGAGGCCTCGGCCTATAATTTTGAAATAGCGGACACGGACGTTCTCTTCCGCCAGTTCGCCGAAGCCGAAGCCGCCTGCCAGCGCGTTCTGGAGATCGGCCGCGAAAACGGCGCCGCCTATCCGCTGCCCGCCTATGAGCAGTGCATCAAGGCCTCGCACCTTTTCAACCTGCTCGACGCGCGCGGCGTCATCTCCGTCGCCGAACGGCAGAACTATATCCTCCGGGTGCGGACCCTCGCCAAAGCCTGCTGCGAGGCGTGGCTGGAGAGCCCGCAGGGGCGGACCGAAGGCGCCGGCGTGGTGGATTACGCGGGGTGAGCGGCCGCTGGCGCGCTCCATTGGCGATGCGTGCGCAATGCGCGTAGCATCCCCGCCAATACATGAACGGGGGCGGTCAGATGCTGAAATTGGATATCCGGGCTAAGGAATTGCTGGTCGGCGCGACAGCGGTTTTCGCTTTGTCAGGGTGCGAGTCAGGCGCGAAAATGATGGCCGGAACGCCGGGAAGCCTTGTCGGCAAGGCGGCCGGCATACCGCAGCTCAACGCCTTCCTGCCGATCAAGACGAAGGTTGAGCCCGGCGAGGTCATGCCCATCGACGGCTACTGGGAGATCGTCCAGATCGCCAAGCAGATCCAGATTGATCGCGGGCGGGCCTACGCGGTCGAAGGCTGGCTGCACATGCTGACGCTCCGCGTGCAGCCCAACATGGTCGTCATCCGGAATATCGAGGAGGTGGGCCCTGGCGTCTACGAGGCCGACGACCTGCCGCTTCTCGGCCGCGCGACGATGGTCGTCCAGCCGGACGAGACCATCGCCGTCACCGTGAAGTCCCGCACGGGCGAGACGAAATACACGCTGGCGCCGGTGGATTACGAAGACCCGGAGCCCGTCGAAAAACCGGCGGAAGAGCGCGCCTGAGCGCCACCGGCGTGATCTCAGTTCGCCCTCAGCGCCCCGCTTCGACGTCTGCGCCGTATTTGCCGAGGTCTTCGCGCTTGCCGGGTTGGGAAAACAGGAACGCTAGAGCGATCCAGCCGATGATTGGCGCCAAGCCTAGAAGCAACCACCAGCCGCTTTTGCCGATGTCGTGCAGGCGTCGAACGCCAAGCGAGATTGTTGCGGGCAGGATCATCAGCTCAAAAATCATCGAAATAGGCCAAAGCCCATTGGGCTGGTAAAGGCCAAGAGCGATGTCCAGACCGTTTGCTATCCAAGAAAGAATGAAAGTAGCGACTACCCACCACCAAAACGCACCGCGTGAAGAGCGACCGTTGAATGTGGTGTAATTTGCGAAGGCAAGCTTCAATGCTTCAAGCGTGCCGACGTTGCGTTGTATATTTCCATTCACGACGTAGGCGCACCAACTAATTCTGCGAAGAGCAGCGCTATCCAAGCGATTGCTAGCTGCGAGACAACTGTTTCAACTCGCCGAGAGCTCGAAAAGCGCTCGGCGAGCAATTCTGACTGGAGTTAGCACCCCGCTTCAACATCCGCGCCGTACTTCTGGAAGTCTTCACGCCGGCCCGGCTGGGCGGCCCAGAAGATCAGGACGAGCGCGCCGATGATCGGCAGGAAGACGAGAAGGGTCCACCAGCCGCTCTTGCCGAGATCGTGCAGCCGCCGGATTCCAAGTCCAAGGGACGGCAGGAACGTTGCGAGTGAGAAGATCGAGCCGAACGGCGAGACCTCAACGCTCGGGAACACGATGGCGTCGAGCACGCCAAGGGCGACGCCGAAAATGATCAACCACAGAACAGCCCACCAGTAGGCCCCGCGAGATGAACGTCCTTCGAACTTCACGTAGTTCTTGAAGTATAGGCCGAGAGCCTCGGCGAAGCCGACCTGGCGGTGGTCGGCGGACATCATTGTTTCAGACATGGGAGTCCTCGTTTTGGCGGTTGGACGCGGCGCAACTTTAACGCGCTGATATTAGACCCTGATTTCAGCCCATCTTGAAGACGTTGAACTTGTTGCCGTCGAGATCGCGGAAATAGCCGGCGTAGAAGCCGGCGAACCGCTCGCCCGGCGCGCCTTCGTCGGTGCCGCCAAGCTCCAGCGCGTGTTTGTGCATGGCGTCGACCTGCTCGCGGCTTTCCGCGGCGATGGCGACCATGACGCCGTTGCCGACACAGGCTTCGTCGCCGTCATAGGGTTGCGTAACGCCGAGGAGCGCGCCGGAGCCGCCCGCGTAGTAAACGAAACGCTCGGTCTCCATGAAATGCTTGGCGTCCAATGGGGCCAGAAGAGCGTCGAAGAATTCGGTGGCGCGTTTCAGGTCTTTCGTGCCGACGGTGACGTAGCCGATCATGGGTTTCCTCCTGTTGGTTGCGGGGAAGAGAACGCTGGCGCGCCGGGCGGTTCAACCGCGCTGCGCAGCGCGGTTTCTTCGCGCGCGCAGGCGAGGCAGATTTCGCACACGCGAAAGAAAGGAACGCTCATGAGTTCGGAGCGACGCACCAGCGATCGGCATGCGGAGATTTTGGACGCCATCGTCGGCGGCGCCGAGGAGACGTTCGAGAAAAAGGGCGCCATGCATCACCTCGCGCTCACCGGTCTCGACGGCTGGGAGTACGGGCGCTGCTGGGTGACCTGGACCATCGACGACCGCTTCCGCAATTACGACGGCTCGCTCTTCGGCGGCTACCTCGCGGCCATGGCGGACCGCATCGTCTCCATGGCGACCATGTCCGTCCTACACGAGAACGACGAGCGCTTCCGCACGACGCAGCTGCAGACCCAGTTCTGGCGCCCGATCTTCGGCAAGACGCTGAAAGCCGAAGGCCGCGTCGCCAACCGCTCGCGCCGCCTTATCCATGTAGAGGCGGATTTTTTCACCGAAGAAGGCAAGATCGCGGCGCGCTCGACGGCGGTGAACATGATCACGCGGGGCGAGGCGGCGCGGGACTAGTCCGCCCGCCCATCTCCGCTCATCCCCGTCCCTTCGAGACGCCGCCTTGCTGCGGCTTCTCCGGATGAAGAGGCGGGGATCCAAGGCTATGCGCACGGACTAGGCGGATTCGGCGCCGAGCCTCCTGAGATCCCCGCCTGCGCGGGGATGAGCGGATGAAGAGGTAGGGGGTCAAAGTAACTGACGTGCGCATTGCGCCGCGCCCCGATAGGCTGGCGTAATCTGCCTGAGACGAGCGGAAGAGGGGCGCGGCGTGATCACGGATTGGAAAAAGGCCGCTCGTTACGGCGCGCTTGCGGGCGCGGTCATCGTGCTGTCAGCCGTCAGCCTGCATTTCACCAAAGCGCCGCGCGCGGACCGGAACTGGTCCGCCGGTTTTGAGAAAAGCGCGTCGTTCGAAGAAACCGCGCCCGGCGCCTACCGGCTTTCAAACTTGCGCGCCTTCACCCACCGGAACGGCGCGCCGCCCGTCGCCTCATGGACCGCGGTCGATCTGCGACCGGAGGATATTTCGGAAGTCTGGTTCTTCGTCGAGCCGTTCGCGGCGAGCGATCTGTTCGCGCACACCTTCGTCTCCTTCGTCTTCCAGCCGGAGGACGGTCCGCGGCGGACCGTCAGCGTCTCCGTCGAAGCCCGCACGGAGAAGGGTGAGCCATACTCGGCGCTGCGCGGCGTCCTGCGCGGCTTCGAGCTCTCCTATGTCTGGTCGACCGAAAAGGACGTGGTGACGCGCATCGCCGTCGGTCTTCAGCACCCGGTCTACGCCTATCGCATCGAGCGCGACCCGGAGGTCGCCGCGGTTGTCTTTGAGCGGTTCATGCGGCGCACGAACGCCCTCGCTGAGAAACCGCGCTTTTACAACACCATCGGCTCCAACTGCACGAACGAGCTCTTCAAGGCCGTGAACGACGCCTACCCCGGATCGGTGAAACTGAGCGCGCCCTGGCTCTTCACCGGTCGCGCGGCGCGGCGGCTCTATGAGGACGACCATATCGGGCGCGACGCAGCGTCTTTCGACGATCTCCGGGAGGAGGCGCGGATCGACGATTTTGCGCGGGAGAACGCATCGCTCGAGCCTGAGGCGTTTTCGCGAGGCTGGCGGGCTGAACTGGCTGGAAACTAAGCCGCGAGCTTCGCCGCTTCGGCTTCGCGCGCATCGCCGCGGGCCATGCGGCGGCGGTGGGAGAGCTCCACATTGAGCGCGCGGACGGTTTCCGACCCCGTATGCTTGAAGAGGAACGGGAAGAGCCCGTGAAGGACGCAGGCGAAGCCCGCCGCGATCAGCCGCCCGCCGAAGCCCGAGGCTTGGCCGAGATGCTCGACATAGGTCTCGTCGACGCTCGCCGGATGATCGATGAAGAGCCGCTTCAACATCCCGTGAGGATGCCATGCTTTAGGGTTTCTCGCAATGCGCGGAAGAAACCCTGATTGTGCGTCGGCGAAGGCTGCTTGCGCGCGCGCAGCGGCCCGCCTAGAGAGCCGGGACTTATGTCCGAACTCCTTCTTGAACTTTTCTCCGAGGAAATTCCCGCGCGGATGCAGGCGAAAGCCGCGAGCGATCTGCAGCGCCTCGTTCAGGAGAAACTCTTCGCCGCCGGCTACCAGCCGGAGGGCGCGAAAGCGTTCGCGACGCCGCGGCGCCTCACCCTTGTCGTCGCCGGGCTGCCCGCGACCTCGCCGGACCGGAAAGAAGAGAAAAAGGGCCCCCGCGTCGGCGCGCCGGAAAAGGCCGTCGAAGGCTTTCTGAAATCGGCCGGGCTCGCGAGCCTCGAACAATGCGAGACGCGCGAGGACAAGAAGGGCGAATACTACGTCGCCGTGATCGACGAAAAGGGCCGCCCGACGGCGGAGCTGATCGCGGAGATCGTGCCAGACGTCGTGCGCGCCTTCCCGTGGCCGAAGTCCATGCGCTGGGGCGCGGGCGAGTTGAAATGGGTGCGCCCGCTCTCCTCCATCCTCTGCGTCTATGACGGCGAGATCGTTCCCTTCGAGATCGACGGGATTGCGTCGGGCGACATCACCTACGGCCACCGCACCCACGCGCCGGGGGCGATCCAGGCCCGCTCCTTCGAGCCCTATGAGGAAAAGCTCCGCGCCGCCCGCGTCGTTCTCGACGCAGAGGAGCGCCGGGAGACCATCCTCGCCGAAGCGCGCACCCTTTGCGACGTGCAGGGGCTGGAGCTGCTGGAGGATATGGGCCTCGCGAACGAGGTCGCCGGGCTCGCCGAATGGCCGGTGACGCTCATGGGCGCGTTCGACGAGAAGTTCCTCGGCCTGCCGGACGAGGTGCTGACGGCCTCCATGAAAGGCCACCAGAAATATTTCTCCGTGCGCGACCCGAAAACCGGACGCCTCGCCAACCGGTTCGTGTTCGTCGCGAATCTGGAAGCGCCCGATGGCGGCGCCTCCATGCGCGTCGGCTATGAGCGCGTGCTGACGGCGCGCCTCTCGGACGCGTGGTTCCTCTATCGCGAAGACCTGAAGACGCCGCTCGAAGACCGCATCGCCGATCTCGACCGCATCACCTTCTTCGAAGGTCTCGGCACGGTCGGCGACAAGGCGCGCCGGGTCGCGACGCTCGCCCGCGAAATCGCGCCGCTGGTCGGCGCCGATCCGGATGCGGCGGAGCGCGCGGGGCGGCGCGCGAAGGCCGATCTCGTCACCGGCATGGTCTACGAATTCCCCGAGCTGCAGGGGCTGATGGGGCGCTACTACGCGCTGGAGCAGGGCGAAGCCGCCGACGTCGCCGACGCCATCCGCGACCACTACAAACCGGCCGGGCAGGGCGATGAAGTTCCGACCGCCCCCGTATCTGTCGCCGTCGCGCTCGCGGACAAGATCGACACGCTGACGGCTTTCTGGGCCATCGACCAGAAACCGACGGGCTCAAAGGATCCGTTCGCCCTGCGGCGGGCGGCATTGGGGATGCTTCATATATTGATCGGATCAACCTCACGCATGGAGTTGGCAGTCGCATTTCTTATCGGCGGTCGGCTAGCGATGGCCGATATGCTTCGGCGTGGAGTTACTGAGAGTAAGCTAAATGCTTGGAAGAATTTCCTCGAGACGACCGGCGATCTAAATTCCGATGGCCTAATTTCACAGGTTTTGAATTTCTCGAAGAAAGCATCTTCACTACTTTCCGAGGGTATTCACTTTGAAGTTCCGCCACAAGACTGGGAAATCGAACGAGCGAACGATCTCCTTGATTTCACTTTTGACCGTCTGCGGGTTATTCTTCTTGAAAAGGGTTTTGCGCACGACCGCATTTCTGCAGCAGCTTATGCTTCTAGTGTTTCGGATGTCGTCGCAGTTGTAGCTCGTCTTAAGGCCCTCGACGCGTTCCTCGAGACGGAAGAGGGGGCGAACCTGCTCGCCGCCCACAAGCGCGCGGGCAACATCCTGAAAGCCGAAGCCAAGAAGGGCTGGGACGGCGGCGCGGTCGATCCGGCGCTCTTTGAGCAGGATGAGGAACGGGCCTTGCACGCGGCGCTTGACGCGGCCCTCGCCGGCGCCCGCGATGCGCTCAACCTCGAGAATTTCGAGGGCGCGATGGCTGCTCTGGCGCAGATTCGCGCGCCGCTAGACGCGTTTTTCGACGCGGTGACGGTGAACGCCGAGGACGATAAACTGCGCGCCAACAGACTGGCGCTTTTAAGCGAGGTAAGCGCGGCCTGCCGGCCGGTGGCGGATCTCGCGAAAATCGAGGGCTGAGGCGCGCGGGAACCGCGACGCCCAACGGCGCTCCAGAAGGCTCGAGAAGGAAGAACAAGATGGCGGCTACGGAACTGAAATCGGCGCCGGAGAAATGGGTCTACAATTTCGGCGCGGGCGGCGCGGACGGCGACGCCTCCATGCGGAACCTTCTCGGCGGCAAGGGCGCGAACCTCGCGGAGATGTCGAGCCTCGGCCTGCCGGTGCCGCCGGGCTTCACGCTGACGACCGACGTCTGCACCGCCTATTACGATAACGAACGCAATTACCCCGCGGGTCTTGAAGCGCAGGTCGAAGCCGCGCTCGCCCGCGTCGGCGAGCTGGTCGACCGCACGTTCGGCGATAAGGACAAGCCGCTACTCGTCTCGGTTCGCTCCGGCGCCCGCGCCTCTATGCCGGGCATGATGGACACGGTGCTCAATCTGGGGCTCACGGATGAAACCGTGAAGGGCCTCGAAGCCCTCTCCGGCGACGCCCGCTTCGCCTACGACAGCTATCGCCGCTTCATCCAGATGTATTCCGACGTCGTTCTGGAGGTGGACCACCACGTTTTCGAAGAGATCCTGGAGGACTTCAAGGACGATAACGGACTTGATCTTGATACGGACCTTACCGCCGAGAACTGGAAAGACATCATCACCGCCTATAAGGGCGCGGTGGAGGACCAGCTCGGCAAGCCGTTCCCGCAGGATGCGAAAGAACAGCTCTGGGGCGCCATTGGCGCGGTTTTCGGCTCCTGGCGCAACGACCGGGCGGAGACCTATCGCCGCCTCCACAACATTCCGGAAAGCTGGGGCACGGCCGTCAACGTGCAGGCCATGGTGTTCGGCAATATGGGCCTCACCTCCGCGACCGGCGTCGCCTTCACGCGCGACCCGTCGACGGGCGAAAACGCTTATTACGGCGAATTCCTCATCAACGCGCAGGGCGAGGACGTGGTCGCCGGGATCCGCACGCCGCAGGCGCTGACGGAAGCCTCGCGCGAGAAGATGGGCGAGACGAAGCCCTCCCTCGAAACGGCGATGCCTGAAACGTACAAAGAGCTTATCGAGGTCTTCGACCGCCTCGAAAAGCACTACAAGGACATGCAGGACATCGAGTTCACCATCCAGGACGGCAAGCTCTGGATGCTGCAGACCCGTAACGGCAAGCGCACGGCCTCCGCGGCGCTGAAAATCGCCGTTGATCTGTGCGAAGAGGGCCTCATCGACAAGGAGACGGCGGTGACGCGCGTCGACGCCGCCGCGCTCGACCAGCTGCTTCACCCATCCCTCGACCCGGACGCGCCGCGCGATCTCCTGACGCAGGGCCTGCCGGCCTCACCGGGCGCGGCCTCGGGCGAGGTCGTCTTCGATTCCGATGAGGCCGAGCGTCTCGCGCAGGACGGTCGGAAGGTCATTCTCGTCCGTGTCGAGACGAGCCCGGAAGACATTCACGGCATGCACGCGGCTGAAGGCATCGTCACCGCCCGCGGCGGCATGACCTCCCACGCCGCCGTCGTCGCGCGCGGCATGGGGCGCCCATGCGTCTGCGGCGCGGGCGACGTGCGCATTTCCGGCGACGTCTTCACAGCGGGCGGCCGCGAAGTGAAGAAGGGCGAGATCGTCACCATCGACGGTTCGACCGGCCAGGTCTTCGTCGGCGCCGTGCCGACCGTGCAGCCGGAGCTTTCCGGCGATTTCGCGCGCCTGATGGAATGGGCGGACGCCGTGCGCCGGATGCGCGTCCGCGCCAACGCCGAGACGCCGCAGGACGCGCGCACCGCCCGCGAGTTCGGCGCCGAAGGCATCGGCCTCTGCCGCACCGAGCACATGTTCTTCGAAGCCGAGCGCATCGTCGCCGTGCGCGAGATGATCCTCGCGGACACGAAAGAAGAACGCGAAGCCGCGCTCGGGAAGCTTCTCCCCATGCAGCGGGGCGATTTCGCCGAGCTTTTCCGCGTCATGGCCGGCCTGCCGGTGACGGTGCGTCTGCTCGACCCGCCGCTCCACGAGTTCCTGCCGCACTCGGACGATGAGATCGAGGAGGTCGCGAAGGCCTCCGGCATGGATGCGGCGAAGCTGAAGGACAAGGCGACCTCGCTCGCGGAATTCAACCCGATGCTCGGCCATCGCGGCTGCCGCCTCGGCGTCTCCTACCCGGAAATCTACGAGATGCAGGTGCGCGCGATCATGGAGGCCGCCTGCGACGTCGCGGCGGAAAGCGGCGAGAAGGTCACGCCGGAGATCATGATCCCGCTCGTCGGCATGAAAGAGGAGCTCGCGCTCCTCAAGGCGAAAGTCGATGCGGTCTGTGCGGAGGTTCTGAAAGCCCGCGGCGTGTCGCTCGACTATCTCGTCGGCACCATGATCGAACTCCCGCGCGCCGCGCTCACCGCGGACGCCATCGCCGAGTACGCGCAGTTCTTCTCCTTCGGGACGAACGATCTGACGCAGACGACATTCGGTCTCTCCCGCGACGATTCAGCCTCGTTCCTGCCGACCTACATGAAGCAGGGCGTGCTGGAGCGCGACCCGTTCGTTACTCTGGACCCGGACGGCGTAGGCGCGCTTGTCGAGATCGCGGCGGAGAAGGGGCGTAAGACCCGGCCCGGCATCAAGCTCGGCATCTGCGGCGAGCATGGCGGCGACCCGGACTCGATTTTCTTCGTTGAAAAAGCGGGCCTTGATTACGTCTCGTGCTCGCCTTTCCGGGTGCCGATCGCGCGTCTCGCGGCGGCGCAGGCGACCCTCGCGAAGTAACGCGACCCAGAAAGAGAACTCTGTGCGCCCGCCGTGATCCTCGCGGCGGGCGTTTTCGTGCGCCATTTCGGAGCGTCGATCCGAATTGGTTCAGCCCAACGCGGGAATTTTCCGCAAATTGGACACACCGCAAGCGAATCACCACCGCACGCGTGAAATTTTATTGGTTAACAAAGCCTTAAAATTCGTCGCGGCAGGGTGACTCTTTTCGACGGAACCTTATTTTGGGTGGTGAAGGCCGGGTTAACCGCATCCATGGCGTGCGCCCGGCGCGTCTCTTGCACGTCCAAGCGCAGGCCCGGGCCCTCCGCCCGGGCTTTTGCAACGGAAGTGCTTGCGGGGTCAGGAATGACGAAGGTGAACTGGACAGCGCGGAAACTGATCGCGACGGGCGCATGGACCGTCTGCGCGATCTCGTTGACTCTGCACGGCGCAAATTCCGCCGACGTGCACGCTGATCTCGCCAAGTCCGCGAGCATCGAGGCGGACGCGACGGCCCGCGCCGAGCGTTTCATCGCCTATCACCGCGAAGCCGTGCGCGTCGCTGATGCAACGACCGTCGCCCCGGCGCTTAAGCCCGCGCCCTCCGCCGCCAAATTCGTCGCCGTGGAGACCGCCGCCGCGCAGGTCGCGCGTCTCGCGCCGGTCTCTTTCGACATCGCGCCGCTCGCGGCGACGCTTCGCTCAGAGCGCAACTGCCTCGCCGACGCCATCTATCACGAGGCCCGCGGGGAGAGCGTCGCCGGCCAGCTCGCCGTCGCCGACGTCATCCTCAATCGTAAAGCGAGCGAGCATTACCCGGACACGATCTGCGGCGTCGTCTATCAGGGCTCGCACCGCGTGACCGGTTGCCAGTTCTCCTTCACCTGCGACGGTTCGCTGAACCGTCGGCTGAACGCCGTGAAGCGCCGTGAAGCTGAAGACATGGCCGACGCCGTGCTCGCCGGCCTGCGCGCGCCGCTCTCGCGCGAGGCGACGCACTATCACGCGGATTATGTGGACCCGACCTGGGCGAAGCGCCTGACGCCGACCGCCCAGATCGGCGCGCACAAATTCTACCGCTTCCCGTCGAAAATCGTCCTCGCCGCGGCGCCGGGCTCGTTCTGAGCTAGCGCCCGCCGCCGTCCTTCGTGACGCGGCTTCGCCGCTTCTTAGGACGAAGATTTTCCGATTTTAGCGCGCTGAGTTTCGTCCTGGGGAGCGCCGCGCAGCGGCGCGTCACGAAGGACGGCGTCAGAGCGCATCCAGCCCAAGATTGAGCGCCGGCGCGGAGTGGGTGATCCATCCGGACGAAATCCGATCGACGCCGGTCTCCGCGACGGCGCGTACGGTCTCTTCGCGAATATCGCCTGAAGCTTCGGCGATCACGCGGCCGTCGATGACGCCGAGCGCCTCGCGCAAGGCGGCGGGCGCCATGTTGTCGAGGAGGACGGCGTCGCAGCCGATGGCCATCACCTCCGTGAGCTGATCGAGGTCATCGACCTCCACCTCGATCTTCACGAGATGCCCGACATGGGCCTTGGCGCGCGTCAGCGCTTCGCGCACGCCGCCTGCGGCGGCGATATGGTTGTCCTTTATCAGCACCGCATCATAAAGCCCGAAGCGGTGGTTCGCCCCGCCGCCGTGAAGGACGGCGCGTTTTTCAAAGGTGCGCAGGCCAGGCGTCGTCTTGCGGGTGCAGACGATTTTCGCCGAGGTTCCCTCGATCGCGTCGACCAGCCGCCGGGTCGCTGTCGCGACGCCGGACATGTGCTGCAGGAAATTGAGCGCCACGCGCTCGGCCGCGAGGATGGAGCGTGCGGGGCCTTCGACGATGAGCGCCGTTTCGCCGGGCTCCAGCCGGTCGCCGTCGGCGGCGACGGTCTCGACACGGATGGCCGGGTCCGTCAGCTCGAAGGCGCGTCGCGCGATATCGAGGCTGGAGAGGGTTCCTGGCTTTCGGGCGCGGATGGCGGCTTTGAGCTGCGCTTCCGGCGGCACGGAAGCGGCGGAGGTGATGTCCCCGGCGTCTCCCCAGTCTTCTTTCAGGGCGCTGGCGACGGCGGCGTCGATGGCGAGACGAAGGGTGGCGTCGCTCATGCGGTCAACTCGCTCAGGGTGTGGATCTGATGATGGCGCCAGGCGTCGTCGCGCGTTTCGGGAAAATCCGTGCGGTAATGGCCGCCGCGGCTTTCCTCGCGGGCGAGGGCGAAGCGCAGAACGAAGTCCGCCGCGACAAGGGCGCTGAAATAGCCGCTCGTCAGGCTGTCGCTGGCCTTCAGGCGTTCGACCGCGGCGATGGCGCGCTTCAGGCCGTCGCCGGAGCGGATGAGCGCGCATTCGGCGGACATTTCGGTTCTGAGGAGGCGCATGTGCGCGGCTTCCGCGGGCTTCGGCGCAAGGGCGAGGCGATCCGCCGGGATGCGCCCGTCGCCGCGCTGGACGCCGGTCCGCTCGCGGGCGTGCTCCGCCGCGCGGCGGCCCCAGACGAGGCTTTCGGCGAGAGAGTTGGAGGCGAGGCGGTTCGCGCCATGGGCGCCGGTGCAGGCGACTTCGCCGACGGCGTAGAGGCCCTCGACGTTCGTTCGTCCGATAAGGTCGGTTCGCACGCCGCCCATATGATAGTGCGCGGCGGGCGCCACCGGGAGAAGCGCCGTCCGCGGATCGAGCCCCGCCTTCATCGCCGCCTCGAAGACGGTCGGAAAAGCGCTCGGAAACGCCGCGCCGACGGCGGTTCTGGCGTCAAGAAAGGCGCCCCGGCCTGTCGCAAGCTGCGCCTCGACCGCCCGCGCGACGACATCGCGCGGGGCGAGCTCGGCCTGCGGGTGGACGGGCTTCATGAAACGCTGACCGTCGACGTCTACGAGGATCGCGCCGGCGCCGCGCAGGGCTTCGGTAGCGAGCGGCGCGGGGTCGATATCGAGATCGAGCGCGGTCGGATGGAACTGGACGAACTCCGCGTCCATGATCTCCGCGCCTGCCCGCGCCGCCGCCGCAAGGCCATGGCCCTGCGCGCGGCGGGGGTTCGTCGTAACGGCGTAGAGACCGCCAAGACCGCCGGTTGCGAGGACAATTTCGGGCGACGCGATCGCGATGCGCGCGCCGCGCGCGATATCGACGGCGAGGACGCCCGCCGCGCGGCCTGCGTCATCGATGAGGACGTCCTCGACGACGATCCGCTCCCGGATGGTGATGTGCGCGGCTTCGCGCGCGCGATTGATGAGGGCGGCCATGATCGCGGCGCCCGCGCGGTCGCCTGTGGCATGCACCACGCGCTCGCGCGAGTGCGCGGCTTCGCGACCCGTCTTCAGGCGCCCGTCCGATTGCTGATCGAAGGGCACGCCGAGGCGGAGAAGGTCCTCCACCGCGGCGGGCGCTTCGTCCACGAGGACGCGCGCGGCGGCCTCATCGACGAGCCCGGCGCCGGCGGAAAGGGTGTCGAGGAAATGGACGTCCGGGCTGTCATCGGCGCCGACGGCCGCGGCGAGGCCGCCCTGAGCCCAGGTGGAGGAGCCGCCATCGCCCAGCTCCGCGGCGGTGAGCAGCAGCACCGGACGCGGCGCAAGTTTCAGCGCGGCGTAGAGCCCCGCGATCCCGGCGCCGACGATGATGGCGGCGTCCGCGGGCGCGGCGACGCGCTCCACGGCGCCGGTGGTCACGCGCGCGCCTCGACGCGGACGTCGGCGACGCGATCGGTCGTGAAGGCGCCGCTGCGGGTCGGCAGCGGCATGTCGACCATTTTCTGCACGGCCGCGCGGGCGCGTTCGGCGACGGCGGGGTCGATCTCGATCTCCGTCGTCATGGTCTCCAGCGATTTCAGGATCGCGGGCAGGGTAATGCGCTTCATGTGCGGGCAGAGATTGCAGGGGCGCACGAACTCCGTCTGCGGATTGGCGATCGCCACATTGTCCGACATGGAGCATTCGGTGATGAGAACGACGCGGCCCGGCTTCATCTCCGAGACATAGTTCGCCATGCCGCCCGTGGAGCCGGCGTAATCGGCTTCGGCGAGCACTTCCGGCGGGCATTCCGGGTGGGCGAGGATCTGCGCGTCCGGATAGGCTTCGCGCATCTCGCGGATGTCTTCGGCGGTGAATTCCTCATGCACCTCGCAGGCGCCCGCCCAGGTGACGACCTCGATGTCGGTCATCGCCGCGACGTTCTTGGCGAGATACTGATCCGGAATCAGAAGAACCTTGCGGACGCCCCATTCCGCGCAGATCGTTTCGACGACGTCGACGGCGTTGGAGGACGTGCAGCAGACGTCGCTTTCGGCTTTTACTTCGGCGGAGGTGTTCACATAGGTGACGACCGGCACGCCCGGATGGCGGGCTTTCAGAAGCCGCACGTCGGCGCCGGTGATGGAGGAGGCGAGGGAGCAGCCCGCCGCCATGTCCGGCATCAGCACGGTCTTCTCCGGCGCGAGGATCTTGGAGGTCTCGGCCATGAAGTGGACGCCCGCCTGCACGATCACCTTCGCGTCGGTTTTCGCGGCTTCCTTGGCGAGGGCGAGGCTGTCGCCCTGGAAGTCGCCGACGCAGGCGAAGATCTCAGGCGTCATATAGTTGTGGGCGAGGATGACCGCGCCGCGCTCGGCCTTCAGCTCGTTGATGCGGGCGATATAGGGGGCGTGCAGCTCCCACTCGGCGCGCGGGACGACGCGGGCGACGCGTTCATAAAGAGCGTCGGTTTTCGCTTTGACATCAGACGTATAGGCGAGCGGCGCAGAGGAACGCGCGACCGGCTCCAGCTCGAGTTCCGTACCAAATGCGGGCATGGCGACCTCCCCATCCCGGCCCCTTTTTCTCAAATCGAGCATAAGGGGGCGCTAAAAAAACGCCGCACTGCGGCTGCACCCTGAAATTATGCATCGTCCGCCTTCGGTCAAGTCACGAAAACTTCACGCCTTTGATAGTCGGCTCCGCGCCCATGCGCGGAATGGCGAGGCCGAGGGCCGGGCGCGCAGCGCCGCGGGCGGTCGTTTCGGCCTTGAAGACGGCGGCGGGGCGCCCGCCGGTCTGCTCGCGCGTCTCGCCCGTATCAACGACGAGGCCGGAACCGCGGGCCATGCGGCGGAAGTTTGGTTTGTGCATGCGGAAGCCGCAGATTGCTTCGGCAGCGCGTTGGAGTTCTGAGAGCGTGAAGCGCTCCGCGCACGCATCGAAAATGATGGGGCGGTATTTCAGCTTGCCGCGCAGGCGCGACATGGCCGTCGCAAGGATCCGTCGGTGGTCGGATGTCATCTGCGCGCCGGTGACGAGCGCCGGTTGCGGCTCGGCGCGCGGGGCGGGAAGTCCCGCCGCCTCGCGGTCGCGGAACGCCTCCGGCGCGAGGCCCGCTTCGTACATCAGCTCATAGCGATCCAGCACCCGCTCCTCGCGCCAGCCGCCGCCGTCGAGCCCGAAGGCGACCGCGATACGGCGATTGCGCCCGGTTTTCTCAGCGGAAGTGTCCGCCCGGTCGCGCCATGCCGCTAGGGCCGGGAAAATCCGGTCACTGATTGTCGACGGCTCGTCGCCGCGCCAGTCCTCCCATGGGAAAAATCCGTACCAGTCGCGCCACGCGGCGCCCGCAGCGGAGATGTCGCCGCCTTCGCGCACAAGGGCGAGATAGCCGACGGAGACGACCCGGTCCTCCGCCGCGCCGCCCGCGAGGCTTGCAGAGGGCGCCTCGCGGCCGCGATCGCCGAAGGTGTAAAGCTGCTCGACATAGTCGAGGCGGAGACCCGTCTGGCGCTCCACGAAATCGCGTACGCCGAGCTCGAACGTTCGGTGACCGACGGGGTCGAACGGGCCGTAAGGAAGCGCGTCGAGACCGCTCTCCTGTCGGACGGTCATCGCGAGGGGACGGTCGCCGTCGATGGCGACGACGACGGCGGAGAGGCTGATGACGACGCGGGCGCCGGCGGGCGGCGTCGCGCCCGTCAGAGCGTCTCTCCGAATTCGATGCGGGCCGGCTCGCCGCAGGGCGGCGGCGGGTCGTCCGGCAGGGAAAGAACTGCGTCGGTCATGCGGCCCTCCCGTCCGAGAACGGCGTCGGCGCAATCGATGAGGAGAATGTTCGGGTCCGCGTGGGGCGCCGCGGCGCGTAAGCGTGCGGCGAGATCGCACTCTTTCGCCTCGGGCGCCTTCGCGCACATGGCGATGTACGCGCAAGCGGTGGAGCGGCTCACGCCTCGCTCGCAATGCATCAGCAACGGCGCTTCGCTCGGCTTCCAGTTCTGGACGAACTCGACGAGGCGCGTCGCGGCGTTGCGACAGGCGCCGCCGTTCGCGGCGAGGCAGGCGTCCTCGAGAGCGATGACGAGCCGTCGGGTCGGGTCCACGCCTTCAAGCGCCGGCGCGTCCTCCGCGCGGTCGACGACGGAAATCACATAGGCCGACGGATTGGCCGCCGTCAGCGCGGCGATCTCGTTTTTGCAGGCGACAATGATCATGACAGACACCTAGCGACGTCGACCGCGCGATGCGAGGGGCGAGGGCGCCCGCTTACGGTGTTGTGAGGGCCTGTTGGTGCTCTGCGAGAAGGCTTTCGAACCTTTTAAGATAAAGGGATTGCGAAGCTTCGACGCTGAGAACTTCAAGTTGCAGTGGCGGCGCGCCGGTGGGCGCGCCGAAGAATTTTTTAGCTTCCGCCGGATCGAAGCCTGCGAGCTGGATCGCCTCGTAGAAGGCGCAGATCCGGTCGGCGCGTTTGATCGTTTTCTCAACCTCGACCGGCGGCTCGGCGGGCAGACCGAAGCGCAGATGGATCGCAGTCTGCAGACGGTGCTCGATCGCTTTGTATTCGCCGCCGAGCGCCGCCTTAAAGGGCGAAATCATGTCGCCGATCACGTATTCCGGGGCGTCGTGGAGAAGGGCGGCGAGACGCCATTTCGCGGGCCAGCCGGGTTTCAGCTGACCGCAGAGGTCGGCGACGATCACCGAGTGCTGGGCGACGTTGAAGGCGAGGGGGCCGGTCGTCTGCCCGTTCCAGCGCGCGACGCGGGCGAGGCCGTGGGCAATGTCCTCGATCTCCACGTCGATGGGCGAGGGGTCGAGAATATCGAGGCGACGGCCGGACAGCATGCGCTGCCAGGCGCGCGGCGGCTCGGTGCGCGAGGAGGTCTTGGAGGCGGGTTTCGGCATGGCCGGCGGCGGTAGCACCGCCCTTTATCGCTGGCAAGCAGGCTCCGATTGCGATGAAGCGTGCCTCCCCTGCGGGGATGCGCCTTGTGCGGAAAGCCCGTTCGGCGCGATCTTTCAGGGGCGGCGCGGGACGGTCCCGGCCGAACGAAACGCGGCGGCGCGGGGCGGATTTCGACCTCGTCAGATCGCCGCCAAGATCAGAAAGGTTCGGGCATGGGCGACGCAATCGGAAGGACGTTTGGTCTCGCGATCATCGTGGTCGCGATCGCGATCGGCGGGATGATGTCCTTGGCGCTCAATCAGAACCCGGGCCTTGAGATATGGGAGGCCTTCGTCGGCTCCGCCCTCGGTCTCGGCGGCGCGGTCTTCGGCCTCGCGGCGGGCGCCTTCGCCATGATCATCGGGCTCATCGCGGCGGTCTTCGCCATGACCATCGCCGCCATGGCGCTCTTCCTTGCGACCGCCCCGGTCATCCTCATCCTCGCCGCCCCGATCATCGTCATCGGCCTCATCATCTGGGCCGCTTCGCGGGGGTGAGTTACTCTAAAATTCTGGGCGTCATCCCGGGCGAGCGCAGCGAGAGCCGGGACGTGAGGGCCCCAAGCTCCGCACTCAGACACTCTGGGTCCCGGATAACGGCTGCGCCGTTTCCGGGATGACGGCTTTTGAATTCAGACCACGACTTATTGTTATGAGGACCGGCCTAGGCCGCCCGCTTCACCAGAACGCTGCCGGCGGAATATCCCGCGCCGAAGCCGCAGATGACGCCGTACTCGCCTTTCTCCACGCCGTCGCGGTGGAGGTGGAAGGAGATGATGGAGCCTGCGGACGAGGTGTTGGCGTAGCGGTCGAGGACGACGGGCGCGTCGTCGAGGGTCGCGTCGCGACCGAGCACTTTCTTGGCGATGAGGACGTTCATGTTGAGGTTCGCCTGGTGCAGCCACATGCGGCGCAGCTGGGTGGCCTCAAGCCCGTTCTCGGCGATCTGTTCGGAGATCATCTCGCCGACCATCGGGACGACGTCCTTGAAGACCTTGCGGCCTTCCTGAACGAACAGCTTGTCTTTCTGGCCGACGCCTTCGGGCGCGGCGCGATTGAGGAAGCCGAAATTATTGCGGATGTTGTTGGAGAAGACCGTTTTCATCCGCGTGTCGAGAATGTCCCACGCCTCGCCCGTCGGCTCGCCTTCGGCGCGCTCCAGGATCATGGCGGTGGCGACGTCGCCGAAGATGAAGTGGCTGTCGCGGTCGCGGAAATTGAGGTGCCCGGAGCAGATCTCCGGATTGACCATGAGGACGCGTTTCGCGCCGTTGCGGATGAGGCCCATGCCCGCCTCGACGCCGAAGGCGGCGGACGCGCAGGCGACGTTCATGTCGAAAGCGAAGCCGCCGACGCCGAGGGCGGACTGCACTTCCACCGCCATGGCGGGGTAGGCGCGCTGCATGTTGGAGGCCGCACAGATGACCGCGTCGATATCGTCCGCCGTCAGATCGGCCGACTTCAGCGCCTCGCGCGCGGCGATGACGCCCATCTCCGCCATCACCGAAAGCTCTTCGTTCGGACGCTCCGGCAGGCTCGGACGCATTTTCTTCGTATCGAGAATGCCGTCCTTATTCAGAACGAAGCGTGATTTGATGCCGGAGGCTTTTTCGATGAACTCCGCGGAGGACGGCGACAACGGCTCCATCTCGCCCGCTTCGATCGCCGCGGCGTTCTCGGCGTTGAACTCCGCCACATAGGCGTTGAAGCTTTCGACCAGCTCCTCGTTCGAGATCGCGTTCGGCGGCGTGAACAGTCCGGTGGCGATGATGCGGACGGGGGTTTCGGCCATGTCGGGTCCATCCCTGGTGTTTATTGGAGGACTCCGCGCCAAGGCGCGAGCAGTCCTCATATGATGCGACTGGATGCCCTGAACATGCGCTCATCCCCGGAACGGCGCAACCAAATGCGGCTCTAGGCTGCGTCGCTCGCGGCGGTTTCGGGGAAGAGGGCGTCCATGGGAACTGACCGGCCGTCGGCCTGAACGATCCGCACGTGACGGCGCCGCAGCGCGCGCGGTTCCGCCACGCCGCAGGAATGGGCGATCATGCCGACGCCCTTACGCATCTTTTCGACGAAATGCTGGACGTGCTCGGCTTTCGCCTCCGGATCGAGGCCTTCCTGAAGGTGCTTTTTGTGGGTAGTGACGCCTGTCGGGCACATGTTCGTGTTGCAGCGCATGGCCTGAATGCAGCCGATGGCGAACATGAAGCCGCGGGCGGTGTTCACCGCGTCCGCGCCGGCGCAATAGGCCCAGGCGACCTCCGCCGGGGTGACGAGTTTGCCCGACGCGATGACCTTGATGCGGTCATTCAGGCCGTGGCGGCGCAGCGCGTCGACCAGCATCGGCAGCGCCTCGCGCAGGGGAAGGCCGACATTGTCCATGAGCGGCATGGGCGCCGCGCCCGTGCCGCCATCGCCGCCGTCGATCGTGATGAAGTCGGGCGCGGCGTCGGGGCCGCGTTCGGCGATCCCGGCGCAGAGCTCCTCCATCCACGCCGCTGAGCTGAAGACGGTCTTGAAGCCGGTGGGCAGTCCCGAAACGCTCCGCAGGCGGCCGATCATATCGAGGAGGTCGCCGGTTGAGGCGATCTCTAGATGCCGGTTGGGGGAGAGGGAGGCTTCGCCCGCCGAAATGCCGCGGATGGCGGCGATCTCTTCGGTGACCTTCTCCGCCGGCAGAATGCCGCCTTTTCCGGGCTTCGCGCCCTGAGCGAGCTTCAGCTCGATCATCTTCACTTCGGGCTTTTCGGCGATGGCGCGCAGCTTCTCGTCCGAAAGGGCGCCGTCAGCGTCGCGCACGCCGTATTTCGCCGTGCCGATCTGGAAGACGATGTCGCAGCCGCCTTCGAGGTGCCAGGGCGAGAGCCCGCCTTCGCCGGTGTTCAGCCAACAGCCCGCAAGCTTCGCCCCGCGCGACAGCGCCTGAACGGCGGGCTTCGAGAGCGAGCCGAAGCTCATGGCCGAGATGTTGATGATCGATGTCATCGTATACGGATGGCGGGCGCCCGGCCCGAAAATAACGGGAGCGGCGTCCGTGACTTCGTCATCAAGAGGCGGGAAGGCGGCATTCACGAAAATCGGCGCTCCTGCGACCGTCAGATTGCGCGTCGAGCCGAAGGGCTGGGTGTTGTCGCGGCCTTCGGCGGATTTGTAGATCCATTCGCGTTCGGCGCGGTTGAAGGGCATCTCCTCCCGGTCGAGGGCGAAGAAATATTGCCTGAAGAACTCGCCGAGGCGCTCGAAGAGATCGCGGAACCGTCCGACAACGGGATAGTTGTGACGCACCGCGTCTTCGCTCTGGCCGCGGTCGATGAAGTACATGGCGATGGCGGCGATGACGAGCGCGGCGGCGATCAGCACGACAAGGGTCGAGAGGATCGACAGCCCACGGACGGTGATTTCAGCCAGAAGCTCCATGATGTTCTCCTTTCGCGTCGCTCAGGCGAGAGCGGCGACGTCCGCGCGGCGCGGGCAGTCGACGAGATGGTCGTTCACGAGCCCCGTCGCCTGCATGAAGGCGTAGACGATGACCGGCCCGCAGAAGGTGAAGCCCTGTTTCTTGAGCTGTTTCGACATCGCCTCGCTGACATCGGTTTTCGCGGGCACGTCTTTCATCGTCCGCCACGCGTTCTGCGTCGGGGTTCCGTCGACATAATCCCACAGGAAGCCGGAAAACCCGTCCGTCCGCGTCTCCATAATCTTTAGATAGGCGCGGGCGTTCTTGATGGTCCCTTCGATCTTGAGGCGCGAGCGGATGATGCCTTCGTCCTGCAGGAGCCGCTCGACATCCTTCTCGCCGAAGCGGGCGATCTTTTCCGGCTCGAAGCCTTTGAAGGCCTTCCGGAAATTATCGCGCTTATACAGGATCGTCCGCCAAGAGAGCCCCGCCTGAAAGCCGTCGAGGATGAGCTTTTCAAAAAGCGCGCGGTCGTCGCGTTCCGGCACGCCCCATTCCGTGTCGTGATAGGCGGCGTAGATCACGTCTTCGCGGGGCGCCCAGGGACATGGGGTGGCGGCGGGGGATTGGGCTTGCTTGGTCATTGAAGCCTTTTAGGCTTGGTCGCACGCCGTGAGGAGGGCCGACGAGACAATGCATACGAAACTGCTGACAGCCGCTTTTGCAGCGCTCTTCCTCGCCTCGTGCGCCAGCGTCGATCTTGTCGGCGCCTACCGCCTCGGCAAGCAGGACTACAAGAGCGTCGATCCCGCGCTCTGGCGCGCCGCCGTTCTGCACCCGACCGGCGCGGACATCACCGAGCTTTACATCACCCTGAAAGATGAGGGGGACCCGGAGGATGCGGCGCGCTTCGCGTTCGTCGCCGCTGAAGACGCCCCCGCCGCCGAACTGCCGAAACCGAAGGAGGACGAGATCCTCGCCATTTTCCGTGTCGATCCGGAAGCGCTGGAGGAGGCGCGTCGCCTGCAGCGCGAATGGCTTCAGGAGGAGGGGCCGGAGGACGAGGATCGCTCCTTCGGGGTCAATATCAGCTTCAAGCTCACCAAACCCTATGAGCGCGCGTGGTGCGAGGGCGGCGAAAAGCTCATTTCGCCCGTCTGGGTGCGGATCGAGCCGCGCAATCGCTATCGCCGCATTCTGAAGCCGGACGCGTTGGAGAAACTGCTGCGTCCATCCTCGGCGGAACGCTGCGCTGCTGTCGCGCGCGGCGACGAAGATCCTCCCGGCACCACGGCGACGGAGAGCCGCGAGGGATAGGGGAGGCCCCCGCTCACCCCCGCATCCGTGCGAACAGCGCGTTCAGCTCCGGCTGGGTGATCTGCGTTTCAGCGAAGCGCGCCGTGCCATCGCGCATCAGCTCTGCGGCCGCGTCGCGCACGAAGCCCAGCGCCGCGCGGGCGATGGCGCCGCCGAGGCTGATGCGCGTGACGCCCGCCGCGAACCAGTCCGCCGCCGAGCCGTTGGCTGTGTTCAGCCCCAGGACCATATTGAGCGGACCGTTGATGTCCGCGGCGAGCCTGGAAATTGAGGGCAGGTCGGTCACGCCCGGCGTGAAAAGGCAGTCCGCGCCCGCTGCGCGATAGAGGTTCGCCCGGTGGATCGTCGTCGTGAGATCGTCCGCGGTAAGAAAAAGCACGTCCGAGCGGGCGGTCAGCACGAAATCCGACCCGGCCGCGTCGATCGCCGCGCGCGCCGCCGCGATGCGCTCGCAGGCGAGGCTCTCGTCATAGAGGCGCGCCTCGCACGGAATGCGGTCCTCGATATTGCAGCCGGCAAGCCCCGCTTCGATCGCCATGCGGACGGTTTCGGCCACGGCTTCCGGGCTGTCGCCATACCCCGCTTCCAGATCCGCGCTGACCGGGATGTCGACCGCCTCAACGATCTCGCGGATGCGCGCGAACATCTCTTCGCGCGAGACGAGAAAGCGGGGATCGTCCGCATAGTCCTGTTGGCCCAACGAAAAGGCGATCCCGGCGCTGGTGGTGGCGATGGCTTTGAAGCCCGCCGCGGCGAGAATGAGCGCGCTTCCCACGTCCCAGGCGTTGGGCATGATGAAGCCGGGGGCGGCGTGCAAGGCTTTGAATTCGGCGGCGAGGGTCATGGGTGGAATCCTGTGATGGCGACGCCGCTTCTCGCGCGCTCTTGGTCATGCGACAAATGCATAGTTTTCATTGTATCGATCAGTTATTGATATGATTATGGATATCGACGCCCTGCGCACCTTTCTCGTCGTTCGCGAAACCGGCGGCTTCTCCGCCGCCGCGGAAAAGCTCTTCCGCTCGCAACCGGCGATAAGCCGCCGCATCGCCGTGCTGGAGGACGAAATCGGGGCGCCGCTCTTTGAGCGGGTGACCGGCGGCGTGGTGCTCAGCGAAGCGGGCGAGACGCTGCTGCCCTTCGCCCGGCGCGCCGTCGCGGCGACGGAAGACTGCGCGGTCGCGATGGCGGATCTCAAATCCGGCCACCGCGGCGCCGTCCGCCTCGCCGTCGTCGGCACCCTCGCAAACGCCGCATTGACGACCGCGCTCGCCGCCTTTCGCGCCGAAGCGCCCGATGTTTCTCTGGAGGTGCGCACCGCGAACAGCGTCGAGGTGAGCGCTCTCGTCGCGGCGGGGGAGGCGGGGATTGGCCTGCGCTATCGGCGCGATCCGTCAGCGGAGCTGTTCTGCGAGCATCTGATGGACGAGCGCCTCGCCGTCGTCGCCGCGCCCGACTGCCCGCGCGCGGGGCGACCGGTCGGGCGTTTCGCCGATCTCGCCGAGGAGCGCTGGTTCGCCTTTCCGCAGACGGACAGGCCGGCGGGCGACGACGGCCGCACTCTGCACGCCCAGTTCCTCGCCCGCGGCGTTTCCGATCTCAACTGGGCGCCCATCGACAGTCTCACCGCCCAGAAACGGCTTGTCGAAGCAGGCTTCGGTCTCGCGCTCATGCCCGAAAGCGCAGTTACGGAGGAACTTGCGCGCGGCGCGCTGGTTCGGCTGGAGGTTACGGACCTCGACGCCGCGACGCCGGTTTATCTCGTCACGCGCGCGAAGGGGTATCTGAGCCCCGCCTCGTTGGCGCTGGCCGAGCGGCTGAGAGGGGCTTGGGGGTAGGCGGCTTTCTGGCCGTCCTTCGTGAAGGCGCCGCGCGCCTCCTCAGGACGAAGCAGGCACAATCTTCGTCCTGAGGAGCGCCGCGCAGCGGCGCGTCACGAAGGACGGCGACCAAGCGCCGCCTAAACCAGATACCCCGGTTCCTTCAGCGCCACCGGCGCCGCGTCGAGATGCGGCGCATAGCCTTCATCAATGGCCTTCGTGAGACGATCCATACGGATGAGCGCCAGCGCGTACATGGCGCCTGCTGAAAGCACCTCGCCGAGCGTCGTCTCGCCGGCGGTGATCGCGTCGCCGGGTTCGGGGCGCACGCTGTCAAGGGCGACGATCAGCGTGCGTTTGCGCACCTCGCCCTTGCGCTTCATGCGGCTGGTCACTTCCTGTCCGACGAAGCAGCCTTTCTTGTAGTCCACCCCGTGGAGAGCGTCGAAATTGAGGTCGAGGGGGAAGCTCCGCTCCGGGAGGATATCGACGCCGGACTCTGGAACGCCAAGGGCGAAGCGATTGGCGTCATAGGCGGCGAGAGAGGCTTCCGCGCCGAGGTCCGCGAGCGCCGCCTCGCGCGTCTCCCGATCGACGAGGACGCGCACGCCCATCGCGTCAAGGCGCGGATCGACATAGGCGATGCGGCCCGGCGCGGGGTCGATGACGAAGCCAGCTGGCGCGGGCGCCTCGCCGCCCCAGCCGAGGAGGACGGATGTCTCCGGCCGGTCGGCGAGCTCCACCTTGGCGCGCAGCCTGTAGAGCTTGAGACGCTTCAGGAGGTCCGCCGCGCGCTCGGCGCGAATGTCGATCAGGTAGCCGTCCTCATCCTCCAGAATGAAGAAGTCGAACATGATCTTGCCCTGCGGCGTCAGGAGCGCCGCATAGGCTGCCCGCTCGCGCGAAACCTTGCTCATGTCCTGGGTGAGGATCCCCTGAAGGAACTCGCGCGCCTCCGGCCCGGAGACGGAGAGGACGGCGCGGCGGGTGTCGATGAGTGCGTGCATGACGCGCAGGTAGGCGCCCGCGCCCGCGTTGTCCATCGGCGCCGGCGGGCGTATGACGCACGTCATGACCCAATCCTATGATCTCATTTTTCGCGGCGGGACCGTCGTCAATCACGATGGCGACGCCAAACGCGATATCGGCGTGCGTGATGGACGCATCGCCTTCATCGGCGACCTCTCCGGCGCGTCGGCGGGCGAGGTGGTCGACTGCGCCGGGCTGCACGTTCTGCCGGGCGTCATCGACACGCAGGTGCACTTCCGCGAGCCGGGCCCGACGCACAAGGAGGATCTGGAGACGGGTTCTCTCGCCGCGGTCATGGGCGGCGTCACGGCGGTCTTCGAGATGCCGAACACCAACCCGCTGACAACGACGGAAGCGGCGATCAATGACAAGCTCGACCGCGCAAAGCGCATGCACTGCGACCACGCCTTCTATGTCGGCGCGACGCACGACAACGCCGTCGAACTGCGCGATCTGGAACGCTTGCCGGGCGTCTGCGGCGTCAAAATCTTCATGGGCGCCTCCACCGGCGATCTTCTGGTCGCGGATGATACGGGCGTGCGCGAGGTGCTGAAGCATGGGACGCGCCGGGTCGCCATTCACTCCGAAGATGAAGAGATCATGCGCGCCGCCAAGGAGAAGGCGCGCGAGGGCGACTGGTCCTCCCACCCGGAAACGCGCCCCGCCGAAGCCGCCATCCGCTGCACCGAGCGCGTCATCGCGCTGGCGCGCGAGACAGGGCGGCGTGTCCACGTCCTCCACATCTCGACGGCGGAGGAGATCGATCTCCTCGCGCAGCACAAGGACATTCTGACCGTCGAAGCGACGCCGCAGCACCTTACGCTGGACGCCTCGCGCTACGCCGACATGAAGGGACGCCTGCAGATGAACCCGCCGATCCGCGAGGCGCGCCATCGCGACGGCCTCTGGAAAGGGATCGCGCAGGGGATCGTCGACGTCGTCGGCTCCGACCACGCGCCGCATACGCTGGACGAGAAAGCGAAGCCCTATCCCGCCTCGCCCTCCGGCATGCCGGGGGTGCAGACCCTCGTCCCCGTCCTCCTCAACCACGTCGCCGAAGGCCGCCTACCCCTCGCGCGCTTCGTCGATCTCACCGCCCACGGACCGAACCGCGTGTTCAACCTGGCCCGCAAGGGCCGTCTCGCCGTCGGTTACGACGCCGACATCACGGTCGTCGACCTGAAGCGCGAAGAAACGATCACCGACGCGTGGTCTGCGACGAAATCCGGCTGGACGCCCTTCGACGGCATGAACGTCAAGGGCTGGCCGGTCGGCACGGTCGTCCGGGGGCGCCGCGTCATGTGGGAGGGCGAGCTCCTCGCAGCCGGGACTGGCGAGCCGGTGAAATTTCAGGACACGATCGGCGGTTAGGGAGGCGCTCGGACATCCTGCGTAGCCCGCCGAAAGTCACCGCTCGATCATCCGCTAGGGTATCGAGCGCCAGAAACTCTAGTCCGCCGTGCCCTGACGTTCTTCTCGGGTATCTTTGCGAAGGTCCGCTTTGGCGTCTTCGATGATGCGGCGCAGGCGGACGGGGCTGTCCATTTCCGGCAGTTCGATGACGCCGACGCCCGTGCCGCGCAGGACGAGGTTGCCGTAGCCGAGGATGCGGCCGAGGAGGCTCTGCGTCAGGCTGATCTCTTCGATCTTGTTGAGGCTCACCTCCTGCGTGGAGACGTTCAGCCAGCCCTGCTTGTAAACGAAGCGATAGGTCGTCACGACGATTTCCGTCGTCCAGACCTCAATCATGTGGGTGAACCAGACAAAGAAGCCGAGAACGCCGCTGGCGATGGCGAGGCCGTTGAAGACGTTCACCTGGTTCTGCGGCATGGGCCGCGCGCCGAAGCTCTCAAAGAAGATGACCAGCGCGAACGCGATCGGCACCCAGGACAGGAAAAGCCACGTCCACGCGCCGGCGTTGTAGGTCCAGTTGAAATTCGCCCGCTCGATCAGTTCTTCACCGCGCGCGAGCGTCCGGTTCACATAGCTCACTGGTTTCGGCCCCCGTTGGTTTCCCTGAACATATAAGCCGTCTCCGGCGGCTTCGAAACGGCGCGCGCGCCGCAACGGTCCTAAAAAGAGACAAAATCTGATCGATCAATTTCCGGTGGGATGGCTGGACGGCTGAGGCGCGCTTCGCGATGTGAGCCGAATGGGGTCTCATCTCGCATTTGAAATCGGCAGCTATCGCGAAGCGCGGTCGCGCGGCGGCGGTCGGATGTGGGTGCATGGGGCGCGTTGCGGGCGCCAGCCATCCCACCGGCTCGCGCCGTTCTGGTATGTCAGCGTCGCCATAAGACGGGTCTGGGATCGACGCGGGGTGGTCGCCGACGTCCAACCGGTTCTGATTGGACCGGC
The DNA here is from genome assembly GCA_964342855.1 of uncultured Caulobacterales bacterium. GTDB lineage: Bacteria > Pseudomonadota > Alphaproteobacteria > Caulobacterales > Parvularculaceae > JBCBJX01. The sequence continues at coordinate 26,624 of CAYFIB010000015.1, forward strand.
CTCCCGGCACTATTTTTACGACCCGCACGATGGCGTGGAGTTAGCGGCGTACGCCGTGCCGGGCGAAGCGACCGCTGATCTGTTCGGCGTTGAATGCGGCGCGCTGGAACGTCTGGAGATTGACCGACAAGGCGACCCGCGATTCGACCTTGCTATGCGGCGGGCGGAAGCAGGAGCGCCGATATCTGATGTAGCAATGGTGCTGGAGACCGCGTTTTCGTACCGGCCACCGGTCGCACGCGAACAAGGCGTGAGCGACGCGGCGCTTCACCTGATGCGTCGTCGGCGCGGGCGAGCCAGCGTTGAAGAGCTGTCGAGCGAACTCGCCTGTTCGTCGCGACATCTCCGGCGCTCCGTCACCTCGGCGATCGGAATCGCGCCCAAGTCCTACGCACGAATACTTCGCCTCAACAGCGCGCTACGGCTGATGGATCGGACTGCCGCGCCGCGCTGGGCCGATATCGCCGTTCGAGCCGGTTATGCCGATCAGGCGCACATGATCCGAGATTTTCAGGGGCTCGCCGGAGCATCGCCGGCGGCGGTGAAGATGGAACGACGCGCTGAGTCCGATTTGTTCAATCAGGGCCGCGTTCGGGCGACGTAAAACGCGCGCACCACTCGTTTGGACAAAACGGAGACCTCCGATGACGCTGTTCCGCAGCCTGCTTCTTTCCTTCGCCGCCGTGGCGAGCGCGCCCGCCCATGCGATCGCCGCCCCGCGCAAGGTTCCGCTGCATGCGGACGCTTTCGATCTTACGCTCGCCCGAAGCGTCTTTGAACGACGTGTCGGCGGGCGGGACGCTTTGTGTCTCGATGGGCCGGTTTTTCTGAAACAGGTCCGACTGCGCAGCGGCGTCATTTCGGTGGATGTCGCAAACGAACGCCGTCGGCATTTCGCCAATATCCTGTTCAGGGGCGCTGACACGCGAAACTATGAGCAGGTCTATGCGCGGATGCACAAGAGCCGTCAGCCGGACGCTCTTCAGTACACGCCTGAGCTTGGCGGCGCGACAAACTGGCAACTCTTTATTGAAGAACAGGCGGGCGTTGATTTCGGCGACGCCCTCTGGGTCACGCTTGAAGTCGCGTTCAACAGCGACCGCGCCCGTTTTTCGGTCCGCAGCGATGTCGATGAAGCGCACGTCCTAGTGGACGATCTGGTGCTGCCGGACGCACGTGGATTGATCGGTCTGGGCGCGCTTCAGGGCGCATGTTTTTCAAATTTTCAGTACGATGACGCCGCGCCGGAAATCCAGATCGCCGATCAGTCGGCGGACGCGCCGGACGGTCTGATCCGCGAATGGGGGCTTTCGCAAAGCCGTGCGTTCGAGACGTTTCCCATGCGCATTCAAAATAGCATCGGGGCCTGGGAGAACGTCGCGACGCAAGACAACGGACTGCTTCTCATCGGCGGGCATCGTGAACAACGCGTTTCGGGCTCGTTTGAAGATAACTCGCTCGATGTCGTCGACGTCGGCGTCGTCATCACCTCCCGCAAAAAACGCGATGTCGCCCTGAGTTTTGACCTCTCCGATCAGGGCGCGGTCTATCTCAATGGTCGGCGGCTTCATCGCTATGACAATACGTTCCGCCGCAAGGGGCTCACCTATCGCGGCGACGTGTTGCTCGGTGCGCAGAGCCTGACGCTTCCCCTGAAACGTGGGCGCAACGAGTTGATCGTCTCCATTGCTGAACGGGCGAACGGGTGGGGCGTGATTGCAGCGCTCGAAGATTCGGACGGCCTGACGATCGAGCCGCTTGAATAGCGGTAGTTGCCGACATGGAGAGCTGTTGGGCGTCGCCGCGTCCGCCGTTTACCCGCAGCCCCCAAATCCTCTAAGAGGAGCGCCCGATTTCAACGCGGGCGCTCCCCAGCGCCGCGAATTTGAAGGAATTCAATTGTGGCCAGACAATTCATCTATTTCATGCAGGGCCTCACCAAGGCCTATGGCGCGAAGAAGATCCTCGAGAACGTTCACCTGCAGTTCTACCCGGACGCCAAGATCGGCGTCGTCGGCGTCAACGGCGCGGGTAAGTCGACGCTGCTGAAGATCATGGCCGGCGTCGATCAGGAGTTCTCGGGCGAGGCCTATGTCGCCGACGGCGCGACGGTCGGCTACCTGCCGCAGGAGCCGCATCTCAACGATGAGAAGACGGTCTTCGAGAACGTCGCCGAGGGCGTCGCGCCCATCAAGGCGAAGATCGAGGAGTTCAACGCCGTCTCCATGCAGCTCGGGGAGGACTATTCCGACGAGCTGATGGAGAAGATGTCCGCCCTGCAGGAGGAGATCGACGCTCTCGACGCATGGGACATCGATTCGAAGATCGAGATGGCCATGGAGGCGCTCCGCTGCCCGCCGGGCGACTGGCCGGTGACGGACCTCTCGGGCGGCGAAAAGCGCCGCGTCGCGCTCGCCCGTCTGCTGCTGTCGAAGCCCGACATGCTGCTCCTCGACGAACCGACGAACCACCTGGACGCGGAATCGGTCGCCTGGCTCGAACACCACCTGCGCGAATTCCCCGGCGCCGTCGTGCTCATCACCCACGACCGCTATTTCCTCGACAACGTGACGGGCTGGATCCTCGAACTCGATCGCGGGCGCGGCATTCCGTACGAAGGGAACTATTCCTCCTGGCTCGAACAGAAGCAGAAACGGCTGGAGCAGGAAGGCCGCGAGGAGGCCTCCCGCCAGCGCACGCTCGCTTCGGAATTGGAATGGGTGCGGGCGAGCCCGAAGGCGCGTCAGGCGAAATCCAAGGCGCGTATTCAGGCCTATGAGGATCTCGTCAACAAGCAGGGTAAGGAAGAGATCAATACTGCCCAGATCCAGATTCCAGCGGCTCAGCGCCTCGGCGGCGTTGTGGTCGAAGCTGATCACCTGAAGAAGGCCTTCGGCGACAAATTGCTGATTGACGATCTGTCCTTCAAGCTGCCGCCAGGCGGCATCGTCGGCGTCATCGGCCCGAACGGCGCAGGCAAGACGACGCTCTTCCGCATGCTGACAGGCCAGGAGACGCCCGATGAAGGCGAGCTGCGCGTCGGCGAGACGGTGGAGCTCGGCTATGTCGACCAGTCGCGCGACGCCCTCGACGGCAAGAAAACCGTCTGGGAGGAGGTCTCCGGCGGACTCGACCAGATCCTCCTCGGGAAGCGCGAAGTGCCGTCGCGGGCTTACGTCTCGTGGTTCAACTTCAAGGGCGGCGACCAGCAGAAAAAGGTCGGCGATCTCTCAGGCGGCGAGCGCAACCGCGTTCACCTCGCCAAAATGCTGAAAGAGGGGGCGAACCTGCTCCTCCTCGACGAACCGACCAACGATCTCGACGTCGACACCCTGCGGGCGCTGGAAGACGCGCTTCTCAACTTCGCCGGCTGCGCGGTGGTCATCAGCCACGACCGCTGGTTCCTCGACCGCATCGCGACGCACATCCTCGCTTTCGAAGGAAACTCCCACGTGGAGTGGTTCGAAGGGAACTTCGCCGACTACGAAGAGGACAAGCGCCGCCGCCTCGGCCCGGACGCCGACATTCCGAAGCGCATCCAGTACAAGAAGCTGACGCGTTAGCGGGGCGGCGACGCCCCGAGTGTCGCCATCCTGCACTGGCCATTGAAATTTCAGCTGGCTAGCCTTCTCGGCTGTTAACGGTCGGAGGGGTGCGTGCGGTTTTCTCTGAGACTTCTGTTCTGGGCGGTCCTGGTCGGGCTCGGTTGGATCGGCGGCGCGAAGCTTGGCGCGCCGGCTGTCGTTCTCTCGACGTTTGATGCAGGCATCGCCTTCGCAGGCGATCAGATCGGCAAACTCATGGGGCGCGGCGCCAACGCGGCGCGCGAGGGGGCGACGAGGGCCGTCGACGCCGCGTCGGACGCGCTTGAGGAATCCGACGAGAGAGATGACGAGCCTGAGGAGGAGCCGACGCGGCGCGAAGAGGCGTCCGAGCCCGCGCCGGCGCCCGCTCCGACCCGGAGCGCCTCCAGCGGCGCGCGCCGCTTCGGGGCGTTCACGCCGGACGCGGAGCTGTCGCTCTGCCCGCGCATGTCGGTCTCGAACGCGCCTCGTGCGAACGGCTCAGGGCTGATCACCGCCTATAAACCGCTCATCTCTGTCGGCGGCGTCCCGATCATCACCGCGCCGGTGAACGGCGCGTGTCTTTCTTCCGGGTTCGGAGACCGCAACGGCAAACTGCACAAGGGCGTCGACTTCAATCAGGAGCCGGGCGGACCCGTGGTCGCGGCGGGCGACGGCGTCATTCTTGAGGCGGAGTATCGCGACGACTACGGTAACTACGTGCTGATCGCCCACGGCTCAGGCGTGCACACGCGCTACGCCCACCTCAAGGGTTTGAACGCCGGCGTGCGCGCGGGCGCGCGCATCAGCGCGGGAGACCGGTTGGGAATCATGGGAAACACGGCCGGGTATTCGATTCCCATTCATCTCCACTACGAAATTCTGACCGGGGACTATGACAGCCCGGAAGGCGCGTTCGGACTGGAGCCGATCAATCCGTTTTCGCAGCCTGCAGCACGCTGATCGCACAATAAAAAAAGTCGGCCTCAAGGGGCCGACTTTTCTCTTCTCACTTTGAACAGCTTGTTGCTCAGGACGCGTCGCCCGCGGTTTCGGCGGACGCGACGCGCGTCTGCAGGTCGGCGATGAGCGCCTGAACGCCGCGCTGGCCGCCGCCATTGTTGGCGATGAAGGACGAGAACTGCGAGCGCTGCTCGACGCCGAGCCAGATGTTCTCCGCGCCGACATCCACGACCGCCAGCGCGCCGTCGCGCGCATAGACGCGCCATTGCACGACCGTGCCGTCAAACTCCGCGCCGCCGACGACCTTGGAGTTGACGATCACGTCACGTGCTGAGCGCACGAGCGAGCCCGTCACTTCAAAGCTTTCGCCGCCGTAGTTGATAATCTGATCTTCATAAAGAGCGATCGCGTACTCTTTGAAGAGAGGCACGAACTCTTTCAGCTGCTCCGGCGTCGCCTGACGGCGGTAGGCGCCGAGGGTGGAGAGCGCGACGCGGCGGGTGTCGATGTATTTCTCGACCAGCTCGCGAAGTTTCGCACGTTTCGTCGCTTCGTCCTCGATGCTGAGCGCCGTCACGACTTCGTCGAGGGCGGACTGCACATAGGCTTCTGCTTGTGTCGCGAGATCGTCCTCGGCCATTGCGCCGGTTACGCCGAACGCCGCGGCGAAGCCGGCGATTGCGGCCACGACGCCGCGTCGGGTGAATTTCAGAAAGGTCATCATCAGCTCCCTTCGCCGTCTTCCGGCGTTTCGTCCGCATCCGTCGCCGCCTCGTCCTCGAGCGCGTCGTCGTCCGCTTCCGCCTCCAGCCCGTCGTCTTCGAGATCATCGAAGTCGTCGAAATCATCCAGATCATCGAAATCCGGCAGTTCGTCGTATTGCGGCACGCCATTGAATATCGCGTTGCGGCGCGCCTGCAGATAGAACGACTGATAAGACGTATAGAAATCAAGCGAGTTTTCGCGAAGGTCCACCAGCGGATCCTGGAACTGCTCGCGCAGGGTGATCGCGTTCGCGCCGGTTTGGCTCACCTGATAATAGGTCGCCGCCGGAGTGGCGATATAGGTCGCCGGATTGAAGATCGCGTCGATCAACATGGTCGGCGCGTCGCGCAGGTTCGTCGGACCGAGCACGGGGACGAAGAGGTAAGGCCCGGGCGGAACGCCATAGGTGGCGAGCGTCTGGCCGAAGTCTTCAGTGTGCCCCTCAAGGCCGATTTCGGTCGCCGGGTCCATGAAGCCGCCGATGCCGAGGGTCGAGTTCAACAGGAACCGACCGAGCGTGACGCCGCCGCGCTTGAACTCCAACTGCAGGATATCGTTCGCCAGCGTCACCGGCGTGCCGAGATTGGCGAGGAAGTTCCGCATGGAGCGGCGCATGGATTTCGTCGTCACGCGCCGATAGCCGAGCGCGACTGGCTCCAATACCGCGCCGTCGATGGCGTTGTTCAGTTTGAACATCGACCGGTTGTAGCCCTGCCATGGATCATAAACTTCCGAGGCGGGCGGCTGGTTCGGTCGCGTCGCGCAGGCGGTCGCCAGAGCCGCGAACGCAAGTATCCCGAAGCGCGCGCTTCTACGCGTCCAGTTCGCCGAAAACTTCATATCGCCCCCGAGGCTGCCGGACGCTCTTTTGCGTCGCATCGTCACTAAGCCGGTTAATTGCGCGCGTCCGGCGGCGGAAACAAGGCGCCAGACGGGCCGAGGCGTCACGGTCGCGAGATCATGCGGCGCCTGCGCAGCAGGTTTTGCGTCGCATATAAAGATATGTTTATATCGTTACGTGGAAGGTTTGCAGGATACGGTCTCGCTTCTGCGGGCGGCGGGCGAGGAGACGCGCCTGCGCGTTCTGGCGCTCGTGCGCCGGATCGAACTGACGGTCAGCGATCTCACGGCCATTCTGGGCCAGAGCCAACCGCGCGTGAGCCGGCACCTCAAAATTCTGACGGACGCCGGATTGCTGGAGCGCTATCGCGAGGGTTCGTGGGTGTTCTATCGACCGATCCAGAAACCGGCGAGCGCCGCCGCACGGGCGGTCGCCGATATGGTCGACGATCTCCAGCGCGCTTCCGATCCTGATCTCGCGCGCGATCTGGAGCGCCTGGAGCACATTCGCGCCGAACGCGCGGCCGAGGCGGCGGATTATTTTGAGCGCAACGCCGACGACTGGGACGCTCTGCGCCGGATGCATCTCCCTGAAGCCGATATCGAAGCCGCGATGCGCGCGGCGGTCGGCGCGGCGCCGATCGATGCGTTCGTCGATCTCGGAACGGGGACCGGGCGGGTGCTGGAGCTGTTCGCGGATCAGTTTGTTGAAGGCGTCGGCTACGACCTGTCCCGCGACATGCTGCGGCTCGCGCGCGCCAAGTTGGAGGCGGCGGGCGTCGCCCATGCGCAGGTGCGCCAGGCGGACATTCTCTCCGCGCCGCGACCCAGCGCCTCGGCGGACCTCGTCTGCCTGCATCAGGTGCTGCACTATCTCGATGAGCCGGGCGCGGCCCTCGCCGAAGCCGCGCGCCTCGTTGCGGAGGACGGCCGGGTGCTGATCGTCGATTTCGCGCCGCACGATCATGAATTCCTGCGCCACGAACACGCCCATCGGCGCCTCGGCTTCTCCGACGCTGAAGCGCGCCGCCTGTGCGCGCGCGCCGGGCTCAAGATCATTTTAACCGAGACGTTGGAAGCCGAAGCGAAGCCGGACGCGCTGGCGGTGAAGCTCTGGCTCGCGCGTCCCGATCGCGGCGATGCGCGCACCGAGGCGTCAGACGCCGCCCTTGGAGAACTGCAATGAGCGATCTCGTCATTTCGTTCGAGTTCTTTCCGCCTAAGACGGAGAAAATGGCGGAGACGCTCTGGTCTTCGATACGGCGGCTGGAGTCGCTGGCGCCCGAGTTCGTGTCAGTCACCTATGGCGCGGGCGGTTCGACCCGCGAGCGCACCCACGACACGGTCGCGCGGATCGTGAAGGAGACGGCGCTCAAACCCGCGGCGCACCTCACCTGCGTTTCGGCGACGCGCGCCGAGGTGGACGACGTGCTCCGGTCGTATTGGGAAGCGGGCGTCCGTCACATCGTGGCGCTTCGCGGCGACCCGCCGGAAGGCATTGGCGAGCGCTATGTCGCCTATCCGGGCGGCTATGTGAATTCGGCGGACCTCGCCCGCGGCGCGAAGCGGATCGGCGACTTTGAGATTTCCGTCGGAGTGTACCCGGAAAAACACCCTGAAAGCGCGAGTTTTGAGGCGGACATCGATCTCCTGAAGCAGAAGATCGACGGCGGGGCGGGGCGCGGCATCACGCAATTCTTCTACGATAACGACGTCTACTTCCGATATCTCGACCGCGTGCGCGCGGCGGGCGTCGATATCCCCATCGTCGCCGGCGTCATGCCAATAACCAACTTCAAGGGGCAGGCCCGCATGGCGCAGAAGTGCGGGACGTCGATCCCGCCGCGTCTTGCGCGTCTCTTTGAAAACCTCGACGACGATCCGGAGACGCGCCAGCTCGTCGCCGCCGCCATCGCTGCCGAACAGTGTCTCGATCTCGCCGAACGCGGCGTCACGCATTTTCATTTCTATACGCTCAATCGCGCGGAGATGGTCTTCGCGCTCTGCCATATGCTCGGCGTGCGGCCGCGGACCATCGACGCCGCCGCCTGAGCTTCAGGATCTGACCCATGCAGCAACCGATCTTCGTCAATGTCGGTGAGCGGACGAACGTCACCGGCTCGGCGAAATTCCGCAAACTCATTGAAGACGGCGACTACGAGACCGCCGTCGATGTCGCGCGCCAGCAGGTAGAGAGCGGCGCGCAGGTCATCGACGTCAACATGGACGAGGGGATGCTGGATTCAGAGGCCGCCATGGTGCGGTTTCTTCGTCTCATCGCCGCCGAGCCGGACATCGCCCGCGTGCCGGTGATGATCGATTCTTCCAAATGGTCCGTCATCGAAGCGGGACTGAAAAACGTTCAGGGTAAGGCGATCGTCAACTCGATCTCGCTGAAAGAAGGCGAGGGACCGTTCCTCGAACAGGCGCGCAAGATCAAGCGTTATGGCGCGGCGGCGGTGGTCATGGCCTTCGACGAGGTCGGGCAGGCGGACACCGAGGATCGTAAGTTCGAGATCTGCAAACGCTCTTATGAGCTCCTTGTCGGAAAAGTCGGCTTCAACCCCGCCGATATCATCTTCGATCCGAACATCTTCGCCGTCGCGACGGGCATCGAGGAGCACGACAACTACGCCGTGGACTTCATCGAGGCGGCGCGACGCATCCGGAGCGAGTTGCCGCACGCGCATGTCTCCGGCGGCGTCTCCAACGTCTCGTTCTCGTTTCGCGGCAACAATCCTGTCCGCGAAGCGATGCATGCGGTCTTTCTCTATCACGCCATCGCCGCTGGCATGGACATGGGGATCGTGAATGCGGGCCAGCTGGAGATCTACGACGAGATCCCGGCCGAGCTGCGCGAACCGGTCGAGGACGTCATCCTCAACCGTCGCCCGGACGCGACGGAGCGGCTTGTCGACATCGCCGAAAAATTCAAAGGCGGCGCCGCGAAGAAAAAGGTCGAGGACCTTTCCTGGCGTGAGGCGCCCGTCGAGGAGCGCCTGAAGCACGCGCTGGTAAAGGGGATCACGACGTTCATTACGGAGGACACGGAGGAGGCGCGTGCGACGCTCGGTCGGCCGCTCCATGTCATCGAAGGCCCGCTCATGGACGGCATGAACGTCGTCGGCGATCTCTTCGGCGCGGGGAAAATGTTCCTGCCGCAGGTGGTGAAATCCGCCCGCGTCATGAAGCAGGCGGTCGCCTATCTCACGCCCTTCATGGAGAAGGAAAAAGAAGAGCAGGGGCTGGAACAGGGCAAGGCCGCCGGCGTCGTTCTCATGGCGACGGTGAAGGGCGACGTGCACGATATCGGCAAGAACATCGTCGGCGTCGTTCTTCAGTGCAACAATTATGACGTGATTGACCTCGGCGTCATGGTCCCGACCGAGACCATTCTGAACGAAGCCGCCAAGCATGACGTGGATGTCATCGGCCTTTCCGGCCTCATCACGCCGAGCCTCGAAGAAATGCAGCACGTCGCCGCCGAGATGCAGCGCAAAGGTCTGAAACAGCCGCTTCTCATCGGCGGCGCTACGACTTCGCGCGCGCACACGGCGGTGAAAATCGCGCCGAAATACGATCACGGCGTCGTTTACGTGACCGATGCGAGCCGCGCCGTCGGCGTGGTCGGCTCGCTCCTCTCGGCCGAGCAGAAGCCGGCCTATCTGCAGGCGATAAACGACGACTACGCCAAGGTGCGCGAGCAGCATGAGCGCGGACTTTCTACGAAGCCGCGCCAGTCCATCGCCGCCGCGCGCGCCAACGCCGCGAACCTGGATTTCTCCGAACCGCCGGCCAAGCCGGCCTTCCTCGGCCTGAAGACGTTTGAAGACTACGATCTCGCCGAACTTGTTCCGTATATCGACTGGACGCCCTTTTTCGCCTCCTGGGAGCTGGCGGGGCGCTACCCGCAGATCCTCGACGACAAGGTCGTCGGGGGGGCGGCGCGACCGCTTTTCGAGGACGCGCAGGCGATGCTGAAACGCATGGTCCAGGAACAATGGGTGCGCGCAAACGCCGTCATCGGCTTCTGGCCGGCGAACCGCGTTGACGACGACATTCATCTTTATTCGGATGAGACGCGTGGCGAAAGGGTCGGGGTGCTCCATGGTCTTCGCCAGCAGATGGTGAAGTCGGGCGACAAGCCGAACTGGTGCCAGTCCGATCTCATTGCGCCGGCCGGAACGCCCGATTATGTCGGCGGCTTCGCCGTCACGGCGGGGATCGGCGAGGATGCGGTCGCGGACCGCTTCGACGAGGCGAACGACAACTATTCCTCTATCATGGTGAAGGCGCTCGCCGACCGCCTCGCCGAAGCGCTGGCGGAGCGCATGCACGAGCGCGTGCGCCGGGAGTTCTGGGCCTACGCGCCGGACGAAGCGCTCTCGAACGCGGATCTGATCGGCGAAAAATATCGCGGCGTGCGACCCGCGCCCGGTTATCCCATGCAGCCGGACCATACGGAGAAAGAAACGCTCTTCCGTCTATTGGAAGCGCCCGCACGCGCCGGGATCACCCTGACGGAAAGTTTCGCCATGCAGCCGGGCGCATCGGTCTCCGGCCTCTATTTCGCGCACCCGCAGTCCGAATACTTCGGCGTCGGCAAGATCGAGCGCGATCAGGTTGAGGACTATGCGGAGCGAAAGGGGTGGAGCATCGACACGGCGGAGCGATGGCTCGCGCCGATCCTGAATTATTGAGCCGCGGCTTTACGTTAACGCGATCAGAACAGCCCGGAAACGAGCAGCATGATCGCCATGATCGCGGCGCCGCAGGCTACACCCTGTACGACGAATCGGACGTCCGCCATACGCGTCCCCCTTGTGTGACGCTTTTATTATGATGAGCAAAAATCCTTGTGGCCAGCGAGAAGTTCCGTCCGCGGTGCGAACAGAGTGCGATAGACTCGCCGGGCCTCTGATTCGACGTCAGTTTCGCGACATTTCCACACTCGCTTTTTTTTCTGGCGAGGGGGCGTAAAATCGGCGTCAAGGAGAGAGATGTGAGCATCTGGAACGAAATCCGTCGCCTCGCTGGCGAGGCGAAGCGGCCCTTCGCGGCGTTGTTCGACGCGATCGCCGATCGGCGCGCCCAGCGGGACGCCGCGCTGTTCTCGATCGCGCTCATCGCCCTTTCGGCGAAGATGGCGAAGGCCGACGGCATCGTCACCGACGACGAAGTCCGCGCGTTCGGCGATTTCTTCGGCGCCGCGGAAGACGACATGCCGAAAGTCCGCGCCCTCTATGGGCTCGCGCAAGAGGACGTCTCCGGGTTCGATCACTACGCGCGCCGGGTCGCGCGCATTTACGCGGACGAGCCCGGCGTTCTGGAGGACGTGCTCGACTGCCTGTTCCACGTCGCCGGCGCCGACGGCGTCGCGCATCCGGCGGAGCTGGAGCTGCTGAAGCAGGCGTCGAACATCTTCGGCATCAAGGAAGGCTGCTGGCGGCGCATTCGAGCGGCGCATTTCGGCGTCGATGAGGACGATTGCTACGCCATCCTGGGCGTGGAGCCGGACGCGAGCGATGAGGACGTCTCCGCCGCGCGTCGCAAGCTTGCGCGCGAACATCATCCGGACGCTCTGGCGAGCCGCGGCGTTCCGCCGGAGGCGCTGAAGATCGCCGAGGGGCGCATGGCGGCGGTGAACGCGGCCTATGAGCGGATCATGGCGCAAAGAAAGGCCGCCTGAGGCGGTTTGGCCACGGGTGCGCCCCTTGCGCCCGCCGAAAATCGCGCCATCCTCTTTCATAGAACTGTAACGTTACTGTCCGACGAGGCCCCTATGCCAGAAGTCCGCGATCAGAACGCCGCCCGCCCGGATGCGCTTCCCCGTCTGAAGGCGTGGATCGTCGCGCTCTGGGACCTGACGCTTCACGCGACGGCGCTCGTGGTTCTGGGCATCTGCGCGCTGGTCGCCGCCGTCGGCGTCGGTCTCGGCGTCGGCGTCGCCGCTCTTCTCGGCGGGCGAAAGTCCGGCCGCCCGCAGCGGCGTCGCGGCTGGACAGCTGTCGGCGCAGGCGCGTAATCCGCACCACTAGATAGTCGCCGTTCGCTTGACCCCGTCGCGCCGGCGCGGGGAAGGAGGACGGCGCATGCCCTTGCGCGAAATACTTCTGCTGGTCGTCGTCTGCCTCGTCTGGGGCGGGCACATGCTGGTGATCCGCGTGACGGTCGCGGACACGCCGCCCATGTTTTATGTGGCGATCCGTCTGACGCTGATGATCCTCATTCTTTCGCCTTTCCTCCGCTGGCGGGCGGGATCGATGCTGCGCGTCGCGGCGGCCGGGGCGTTCCTCGCCGGCTTCAACTACGCGCTGATGTTCACGGGGTTCAAATACGCGACCGCCTCGGCAGGCGCGATCGCCATGGAGCTCTCGCCCCCGTTCGCGACAATCCTCTCGGTGATCTTTCTGCACGAAAAAGTCGGTTGGCGGCGGATCGCCGGCATCGGGCTCGCTTTTCTCGGCGTCGCGCTGATCGCACTGAACCCGACGGAGCAGGGCGTTGGCGTCGGCGTCGGCCTGATCGCGCTCGCCGCGTTGAGCGAGGCGGCGGGTTCGGTCCTCGTCAAAAGCCTGAAGGGCTTCCGGCCGATCGAGCTTCTCGCCTGTTTCGCGGTCGTCGGCGCCGTCATCAACTGGACGGGTACGGCGCTTTTTGAGAGCGGACAGATCGCCAGCCTCTCCAACCAACCGCTCGCCGTCGGCGGGGCGATCCTCTATTCGATTTTCCTCGCCTCCATATTCGGCCACACCTCATATTATTGGCTGCTGCAACGCCGACCGGTCTCCATGATCGCGCCGAGCCTTCTCCTGACCACCCTGTTCGCGGTGCTGTTGGGCGTCGTGCTGCTCGGCGAACAGTTGACGCCGATGATGATGGCGGGCGGGCTCATGACCATCGCAGGCGTCGGCGTCATCTTGTTGCGCTCGTCTCCGAAATCGCCCGCGACCGTCGCTGCGGGTCCTGAGCCGCATCCCGCGCCGGAGACCGCCAAATGAGCCACGCCGCCATCGATGCGCCGTCCCCGAACCATGACGACCGCAAGGGGCGCGAGGTCGAGTACGTCGTCCTGCACTACACGGGCATGAAGACCGGCGCCGAAGCGCTGGAGCGCATGCGCGATCCGGCGGCGAAAGTCAGCGCCCATTACATGATCGAAGAAGACGGGCGTCTCTTCGCCCTCGTGCCGGAAGAGCGGCGGGCCTGGCACGCGGGGCTGTCCTATTGGCGCGGCGAGCGGGACATGAACGCCGTCTCCATCGGGATAGAGCTGGTCAATCCGGGTCACGAATGGGGATATCGTCCGTTTCCGGAGAAACAGTTCGTACGCCTCATCGCCCTTCTGCGAGATCTCTTCGCGCGTCATCCGCGTCTCACGCCCGAGCGGGTGATCGGCCATTCCGACGTCGCGCCCGCGCGCAAGACGGACCCCGGCGAGCTGTTCCCATGGGATCGGCTGGCGAAGGAAGGCCTCGCCATCGCGATCCACAAGGGCGCGCCCGAGCCCGTGGAGGAGGAGGACGCCTGGGCCGGGCTCGCGCGCATTGGTTATCTCGTCGATGGGGAGACCCGTGAAGCGGCGGTCGTCGCGTTTCAGCGCCGGTTCCGTCCGGACGCCGTCGGCGCCGGGCTGGAGGCGCGCACGCGGTCCGCGATCATAGATATCGCGCGGCGGGTCGGGCGCGCCTGACGGCCTATATCGGGAGCGCCACTGTTCAGAGCCAAAGGAGACTTCTCATGCGCCGACACCTCATCGCCATGCTGGCGTTCATTCCGTTTCCGGCTTTCGCGGGCGATGTCGTCGTCTCGCTGGGCGGCCTTCCGAGCGCGGACGGCGTCGTGGAAGTATCGCTCTGCACGGAAGAGACATGGCTCAGCGAGAACTGCGTCTCGCAGACCGTTCGCGCCGATGCGGAGCCGCTCTCGACCACATTCACCGATGTCGCCCCGGGAGTTTATGGCGTCGTCGCCGTCCACGACGAAAACGAGAACGGCGAGATGGACATGCGCTGGTACGGCGCGCCGAAGGAGTTCTACGGCGCCTCCAACAATCCGGAGAAACGCCGCGGCCCAGACCGGTTCGAGGATGCGAAATTCGAGGTCGCCGAGGCGCCGCTTGCACTGGAGATCATACTGCGCGGCTGGGGAAAGGGGCGCCGCTAACCCATCGCCCATTGACGGGCCTTGCGCGCGCGCCGACATTCGCCGCCGCTAGGCGGCTGGACGGTCGCGGCTCCGGGGACGACGCTTGTGGTCAAGTTCCCCGGGGTCGAGGAAAGTCCGGGCTCCACGGAATAACGGCGCCGGGTAACGCCCGGCCGGCGGCGGCTTCGGCCGACGTCGAGGGAAAGCGCAACAGAAAGCAGACCGCCTTCGCGCGCGAAGGTCAGGGTGAAAGGGTGCGGTAAGAGCGCACCGCCGCTTCAGCAATGAAGCGGGCGCGGCAAGCCCCGCCGGGAGCAAAACCGAATAGGGGCGACGTCTTTCCGGCTTCGGTCGGGAAGGGGGCGGTTCCGGCCCCAGTCGCCCGGGTTGGTTGCTTGAGGCGCCGCGCAAGCGGCGTCCCAGATGAATGGCCGTCCACGGGGCGCACGCCCCCGGACAGAACCCGGCTTACAGGCCGCCTGGCGCTTACTTCTCGCGATCTGAAATGCAGATCCCATGGTCGCCCATGGGCGAACGGGCGGACCGGCGTGTCGGCGGTTTGGCCGGCGCGCGCTTTCTCCTGGTTTTCCTCCGCTTTCCACAGTGTTGGTCTGGGCCAGCGGCGGCGGCGCATGTTCTGAGTTTTCCCGGTATTCTCCACGTTTTCTTGTGCAATTCCGCACCGGGCGGCTCGGAACATATAAAGAACAGAGGGGGCGGGGATCGTTTCGCATGCGCGACCATGCTGACGCGTTGATAACCATGTCAGCCCATGGTATCCCATCAGAACGCGGTGCGAGCCCGCGCAATGGGAAAGGGCTGTCCCGGCGATGGCGGAACGGGCGGAAGAGGCGAGGGGCGTCAGCCGGCGAACGAAGTTCGTCGGATCGACGACCAATAGGATCGACGCGAAAGGCCGCGTCTCGATCCCCGCTGACTTCCGTAAGGTTCTCGCCGGTCGCGAGTTTGAGGGCGTCTACTGCTTCCCGGCGTTCACCGGCGCGACCCTGGAATGCGGCGGTGATGAACTGATCGACGACCTCAACGCCATGATCTCCGAGATGGAGATGTTCGACGACGACCGCGAAGCCTTCGAACTGGTCGTCATGGGCGAGACGAAAAAACTTTCTCTCGACGCGACGGGCCGCATTCAGCTTCCGGAAGAATTTTTGGCGCACGCCGATCTCGACGGCTCCGCGACGTTCGTCGGGCGCGGCGACCGGTTTCAGATCTGGAAGCCGGAGACCTATGCGGAGAAAGTCGCGAACGCGCGCGCCCGCGCCTTCGAGGCGCGCGCGAAGCTGGGCGCGCGACGCCTGCGTGCGGAGGCCGCCGAATGAGCGCCGCGCCGCATATTCCTGTTCTCCTCGCTGAGGTGCTCGCCGCGCTTGCGCCGCAACCGGGCGAGCTGGCCGTCGATGCGACCTTCGGCGCCGGCGGCTATTCGCGCGCCATACTGGAGGCGGCGGAAGCGTCCGTCATCGGATTTGACCGAGATCCGTCGGCGATCGCCGCGGCGGCGCCGATGCTGGCGACGTACGGCGATCGTCTGCGCCTCGTCGAAGCGCCGTTCGATGAGATGGAGCCGCGCCTTTCAGGGCTCGGCGTCACGGTGGTGCAGGGGATCGTATTCGATCTCGGCGTCTCTTCCATGCAGCTGGACCGGGCCGAGCGCGGGTTTTCGTTTCTGCGCGACGGGCCGCTTGATATGCGCATGGGCGCGGACGGACCATCTGCGGCGGACGTCGTCGCTCTGGCGGACGAGAGCGCGCTGGCGGATATATTCTACGCATACGGAGAAGAGCGCCGCTCGCGCGCGGTCGCCCGCGCCATCGTCCGCGAGCGCGAAGTTGCGCCCATTGAAACGACCGCGCGCCTTGCGGACATCGTCGCGGGCGTCCTCGGCGGTCGCGATCAGAAAACCCATCCGGCTACTCGCGTCTTTCAGGCGCTGCGCATTTTCGTCAATGACGAGCTCGGCCAGCTTGTGCGCGCCCTTGGTGCGGCGGAGCGCCTGCTCGCCGCTGGCGGACGGCTGGTCGTCGTCACATTTCATTCGCTGGAAGACCGCATCGTGAAGCGGTTTTTTGATGATCGCGCCGGGCGGGGCGGGGGCGGCTCGCGCCACCAGCCGGAAGTCGCCGCGCCGCCCGCCACGTTCTCGCAATCCAGTCGAAAAGCGGTTGAGCCAGGTTCGGACGAACTCGCCGTCAATCCGCGCGCCCGCTCCGCCAAACTGCGTTCCGGCGTGCGGCTCGACGCGCCTGCGCGCGACCTCGACGCCGCCGCTTTCGGACTTCCTCCGACCCCCGCCGACCTTGACGATCTAGCAAGGAGACGTCGCCCATGAGCCGCATCGCCCTCATGTTTTCCCTCGCCTTTCTCGCCGCATCCGCCGTCGGCCGCTATCAGGCCGAACGCGCGGTGAAAAACGTCGAGGAGCTGATCGCCGACACCGAGCGCGAAATCGCCGTCGCGGAGCGCGACGTGCGCGCCCTGGAGACGAGCCGCGCGTATCTGGAGCGCCCTGACCGGCTGGAGCGCGTCGCCGAAGCAGGAACGGACCTGCAGCCGCTTTCGCGTTCGCAGCTTCTGACGGCGGCGGAGTTCGTTTCGCGCTTTGATCCGTCCGCGGATCCGAACGCCGATCCGTCGGTCTACTATCCTGATCGCGTCATTCGCCAGGCGCAGGCCGAAACGTCGACGGGCAAGGGCGGCAACTGATGACGGATGTCCGCATACGCCTCGTCGCCGAAATCGGCGCGGGCGTCGGCGTGGAAGCGCCGGCGGGGGAGCGTGTGCGGGCGGCGTCTCCAAGAGCGGCTGCGCTTTCGGGCGGCGGGCGACGCGTCGCGCTTTGCATGAGCGTCATGGCGCTCGCCTATCTCATTCTCCTCGCACGCCTCGGCGCGCTGGCCGTCGGCGCCGATACGGGCGCGGCGACCGAGCGACTGATGGCGGCGGCGGGGGCGGCGGAAACAGCCATCGCTCAGTCGTCGAAGAGCACGGCGGTCGCGGCGTTGCGTCCGGACATTCTGGATCGTAAAGGGCGCCCGCTCGCGACCTATCTCCCGGTGCGTCGGGCCTCGGTCGACGGGCGAAATATCTGGGGCGCTCGGGAAACCGCTGAAGCGCTCGGCCGCGTCATTCCGGAGCTGGACGTCGCGTGGCTGGAGGAGCGTCTCGCCGCACGCCGGTATATCGAGCTTCACACGGAGCTTTCGCCGGAGATGGCCGCCGCGGTGCATGATCTGGGTCTGCCCGGCGTCAAGCTCATCGAAGGCGAGCGCCGCGTCTACCCGAACGGCCCCATCGCCGCGCATGTCATCGGTTATGCGGACGGCACGGGCGCCGGCGTCGCCGGTCTGGAGAAGGCCGTCAACGGGGCGGACGCGCCGTTCCGCTCCAGCATCGACATCGTCGTGCAGCGGACTATCGAGACCGAACTTCACTCGGCGATCGACGAGTTTTCCGCCGTCGCCGGCTGGGCGGTGCTGATGGATGTCGCGACCGGCGAAGTCATTGCGCTGGCGAGCGCGCCGGATTTCGACCCCAACATGCCGGGCGCCGCGGAGCCCGACGCGCGCCGCAATCGCGCCGTTTCCGACAACTATGAGCTGGGTTCCGCCTTCAAGGCGCTCACCGCCGCCGCCGTCGTCGACGCCGGCGTCGCGGACGAGGAAACCCTCTATGACGCGCGCAAGCCCGTCATCGTCGGCGGTTGGCCGGTAGATGATTATCACGGCAAAGACATGATCATGAGCCTGACGGAGGTGGTCGCATACTCGTCCAATATCGGCTCGACCCGCGCTGCGCTGGAGCTTGGCGCGGAGCGTCAGCGCGCGTTCCTGAAGCGGTTCGGGCTTCTGGACCCGGTGGTGACGGAGCTGCCGGAGCAGCGCTCGCCGCGACCGCCGCGTCAGTGGGGCCCCGCGGAAATCGCGACGGTGTCTTACGGCCATGGTCTCGCGGTGACGCCGCTGCACCTCGTTCAGGCGTTCGCGCCGCTGGTGAATGGCGGCTGCAAGGTCGCGCCGACCTTCCGTAAACGCGACAAGGCGGCCCCCTGCGAGCAGGTGATGAACCCGCGATCAAGCCTTGCGACGCGCCGCATGCTGAAAGCGGTGACGGACTACGGTTCCGGTAAAAACGCGCGCGCGGACGGCTATCATGTCATCGGGAAAACGGCGACGGCGGACAAGCCGATCCCCGGCGGCTATGACACCGAGAACCGTCTTTCAAGCTTTGTCGGCGCCTTCCCGGGACACGATCCCGCCTATGTGCTTCTGGTATCCCTCGACGAACCTCAGGGCACGGCCGAAACCCATGGCTTCGCGACGGCGGGCTACACCGCCGCGCCCGTTTTTTCTCGTATCGTAACGCGCGTCGCGCCCATGCTCGGTCTCGCGCCGGCGGATGAGGGCGTCGCCATGGCGGGGTTCATGGGGCTCGGCGCGGAGAACCATTTCGCGGGATTGGCAGGGGAGGACGTCGCGCGATGATGACGCTTTCTGAGTTATTCGGTCGGCAGATTTTCCCGGACGTTGAAGTGACGGGCATCACCGCGGACAGCCGCAAGGTGCAGTCGGGGTTCGTGTTCGCCGCCATGCCGGGAACCGCCGTCGACGGCGCGAAATACATTCCGCAGGCCGAAGAGGCGGGCGCCGTCGCCGTCATCGCGCCGGAAGGCGTGACGGCGAACGTTCCCGTCTTCACCTCGACGGACAGCCGCCACCTTCTCGCGGTCGTCGCATCGCGCTTCCACGGGCAGCGCCAGCCGAAGATCGTCGCGGGCGTTACGGGGACCAACGGCAAGACGTCCGTCGCTCAGTTCGCGCAACAGATCTGGTCGCTCTGTGGACGGAAGTCTGCGAGTATGGGCACGCTCGGCGTCCACGGAGACGAGTTCGAGCGGGAGCTGCATCACACGACGCCGGACCCGGTGGAAGTCCATGCGGTACTTGATGAGCTGCAGACGGAGGGTTTCACCCACCTCGCGCTCGAAGCCTCCAGCCACGGGCTCACGCAACGCCGCATCGACGGCGTGAAGGTCTCCATCGCCGCTTTCACCAACATCACGCGCGATCATCTCGATTATCATCCGACATTTGATGACTATTTCCGCGCCAAGGTGCGTCTTTTTTCCGAAGTGCTGATGGACAAGGGCGCCGCCGTCATCGATATGGACGGGCCGAACGCGCCGGTGCTTGTCGAAATCGCGCAATCACGCCGGGCGCGGGTGCTCCGCACCGGGCGCAACGGCTCGGCCGTGCGCATTCTGAAAGCCGAAGCGAAGCCGCACGGCCTCGAATGCCGGTTTGAGATTTCCGGACGCGTCATTTCCGTCGATCTGCCGCTGGTCGGCGAGTTTCAGGCCTCCAATGTCGCGGTCGCGGCGGGCATCGCGCTCGCCTCGGGCGAGAAGCCGGACGCCATCGGCAAGGCGTTGAAAAACCTCAACGGCGTTCGCGGGCGCATGGAAGCGGCGGGCAAGGCGCGGGGCGCGGCTGTCTATGTCGACTATGCGCATACGCCGGACGCAGTCGCGACGGCGCTGAAGGCGCTTCGTCCGCATGTCGAGGGCCGCCTCATCGCGCTGGTCGGCGCCGGCGGCGACAGGGATACCGAAAAGCGCCCCATGATGGGCGCAGCAGCGGCGGAGAACGCCGATCTCGTCATCGTGACGGACGACAACCCGCGCTCCGAAGACCCCGCCGACATCCGCAGGGCGGTCATGGAGGGCGCGCCGAGCGCCATCGAAATTGGCGACCGCAAGAAAGCGATCTTCCACGGGGTCGGCGAGATGGAGCCGGGCGATATCTTCGCGATCCTCGGCAAGGGCCATGAGACGGGGCAGACGGCGAAAGGCGTGACGACGCCTCATGATGATGTCGCCGTCGCGCGGGCGGCGTGCGCGGAGCGAGGCGGCCAATGAGCGGACATCTGTGGACGGCTTTTGAAGCGGCGGCGGCGACGGGCGGAGCGCTCTGCGCGCGCGGCGGCGACCCGGACGACTGGTCGATGGAGGAGTGGTCCGCGCGCGGGCTTTCCATCGACACGCGGACGATCCGGCCGGGCGATATTTTCGTCGCGCTGAAAGACGCCCGCGACGGTCATGATTTCGTCCCGAAAGCGTTTGAAGCGGGCGCGAGCGCGGCGCTGGTGAGCCGCGCCCTCGATGACGCGCCGGACGGCGCGCCGCTCCTCATGGTCGGCGACACGCTGACGGCGCTGCGCGACATGGCCGCGACCGCGCGCGACCGCAATTTCGGCAAGCGCATCGCGGTGACGGGTTCGGCGGGGAAGACCTCCACCAAGGAGATGCTTCGCACGATCCTCGGCGCGTGCGGCGCGACCCACGCGGCGGACAAGAGCTTCAACAACCATCTCGGCGTGCCGCTCACCCTTGCGGCGCTGCCGATGAGCGCAGACTATTCGGTCTTCGAGATCGGCATGAACCATGCGGGCGAAATTTCGCCGCTGACGGAGCTGGTTCAGCCCCACGCCGCCATCGTCACGACGGTCGGCGAAGCGCACCTTGAATTCTTCGACAGCGTTGAAGGCATCGCTGAAGCCAAGGCCGAAATCTTCAGTGGCCTGAGGCCCGGCGGCGCCGCGGTCATCCCGGCGGACAACGCGCACTTTGCGCTCTTAAAGCGCCGCGCCGAGAAGGCGGGCGCGCGCGTCGTCACGTTCGGCGAAGGCGAGGGGGCGGATTATCGTCTGACGTCCTATGCGCCGGATGCGACCGGCGCGCGGCTTGTAGCGGAGATCGCCGGTGCGCGGATCGCCTTCCGCATCGGCGCGAGCGGTCGCCATCAGGCTTCGAACGCGCTCGCCGCCCTTGCGGCGGCCGAGGCCGTCGGCGCGGATCGCGACGCTCTCATCGAAGCATTCGCCGCCGCCGGTCCTGCGGACGGTCGCGGGCGGCGCGAACGCCTTCGGTTTGGCGACAAACGCATCACCCTCGTCGACGAGAGCTACAACGCCAATCCCGCCTCCGTGCGCGCGGCTCTGTCCGGCCTCGGCGAAATCGCGCCCGACGGCGCCGGGCGTCGCGTTTTCATTTTCGGCGAGATGCGTGAGCTGGGCCCGAACGCAGAAGCGCTGCACGCAGGGCTCGCGGGCGATGTCGCCGCGGCGGGCGTCGGCAGGCTCCATGCAGCGGGCGATATGGCGAAGGCGCTTCATGACGCCGTTCCGGCTGAGATTCGCGGCGAGACCGCTGACGCCGCGCTCTCGCTGTTAGACGGCATTTTAACAGACTTGCAGGACGGGGACGTGGTAATGGCGAAGGGCTCCAACGCCTCCCGGGTCGGCGCGCTGGTCGCAGCGTTGCGCGATCGCGCCGAACCGGAGGACCTTCCCGCCGACGCCGCGCCTTCCGCGCCCTCCACCGACTAGGCCGATGCTGTATCACCTCCTCGTTCCGCTTGCGGATCAGATCTCCCTCTTCAACGTCTTCCGCTATCTCTCCTTCCGTTCGGCGGGCGCGGTGGTGACGGCGCTCGTCTTCGCGTTCCTCATGGGCCCGCCGCTCATCAACTGGATGCGGAAGAAACAGGGCAAGGGCCAGCCGATCCGCTCCGACGGGCCGGAAGGCCACATCATCGCCAAGGCCGGCACGCCGACCATGGGCGGGGTGCTCATCCTCCTGGGGCTGGTGCTCGGCACACTGCTCTGGGCGCGGCTCGACAATCCGTATGTGTGGATCGTCATGGGCGTGACGCTCGCTTACGGACTTCTCGGGTTCGTCGACGACTACATCAAAGTCACCAAGCAGAATCCGGAAGGCCTCATCGGTCGCGGGAAGCTGGTCGTGCAGTTCGCAGTCGCCCTCGGCGCAGGTTGGGCGTGCATGACCGTCTTCTCCGGCACCGAGGCCGCGGACGCCTCCATTGCGCAATCGGTCAGCCTGCCGTTCTTCAAGGACTTCTATATCCCGCTCGGACTCGCCTTCGTGCCGTTCGCGATGATCGTCATCGTCGGCGCCTCGAACTCGGTGAACCTGACGGACGGGCTCGACGGTCTCGCCATCGTGCCGGTCATGATCGCGGCGGCGACCTTCGGCGTCTTCGCCTATCTCGCGGGGCATGCGGAGTTTTCGCAGTATCTCGCTATCCCGGCGGTGCCGGGCTCGGGGGAGCTGATCGTCTTCTGCGCCGCGCTCGTCGGCGCCGGGCTCGGCTTCCTCTGGTACAACGCGCCGCCCGCGGCGATCTTCATGGGCGATACGGGTTCGCTGGCCCTCGGCGGCGCCATCGGCGCCATCGCCGTCGCGGTGAAGCAGGAGATCGTCCTCGCCATCGTCGGCGGGCTCTTCGTCGTCGAGGCGCTCTCGGTGATGATCCAGGTCGGCTCGTTCAAGCTCACCGGCAAGCGCGTCTTCCTGATGGCGCCGATCCACCACCATTTCGAAAAGCTCGGCTGGAAAGAACCGACCATCGTCATCCGGTTCTGGATCATCTCGTTCGTCCTGGCGCTCGCCGGGCTGTTGACCCTGAAACTGCGATAATAGGAGGCGGGGGTGATCGATCTCACGGGCTGGCGCGGCGAAAAACTCGGGGTCTTCGGCCTCGGGGCGAGCGGCCTTGCGGCGATCGAGGCCCTGAAGGCGGGCGGCGCAGGCGTCTTCGCATGGGACGACAAGGAGCCTGCGCGCGGGCTCGCCGCGAAACTCGGCGCGGAGATCGCGCCGTTCGAGGACTGGCCGTGGGCGGATCTTTCCTCCCTCATCCTTGCGCCCGGCGTGCCGCTGACGCACCCGAAACCCCACGCCATCGTTGAAAAGGCGCGCGCCTCGGACGTCGAAATCATCGGCGATGTGGAGCTCTTCTGCCGCGCGCGGGAACAGGCGCCCGCGCCGCGCCCGAAGCTCGTCGCCATCACCGGCTCCAACGGCAAGTCGACGACGACAGCGCTCGTCACGCATCTTCTCTCCGCCTTCGGAAAACGGGCTGTCGCCGTCGGCAATATCGGCGTGCCGGTTCTCGCCGCCCCGGGCTGGACGCAGACGGAAGTTTACATCGCCGAGCTCTCCTCCTTCCAACTGGAGCTGACGCCCTCACTCCACGCCGATGTCGCCGTTCTCCTCAACATCACGCCGGACCATCTTGACCGTCATGGCGACATGGCGGGCTATACGGCGGCGAAGAAGAACGTTTTTACGAACCAGACCGCGGGCGACGCGGCTATTGTCGGAGTCGATGACGGGCCCAGCCAGTCGATCTGCACGGAGTTGACGGCGCTCCGTAAGCAGACGGTGACGCCGGTCTCCGTCGGCGCGGCGCTCGGCTCCGGCTATTTCGCCATGGACGGCGCGGTCTACGCCCGCCGGAACGGGCGGGCGGAAGCCCTTGCCAAGCTGAAGACGGCGAGTTCCTTGCGCGGCGCGCACAACTGGCAGAACGCCGCCGCGGCGCTCGCGGTGCTTGAAGCGCTTGGTCACGACCCGGCCAAGGCGCAGCGCGCGCTCGATAGTTTCACCGGCCTGCCGCATCGCGCGGAACTCGCGGCGCAAGCAGGGAAAGTTCTGTTCATCAACGATTCCAAGGCGACGAACCCGGATGCGGCGCTGAAGTCTTTAACCGCCTTTAACGACGTCTTCTGGATCGCGGGCGGCAAGTCGAAAACCGATGATTTCTCCGCCATCGCGCCCGCCATGGGGCGCGTGCGGAAAGCCTTCTTCATCGGCGAAGCGGCGGACGCTCTGGCCGCCGCGTTTCCTGATACGCCACACGAAATTTCCGGCACCCTCGTCAAAGCCGTGCGCGCGGCGGCGGCGGAAGCGGAAGCCTCCGACGCGGCGGAGCCCGCCGTGCTGCTCGCTCCGGCCTGCGCCTCCTTCGACCAGTTTGCGAATTTCGAAGCGCGCGGCGACGCGTTCCGCGCGCTCGCACGGCTGCAGGCGCGCAAAAGCGGCGGCGATGACGCCAATGGAGCCGCCGCATGATCGGCGGGTTGTCACGCGCCGACGCCGGCTATTTCTCGCGCTGGTGGTGGACGGTCGATCGCGCCGTGATTTTCGCGAGCCTCGCGCTGATGGGCCTCGGCTTCATGCTCGTTTTCGCGGCGGGGCCGGCGGCGGCCGAGCGCATCGGGTTGCCGAACGCTTGGCATTTCGTTTTCCGGCAGGCGGTGTTCCTCGTTCCCGCCGCCATGGCGCTGACGTTTTTCGCCCTGTTGCCCGCGACGCAGGCGCGGAGGGCCGCGATCTTCATCTTCTTCGCCGCGCTCGCGCTTATGGTCGTCGGCCTCATCGGCGGCGATGAAACCAAGGGCGCGCAGCGCTGGGTCGATCTCGGGCCGTTCAATATTCAGCCATCGGAGTTCGCGAAGCCGGGCCTCGTCGTCCTTTCCGCTTGGCTTCTCTCCGAAAGCCTACGCGAACCCGGCGTTCCCGGCAGGGCGCTCGCGCTCGCCGCCTTCGGGACGATGGCGTTCCTTCTTCTGAAACAGCCTGATTACGGACAGTTTCTCCTGACGTCCGCCGCCTTCGGGGCGACTTTCTTCGTGGCGGGCCTCAGCTGGGCGTGGGTCGCCGCGATCACGATGTTCGCGGCTGGCATGGTCGGCTCGGCCTATCTGTTCGTGCCCCATGTGGCGAAGCGCATCGACGCCTTCATCGCGCCGGAAAGCGCCGACACATACCAGATCGACGCCGCCCGCGCGGCCATCGAACGGGGCGGGCTCTTCGGCGCCGGGCCGGGCGAAGGGATCGTCAAGCATCGCCTGCCGGACGCGCATACGGACTTCGTCTTCGCGGTGCTCGGCGAGGAATACGGCCTCATGGGCTGCGCGGCGCTCGTCTTCGTCTACGCCTTCATTTCGCTCCGCGCGCTGCGCGCCGCAGCAGGGCGGGGCTCGGTCTTCCAGCAATCGGCGGTGACCGGACTCGCCGTCCTCATCGGCGCGCAGGCCTTCATCAATATGGGCGTCGCGATCAATCTTCTGCCCGCGAAAGGCATGACCCTGCCGTATCTCTCCTATGGCGGATCATCGCTCATCGCGACCTCGCTCACCCTCGGCCTTATCCTCGCCCTCGGGCGCGATCAGGGACCTGCGCGGCGGCGCGCGGACGTGATGGCGTGACGGGCGCGGGGCGGCTCTGCATCCTCGCGGCGGGCGGCACGGGCGGGCACATGTTCCCCGCCGAAAGCCTCGCGCGGGAGCTGAACGCCCGCGGCTGGCGCACGGGGCTGGTCACTGACAGCCGCGGCGCGCGGTACGCGGAGAACTTTCCCGCCGAATTCACCGACATGCTGGACGCGAAAACACCCTCCGTCGGCGGCGTCCTCGCCCGCGCCGTGGCGGGCCTCTCGCTCGCGCGGGGGCTCGTCAAAGCCCTCGGCCTGCTGCGCGCGAAGAAGCCGCACTTCGTTATCGGCTTCGGCGGCTACCCGGCCGCGCCTGCGCTCGTCGCCGCGCGTCTTCTGAAAGTTCCCCACGGCGTCCACGAACAGAACGCCGTGCTCGGACGGGTGAACCGGCTCGCCGCGGGCTCTGCCGATTTCGTCGCGACGACCTTCGCGGAGGTCGCCCGTCTTCCGGCGGGTGCGAAGCAGGTCCATGTCGGCAATCCGGTGCGCCCGCATATTCTGGAGCGCGTGAACGCGGACTATGCGCCGCCGGACGAGGGCGCGCCGATCCGGCTTTTCATATTCGGCGGCTCGCAGGGGGCGGACCTGTTCGCCCGCGTCGGCCCGGCCGCGATCGCCGGACTGCCGGAAGAGCTTCGCAGGCGCCTCCGCGTCGTCCATCAGGCGCGCGACGGCGTCGCTGACAAGGCGCGCGCGACATACGCCGCCGCCAGCGTCGAGGCGGAGATCGCGCCCTTCTTCAAGGACATCGCCGACCGGCTCGCGGACGCGCACCTCGTCATCGGCCGCGCGGGCGCCTCCTCGGTGACGGAGCTCGCCGTGGTGGGGCGCCCCGCCATTCTCTGCCCCCTCGGCGTCGCCATGGACGACCACCAGACCGCGAACGCCCGCGCGCTCGCCGATCCGGGCGCGGCGGAGACCATCGCGGAGGCCGACTTCACCCCGGACCGGCTCCAAAACCGCCTTGAAGCCGCCTTGACGGCGCCGGACCGCCTCGCACAGATGGCCGCCGCCGCGCGCGGACGCGCGCCCGTCGACGCCGCGCCGCGCCTCGCCGATCTCATCGAGAGCGCCGCGCGGCCCGCCTGAAACCGAACGCCGAAGGTCACTCCATGAACAAAGCCGCCATTGACGCCACCATCGCCCGCGGGAAGCCGCGCCTGCCGTTCGATTTAAGCGCGGTCCACTTCGTCGGCATCGGCGGCATCGGCATGAGCGGCATAGCCGAGGTGATGCACAATCTCGGCTATGACGTGCGCGGATCGGACATCGCGGACGGGCCCAACGTCCAGCGCCTGCGCGAAAAAGGCATCGAGGTGTTCATCGGCCACGAGGCGGCGAACATCGAGGGCGCCGACGCGCTGGTCGTCTCCACCGCGGTGAAGGCGTCGAACCCGGAAGTCGCCGCGGCGCGCGCGAAGCACGTGCCGGTCGTCCGCCGCGCGGACATGCTCGCCGAGCTTATGCGCCTTAAATGGAACGTGTGCGTCGCCGGCACCCACGGCAAAACGACGACGACCTCCATGGTCGCGGCGCTGATGGATGAGGCGGGGCTCGACCCGACGGTCATCAATGGCGGCGTCATCAACGCTTACGGCACCAACGCGCGCATCGGCGAGGGCGACTGGATGGTCGTCGAGGCCGATGAGAGCGACGGGACGTTCATCCGTCTGCCGACGACCATCGGCATCATCACCAATATCGACCCCGAGCACCTCGACCACTATGGCGGCTTCACCCAGCTGAAGAACGCCTTCGACCAGTTCGTTGAAAACACGCCGTACTATGGCTTCGGCGTCGTCTGCCTCGACCATCCGGAAGTGCAGGCGCTCGTCGGGCGGGTCACCGACCGGCGGCTCATCACCTACGGCGTCAATCCGCAGGCGGACGTGCGCGCGGAGAACGTCGTCTTCGTCGACGGCGAGGCGCGCTTCGACATCATTTTCCGCAAGCGGGGCGGGGAGGAACGCCGCCTTGCGGACGTGCGCCTTTCCATGCCGGGCCTGCACAATGTGCAGAACGCGCTTTCGGCCGCCATCGTCGCTGCGGAAATGGGCGCGAGCGATGAGGCGATCCGCGAAGGCTTCCGCAAGTTCGCGGGCGTGAAGCGGCGTTTCACCCGCACGGGCGCGTGGAACGGCGCGACCATCATCGATGATTATGGCCACCACCCGGTGGAGATTTCGGCGGTGCTCCGCGCTGCGCGCAATGTTGCCTCGGGGCGGATCATCGCCGTCGTCCAACCGCACCGCTACACGCGTTTGCGCGACCTGTTCGACGATTTCTGCGGCTGCCTGAACGACGCCGACATCGTTTTTATCGCCGACGTCTACACGGCGGGCGAAGCGCCGATCGAAGGCTATGACCGCGATCATCTGGTCGAAGGGCTCATCGCCCACGGCCACCAGGATGCGCGGGCGCTCTCCTCGCTCGATGCTCTGCCGACGGAGATCGCCGCCATCGCGGAGCCCGGCGACTATGTCGTCTGCCTCGGGGCGGGGGACATCACCAAGCACGCGAACGCGCTGCCAGGTAAGCTTGAGGCCTTGAAATCGTGAGCCTCGCCGCGCCCGTCCGCGCCGTCGACCTGCCGGAGGTCCGCGGCGAATACGTCGAGGGCGCGCGGCTCGCGGACCTCACTTGGCTGCGCGTCGGCGGCCCGGCGGACGTCCTCTTCATGCCGGCGGACGCGGACGATCTCGCGACTTTTCTGAAAGAAACGCCAACGGATGTTCCCGTTACGGCGCTCGGCGTTGGCTCCAACACACTGGTGCGTGATGGCGGGGTGCGCGGCGTCGTCATCCGCCTCGGCGCGCCGTTCGCGAAGGTTTCCGTCGACGGAATGCGGGTCACGGCGGGCGCCGCGGCGCTGGATGCGACGATCGCCAAACATGCCGGACGCGCGGGCGTCGCGGGCCTCGAGTTTTTCCGCGGCGTGCCGGGGACCATCGGCGGCGCCCTGAAAATGAATGCGGGCGCCTACGGCGGCGAGACCAAAGACGTTCTCGTCTCCTGCGTCGGCTATGACCGAACGGGCGCGCGCCACGCGTTTTCGAATGCGGAGATGGGCTTCTCCTACCGCAAATCATCGACGCCCGACGACATCATCTTCACCGAAGCCCTCTTCGAAGGTCGCCCGGACGAACCGGACGCCATCGCCCAGCGTATGGACGCCATCATGCAATCGCGCGAGGCGAGCCAGCCGATCCGCGAAAAAACCTCCGGCTCTACCTTCAAGAACCCGGACCCGGCGACCTCCGGCGGGCGCGGCGCGTGGCAGCTCGTGGAGGCGGTCGGCGGGCGCGGACGCCAGCTCGGGGACGCCCAGTTTTCCGATCTCCATTGCAATTTTCTCATCAATCGCGGCGCAGCGACGGCGTCGGACCTCGAAGCGTTGGTCGAATCGGTGCGTCTCGATGTTGAGAGGCAGGAGGGCGTCGCCCTCGAATGGGAAGTGAAGCGGATCGGCGAGCGAGTATGAGCGCGGAACGCACCATCGTCGTCCTGAAAGGCGGCTGGTCGCCGGAGCGGGAGGTCTCTCTCGTTTCAGGCGCGGCGGCGGCGAAGGCGCTGCGCGAACGCGGCGAAACCGTCATCGAGATCGATGTCGATCGGGAGATCGGTGCGCGCCTTCTGGAGGCCAAGCCGGACGTCGTCTTCAACGCCCTCCACGGGCGCTGGGGCGAAGACGGCTGCGTGCAGGGGCTCCTTGAGCTGATGGGCGTTCCGTACACCCATTCCGGCGTTCTCGCCTCATCCCTTGCAATGGATAAAGAGCGCGCGAAAGCAGTCTTTCGCGGCGCGGGTCTGCGCGTTCCGGACGGGCTCATCGTCTCCCGCGATGCCGCCGCCGCCGGTCACGCCATGAAGCCGCCCTATGTGGTGAAGCCGAACGATCAGGGCTCGTCCGTTGGCGTCTTCATCGTGCGCGAAGGCGACAACCGACCGCCCGAGGCGTTGGCGGCGAGCGACTGGGACCTCGGCGAAAACGTTCTGGTCGAGACCTTCGTGCCGGGGCGCGAGCTGACGGCTTCGGTGTTGGGCGACAGACCGCTCGCCGTCACCGAAATCATCGCGCATACCGACTTTTATGATTACGAAGCGAAATACGCCGCCGGCGGCTCCTGCCATAAAGTGCCCGCCGACGTGCCGGGCGAGATCGCGCAAGCCTGTCTCGACATGGCGAAATCCGCGCACGACGTGCTCGGCTGCCGCGGTCTCACGCGTTCTGATTTCCGCTGGGATGACGCCAAACCCGGTACGGACGGGCTCTACCTTCTCGAAATCAACACCCAACCGGGCTTGACGCCGACCTCCCTTTCGCCGGAACAGGCCGAACACGTCGGACTGTCGTTTTCCGATCTGGTCGGATGGATGATCGAGGACGCCTCATGTCCAAGGTGAAGCCCAAAAGAGCGCGCGCGAAAGCGCCCGCCAAGCCCGCGAAGCGCGGTCGCCGCAAACCGGCGAAACCGCCGCGTCGCGGTCTGGGCGACATTCTGGCTGATGTCGGCGGGGCGCTGATGCGCCGGGTGCGGCTTGCGGGCGCGTTCGCCGCCGTCCTGGCCGGGATCATCGCGCTCCTTATGCTTCTTTCCGGCGGCTATCTCGCCGACGCTGCGCGCCGCATCGACGCCGCGAGCCAGGACGCCGCCGTCTCCGCCGGTTTCGCCATCCGCACCATCACCGTGCGCGGGCGCGAGCATGCGGAAACGGAAGAAATCACCGATGCGCTCGGCGATGTCGTCGGCGGGTCGCTTCTTCACTTCGATCCGTACGCCGCGCGCGAGCGCGTGGAGCGCCTCGGCTGGGTGAAGGCCGCCGCCGTGCAGCGCCTCTGGCCCGGGCTCATTCATGTCTCCGTGCGCGAACGCGAGCCCGCCGCCATCTGGCAGCTCGACCGGCGCTGGCGGCTGATCGACAAGGACGGCGTCGTCATCGCGCCGGTGGAGACCGCCGATTGGCCGGGCCTGCCGCTCATCGTCGGCGGCGGCGCGCCGGAAGCGGCCTCGCCGCTTCTCCATGCGCTTGAAGAAACGCCGGAGATCCGCGACCGGACGAGCGCGGTCATTCGCGTCGCGCAACGCCGCTGGAATATCCGGCTCGCTTCCGGCGCTGACATCAAATTGCCCGAAGAGGGGTACGCGAAGGCGCTGAAAGAGATCGAGCGCCTGCACGCCTTACACGGAACGCTCGACCAGCCGCTTCGCTATATCGACGCGCGCGACCCGGAACGCCTCGCGATCCGCACCGACCCGGGGAACGGTGCTTAACGCCAAGGAGCCGCTCAATGGCCCGCCTGCAGAAGAACGCCAACGCCATCGCCGCCGTCGATCTCGGCGCGAGCAAAGCCGCGTGCCTCATCGCCCTCATGGACCCCGCGCGTCCGGACGCGCCGCCGAAGATCATTGGCGCGGCGTGCCGACCGGTGTCCTCCGCCCGCGCGGGGTTGGCGCTGAGCGAATTCGAAGCCTCCATCCGCGCTGCGGTCGGCGCGGCGGAGGAGAAGGCGGGCGTCATGGTCCGCAAGGCGCTGCTCGCAATTTCCGGGCGCCGTGTCCGCTCGCGGCGTCTGATCGTTGAAACGGCGCTCGCCGGGCGCGTCGCGACGCTGGAAGACCTCGCGGCGACGCGGGCGGCGGGCGCCGACGCGGCGGCGCCGGACGATTTTGAGGTTCTGCACGCCCTGCCGATCGCGTTCTCGGTCGACGGCGACGGCGGCTGGATGGACCCGTGCGGACTATCCGGCGACGTCCTGGAGCTCGACATGCTGGGCGTCTCGGCGCGCGCGAGCGCCGTGCGCCATCTGGAGACGGCGGTCGAAGCCGCCCACCTCGAGGTCTGCGGCGTCGCCGCCGCGCCCTACGCTTCGGCGCTTGCGACCACCATTTCCGAAGAGCGCGATCTCGGCTGCCTCGTTCTCGATATGGGCGCGAGCGAGACGGGTTTCGCCGCCTTCGAGCGCGGGCGCCTCGTCGCCTGCGGCGCGGCGCCTCTCGGCGGGGAGCATGTCACGCGCGACATCGCCCGCGTTTTCGGCGTCGCCTCGGCGGATGCGGAGCGCCTGAAAGTCGTTCACGGATCGTGCATCGCGGACGCGCGCGATATGGAGACGGCGCGCGCCCGCGCCCTCGGCGGCGGCGGCGAGCTGGAGATCGATCAGGGCGCTTTGCGCGCCGTCATCGCGCCGCGCGTTGAAGAGACCTTCGAACAGGTCCGCCTGCGCGCCGCCGAAGCGGGCGTCGACGCGCGCGTCATTCGCCACATCGTGCTGACGGGCGGGGCGAGCGCGCTCACCGGGTCTCGCGAAGTCGCCGAGCGCGTCTTCGGTCGCGGGGCGCGCCTCGGAAAACCGATCTTCGCCGAGGGCGCGCCTGTATCGGCCTCAGGCCCCGCTTACGCGGCCGTTTACGGAACGCTACAGGCTGGGCTCGCCGAGGATACGCCGGAGGCGGAGGAGGAGCCGCGGTTTTCCATTCCGGCGCCTTCCTGGGCGCGCCGACTCATGGCGAGGCTGTAAGCGGATGATCGGCGTCGCGTTAACCTTCTGTTAACCAATGTCACCGATCTTTTAACGATCTTCTAAAATTCATTCCGGGCACGGGGTCATTCATGCCGATCAATCTCAGCGTACCCGAAGAGACCGAGCTGAAGCCTCGGATTACGGTCTTCGGGGTGGGCGGCGCCGGCGGCAACGCCGTCAACAACATGATCGAATGCGCGCTCGAAGGCGTCGAGTTCGTCGTCGCCAACACCGACGCGCAGGCGGTCGGCCTCTCCAAAGCGGCGCGCAAGATCCAGCTCGGCACGGGCGTCACGCAGGGCCTCGGCGCCGGCTCCATGCCGGAAATCGGCCGCGCGGCGGCGGAAGAGTCGATCGAAGAGATCGTCGAGCACATGGCCGACGCGCACATGCTCTTCATCACCGCCGGCATGGGCGGCGGCACCGGCACCGGCGCCGCGCCCGTCATCGCGCGCGCGGCGAAAGAGCGGGGCGTCCTGACCGTCGGCGTCGTGACGAAGCCGTTCCACTTCGAAGGCGCCCGCCGCATGCGGATCGCCGAAGCGGGAATTGAAGAGCTTCAGGACTATGTCGACACGCTGCTGATCATTCCGAACCAGAACCTCTTCAAGCTCGCGACCGAGAAGACGACCTTCGCCGAGGCTTTCGGCATGGCCGATCAGGTTCTGCACTCGGGCGTCCGCGGCATCACCGACCTCATGGTCATGCCGGGCCTCATCAATCTCGACTTCGCCGACGTGCGCACGGTCATGTCCGAAATGGGCAAGGCGATGATGGGCACGGGCGAGGCCGAAAGCGACAAGCGCGCCATCGAAGCCGCCGAACGGGCGATCTCCAACCCACTGCTCGACGAAGTTTCCATGCGCGGCGCGAAGGGTGTTCTCATCAACATCACAGGCGGCATGGACATGACGCTGTTCGAGGTCGACGAGGCGGCGAACCGCATCCGCCAGGAAGTCGATCCGGACGCGAACATCATCGTCGGCTCGACCTTCAACAACAATCTCGAAGGCAAGATGCGCGTCTCCGTCGTGGCGACCGGCATCGACGCCGCCGAAGAAGCGCAAGCGCGCGAAGCGGTGCGTCCGGAGCAGGCGAGGGCGGACGCCGCACGCTCGCCCGCGGCGGCGCGTCCGTGGCGTGAACCGGCGGCGCCGGTCGCCGAGCCCGCGGTCGCCGCCGCCGCGTCGAACCCGGTGCAGGAGGCGCGCGAGCGCATCATGCGCACGCTGCTCGAAGACAAGAAGGACGCCGTCATCATCGACGAAGCGGCCGAAGAAGCGGACGCGGAGTTCGAGGCGGCCGACGGCGAGGAGCCCGAAGTGCTTCGCGCCGAGGGACTTTTCGAGAAGCCTGCGGCGGCGAAACCGAAACAGAACCCGTTCCGCGCGCCGGAAAAGCCGTCCTTCGTCGAACAGGCGAAGCAGATGCTGAAATCCGCCGCTCCGGCCCGTCCGGGCGCGCGTCCCGAGCCGAAAGCGCCGACGCCCGCCGTGCGCCGCCCGCCGGCGCAGCCGAAAGTCCGCAAGGACGATCTGTTCGACGATCAGGACGACGATGAGCTGGAGATCCCGGCCTTCCTGCGTCAGAGCGGCGGCCGGTAAGGCGTTAAGGCCTTCGGAAACGATCAGGCCCGCAATTTTGGAAATTGCGGGCTTTTTTGATGCCCGCGTGACACGAAAACCCTCTCCAAGCTCTTCAAATTTTTACGTTATTTTCAATTTTTGCAGGTGCGAGAAACACGCCGAAACAAACCTTTATTTGAGTGAAGGGCGTGTCCTACGTAGCCATTAACCCCAGTCGATCATGATGTGCGGCATGACGCTGCATGAAGGGGCGTTCAGTGTACGATTTTGGCGATGACACCGCGGGCGTGATGGTTTCTGCGGATGAGACGGTTTCGGTCTCCGGGACCCGCTCCAGCGCCAGCTTGACTGACCGCCAGACGACCATCGCGATCTCACAGGTTCTGGACGGCGTCGGCCTCCACACCGGCGCGCCCGTGCGCCTCGTTTTCCGCGCCGCGCCCGCCGGCGCCGGGATCGTCTTCCGGCGCGTTGATCTCGTCTCCAATGAGAAAGACGCGGACCGCCTGCGCAAGGTGACCGTGCACGCGACCGCCAACCATGTCGGCGCGACGCAGCTCGGCACGACCATCGAGAACAAGTTCGGCGCCTCGGTCGCCACCATCGAGCACGTGATGGCCGCCATCGCCGGTCTTGGTCTCGACAACCTGCTGATCGAAATCGACGGACCGGAAGTGCCGATCATGGACGGCAGCGCCGCGCCGTTCCTTGAAGTTCTTCGCGCCGCGGGCCGCGCCGAGCTGGACGCGCCAGCGCCGCGCCCGCGCCTGACGCGCGCGATCGAGATCGTCGACGGCGACAAGGTAATGCGAGCGGAACCCGCTGACGCCTTTGAAGTGGAAACCACGATTGATTTCGCCGACCCGGCCATCGGCCGCCAGTCGGTCGCGCTGACCCTGACGCCGGAAACCTTCGCGGGCGACGTCGCGGATGCGCGCACGTTCTGCATGAAGAGCGATATCGACATGATGCGCGCGGCGGGCCTCGCGCGCGGCGGCTCCCTCGACAACGCCATCGTCGTCGACGCGGGCGCGATCGTGAACGAAGAAGGGCTGCGCATGGCGGATGAGTTCGCGATGCACAAAGCGCTCGATCTGATCGGCGACCTGCGCCTGATCGGCGCCATGCCGGCGATGCGCGTCATCGCCGAACGCCCGGGCCACGCCCTGAATACCCGCTTCGCGCGTCTTCTCCTCGAAACCCCCGGCGCTCTCGACTGGGGCGTCGCCGAGGACGAAACGGCGCAAGCCGACACGCCGGCCCGCGCCGCCGTCTGAACCGTCGTGTAGGCTTCGCCCGTCGGGGCGCGCGCCAACCTTTCCGAACCTTATATGTGTCCTGAATTGACGCGCCTCGGCTCCGTGCGGCATAGCTGATGCTCGCAACTAGCGCGCTTTATGGCGCGCCTCCTGCAATGACGGGGGCGACAGACGGAATGGGTCGCGCATGTCTACGAAGTTTCTGATCTCCATCGCCGCGCTCGCAGCGCTTGCTCTCGGCGCCTGCGCCAACTCGGGCGGTTCGCGCTTTGAGTATGTCGAGAAGCCCGTGGAGGCGCTCTATAACGAGGCTGCCGACGAGCTGGAGAAGCGCCGCTATGAACTGGCGGTCGCGCTCTTCGACGAAGTCGAACGCCAGCACCCGTACTCGTCATGGGCGCGGCGGGCGATGCTCATGTCCGCCTTTTCGTCCTATCAGGCGAACGACTATGAAACGGCGCTGGCGAACATCGATCGCTTCGTCGCGCTGCACCCGGGCAACGTGCTCGCGCCTTACGCCTATTATCTGCGCGCCATGTGCCATTACGAGCAGATCCGCGATGTCGGCCGCGATCAGGACATCACTCGCAACGCGCTTGACGCCCTGAACCAGGTCATCGCCCGCTATCCCGGCACCGACTACGCCCGCGACGCGCAGTTGAAGCGCGACCTCACCATGGACCACCTCGCCGGCAAGGAGATGTATGTCGGCCGATATTATCTGCGGAATTCCCAGCACGTCGCGGCGATCAACCGCTTCAAGAACGTGCTCGCGAATTACCAGAACACGACGCAGGTGCCTGAAGCGCTGCACCGTCTGGTCGAGGCCTATGTCGAGCTCGGCGTCTATGACGAGGCCCGCGCGACGGCGGCGGTGCTCGGCTACAACTACCCGGGCTCGGTCTGGTACGAAGACACCTACCAGCTGCTGCGTCGGCGTAACGCGCTCGTCTCCAATCCGGTGACGCCCGTGGCGCTCAACCCCGAACGCGACCCGGAAAACCCGGAGACGGCGGCGGTTTTGAGCGAGGAAGCGCCGCTCTAGTCCGCGTTCCAAGCCCGCGCCCGATGGACCGGGCGCGACGCATCACTTAAATTCTCAAGCGATGCTCACCGCTCTTTCCGTTCGCGATATCGTCCTCATCGACCGGCTGGATATCTCCGTCGGTACGGGCCTCACCGCGCTCACCGGCGAGACCGGGGCGGGGAAATCAATCCTTCTCGACGCCCTCGGTCTCGCGGTCGGCGGCAAGGCCGACAAAGGCCTCGTGCGTCATGGGGCGGAGGAGGGCGCGGCCGTCGCCGCCTTCGAGCCGGGACCCGACCACGCCGTCTGGGCGCATCTCGACGCGCACGGCGTGCCCCACGAAGACGGCGCGGTCATCCTGCGCCGCGTGCAACGCGCCGACGGCCGGGCCCGCGCGTTCGTCAACGATCAACCGGTCTCTCTCGGCGTCCTGCGCGCGGTCGGCGAGCTTCTTGTCGAGGTGCACGGCCAGCATGACGGGCACGGATTTTTAAAAGCGGCGACTCACCGCGCCGTGCTCGACGCCTATGCCGGTTTCGACGCGGCGCCCCTCAGCGAAGC
Source organism: uncultured Caulobacterales bacterium (assembly GCA_964342855.1). GTDB lineage: Bacteria > Pseudomonadota > Alphaproteobacteria > Caulobacterales > Parvularculaceae > JBCBJX01. Next base: position 62,958 of record CAYFIB010000015.1, read on the forward strand.
CTGCGCCGCCGCGCGCGAAGCGGAGGGGGCGCTCAGCGCCCACCGCGCCGCCATGGCGCGCGCGGCGGAGGATGCGGAATATCTGCGCCACGCGACGGCGGAATTCGACAGGCTCGATCCGCAGGCAGGCGAAGAAGCTGACCTCGCCGAGCTTCGCGCCGCGATGATGGCGGCGGAGAAATCAACCGCGGACGTGACCGAAGCCGCCGGCGCTCTCGATGCGGAGGGAACGGCGGAGAAGCTCGCCCGCGCCGCGCGCGCGCTGGAGCGGGCGCAGGGACGCCTCGGCGAAGCCGAAGGCGCGGCGCGCGATCTCCTCGGCGCGGCGGCGGCGAAGATGGACGCCGCGCTCGCCGCCTTCGACGAAGCCGCGGGCGCCGTCGCGGCGCTCGAAGACGCGCTCACGGTCGATGCAGACGCGCTGGAGGCGGCGGAAGCGCGGCTCTTCGCGCTCCGCGCGCTCGCTCGCAAACACGGCGTCGCGCCGGATGATCTGCCGACCGTCCGGGAGCGGATCGCCGGAAACCTCGCCGCGATCGAGGATGGAGAGGCGCGCGAGAAAGCGCTCCAGAAAGCTTTCGACGCGGCGCGCGCCGCTTACGTCTCAGAGGCGCGGAAGTTGACCAAGGCGCGCCTCGCCGCGGCGGGGGAGCTGGAGAACGCTGTCGCGGGAGAGCTTGCGCCCCTGAAGCTCGACCGCGCGCGGTTCGCCATCGCGCTGAAGACGGATGAAAGCCGCATCGCGTCGGAAGGCTTCGAGAACGTGGAGTTCCAGATCTCCACCAACCCCGGCGCGCCCTTGGGGCCGCTCTCAAAAATCGCCTCTGGCGGCGAACTTGCCCGCTTCGTCCTGGCGCTGAAGGCCTCGCTTGCGGCGAAGGAAGGCAAGACGGTCGTCATATTTGATGAGGTGGACGCGGGCGTCGGCGGCGCCGTCGCGGACGCGGTCGGTGAGCGCCTCGCGCGCCTTGCCAAAGACGAACAGGTCCTCGTCGTCACCCACTCGCCGCAGGTCGCCGCCCGCGCCGACGGTCACTGGAAAATCGAGAAGGCGGGTAAGGCCGAGGTCAAAACCTCCGTACGCCGCCTCTCCGCCGATGAGCGCGTCGAAGAAATCGCCCGCATGCTCGCCGGCGCGAAAGTGACCGACGCCGCGCGCGACGCGGCGAAGGCGCTGCTGGCGCCGGAGAAACCAAAGAAAGCCAAACGCAAAAACGCCGCCTGAAAAGCCCCTCTCCCCTCTGGGGAGAGGGGTTGGGGTGAGGGGGAGCGATCTCCCGTTTCGCGCCGGGTTCACGCTCCGCGCCCCTCACCCCCGACCCCTCTCCCCACCGGGGAGAGGGGAGGCGCCACCAGAATGACATGACCGACGAAACCTCCGTATCCGACCTCACCAAAGCGCAAGCGAAGGCCGAGCTCAAACGCCTCGCCGCCGAGATCGCGCGCCATGACGCGCTCTATCATGGCGACGACGCGCCGGAGATCACCG
>CAYFIB010000016.1:0-63443 GCA_964342855.1 uncultured Caulobacterales bacterium
GACGCTCGACCCCGCGCCAGTCCTCGCCGCCGAGCATTATTCCGGCTACGTCCGCACCCTCTGGAAGCAATTCTCAACGCGGCCCGGCGGATGGCGGGTTCGGCTGAAACGCGCTCTGAAACGGCGATGACAATCGCTACAGGCGTTCGCTCTCGCATGGTCGACACATCGCCTCAGCGAACGATCCGCCCAGAATTACGCCGTCAAGCGTCGGATCGGCGCCATCCTCGATGGCGATCGCATGGCGGACGGTCGGGTCTTCCAGAACTTCTTCAAACTCGCCGGCGAATACGCCCGAGAGAACCGATGCGCGCGTCGCCCCGTAGCTGAGCGCGTCCGAGCCGCTGAACCGGATATCGTCATATCGTCCAGGCTCACCGTTGCTGTTATTCTGGGCGCGCCAGTTCGCGCCGACGGAAGCGACCCAACCTTCGACAAACACGCCGTATCGGTCGTTTCGAGACGCTGAAACATTCGTGAACGATGTTGCGAACAGGTTCCGTAGGTGCACGCCGTCGCGTCGATTGCCACGGGCGATGATATTGACGGCGACGAGTTCAGAATGATCGAACGTCACGCCATTTCTACCATTCTTGTACGCACGAATGTTTGAGTATGCGACGTCGCGCATCGCCCACATGACGTTCAGGCCATCAGCGCGATTGTGATGCGTCTCAATGTCCGAAAGGAATGCGCCGCGCGTTTGCTGTCCGGCGCCGGAAATACGTGCGCCGTCTCGGCGACACCCTTTCAGCTCGACGTTCCGGACCACAAGATTTTCTGCTCGCACGAAGAATGCGCCGTAATCCGCCTTTCCCGCGCAGTCGATCGTCAGATCGGCGAGAAGAATGCGAGAATTCCCCTCCTCCTGATCGGCGTTGCGGACGACCCCGACGAGATCGCCGCCCGCTTTCAGGATGGTTCTTCCGGGTCCCGACCCGACCAGCGCGCCGCCGGACTGAAGCAGTATCGCTCGTTCGACGGTCTGCACGCCCGGGGGCAAGCGGGCCTCATCCGCTTCCAGGAGAAGGGGTTCCGGCTCGACGCCGCAGGCCGCGACGGCGAGAGTAAGCAGAAGCGTTCGCCTCACCGGCGGCGCGCTTTCGCCTCGATGTAACGGACGGTGCCGGTTTTGGACCGCATGACCACCGTGTGCGTGTGAACGTAGTCGCCGTCGAAGCGGACGCCGTTCAGCATGGTGCCGTCGGTGACGCCTGTCGCGGCGAACATGACGTCGCCGGAGGCCATGTCCATCAGCCCGTATTTGCGATCGAGATCGGTAATGCCTGCTTTTTCCGCGCGCGCGCGCTCATCGTCGTTGCGGAAATGCAGGCGGGACTGCATCTGGCCGCCGACACACCGGAGCGCCGCCGCCGCAAGCACGCCTTCCGGCGCGCCGCCGCGGCCGACATAAAGGTCGATCCCGGTAGATTTCTCCGTCGTGTGAAAGACGCCTGCGACGTCGCCGTCCGAGATCAGGAAAACCCGTGCGCGCATCTTGCGCGCGGCGTCGATGATCGGCTGGTGGCGTTCGCGATCAAGCACGCAGAGCGTCACGTCTTCCGTCGGCACGCCCTTGGCGCGGGCGATGGCTTCGATATTTTCTTCCGTTGGCGCATCAAGATCGATAACGCCGTCCGGAAAGCCCGGACCGCAGGCGATCTTGTCCATGTAGACGTCCGGCGCGTGGAGGAGCGTGCCGCCCTGCGCCATGGCGACGACCGCGAGCGCGTTCGCCATGGCTTTCGCAGTGAGCGTCGTACCTTCCAGCGGGTCCAGCGCGATGTCGACGCGTACGCCGCCTTTGCCGACTTTCTCTCCGATATAAAGCATCGGCGCTTCATCGCGCTCGCCTTCGCCGATGACGACGGTGCCTTCGATATCGAGCTTGTTGAGAGCGTCCCGCATGGCGGTGACGGCTTCCTGGTCGGCGGCTTCCTTGTCGCCGCGGCCGATCATTTTGGAGGCGGCGACGGCGGCGGCTTCGGTCACCCGGCCAAGCTCAATGGTCAGCGCGCGGTCTAGGACGGATTCATCGGCGGGTTGAGGCATCGGGCGGCTCCTGAATTTCTCGTGATGTGTCGCGAGGGGTTATGGCCGCGCCGGGCTGGCGTGAAAAGATGCCAGCGCGCAGCTGTCGGCCCGGTTTACGTGTGCGACGCGGAATTTGACGGCCCTTTCGTCGTCGGCGACGTCCAGAGGTGAAAAACCATTGAATTTCAAAGCACCTCATCTGGTCCGTTTCTTGCTCCTCGTTAACCAGGGAAGCGGAGGAAACTCATGACCTTTTTCAAAACTTTCGCCGCGGCAGCCGCCGGCGTCGGCGCGATGCTCGGCGCCGCGTTCGCGGGCAATATTGTCGTGAACAATGACGAATGGACCTGGTCGGACACCGGGTTCATGACGGCGGGTGACGTCTCGACGGCGAATTTCGCCATCAATGTCGCCGAGTTCATCGCCGGGCCGGGCGGAACGATCCACGCCTACACCAACAATTTCGGTTTCAGCCAGTCAAAGCTTGCGACGACGCTGACCGACGCCGGGTTCACCTATTCGACGGGGAATGGGTTCGCGTTCACGGAAGCGAACCTCGCTGGCTACGACGCGATTTTTCTTGGCGGATACTATCTGAGCGCGACCGAAATCGCGGTGCTTCAGTCCTTCATCGCTGACGGCGGCGGCGTCTATCTCGCAGGCGGCACCGCCGCCGGCGGCGGCGCGGCGGGCGAAGCGGCGGCCTGGAACCCGTTCCTCGGCGCCTACGGGCTGGAGTTTGAAACCGTCTACAACGGCGTCGGCGGCAATATCGACACGTCCGGCTTCGCCCATGAAATCTTCGACGCCGCCTCGCCGCTCTATCAGAACAACGGCAACTCCATCCGTAAGAACGGCGGAAGCGCCGAGGTGTTCGGAAACGACAACGACCAGAACGGCCACCTCTACGCCGTCGTCGAAATGGAGGGCGTCACGGTCTCTGAGCCGGCGCTGATCGGCCTGTTCGGCCTTGGTCTCATCGGTCTGGGGTTCGCGCGCCGTCGCACGGCGTGATGTCTGACTGATAAGACGGGAACGAATGGAATTGAGAAGGGCGGCCGAGGCCGCCCTTTTTCGTGCTCAGTCGAAATCCTCAATGCGGATGAGCGATGGCGGGCGCAGCGCGATCGCCTGCGCGTTCAGGTCCTCGACCGCCGTCGCCACGTCCCGCACGCGCGCTTTGTGGGTGATGAAGACGACGGTCGCCGGTTCGTCTTCGCCCGCCTCTTCGTCCATCTCCGGCTGCTGCATGGCGGCGATCGAGACATTGCGCCGTGCGAGCGTCGCGGCGGCTTCGGCCATGGAGCCCGGCTCGTCGCTCAGCGCGAGGCGCAGATAAAAGCGTGCGAGATCGTCGCCAGCATCGCGCACCTGCGCGATCGCGACCTGGTCGGCCGAAGCGGCGAACATGGGGCCCGCCTCGCCGCGCGCGATGGCGACAAGATCGGCGGCGACGGCGGCGGCGGTCGCCCCCTCGCCGGCGCCCGGTCCCTGAAACGACAATCGTCCGACGGGATCGCTTTCCACGACGATGACGTTGTCCGGCCCTTCGGAGCGCCCGATGGGGTGATCGTCCGGCACCAACGTCGCGCCGACGCGGATATCAAGCTCGGCTCCCGTGCGTTCGGCGACGGCCAGGAGCTTCACCCGATAACCCATCTCCTCCGCATACCCGATATCTACGGGCGATACGCTCTCGATTCCGGAAACCGGGATGTCCTTGAATTCAGGCGTCGCGTGGAAAGCGAGCCCGGCGAGGATGGCGATCTTGTGCGCGGCGTCGATCCCGCCGACATCAAAGGCCGGGTCCGCCTCAGCGTATCCGAGGCGCTGGGCGTCGGCGAGCACGTCTTTGTATGGACGGCCGGTCGCTTGCATTTCCGTCAGGATATAGTTGCAGGTGCCGTTCAGAACGCCCGATACCTGTCGAATGCGCGCAGCCGCCAGCCCGTCGCGCACCGCACGGATTACCGGAACGCCGCCAGCGACAGCGGCTTCATAGCGAAACTGCACACCCGCTTTTTCCGCCGCGGCCGCGAGCGCGCGTCCGTGTTCGGCGACCATCGCCTTGTTGGCCGTCACCACATGCTTGCCGGAGGCGATCGCCGCTTCGACCGCGGCGCGCGCGGAACCGTCCGCGCCGCCGACGAGCTCGACAAACACGTTGACATCCGGAGACTTCGCCAACGCGCACGGATCATCAAACCAGGCTACGTTTGAGATATCGACGCCCCGGTCTCGCGACCGGTTTCGCGCGCATACGCCCGTCACCGTCATCGGCGCGCCGATACGGTCAAAATCGCCAGCGCGGTCGATCACCAGTTTCAACAGGCCGCCGCCGACGACCCCGAGGCCGGCGACGCCGAGACGTAAAGGAGCGCTCATGCCGCTCTCCTTTCTTCAATCAGCTTACGAATATTACGGGCGGCCTGTCGGATGCGTTCGACGTTTTCAACGAGCCCGATGCGCACATGACCTTCGCCCGCTTCGCCGAACCCGACGCCGGGCGCGACGGCGACATCCGCGCGCTCGAGTAGAAGTTTCGAGAATTCCAGCGACCCCATGGCCTCAAAGCCCGGCGGCAGCGGCGCCCAGCAGAACATCGACGCGTCGGGCGCTGGAAGAGCCCAGCCGGAACGCTCGAAACTCTCCAACAGGACCGCGCGACGCTCGCGGTAGGTCGCGCGAATCTCGTCGATGACCGAGGCCGGGCTGTCGAGCGCGGCGACGGCGGCGACCTGAATGGGCGTGAAGGCGCCGTAATCGAGATAGGACTTCACCCGCGCGAGCGCCGCGATCATGCGCGGATTGCCGACCGCCATACCGACGCGCCAACCCGCCATGGAGAAGCTCTTCGAGAGCGAGTTCACCTCGACCGCGACGTCGATGGCGCCTTCGACCTCCAGAATGGAAGGCGGCGGATCGCCGAAATATATCTCCGAGTACGCAAGATCGGAGAAAATGAGCAGCTCGTGTTTTTTCGCGAGCGCGACCGCGCGCCGGTAAAAATCGAGATCGACCGTCTGCGCCGTCGGGTTCGAGGGATAGTTCAGAACCAGAACCTTCGGGCGAACGCCGCCCTCCAGAACCTCCGCGACCGAGGCGAGATACGTTTCCGGGTCCGGCGCGGCGATGGGCAGAATGGCGCCGCCGGCGATGATGAAGCCGTAAGCGTGGATGGGATAGGCCGGGTTCGGCGCGACGATCATGTCGCCGGGCGCCGTCACGGCCTGCGCGAGATTGGCGAACGCCTCTTTGGAGCCGAGCGTCGCGACGATCTGGGTGTCGGGGTCAAGCGCGACGTTAAAGCGTCGCTGATAATAACGCGCCATCGCCCGCCGAAGTCCGGGGATGCCTTTGGACTGGGAATAACCGTGCGTTCGCGGTTTACGGACGGTCTCCACCAGTTTCTCGACGATATGCTCCGGCGTCGGCTGATCCGGATTGCCCATGCCGAGATCGATGACGTCGCGCCCCGCCGCCCGTGCGGCGCGCTTCAGCTTGTTCACCTCCTCAAAAACATAAGGCGGCAATCGACTGATGCGGTGGAACTCTTCTTCGCCGGCGCTCATCCTTCATCGTCCTCTTCGCCCGGGACATCCTCGTCCTCGCGGCTCAATTCTTCCTCGACCGCGTTTCGGTCGGGAGCTGCGTCGAATACGCCGGAAAACAGTCCGGCGGCAGTCTCCAGATCCTTGCGAGCCGTTTTTTGCAGGTCTCTGCCCGCGGTCTGAAGCGCGGATATGTCAGGCGTCTCGAGTTGAATCGGCGATACGCGTTGCGGCGTCGGCGGCGGTCCGTCGGTCGCGAGCTGATCGGTCGCGCCTGCGGAGATGAGACCGTCCCGCTCGGTCATGAAGTTCGACGCAATGCGCCTTTGGGCGGGGTCGCTCGGCAACTGCGCCGTCGAGGCTGGGATATCGCCGAGCCTCGGATATTTGCGCGCGGACTTGTCAAGGCGCTCGACGCGCACCTGCTCGGCGATAAACTCATTGTCCGGAATGTCTCGATCAACCCGCTCGACGACAATGAAGCCGCCGGGCGCCAGACGGCGCGCGGTCTCGCACCCGCTCGCAGCGAATGTGATGACAGCCAGAACTGCGCACCCCCATTTGGGCCTGCGCCGCGAGCGGTTTATGCTTCTTGAAAGTCGCGTTGCGTGCATCTGCGAAATAAACCTCTTCGGAGCCCCATGACGCAAGACAGTCGCCCCACCCGCACCACTCCCGCGAACGACGCCCCGGAGCGCGCCGCGACCGCCGGCGAAGAGATCGCTGATTCCGCCTCGCGCGCGCCGTCGAAAAAACCGCGCAAAGCCGTCAAAAAGACGGCGGCGAAAAAAGCGCCTGCGAAGAAAGCCCCCGCGAGAAAAACCGCTGCAAAGAAAACGCCGGCGCGAAAGGCCGCGGCGACTGAACCGGGATCGACTCACTCGACCTCGGCCGCGCCGAACAAACCCAACGCAAAGAGCGCCTCAACGCCCAAAGCTGAAGCGTCCGCTGCGCCCGATCAGAATGACGACGGGCTTTCCGATTTCGAGCGGCTGAGCGGATATCTCTCCGACGTCGCGTTCCGAGCAAACGACATCCTTCAGGAGTTCGCCGACCAGAACGGCGAAAAGCTCCGTGAACAGGCGCATCGCCCGCTGGATCCGCTCGACATGTCGAGCGTGTTCGCGGACGTCATGGCCTCCATCGCCGCCAATCCGTACAAGATCGTCGAGGCGCAGTTCCGCCTGTGGACCGACTACGCCAAGCTCTGGGAGAGCGTCGCCTTCTCCGCCGCGGGCGCGCCCGCCGCCGCAGAGCCGGGGATCGGCGACAAGCGCTTCAAACACAAGGACTGGAACGAGAACAAGACGCTCGACATCGTCAAACAGTCCTATCTCGTGTTCGGGCGCTGGCTGGAATCGATCATCGCCGATCTCGACGATCTGGAGCCGCACGCTAGAAAGCGCGCGCAGTTTTACGTCAAACAGTTCGTAGACGCCCTCTCCCCGTCCAATTTCATCTTCACCAATCCGGAGGTGATGGAGGCGACGCTTGAGAGCAAAGGCGAAAACCTCATCAAGGGCCTCAAGAACTATCTGGACGATCTGAAGCGCGGCCACGGCGAGCTGTCGATCCGCCAGTCCGACATGGAATACTTCAAGGTGGGTGAGAACCTGGCGACGGCGCCGGGCAAGGTCGTATTCCGCAATCGCCTGTTTGAACTCATCCAATATGAACCGACGACGGAGAAAGTCGCCAGGCGACCGCTTCTCATTTTCCCGCCGTGGATCAACAAATTCTACATTCTCGATCTGCAGCCGGAAAATTCCTTCATCCGCTGGATGGTCGATCAGGGGCGGACGGTGTTCGTCGTGTCGTGGGTCAACCCGACGCCGGCGATGAAAGAGGCCGCCTTCGCCGACTATGTGATGGAAGGCGCCTATGCGGCGCTCGACGCCGTGGAGAAAGCGACCGGCGAAAACGCCGTCGACGCCATCGGCTACTGCATCGGCGGCACCATGCTCTCCTGCGCGCTCAGCCATATGGCCGCGACCGGCGACGAGCGCATCAAATCAGCGACCTTCTTCGCCGCGCAGACGGAATTCTCCGACCCCGGCGAACTCCAGATTTTCATTGATGAGAAGCAGCTTCAGAACATTGAAAAGCAGATCGACGCGAGCGGCGGCGTCCTCGACGGCCACGCCATGGCGACGACGTTCAATATGCTGCGCTCGAACGATCTCATCTGGTCGTTCGTCATCAACAATTACATGAAGGGCTCCGACCCCAAGCGCTTCGACCTTCTCTTCTGGAACGCCGATGCGACGCGCATGGCGAAGCGCACGCACCTGGAATATCTCCGCTTCTTCTATCTGGAGAACCGCCTCGCTCGCGGCGTCATGGAGTTGGCGGGCGTACCGCTTGATCTCGGCGCGGTGACGATCCCGGTCTTCATGCAGGCGGCGGAGACCGACCATATCGCGCCCTATCAATCCGTCTTCCGCGGGGCGACGCTCTGGGGCGGGCCGACGCAGTTCATGCTGTCCGGTTCGGGCCACATCGCCGGCGTCATCAACCATCCGGATGCGCGCAAGTACCACCACTCGACGAACGAGGCTCTGCCGGAAACGGTGGATGAATGGATTGAAGGCGCCGAAAAACACCCCGGCTCCTGGTGGCCGCACTGGATGAAATGGCTCCGCGCGCAATCCACCGGCACGCTGCTGGCCCGCACGCCGGGTGACGGCGCGCTCCGCGCGCTGGAAGACGCGCCGGGTTCATACGTTCGCGTGATGAGCTGAAAGCAATCGGCGTTGGTCGGGAATCGCGGCATAAGGTTACATGCCGCGCCCCGTGCGGACGAAAATTAAGTCTTTGTTAACCCTGTGCGCGAATCGTCGGCCCTGGCTCCGATGAGGGCGGGTGGATGAGCAAGCTCGACAAGACGACTTCTGAACTCTTTTTGCGGCTCGGCGCGACGCCGCAGCGTCGCAAGACCGCGGCCGACAAGGTGTTTCGTCGCCTGCGTCGCGGTGAGGCGGAAACCGTCGCGCGCGCCATCACTGAAGCGCCGAAACGGATCTCGCTTCCTGAAGAAGATCCCTCGAGCGACGATTAGAAACCCGGCACAAAAAAGCGCCCCGCGGGGCGCTTTTTTCTTTCCGGAATATCCAAACGCCTCAGCGTTTGGAGAACTGGAACGACCGGCGGGCTTTCTTGCGGCCGTATTTCTTGCGTTCGACGACGCGGCTGTCGCGCGTCAGGAAGCCTTCCTTTTTGAGGACCGGACGCAGGCCCGGCTCATAAAAGGTCAGCGCCCGGGCGATGCCATGACGGACGGCGCCGGCCTGACCGGACGGCCCGGAGCCCGTCACCGTGCAGACAATGTCGAACTGGTCGGCGCGTTCGGCGACGTTCAGCGGCTGCTTGATCATCATCTGAAGCACCGGACGGCCGAAATAATCCGCGTGGTCCTTCTTGTTGACGGTGATCCGGCCGGAGCCCGGCTTGATCCAGACGCGCGCGATGGCGGTCTTGCGTTTGCCGGTCGCGTACGAGCGGCCAAGGGCGTCGATCTTCGGCTCGGCGGGGACGTACTCCTCCGTCGCTTCGATCTCGACGTCGCCGCCCGCTTCCGCGACGGCGTCTTTCAGGTCTTCAAGGGTGCGCGTCTCGCTCATGCTCAGACGGTCCTTTTGTTCTTCGGATTGAGGGCGGCGACGTCCAGAGCTTCAGGCTGCTGAGCTTCGTGCGGGTGCTCAGCGCCGGCATAGACGCGCAGGTTCGACATCTGCTGACGGGCGAGCGGGCTGTCTTTCGGCATCATGCGCTCGACGGCCTTGGAGACGATGCGCTCGGGAAACTTGCCGCCGAGGAGTTTCTCAGCCGTGCGTTCCTTGATGCCGCCCGGGTGGCCCGTGTGCCAGAAGTATTTCTTCTGAGCGAGCTTGCGGCCGGTGAACACGACCTTATCGGCGTTGACGACGATGACGTTGTCGCCGCAATCGACGTGCGGGGTGTAATGCGGCAGGTGCTTGCCGCGCAGGCGCGTCGCGACGATCGTGGCGAGGCGACCGACGACGAGACCCTCGGCGTCGATGACGATCCACTTCTTCTCGACGTCCGCGGGTTTCGCGGAAAATGTCTTCATGGTTTCGCTCCAGATGGCGCCGCCGGTGCGGCGCAGGGCGTCGGAGCGCGGGGGATACGGGAGCCGAACGCGACAGTCAATTGTCCAAACGTCAAAAAACGCCCGCCAGAACAACGATTTTTACATGCGGTATTCTGGTGCCGCGCGTGCGCATCACCGACATTGACGGAACGGCGCCGCTTTCGCACACCCTCTACTCCCTGCACCAAGGAGAGACAGCCAATGACGCTGCGCGCCGCGCTCGCCGCCGCCTTCCTGCTCGCGCTCGCCGCCTGCGGCCGCGACGAACCCGTCGCTGATCCTGCGGCCGGTACCGACATCGACGAGAGCCCTGCCGCGCCGGTCTCTGAAGTCGGCGCATTCGACGAAATCGGAACGGTCTCCGCGCCGGTCGCAGGCCTGGCGATCTGGAGCCACCCGACGCTCCCCTACCGCGGGGCGATCGCTGTCGCGGCGGCGGGCGAAGGTCTGGAGCTGCGCGATTTCGACGGCTCGCGGCTCGATCAGCGTATCGGCGGCTACACGACCGGTCTCGACCTCGTCTATCTCGGCCGCGGGCGCGAGGCGCGCGCCATACTCGTCGGCCTCGACCGCGTCGACAGCGCTTTTGTCCTGCACCGGATCACGACCCTTCCGGTCGCCTTCAAGAATATTGAAGGCCGTTTTTCGGCTGGCGCGGTCTCCGGCTTCTGTCTCGACACCGATCACGAAAGCGACGCGTTTTCGCTCTACGTTCTCGACGGATCGACCCGCGTGCGCGAACGCCGCTTCTCAGTCGATGCGAGCGATGTCGCGCGCGAAACGCCGGGAAGCGAATTCGCGGGCCCCGCCCCGCTGGAGCGGTGCGTCGTCGATCGGCGCGATCATGCCCTCCTCGCCCTCGATACGGACGGCGGCGTCTGGCGTGCGAAACTCACTGACGGGACGCCGAATTTCGAAAAGCTCATCGACCCGACCGGGCCGGCCGTCGACCTATCGGTCATTCTCCAGTCCAACGCGGGATCGGACCCGTCCATCCGTCGCGGGCAAATCGTCCTGACACGTCCAGATGCGGCTGCTGTCGACGTCCATGATCTGAAAACCGGCGCCCGCCTCGGAGCGGTGGCGCTCATTCGCTATGACGGCGTCCCGGGCGTTGAAAAGCCGGGCGCGGCGCGCGTCGCATCGGGGAACTTCGGCGGCGTTTACCGGGCGGGCGTTCTGGTCGTCGCGGAAAGCGCGGCGGAGCCGGCGGTTCGGCTATCGCCTTGGACGGCGGTCGCGAACGAAGTGGGATTTCCGCTGTTCGACACGATTGACCCGCGTTGGCCCGCTCCAGTCGAGCCGGACCCGGCGGTCAGCCTAGCGCCGCTCCCCAGCCTCGAACGCGACCAATAAGGCGCACGAGATAAGGAGCAACGCGCCCGCCTGGTGCGCGAGGCCGAGCGCCAGCGGCGCTGCGGCGAGCACGGTCCACACGCCCAGCAGCACCTGCCCCGCAACGACGACGCCGAGCGTCAGGCTCGCGCGCCGGAGGCGCATCGGCGTGTCAGTACGCAGTATGGGGACGAGAAACGCTCCCACGCCGATGGTGAGCGCGTACGCGCCCAGCCGGTGATTGAACTGCACCCCGCCGGCGGTCTCGAACAATCCGGTGAGCCCGTGGGCGAAGTACCCTTCCGGCACGAACCGTCCGTCCATCAATGGCCAGGTGTTATAGGTTTTCCCGGCCCGCAGCCCCGCGACGAAGGCGCCGAGAATAAGCTGAAGAAACGCGCCCCCCGCGATCGCGAGCGCCGCCGGTCGCACGAAAGCCGGCGCAGCATCCGCCTGCGCGAGCATCCCGGCACGCCGGGCGTAGCCGGCGCCGACCCACAGGAGCGCCGCGAAGATGAGCGTCGCGAGACCAAGGTGTGTTGCAAGGCGATAGTGGCTGACATCGACCCGATCGACGAGACCGCTCGCCACCATCCACCAGCCGACGACGCCCTGCATGCCGCCGAGCACGAAAAGGCCGAGGAGGACGGGAAGGTCCGCACGGCCGATGCGTTTCGTCAGCCAGAAGATGATGAGCGGGACAGCGAAGGCGAGGCCGATCAGGCGACCGAGAAAGCGGTGCCCCCACTCCCACCAGTAGATGAACTGGAATTCCGCCATGCTCATGCCGGCGTTGACCCGCGCGTATTCCGGCGTCTGACGGTACTTCTCGAATTCCGCCGCCCACGCCGCGTCGGAGAGCGGCGGCACGGCGCCCGTCACCGGCGCCCATTCTGTTATCGAGAGGCCGGAGTCCGTCAGGCGGGTCGCGCCGCCGACAAGCACCATCAGCGCGACGAGACCGGCGACGGCGAAAAGCCAGATCGCGACGGGCTTCTGGCGGGAGGGATGGATGGCGGCGGGTGACGTGCTCATGGCGCGGGATATATACCCGCTTGTCGAAAGACGCCCGCGGCCGGGCGTCGCAAAGGAGGAGGCGCCCCCATGGAGCCGCGCGTAAAAAAGCTGATCGGCCTCGTTCTCGCGGCGCCGTTGCTGCTCGTCTATATTGGCGCGGCGGCGTGGATCGGGTCGCTTCTGCCGGAGAACGTCCTTCTACAGGCGCCCTACTACCTCGTCGCGGGCGTCATCTGGGCGTTTCCGGCGAAGTACGCGGTGCTCTGGATGAACCGCCCGGTGAACGTTCAGAGCGATTAGCGACAGAAATTGAGGAGTCGTCCGCCGATGGTCGGAGCGGCCGGATTCGAACCGACGACCCCTTCACCCCCAGTAAAGTGCGCTACCAGGCTGCGCTACGCTCCGACATCGGCGGGACCCGCGAGATACGCGCGCTTGGATCGCGACGCAAGGCAAGGCGCGATCAGTCTTCGCGTTTGCCGAGTTGGGCGAGCGCGGCGTCGACAGCGGAGCGGGCCGCGACCAGCCGCGCGCGGGCGGCGGCGAGGCGCGCACGCTTCTCCTGATCGAGCGCTCTCTCCGGCGCGGAGGGCTCGGATTTCGTCTCAGGCGCTTTCGGCGCGGCGGCGCGTTCCACCTCACCGGCGTCTTCGAAGGCGTGCTCTTCGGCGATCTCCAGCGCACTCGCCGGTTCGCCGTCGCGGGCGGCGCGGCCGAGCTCCTGCACGAATTTGACGCCGCGCTCCTTCAGCACCTGCTGAGCGCCTTTGATGGTGTAGCCGTCCTTATAGAGGAGCGTCTTCACGCCATGGAGAAGATCGAGGTCCTGCGGGCGATAGTAGCGGCGCCCGCCCGCCCGTTTCATCGGCCGGATGGCGCCGAACTTCTGTTCCCAGAACCGCAGAACGTGCTGAGGCACCTCAAGGTCGTTCGCCGCCTCGGAGATGGTCCGAAAAGCGTCGTCCGCCTTGGGCGCGCCGCCATCGGCGCTCATCGCGCCTCCCCGTTCGGTCGACCGCCCTGACCTTCATTGATCCGGTCTTTCAGGACATGGCTCGCGCGGAAGACGAGCACGCGACGCGGCTCGATCGGCACGTCCTCGCCCGTCTTCGGGTTGCGGCCCATGCGGAGGTTCTTGTCGCGAACCGAAAACGATCCGAAAGAGGAAAGTTTCACGGTTTCGCCTTCCTCCAAACGCTCGGAGATCAGCTCAAGGACATTTTCCACGAAGTGCGCGGATTCGTTCCGCGAGAGGCCGACGGCCCGATAGACCGCTTCGGCGAGATCGGCTCGCGTCACCGTTTTTTCCGTCATGCCGGAAGGCTCCGTCCGCTATCGCAGATTGATCGTAGCGCGCCATGGCGGCGGCGCCAAATTTTCTTGGCATGACAACGAGAAAGCCGCTCTGCTTAAACTCGCAGGAGCGCCGCGCCCCAGGTGAGGCCGCCGCCCATGGCCTCCAGCATGACAAGCTGACCGGGCTTCACGCGGCCCGCGCGCCGCGCTTCGTCGAAAGCGAGCGGAATGGACGCCGCCGACGTATTGCCGTGGGTCGCGACCGTGGAGACGACGCCGTCCTGCGACAGACCGAGCTTCTGCACGACGCCGTCGATGATGCGCTGGTTCGCCTGATGCGGCACGAAGAGATCGATGTCGGTGACGTCGACGCCCGCCTCCTCCGCCGCCGCGACCATGGCGCCGGAAATCTTGTTCACGGCTTCGCGAAACACCTTTCGGCCCTCCATGCGCACATGACCCGCCGTTTTGGTCGTCGAAACGCCGCCATCGGTCTTCAGGATGTCGACGAACGCGCCGTCGCAGCGAATGTGGGTCGCGAGAACACCGGTATCGGATGCGGCGCCCGGCTGCTCTTCCACGCCGAGCACGAAGGCGCCAGCCCCGTCACCGAAGAGAACGCAGGTCGTGCGGTCTTCCCAGTCGAGAATGCGTGAGAACGTCTCCGCGCCGATGACGAGCGCCTTCGACGCTTTCCCGACCACCAGGTGCAGGTCGGCGAGCGAGATCGCGTAGACGAAACCGGAGCATGCGGCGCCGACATCATACGCGGCGCCCTTTTTAATTCCGAGCCGCCCCTGAACGATGGCGGCGGTGGACGGGAATGAATAGTCCGGCGTCGCCGTCCCGATGATGACGAGATCGATATCGTCCGGCGTCATATCGGCGTCTTTCAAGGCGCGACGGGCGGCCTCTTCAGCAAGATCGGCCGTCGTCTGACCGTCGGCGGCGATGCGGCGCTCGCGAATGCCGGAGCGCTCGCGGATCCATTCGTCGCTGGTGTCGACGAAGGTCGAGATTTCGTCGTTGGTGAGCACGCGTTCCGGCAGAATCGAGCCGGAACCAAGGAATACCGAACGCCGCATCAGGACACCGCCACTTTCTCGCGCGGCTCGGTCGCGGCGTCGCGACTGGCGACGCGCGACACGGTCGTCGCGATCTCTGATTTGTAGGCCGAAGACATCAAGATTTCCGCCATTTTCACCGCGCTCGCGACGCCGTCCGCATCCGCGCCGCCATGGCTTTTCACGACGAGGCCGCCCAATCCGAGGAAGACGCCGCCGTTCACGCTGGAAGGGTTCAGCTTGTCCCGAAGGCCTTTCAGCGCCCCCATGAGGAAAAGCGCGCCGATCTTTGAGATGATCGAGGCGGTCAGCGCCTCGCGCAGCCAACCGCCGACCAGCCGCGCGGTGCCTTCCGCCGTCTTCAGAGCGATATTACCGGTGAAGCCGTCGGTGACGACGACATCGACCGTGCCGGCGGAAATGTCGTTCCCCTCGACAAACCCATGGAAGTTCATCTCCGGATCGCTCTCGCGCAGAATGCGCGCGGCTTCGCGGATGAGCTCGTGGCCCTTCACGTCTTCCGAGCCGACGTTCAGCAGGCCGACGGACGGCTTTTCGAGGCCCTTCAGCCCGCGCACGAAGGCCTCGCCCATGATGGCGAACTGGACGAGATGGCGGGCGTTCACCTCAACGTTCGCGCCGACATCGAGCACGGCGATGCGCCCGCGCGGCGTCGGCCAGAGCGCCGAAATCGCCGGGCGATCGACGCCTTCGATCATTTTCAGCTGCGCGCGGCCGACCGCCATGAGCGCGCCCGTATTGCCGGAAGAGACGACGCCGCCCGCCTCGCCCGTCGCGACGGCCTCGACAGCCTTCCACATGGACGTTTCGCGACCGCGGCGCAGAACGCTTGCGGGCTTCGCCTCCATGGCGACGACGTCTTCGGCGTGGCGGATCCCAGCGCGCGCGGCGAGCGCCGGCCGGGCGTCGATGAGCGGCTTCAGCTCCGCCTCGCGTCCGAAAAAGAGGATCGGCGCGCTTGCGCCCCCGGCGACGGCGCGCGCCGCGCCCTCGACGATCGTTTCGACGCCGGCGTCGCCGCCCATAGCGTCGATGGCGAGCGGTTGCGCTACAGACATCTCGCGGAACCCCATAACTGTTGCGGCTGCTTTAACACCGATTGAGCGCGACGGCGCAACGCGAGCGGTGTCAGCTGCGATCCTTCAGAACGGAAAACGGCGACAGCGCCTCAGGCGGCGTCTCGATATCTTCAAACGCGGCGTCCGCCCTGCGCGGGTGCGGCTCCATGGCGAGCGCGGCGTACTGGATGATGAGGTCGCCGACATCGATGGCGTCGCCGTCGATCGGTTCCGGCTCATCCGGGTCGAATTCTAGTTCGTCGTCCGTCTCCGGTTCCGGGTCGGTCGTCAGAAGGGTTTCGAACTCTTCGTCGATCGTCTCCGAAACCGGCTCCAGAGAGACGACGCAGAGGCGCTCCATTTCAGCGCGCACGCGGCCCGTTACGGTCACCAATGCGCCGGATTTCTCCAATCGCGCCGCGCCTTCGAAGCGCGAAACAGACGGCGCGCCGAGGCGCGCGGCGATGGCGGCGCGGGCGGCGTCGTCGGCGACGGTCGAGAATTCCGCCGGTCCGCTGTCGAGGCGCTCCAGCGAGACGACTAGGCGCGCGCCAAGTTCGGAGACGGTCGTCATTGCGCAACCTCCTTCTGAGCCGCCATCGCGGGATCGGGATAGGCGATGCGGCCCTGAACGAGATCGTCGAGCGAGCGTTCTATCAGAGCGGCGTCTGCTGCGAAAACATACCCTGCGATGGCGTCCGCGCCGGCATGGCTTTCCGCCTTGTGCACATTCCGGGCGATCGCCTGCGCGAGCGCATCCGCATCGCTCGCATCCAGCGCCTCATCATACGCCTTCGAGCGTCCGTAGAACGCCTCCGCGAGCCCCCGGATCTTTTTGCCGACGGAGAGATCGCCGACGCCAATTTCGCGTAGAGACGCGTCGAGATCGCGGAACATGGCGTCGAACACCCGCTGGGCGTCCTCCTGTGCGGCGTCGCCGTCCGCGCGCAGCCGTCGGAAATAGAGGAAGGCGTGTAGGACGATCATGTCGAAACGCCCCTCGACCGTGTCCGGCGCCTCCGCCTCAGCGTAAAACCAGGGACGGCGCGCGGCCTCGACGATGGCGTCATAGGCCGCGGCGGCGCGTTCGCGGGCGGGATCCGGTTTTCGTTTCAGGAACGAGAGCATGTTTTGGCCTCAAAGTTGCCTCATCAGGTAACGCTGTCCGCGCCGCGCGCAATGCCCGAGGCGGATGACGCGGGCGCTTCCGCGCGATAGAGAAGCGCTTTCGAAGCTGATGTGGCGTACGGGAAGACGAGTATGACGGGACGGATTTTCCTCATTTTGGGCGTTCTGGCGCTGTCCGCGGCCTGCGCGCCGATCAATTATCAGCACGGTTATCTCCTTGAGCGCGGCCAGACGCAGGTCGCGCCGACGCCAAGCGTCGATACGCTTGAGACGGTGCTCGCCGAATACGGCGAACCGTCGGTCATCGGCACCTTCGATCCGAACGTCTGGTACTATATCTCGTCCCGCGAAGAGACGCGCGCGTTCCTCGCGCCGCAGACGCAGGGGCGCAACGTCGTCGCCATCCGTTTCGGCGATGACGGATTGGTGCAGAACGTTGACTTGTACACGATGGAGCACGGCGTCGAGATTTCGTTGGTCGCGCGTGAGACGCCGACGCGCGGGAAGACGCTGTCATTCCTTGAACAGCTTCTCGGTAACGTCGGTCGCCTGCCGAGCGACCCGGCCGCGGGCGGTCCGGGCGGGCCGTAGGCGTCAGCTTGCGCCGTGGTTCCAGCCATGGCGTTGCAACGCGACATCTGATCCGTCGGCGCCCTGCAGACGAACGCCTGAGCCCTCTACGACAGCGCCGATGCGCGTGACGCTCACCTGAACGTTTTCCGCAATTTCCAGTATGCGTTCTTCCTTGTCCGGAGAAATCGCGAACGCCAGTTCGTAGTCATCGCCGGCGATGGCGAGGTCTGTGACCGACATCGCGCCATCCTCGCGCAGCCACGCGCGCGCCGCCTCTGAGAGCGGTACTCTCTCAAGCTCAATGTTCACGCCGATGCCGCTGGCAGACGCCAGATGCCCCAAGTCCGCGACGAGCCCGTCGGAAACATCGAGCCCGGCGCTTGCGACCCCCGCCAACGCCGATCCGAGCGCCACCCGCGGCATCGGCAACTGGTAGCGCGATTGGAGAAAAGCGACGTGCCGTTCGGACAGTTTGTTCGGCGCCGCATCAAAGGCTTTCAAGCCCAATCCCGCATCACCGATCATTCCGCTGACATAGATCGCATCGCCCGGTCGCGCGCCTTTGCGCTGCAGCGGGGCACGGGGAGCCTCTCCTATCGCCGTGACGCTGACGACCAGCGACCCGTCCGTTCGCGTCGTATCGCCCCCCAACAGGGAAACGTCGAACTCGGACTGATCGCGCCCGAGACCGGCGGCGAAGGGCGTGAGCGCTGCGAGGGAGAATCGGCCGCGCGGAACCGCCAGCCCCAGAAGATACCCGCGCGGCGTCGCGCCCATGGCGGCGAGATCGGAGAGATTGACGCGCAACGCCTTGCGCGCGACGAGATCGAGCGGGTCTTCGCTCCGGAAATGAACGTTCTCGATGAGGATGTCCTTAGCGATGACAAGCCCGCCCTCGCCCGGCGCGAGAATGGCCGCATCGTCCGACAGATCCAGCGCGGCGGGATCGTCCGCAAGCGGCTTGAAGAGTTGGCGGATCAGGTCGAATTCGTCCGTCATCGGCCCTCGGCTGGCGCGAACGATCAGGCGAGTTCGCTGGCGCGCACGTCTTTGGCGGCGGCGTCGAGGACGCCGTTGATAAAGCCCGGTTCATCGCCTTCGAAAAAGTCGTTCGCGAGCTCGACATACTCGTCGATGATCGCCCGCGCGGGCACGTCGGCGCGGCGGACGAGCTCGAACATGCCGCAACGCAGGATTGCCCGAGCGGTGGCGTCGATCCGCTGCAGGGTCCAGCCCTTCGACAGCCGTTTGGCGATATACGGATCAATTTTCGGTTGCAGCTCAACGACGCCGCGTAGGATGTCCTCGAAGAACGGCGCGTCGGCTTCAACGATCGCGTCGCCGTCAAGTTCGGTTCCGAGGCGATGCTCGCGGAACTCGCGCACGGTAGCGTCGACGCCGCCGCCGCCGGTCTCCATCTGATAAAGCGCCTGCACCGCGGCAAGGCGCGCAGCCGTGCGCGCCAGCATCGGCGAAGGCGTCGCGTTCGCGTCGCTCATCGTCCACTACGCCGGGTCGACCGGCTCCTCATCGAGATCGCCCAGGAACTCCCGGAAGTCTTTCGCTTCCCGGAAGTTCTTATAGACAGAAGCGTAGCGGACGTACGCGACGTCATCGAGGTTGGCGAGCCCCTCCATGACGAATTCCCCGATGGTCTGCGACGGGATCTCCGTTTCGCCGAGCGTTTCTAGGCGCCGAACGATACCTGAGGCCATGCGCTCCACGCGCTCCGGATCCACATCGCGCTTGCGCAGGGCGACAGAGATGGAGCGCATCATCTTATCCCGATCAAAGCGCTCGCGTTTGCCGGACGACTTGACGATCGTGAGCTCCTGCAGCTGCACGCGCTCGAAGGTCGTGAACCGCGCGCCGCAATCCGGGCAGTGACGCCGCCGCCGGATGCTGGTCCCGTCCTCCGTGGGACGGGAATCCTTCACCTGCGTATCCGGGTTGTTGCAGAAGGGGCAGCGCATAGGGGAAGTGCTCGACTGATTCGCTTTTCAAAAGCTTGCTCGTCCGCCGCGCGTCCCCTCGCCTCAACTGTAAATCGGGAACTTTGCGCAGAGCGCCAGCACTTCGGCGCGGACCTCCTGCTCCACTGCTGAATTGTCGTCGCCGCCCTCGGCGAGACCGTCCAGCACGTCAGCGACCCAGTTCCCGATCTGGCGGAACTCCGCCGGGCCGAAGCCGCGCGTGACGCCCGCCGGCGAGCCGATGCGGATGCCGGATGTGATGGTCGGCTTCTCAGGATCGTTCGGGACGCCGTTCTTGTTGCAGGTGATCCCGGCGCGATCGAGGCTTTCCTCCGCCGCGTTGCCCTTCACGCCCTTCGGACGGAGATCGACAAGGGCGAGGTGCGTGTCCGTGCCGCCGGAGACGACGGCGTAGCCACGCTCGACAATGACATCCGCCATCGCTTTAGAGCATTCGACGACCGTCTTCGCATAAAGCTTGAATTCCGGCCGCAGCGCCTCGCCGAAAGCGACGGCTTTCGCGGCGACGACGTGCATGAGCGGGCCGCCCTGCAGTCCCGGAAAGATCGCCGAACGGAATTTCTTTGCAAGGTCGGCGTCGTTCGTGAGGATGAGGCCGCCGCGCGGGCCGCGGAGCGTCTTGTGCGTGGTCGTCGTCGCCACATGCGCGTGCGGGAACGGGCTCGGGTGCGCGCCGCCGGCGACCAGCCCGGCGAAGTGCGCCATGTCGACCATGAAGTATGCGCCGACCCCATCCGCGATGGCGCGGAACGTCGCGAAATCGATCGTGCGCGGATACGCCGAACCGCCGGCGATAATCATTTTCGGCTGATGCTCTTTCGCGAGCGCCGCTACTTCATCGAAATTGATGAGGTGGGTTTCCGGATCGACGCCGTAGGAAACCGCGTTGAACCATTTGCCGGACATGTTCGGCTTTGCACCATGGGTCAGGTGGCCGCCCGCGGCGAGATCAAGCCCGAGGAACGTGTCGCCCGGCTTCATGAGCGACATAAAGACCGCCTGGTTTGCCTGGCTGCCCGAGTGCGGCTGAACGACCGCTTCTGCGCAGTTGAAGAGGCGCGTCACGCGCTCGATCGCGAGGTTCTCGGCTTCGTCGACGACTTCGCAACCACCGTAGTACCGTCGGCCCGGATAGCCTTCCGCGTACTTGTTCGTCAGCACGGAGCCCTGCGCTTCAAGCACGGCGCGACTGACGATGTTCTCCGACGCGATCAGCTCGATCTGGTTCTGCTGACGCTCCAGCTCGCGGTCGACGATTTTTGCAAGGTCCGGATCGCTGTCAGCCAGCGAAGCGTTGAAGAACGAATCATCAAGGTAAGCAGCGTCGGCGATGGACATGGACGGCGTCTCCAAATAAAGGCCCGAATTCAGCGGCAGATGTGCGCTTCGCCGCCTTCGAGGTCAATTGAATGCGTCGCCGCATGCTTTCGATGCTCGTTTTTCGAAAATCACCTATTTTATTGTCAGATAGCGGGACGCGTTATTGATCTTTCAAATAATGCGAAGTATCCCGCGAGATATGGTCCTACTCAAGACCGCTTCCTTCCCGTTTTTATCGGTTTAGACGGCCCGATTCGCCGGAAGGAACGAGCAGTTCAAAACTCCGTCAGACAACACCTTTGAGGATAGAATGAGCGAAACTGAAACCGTTGAAATGGATGGCGTCGAAGACACCCTTCACCTGACGACCGAAATCGTTGCGGCCTTCGTCAGCAATAACGCGATCGACGGCGACAAAATTCCGGACCTTCTGCGCAACGTGCACACGGCTATTCTTGGCCTCGCCGGCGCCGGCAAGCCCGAGCCGGAAGAACCGTCCAAGCCCGCCGTGCCGGTCAAGAAATCGATCACGCCGGATTATTTGATCTGCCTGGAAGACGGCAAGAAACTTAAAATGCTGAAGCGGTATCTGCGCACGCAGTATGACATGTCGCCGGATGATTACCGCCGTAAGTGGAACCTGCCGTCCGACTATCCGATGGTTGCGCCAAACTACGCGGCCCGTCGTTCTGAATTCGCCAAACAGATCGGTCTCGGCCGTATCGGCGGCGCCAAGAAAGCGGCGAAGAAAACCCGCGCTCGCAAGACGGCCTGAGCCGGACTGCATTCAGAATACAAAAAAGGCGGCCTCTCGGGGCCGCCTTTTTCATGGGTGAATGACCAAACTCAGAGACGGAAGCGGATCTGATCGGCCCAGAAGCGCTCCAGACGCTCCATGGACTTGTTCGCGCTCGTCATTGCGGACTTATCCACGCCGCCGACCTCGACGACCGATGACAGGTGACGGTCAAAGAGATGCGTCAGACGATCGCGAAGCGCGCGGCCGGCGGGCGTCAGCGAAACGCGCACCGAACGGCGGTCGCTTTCAGAACGCTGGTGGTGGAGATAGCCCATCTCGACCAGCTTCTTCAGATTGTAGGAGACGTTGGAGCCGAGATAGTGGCCGCGCGAGCGAAGCTCGCCCGCGGTCAACTCTGAATCGCCGATATTGTAGATCAGGAGCGCCTGCACCGAGTTTACATCGGTCTGGTTCACCCGCTCCAGCTCATCCTTGATGACGTCGAGCAGCTGGCGGTGCAGCCGTTCGATCAGCTGCAGGAGGTGCAGATAGGCGGATTTCAGCGCTTGCGGGTCGTCGTCCTGCGCTTCGTCCGTCGCCATCAGCGCGGTGTCGCGGATCATGTCTGGCCCCTTCATCGACGTCATGCTTCGTCGCACTATGGCCTCGAGGCTCTAAAACCGGGTTAATCCCCCGCATGAACGTGACATCACTCGTTCACTTGTTTTTCGGCGTCTGTTCTCTGGAGTTTGAAATGACCGGATCCCTCCCGCCCATCGGCGCCTTTCCCACGACGCGCCTGCGCCGCAGCCGCGCGAGCGCATGGCGGCGCGAGATGGTGGCGGAAACCCGCCTTTCGCCGGCCGATCTCATTCAGGCGCTGGTCGTGCGCGAGGGCGAGAACATTGAAGAGCCGGTGACGCTGATGCCGGGCATGAGCCGGCTTTCGGTCGATCGCGCCGTGGAAGCCGCGAAAAAGGCGCGCGATCTCGGCATCCCCGCCCTCGCCCTCTTCCCGTTCACCGAACGCGCGGACCGGACACCCGGCGGCGAGGCGGCGCTCGATGAGAACAATCTGATGTGCCGGGCGGCGCGGGCGATCAAAGCCGCCGTCCCTGAGATCGGCCTCATCGCCGACGTCGCCCTCGACCCCTACACCGACCACGGCCACGACGGGCTGATGGAAGACGGTGTCATCCTGAATGATGCGACCGTCGAGGTGCTGGCGCGGCAGGCGGTGGTGCAGGCGCAGGCGGGTTATGACGTCGTCGCGCCCTCGGACATGATGGACGGTCGCTGCGGCGCGATCCGCGCAGGTCTTGAGGCCGCGGGCCTCACGGACACGCTCATTCTCTCTTACGCGGTCAAATACGCGTCAGGCTTCTACGGTCCCTATCGCGAGGCCATCGGCTCCGGCGGCGTCCTGCAGGGCGACAAGAAGACCTATCAGATGGATCCGGCGAACGCGGCGGAGGGCCTGCGCGAGGTCGCACAGGATCTCGCCGAGGGCGCCGACTGGGTGATGGTGAAGCCGGGCCTACCCTATCTCGACATGGTGACGCGTGTGAAAGAAGCCTTCCGCGTCCCGACCATCGCGTTTCAGGTGTCCGGCGAATACGCCATGATCGCCCACGCCGCCGCGGCCGGCGCCATCGACCGTCAGCGCGCGGTTCTGGAGAGCCTCCAGTGCTTCAAGCGCGCCGGGGCCGATGCGGTGATTACGTATTTTGCGATGGAGGCGGCGGCTCTTATAGGGCGTACGGAGTAATCGCTACTACGTCTCGCGACGGATTGAGTGTCGAGCGTAGCTCCACGAATCCAAAGCATAATCTACTTCTGCTGCAACTTGCACGCATGTCTCAAGCCAATTCTCCTTCCTTAGGCTGTCAGACAGGTGAAAGCTTGAGTATGATCGGGAGCAGACCGCATTAAGGAGCTGCTGTACACCGCAAACGGACCGTCTCAAATATAACGTCGGGTAAGCACGAAGCTGCTTGCATATTGACTTCTTGCGAGCGTCAAATTCTAGTGTTATAGTAAAAAATGAGTGCAAAAAGGGGGACACAGTGCGCATATTCATTGTTGCTGCAATCGCAGTTTTAGGCTTTAGCAGCTGCGCTATGGCCGCTCCAGTTTATCTCAATCAAGACAACATCTCGGTAGAAGTTGGTGACGGAACTTCAAATGGCTCGTTTAATAACACTTTCAGTGGAGGGCAAACCATCAACAAAGTGATTGATGCGCCAAGCGCTGACGCTGAGGAGTTTCATAATCAGACTACGCATATCTGGTTTACAGCAAATGAAATCGGCGGTGGTCTTGAACTCAAGTTTGATTTTGGTTTGGAGTACGACCTAACGACGCTACACTTTTGGAATTATACCAGTGAATCCTTTGATGTAGATCAAGCCGACTTCACCTTCTTCAATCGCTTCAATGAAGAAGTTGGGTCGCTCACGATTTTTCCGGATTTGGGTACGTCGCCGGGCATCACGGCTCAGGATTACGTTTTCGGCGCGCCGCTTAATGTTCAGTTTGTTACGGCCTTTCTGTCCGGTTCAAACCGTCAGGTCGATTTCCAGAACATCGGGTTCACGGCTGAAGTTTCACCCGTTCAAACGCCTGATCCGACAACGCCGGTCCCCGCACCCGCTCCATTGTCGCTTCTCGCGCTTGGCATGGCTGCATTCTTTGGATCTCGAAAGCTATCGGCTCGATAAGTCGAAATCTCTGCAGATACATCTTGAATGAAACGCCGCCCTGATTGGGCGGCGTTTTTCATTTATCAGCTAGGCCGATGACAAACTGCTAGCGAGTAAGCCGCCGCACCAGACTGCTCGTGTCCTGCCGTCCGCCGCCCATGGCCTGCACGTCGGCGTAGAACTGGTCGACCAGAGCGGCGACGGGAAGCGGGACGCCGAGGTCGCGGGCTTCGGCGAGGGCGATGCGCAGGTCCTTGCGCATCCAGTCGACGGCGAAGCCGAAATCGAACTCGCCTGCAGCCATGGTCTTCGCGCGGTTCTCCATCTGCCAGGACTGGGCGGCGCCGCCGGAGATCGCCTCCAGCACCCGATCGATATCGAGATCGGCGGCCTTGGCGAAGGCGACGCCCTCCGAAAGCCCCTGCAGGAGCCCGGCGATGCAGAGCTGGTTCACCGCCTTGCAGAGCTGGCCCGCGCCCGCCGGGCCGATATGGACGATGCGCGCGGCGTAGGCCTCCATGGCGGGCCGCGCGGCCTCCACATGCGCCGCCTCGCCGCCGCACATGACGGAGAGCCTGCCGTTCACCGCCCCCGCTTCGCCGCCGGAGACGGGCGCGTCGACGAAGCCGAGACCGCCCTCGGCGGCGCGTTCCGCGAGGGCGCGCGCAAGCGCCGGAGACGCCGTCGTGTGATCGACGAAAACCGCGCCCGTCGACATCGCCGGAAAGGCCTCTGCGGCGACGGCTTCGACATCGGGATCATCGCCGAGGCACGCGCAGACGATCTCCGCGTCAGTCACCGCCTCAGCAGGCGTCCGGACGGCGCGCACGCCCGCGTGCTTCGCGGCCAGCGCCTCGGCTTTCGAAAAAGTCCGATTGTAGGCGGCGACCTCGAACCCTTTCGCCGCGAGATGGCCGGCCATCGGCGCGCCCATGACGCCGAGACCGAGAAACGCGACGCGGCGGCTCATTTCACCGCTCCATAGCTGGAATTCACATAGAGAAGCGGCGTT
This sequence comes from uncultured Caulobacterales bacterium, assembly GCA_964342855.1. Taxonomy (GTDB): domain Bacteria; phylum Pseudomonadota; class Alphaproteobacteria; order Caulobacterales; family Parvularculaceae; genus JBCBJX01. Next base: position 24,956 of record CAYFIB010000016.1, read on the forward strand.
CCTTCGACGGAATCGTAATCCACCACTTGCCCGACGAGCACCATGTGATCGCCCGCCTCGTGACGGCTGACCACCTTGCAGTCGAAGCCCGCGAGCCGACCTTTGAGGAGCGGCGCGCCCGTCGAACGGGCCTCGCTCTCATCGTCCTGAAAAAGATGCTGACCGGGAGAGGCGAACCGCGTCGAGACCGCGTCCGCGCCTTCAGCCAGAACGGACACGGCGTACGACGGCGCCGCGGCGAAAACGTCGAAGAGCGCCGAATGGCGATCCACGCACCAGAGGACGAGCGGCGGGTCGAGCGAAACCGAGGTGAACGAGTTCACCGTCAGGCCGACTGCGCGTCCCTCGCCGTCCTGACAGCCGACGACGGTGACGCCGGTGGCGTAGCGCGAAAACGCGGTTTTGAGGGCGCGGTGGGGGTCAGTCATCTCAGGTCGCCTGCAGCCGCGCCGAACGCGACGCGAACGCCGGACATAAAGCGCGTGGGCGACATGATCCAGCCGGGCGCGTCGCGGCGGCTTGCATGGCCCTGAAAAACATGGACGTATCGAAGACCTTTCGCCCGCGGAAACCGGGCCCCCCGCAACGCGACGACGCTCCTGAACATCCTATGGCTCTGATCGAACCGACATGGCACATGTGGGCGACTTTCGCCCTGATCGCCGCCGCGATCGGCGCGTACGCCTCCGACCGCTATCCGTTGGAGATCGTCTCGGCGGCCGTCGTGATCGCGTTGCTTGTGTTCTTTCAGGTCGCCGGACCGCTGCCGGACGGGTCGGCGCTGAAGCCCGGCGACATCCTCTCGGGCTTCGCGAGCCCCGGCCTCTTCGCCATCATCGGCCTCTTGATCATCGGTCAGGGCATGTACCAGTCCGGCGCGCTGGAGCGGCCGACAAGGGCGATCCTCGGCCTGCATGAGAAACGGCCCATTGCGGCGACCATGCTGGTGTTCGGCTTCGTTCTGCTGATCTCAGCCGTCCTCAACAACACGCCAGTGGTCGTCATGTTCATCCCGATTATGGCGGCGATCGCGAGCCAGTCTGGCGCCTCGACCTCCAAGCTGATGATCCCGCTTTCTTTCATCTCGATCCTCGGCGGCATGACGACGATCATCGGCTCCTCGACCAACCTTCTCGCCGTGCAGGCGTCGGTCGAGGCGGGCGCGGACCGGCTCGCCTTTTTCGCGCCGACCCCCATTGGTCTCGTGCTCGCCGCCGTCGGCGTTCTTTATCTCTGGCTCGTGGGACCACGGCTTCTTCCCGTCCGCGAGGGGCGCAACGACCAATTGGGCCCGTCCGGCGACGGCAAGCAGTTCATCGCCCAGATCAATCTCGCGCCCGGCCATCCGCTCATCGGCGCGCAGTCGACGGCGGGCCTTTTCCCGGATCTGCCGGACGTGACCGTCCGCATGATCCTTCGCCGCGAGCAGCCTGTGCTGCCGCCGTTTGACGAAGTGGCGCTGGAAAGCGGCGACGTTCTGATCGTCGCGGCGACCCGCAAGACGCTGACCGATCTTCTGCGATCGAAACCGGCGTATCTCGCGGGCGTGATGTCCGAGGCCGCGCCGGCGCCGGAAGAAGGCTCGCCCGCCCCGCCTTCCGGCGAGCTGGCTCTGGTCGAAGCCGTCGTCGCGCCCGGCTCGCGCATGATCGGGCGGACGATCCAGCAGATCGGCTTCCGCTACCAGACCAACTGCGTGCTGCTCGGCATCCAGCGCCGCTCGCGCATGATCCGCGCGCACATGAACCAGATCCGTCTGGAGGCTGGCGACGTCCTGCTCATTCTCGGCGACCGGTCGGACGTGCGCGCCCTGCGCGCCAATCGCGACATCCTCATTCTCGAATGGTCGATGACGGATCTGCCGGACATCAACACCGCGCGGTTCGCGGGCGCCATTTTCCTCGGCGTCGTCGCCCTCGCCGCGACCGGCGCGACGCCGGTCGTCACCGCCGCGCTCGCCGGAGCGACAGCCATGGTGCTCGCCGGGTGTCTAAATGTTCGTCAGGCGTCGCGGGCCGTGGATCGGCGCATCTTCCTCCTCGTCGGCGCGGCGATCGCCATGGGCGTCGCGCTTGAAAAGACCGGCGGCGCGTCGTTCCTCGGCGGCACGCTGGTGGCCGTCGCCGAGCCCTTCGGGCCACGGGCGCTCATCGCCGCGATGTTCATTCTGACGGCGGGGCTGACGAACGTTCTCTCCAACAACGCGACCGCCGTCCTGTTCGCGCCGGTCGCCGTCGCGGCGGCGAACGCGGCGGGCGTCGATCCCTCCGTCATGGTGCTGACCGTCATATTCGGGGCGAACTGCTCATTCGCGACGCCGGTCGCCTATCAGACCAACCTGCTCGTCATGGCCCCCGGACACTACGCTTTCGGCGACTTCGCGCGCGTCGGCCTGCCGCTCATCGTTCTGTTGTGGCTGGTCTACGTTTTGATCGCCCCAGCCTACTTCGAATTTACGGGACTCATGTCTCAGTAACCCTGTCGTTTAGCGGTCGAGAAACGAAGGCCGGCTAATATGCGCGCCATGCGCTCGGAAGACATCCACAGCAATTTCGGCCCGGCGGGGTCGGAGTTCTACATTACGCAGCCCGCCCCGTGCCCGTATCTCCACGGCCGGACGGAGCGGAAGATCTTTTCGTTTCTCGACGGCGCCGACGCGCCCTCGGTAAACGGCGTCCTGACACGCCGCGGCTTTCGGCGCTCGCAGAACATCATCTACACGCCCGCTTGCGAGAACTGTCAGGCCTGCGTGCCCGTGCGCGTCGTCGCCAACGAATTCGAGCTGACGCGCTCACGGCGCCGTATTCTGAAGAAGAACGCCGACCTCATCCGCACCGAAAAACCGGCCCGCGCGACGACGGAGCAATATTCCGTTCTGCGCGCCTATCTCGACGCGCGCCACGCCGATGGCGGCATGGCGGACATGACCGTGCTCGACTACGCCGCGATGGTCGAAGAGACCGCCGTCGAAACCCGCATCGTCGAATACCGTCGCCGGAACTCCGAGACCGGCGAAAACACGCTCATCGCCTGCGCGCTGACCGACGTGCTCGCCGACGGCTGTTCGATGGTCTATTCGTTTTTCGATCCCGATGAAGAGAGCGCGAGCCTCGGCGCCTACATGATCCTCGATCATATCCGCGCCGCGCAGGAAGCCGGTCTCGACTATGTCTATCTCGGCTACTGGGTGGCCGGGTCGGCGAAGATGGACTACAAGGTTCGCTTCCAGCCGCTTGAAAAACTGACAGAAACGGGCTGGACCCGCTGGGAGCCCGAGACGCGTTGACGGCCTCCTCCCGCGGACGGGAGGGATGCGTTGGCGGGCGAGAAAACACCCGAAAACTCCGTAGGCGACGCCCCGCGCGCGCTGAACCGCCGCCGCCTCCTTACCGGCGGCGCGCTGGGGGCTGCGGCGCTCGCGACCGGCTGCGATTGCGCTGAACGCTGCGGAACCGGCGTCGGACCCGCCATCATCACCAACGGCGCCTCGCGCGAGCTGAAAATGGTGACGACCTGGCCGAAGGATTTTCCCGGCCTCGGCGACATGGCGACCAATGTCGCGCGCATGATTACGGAGATGTCCGGCGGGTCCTTACGCGTGCGGGTCTTCTCGGCGGGCGAGCTTGTCGGCGCTTTCGAGGCGTTCGACGCGGTCGCGAACGGCGCGGCGGACATCTATCACGGTGCGGAGTATTACTGGGTCGGCAAAACGAAAGCCTACGCCTTCTTCACCGCGGTGCCCTTCGGCATGACCGCCCAGGAGATCATGGCTTGGACGGAGGTCGGCGGCGGTCAGGAGCTCTGGGACGAGCTCGGCCTGCGCTTCGGCATGAAGCATTTCGCGGCGGGCAACACCGGCGTGCAGATGGGCGGCTGGTTCAAGCGCGAGGTGAAATCCCTCGCCGACATGCGCGGTCTTAAAATCCGCATGCCCGGCCTCGGCGGCGAGGTCATGCGCCGCGTCGGGGCGGCGGCGGTGTCTCTGCCGGGCGGCGAGCTTTTTCAGGCCCTGCAGTCGGGCGCCATCGACGCGACGGAGTGGGTGGGGCCGTGGAACGATCTCGCCTTCGGCTTTCATACGCAGGCGAAGAATTACATGTACCCCGGCATTCACGAGCCGGGCGCGCAGCTGAGCGTCGGCCTCAATCTCAACGTCTGGGAGAGCCTCACGCTCTCGGAACAGGCGATCATCCAGAACGCCTGCCGGGCCGCCAACCATCGCGCCATCGCGGAATACGCGCATTACAGCGGCGAGGCGCTAAAGGTGCTTCTGGACGAGCACGGCGTGAAGCTGGTCCGTCAGCCGGACGACGTCCTTGAGGCCCTCGCCGATGCGACGCGGGAGGTGCTGGCGGAAGCGGTGGCGGAAGATCCGTTCACGGCGCGGGTCTATGAGAGCTTTCGGACGTCTCTCGCCAGCGGCGCGGCGTGGAGCGCCATTTCCGACGAAGCCTATCTCGCGGCCCGGCGGGCCGCCCTCGATCTCTGATCCGATGCTCGCCGCGCTCGGTTTCGCCCTCAATGGTCTCGCGGCGCTGATCTTCGCGCTTTACGTCTTTCCGCTCGCGCGTCTCTCCGGGCGTCTCGCTCCTCTTTCGGCGCGCATCGGCGCTGTCGCGACACGGATCAACGAAACCGTCGCGAGCGGCGTCAAATGGTTCGCCCTCGGCCTTGTGCTGATCGAGGCGGCGGTCGTTCTCCTCCGATACGTGTTCTCGATCTCGTTTCTCTGGATGCAGGACGCGATCATCTATCTGCACGGGGCGCTGTTCCTGCTCGCCGCCGGGTACGCCCTTCATGTCGGCGCGCATGTCCGGGTCGATGTCTTTCGGCGCGCCATGAGCGATCGACGCAAAGCCCTCGTCGACTTCATCGGAGTTTACGTACTGCTGGCGCCGGTGGCGGCCGCGATCCTCATCGCCGCGGGGCCGTGGGTCGCGCAGTCTTGGGCGGTGCAGGAAGGCTCCGCGGAAGGCGCCGGCCTCGGCCTCGTCTATGTGCTGAAGAGCTTCATTCCCGCCTTCGCGGTCCTTGTCGCGCTACAGGGGCTCGCCCTCGCCGACCGGTCCGCGGCCGCTCTGCGCAGGGAAAGAGAGGCGGCGGCGTGAGCGAGTTTTTCGCCGATCTTCCGTTCTGCGCCTGCTATGCGGCGGGATATCTCGACGTCTTCCTCGTCCTGACGGTCTGCGTCCTGCTTCTCGCGGGATTTCCCGCCGCCTTCACCCTCGCCGGGACGGCGCTCGTCTTCGCGCTCATCGGCTGGTCCATGGGCGTCTTCGATCTTTCCTACGTCATTCCGTACCCGCAGCGCATGTTCGGCGCGACGACCAATCAGGTGCTCGTCGCCGTGCCGCTCTTCGTCTTCATGGGCGTCGTTCTGGAGCGCGCGAAAATCGCCGAGGAGCTGCTGGACGAGATGGCGAAGCTCTTCGGGACGCTGCGCGGCGGGCTCGGCGTTTCGGTCGTGTTCGTCGGCGCGCTTCTCGCGGCCTCGACCGGCATCGTCGGCGCGACGGTGGTCACCATGGGGCTTCTCTCGCTGCCGGTGATGCTGAAGCGCGGTTACGACCCGGCGCTCGCGACCGGCTCCATCGCCGCGGCGGGAACCCTCGGGCAGATCATTCCGCCCTCGATCGTTCTCATCCTGCTCGGCGACGTCATCTCCAACGGCTATCAGAAGGCGCAGCTCTCGCAGGGCGTTTTCGCGCCGGACACGGTGACGGTAGGCGACCTCTTCGCTGGCGCGCTCCTACCGGGTCTCCTCCTCGTCGCGCTTTACATGGCCTACGTAATGGCGACGGCGCTCCTACGCCCGCAGACGGCGCCCGCCATTCCGGCGGAGGAGATCGGCGACCGCAAAGAAGCCTTTCGCTCCGCACTGAAAACCCTGCCCGCGCCGCTCGTCCTCATTGTCGCCGTGCTCGGATCGATCCTCGGCGGCGTCGCGACGCCGACGGAAGCGGCCGCCGTCGGCGCCGTCGGCGCGCTCTTTCTCGCCGGCGACCGCGTCGCCTCCGGGCCGATGAAAACCCTTGTGCGCGGCGGAGCCGCAGCGCTCGCCGCCGCCCTCGCGATCGGCGCTCTTTCCGGTTATCAGGGCGCGACGGGCGTCTTTGTTCCCATCGCCGCCCTCTTCGCCATCGGCGCGGCGGCGGGCCTCGGCGCGGCGCTCGTCTCGCTCCTAAAGGGCGGCGCGCTGGGAGATGTCTGCGAGCAGACCATGCGCACAACGACCATGGTGTTCGCGATCCTCATCGGCGCGGCGCTCTTCTCTCTTGTCTTCCGCGGCCTCGGCGGCGACGCGCGCGTCGAACATCTGCTTGCGAGCGTGCCGGGCGGAACCACGGGCGCGCTCATCGCAGTCATGGCGACGATGTTCGTACTCGGATTTTTCCTCGATTTCATCGAGATCACGCTGGTGGTCGTGCCGCTGGTCGCCGCGCCGCTGCTCGCACAGGGCGTCGACCCGGTCTGGCTCGGCGTGATGATGGCGGTGAACCTGCAGACATCATTCCTGACGCCGCCCTTCGGCTTCGCGCTCTTTTACCTGCGCGGCGTCGCGCCGGAGCACGTGCGCACGACCGCCATCTATCGCGGCGCGATTCCGTTCGTCATTATGCAGATTTTAATGCTGGGCCTGCTCGCGCTCGCGCCGGGTCTTGCGACCTGGGCGCGCTGAAACGCACATCACGTCATCTTCGTGCCGGTCTTCGCCGCCGCGTTCTGATCGAACTTCTGATAGGTGCAGGACTTCCAGCTCGAATGGCCGATGGAGCCGAAGGCCTTCGCCTCGAAGAGATAGAGGATGACCGGCGTTCCCGACTTCAGCGAGGCGACGAATGTGTGGTGCCCATCGCCGAGGATCGTCAGCTTGCCGCTGTTGGGGTTCTTGAAAACCGGAACGGCGGGCGTCTTGTCCTTGGTTTTGGAGAACATCTCCACTTTTCCAGCCACGATGTCCGGATTGACGTGCTGCTGGCAGGGGCAGACATCCGCGTAACCGGTGCCGGGAACGTCTTTCGCTTCGCCGTAGCTCAGCGTGTACTTTCCGACGAGCTTCTGCAGGCCCGTCGATTTGAACGGGCCTTCGCCGTTCGCGACAGGCTCAAAGGGAAAGTCGGTTCCGGTTTTCGCGGCGGCTTTCGGTGCGCTCGCGCCGTCTCGCACGTTTCCGCAGGACGGACAGGCGACAACCGCGTTGTCGTTACTGAACTCGCCGCATTTCTTGCAGATCCAGCCCATGGCCAAGCGCCTCCCCTTCATACCGTTTTCGGTTGAAGCGAAGACTGGCCTTATTTCGCCGCCGCGCCAAGCGCGGCCCTCGGGTCAGGAGGCCTTGCTTTTCGGCGCGCCATCGTTGGAGGGGAGGATTTCAACCTCCGCTTCTTCAGTGTCGCGCCTCGCGCCGACCCGCACGGGATTGGTCTTGAGCGTCGCCGCGCCGCCCGCCTCAGCGTTCGTGAGCGCGCGTTCCACCTGCGCCGTCAGGTGACGGACTTCCACGGCGAGATCCTGAGCGGACCGCTTCGCGGCGTCCGCTTCGGCCTTCGCCTGTTTCGCCTGCCCGACAGCGCGAAACGCCATCACCGAGAACGCGATCGACGCGGTGAAGAACGTCGCCGTCACCGCCGTCAGCGCCACATGGCCCCAGATATAGGATTGCGCGATATCGCCGCTGAAACCGAAGAGCCCGTCGCCGCCGAAAATCGTGTCCATCGAAGCCTCCCAAGCGCCCCCGCGCCCGCCGGTTCGACTTTCGTATCGCCGCCGCTAGCTCCGGTCCAGAATTGAAGCGTGTCGGAGAGGAGACACCCCGTGCAGAACGCCCCCGTCATCGTCTGGTTTCGCGACGATTTGCGGCTCGACGACCACCCCGCCCTCGCCGCCGCTGCGGAGACCGGCGCCCCGGTGCTGGGGCTCTACGTGCTCGATGATGAGACGCCGGGCGAATGGGCGCTCGGCGGCGCGGCGCGCTGGTGGCTGCATGGTTCGCTGGCGCGGCTTTCAAAGGACATCGAGACAATCGGCGGCGTCCTCGTCCTGCGCCGCGGCGTCGCCCACGAGGTTGTCGAAGAGGTCGCAAAGGCGACCGGCGCGCAGGCCGTCTTCTGGTCCCGACGCTACGCGAAATGGGAGCGCGATCAGGATTCGGCGGCGAAAGCGGCGCTCGGCGAGGCGGGCGTCGAAGCGAAAAGCTTTCCCGGAAAACTGCTTTACGAGCCGTGGATCGTGCTGACGAAAGACGAGACGCCGTATCGGGTCTTCACGCCGTTCTGGAAGGCGCTTCGGGCGAAGGGCGAATTGCGCGCGCCGCTGGACCCGGTCTCCAGTCTGGCGCCGCCCGATGTGCCGACGCTCGACGCGGCGAAATCGGACGATCTCGACGACTGGGGACTGCTACCGACGCGCCCCGATTGGGCCGGCGGTCTGCGCGAGGCGTGGACACCCGGCGAACCGGCGGCGCGCCAGCGCCTCGGCCGGTTCCTGAAAAACGCCGCCGCGGCGTACCCGGATCAACGCGACATCCCGTCCGAAGACGGAACCTCCCGCCTCTCTCCCCATCTACGTTTTGGCGAGATCAGCCCCGCGCGCATCTGGGCGAAGACCATGGCGGCGGTCGAGGCGGGCGAGATACCGGATAAGGCGGCGGAGAAGTTTCTCTCGGAGGTCGTCTGGCGCGAGTTTTCCTGGAATCTTGTCTACCACAATGACGACTTCCCGACGGAACCGCTGCACCCAAAGTTCAAGGACTTTCCGTGGCGGGACGACGCTGAGGCGCGCGCCGCATGGGAGCGCGGCCGGACGGGATACCCTATTGTCGACGCGGGCATGCGCGAGCTCTGGGAGACGGGCTGGATGCACAACCGGGTGCGGATGATCGTCGGTTCGCTGCTCGTCAAACACCTTCTCCTCTCCTGGCGGGACGGTCAGCGTTGGTTCTGGGACACGCTGGCGGACGCCGATCTCGGCAACAACACTGCTGGCTGGCAATGGATCGGCGGCTGCGGCGCCGACGCCGCCCCCTATTTCCGCATCTTCAATCCGATGACCCAGGGCGAGAAATTCGACCCTGACGGCGCTTACGTGCGCCGCTACGTGCCCGAGCTGGCGAAGCTGCCCGCCAAGCACATCCACACGCCGTGGGAGGCGCCGGCGGAGGTTCTGAAAAAGGCGGGCGTCGTCCTTGGCGAGACCTATCCGCGACCGATCATCGACCACAAACGCGGGCGCGAACGGGCGCTGGAGGCCTTTGAGACGACGAAGAGCTGAATTTCAGCGCACTGGGAAAACTTTTAACCCTGATCCGCAGGCGCCTATGTCTCGTAATATGTCGGCGCGCTGCTTCGCCGAAGATGATCGCGCTGATCGCTCCTTTTTACGGAGGACCTGATGACGGCTGCGATTGAGACCCTTCGTTCGAACGCCACGCTGGTGACGCCCCAAACCCGCGACCGGTTGCTCGCCGGGACGCCTCCCGTCTTCCGCGTCGCTTCCGCCCTTGTGGAGCGCATGGACTGGGGCTCGGTGATCGCGACGACGCCCCATGGGCGGACGATGCTGTTCGAGGGTCGCACGGCGCCGGAGAAAACCGGCGTCATCCACGTGAAGGACTACCGCTTCGCGCGGCGCACCCTGTTCGGCGGCTCCATCGGCTTTTTTGAGAGCTATCTCGATGAGCAATGGGATTCGCCGGACCTCGCGGGGTTTCTGGAGGTCTTCGCCGCCAACGCCGACGCCGTGCAGCGGGTGTTCACCGGCAACGCCTTCATGCGGGCGATGAACAGCGTCGGCCACTGGATGAACCGGAACACGAAGTCCGGCTCGCGCCGGAACATCATGGCGCACTACGATCTCGGCAATGCGTTCTACGAAAAGTGGCTGGACGGAACGATGACCTATTCCTCCGCCCTCTTTGAGACGGGCGCGGAGGACCTTGAAACAGCGCAGACGAACAAATATCGCGCCCTCGCCGAGCGCATGCAGCTTCAGCGCGACGAGACGGTCCTCGAGATCGGCTCCGGCTGGGGCGGGTTCGCCGAGTTCGCCGCCAAAGAGGTCGGCGCGAAGGTCACCGGCCTCACCATTTCGCCGGAGCAGTACGCCTTCGCCCGCGAGCGCATCCAGCGCGAAGGCCTCAACGAAAAGGTCGAGTTCAAACTGCAGGACTATCGCGACGAAGCGGGCGCGTACGACAAGATCGCCTCCATCGAGATGTTCGAGGCCGTCGGCGAGCGCTATTGGCCGCAGTATTTCGCGCAGGTCCACGACCGGCTGAAACCGGGCGGGGTCGCCGGGCTGCAGATCATCACCATCGCTGACCAGTTTTTCGACAGCTACCGTCAGTCGCCGGACTTCATCCAGAAGTACGTCTTCCCCGGCGGCATGTTGCCGAGCCCCTCGCGCCTGCGCGCGGAGATTGAGAAGGCCGGCCTGAAAATCAATGAAGTGAAGAGCTTTGGCGAAAGCTACGCCCGCACCCTCGGCGCCTGGGCGGACCGATTCTCAGCGAAGCTCGACGAAATCCGCCCCATGGGCTTCGACGCCCGCTTCGAGAAGCTGTGGCGGTTTTACCTCGCCTACTGCGAGGCGGGCTTCCGGGCGGGCACGACGGACGTGGTGCAGGTTTCCGCAGCGCGGGGGTAGTCGCTAGCGCGGAATACGTTTTCAATTGAGCTACTGATCACTGCCACATTTGATGATCCACAGCGGCCAAACTTCTTTCGTTTGAATCGGTGATTCTGGATCATTGGGCACCGGCGGCGAACTCGGGTCTTTATCCACTTTTCCCTCGATAACGTAGTTCCCCGCACAAACGGCTTGAGCTGCCCTTGCCATGAATGAATCAATCTCTGCGCGAGTCGGGTCTTTTTTTGCGTCTAGGCGAACGCTGGCTGAGAAAAGATACCGACCTTCGCTTAGCGATATGGCATCAAGCCCCAGATCGAAATTGACTGGTGCGCTTACAACCCAAAGCGCCACGAGAGACGAAAGCATCGATATTCTCCTGATTTCTCGCAAACCGGAGATCACCTCAGGATATAACGGTCAAGTCCCCCGCGTATCCCCAAAAACCCTGGTATGCATGCGGTCGGAATATCCGAAACCGAGCGCCAACGCCGCCGGGATCAACCACGCGGCTCGCGCGTTCAACGCCTCGACGCTCGTCCCCTCCGCCATCAGATAAACGCGCTCTGGCGTCGCGCCGATCTCGGCGACCAAGCCATCGACTTCGGCCAGCTCGCCCTCCTCCGACACGACGAACTTGAACGTCGCGCGCGGGTCGGCGGCGTACTCCCGCAGAACATCCGTTCGGCGGCGGATGGCCTGGTCATTCCGCGAGCCGGCGAGTTTGGGCGAGACGTTGAACTGGTCGGTCATTGCCCGAAACTCCGGCTTCGGCGCGATGGTTCCGTTGGTCTCGATCTCGATAATGGTCGCAGCGCTTTCCGCTTTCATCAACGCAATAAGCGCGGCGAGCGCCGTCTGCTGCATCATCGGTTCGCCGCCCGTCAGGACGAGGCGCTCCGGTGTTCCAGCGAGTTCGAAGATGCGCTTAGCGACCTCGGCGATGCTCAGGGTCAGCCGTTCGTCCGAAACCTCATAACGCGCGCCGCCTGCGTCTGTATCGCGGTGAGAAAAATCGGACCCCGTCCAGTTCCACGTGTACGGCGTATCACACCACCAGCAGTGAAGGTTGCAGCCGGAGAGTCGGACGAAGACGGCGGGCCGCCCGGCGCTCGCCCCCTCGCCCTGAATCGTGAGGAATATTTCCGGGTCGCCCGGCGCCTGAACGGCGAGATGGAGTTTTTCGTCGGCCATCGCCGCTTTATGCCGCCGCGCGCTTCAGGCGTCACCTCTGAGACGCTTCGCCTGTTCACGAACCGCGCGCCGGTCCGCATCGCTCAGTCGGTCGAGGTTTTTGTACATCATGCCCATGCGTGGGACCGCCTCCAGCTTCGCCCGGTTGCGCGAGAGGAAATCCCAATAGAGCGTCGTGAACGGACAAGCGTCGTCGCCGGTTTTCTTCTTCGGGTCCAAGCGGCAGGTCCGGCAATGATCGGACATGCGGGAGATGTAGGCGCCGGATGCGGCGTAGGGCTTCGAGGCCATGACGCCGCCATCGGCGAAGATCGCCATACCGTGGACGTTCGGCAGCTCCACCCACTCATAGGCGTCGGCGTAGACGAGGAGGAACCACTCCTCGATCTCGGCCGGCGAGACGCCCGCGAGCAGCGCATAGTTGCCCAGCACCATGAGCCGCTGAATGTGGTGGGCGTAGGCGTTCTCTTTCGTGTTCCGCACGGCCTCCGCCATGCAGACCATGTCCGTTTCGCCGGTCCAGTAGAAGTCCGGCAACGGCGCGTCGGCGCCCAGAAAATTCGTCTCACGATAGTCCGGCATTTTCAGCCAGTAGAGCCCGCGCACATATTCGCGCCAGCCGATGATCTGGCGGATAAAGCCTTCGACGGCGTTCAGCGGCGCGAGGCCCTCCTTATACGCCTCTTCCGCCGCCTCGCAGACCTCCATGGCCGTCAGCAGACCAGCGTTTAGGTAGGCGGAAAGCCTGGAATGTGCGAGGAAGTCGACGCCCGTCGCCATCGCGTCCTGATAGTCGCCGAACTGCGGCAGCATGCGCTCGATGAATGCATCGAGCGCCCGCAGAGCCTGATCCGGGCTGGTCGCGTACCCGAAGCTCTCGGCGCTGAGATCGCCGAAATGGTCGGCGAATTCGCGCTGAACAAGATCGATCACCTCACGCGTCGCTTCGTCCAGTCGCGGGCGATAGGGGGTCGGCGCCGTCCAGCCCTTCGGCAGGCTCTTGCGGTTCTCGGCATCGAAGTTCCACGCCCCGCCTTCGGGTTTGCTGTCCGCGGTCATCAGGAGGCCGGTTTTCTTGCGCATCTCCCGATAAAAATACTCCATACGGAGCGACTTTCGCCCGTCGGCCCATTGCGCGAACTCATCGATGGAGGCGACGAACCGGTCGTCGGCGCAAACGTCCACCTCGCACTCGAACCTCTCCGACCACCCGCGCATGATGTCGGTGAGACGCCATTCCCCGCATTCGGTGAGAATGATGCGCTCGCACTTAGTTTCGCGAAGAGCGCGCGCGACCTCGCCCTCCAGCGACCCCGCGTTGTCCGGATCGTCGTAGCGGACATAGCGCACCTGAACCCCGCCCCGCTCCAGCTCAGCGGCGAAATTGCGCATGGCGGCGAACAGGAAGGCGATCTTCTGTTTGTGGTGGCGGACATACGTCGCCTCCTCGCGCACCTCCGCCATGAGCACGACGTCCTCCGGCTTAAGGTCGCGCAGGCTGGAGAGGCTGCGGGTCAGTTGATCGGCGAGGACGAGACGGAGCGCAGGCATGGGGCGTCTTCAGCGTTGCTATCAGGCACCTGAAGATAGGCTTCTCATCGATGGCGGCGACCGATCACGCCTTCGTGCTTCAATGTCCGCCGTTGCTTGCGGGCCTATCGCGGCGCGCCTAGCTTCGACTTCGAACCATCGGAGCACGCGCCCATGACCTCCGTCATCGACCTGATCGGCGACACCCCGCTCATCCGCCTGAAGAAGGCTTCCGAACTCACCGGCTGCGAAATTCTCGGCAAGGCGGAATTCCTCAATCCCGGCCAGTCGGTGAAGGACCGCGCGGCGCTGGGCATCATCCGCGATATGGAGAAGCGGGGCGTCATCGAGCCCGGCGGGACCATCGTCGAAGGCACGGCGGGCAACACCGGCATCGGTCTCGCCATGGTCGGCGCGGCGCTCGGCTATAAAGTGAAGATCGTCATGCCGCGCACCCAGAGCGTCGAGAAAAAAGACGCCGTGCGGCTCTTCGGGGCGGAGCTCGTCGAGGTGGACGCCGTCCCCTATTCGAACCCGGACAATTACGTGCATTTCTCGCGCCGCCTCGCCGAGGAGACGGGCGCGGTCTGGGCGAACCAGTTCGACAATGTCGCGAACCGGGATTTTCACGCGGCGACGACCGGGCCGGAAATCTTCGAACAGACCGACGGAAAGGTCGACGGCTTCACCTGCGCGGTCGGCTCCGGCGGCACCATCGGCGGCGTCGCCATGGCGCTGCGCGAGCGCAGGAAAGACGTGAAGATCGCCCTTTCCGACCCCTACGGATCAAAACTCTTTTCCTATGTGAAGACCGGTGAGCTTGAAACCGAAGGCGGTTCCATCACCGAAGGCATCGGCCAGGGGCGCGTCACGGCAAATATCGAGGGCATCGAGTTTGACGACGCCTTCCGGATTTCCGACGCCGAGGCGCTGGAGGTCATCTTTGATCTCGTCCAGCACGAAGGCCTGTGCGTCGGCGGCTCGGCGGGCATCAACATCGTCGGCGCCATGAAGCTCGCACGCGAGCTCGGCCCCGGGCATACGGTCGTTACTGTGCTGTGCGACTATGGCCATCGGTACGCGTCCAAGCTCTTCAATGTCGAGTTCCTGCGCGAGAAAGGCCTGCCGACGCCGCCATGGCTTTCATGACGTCGATCATCGAGGCCGAAGAAGCCCTGCGGCGTCACGCTGAGGGCGCTCAGTTCGTTGACGGCACATGGCGGCTCGCGGACGGCGCCGTTTCCGCCCAGGCAACTTTCGCGAGATCGCATATTCCGGGCGCGGTCTTTTTCGATATCGACGACGTGTCGGATCGCGAAAGCGATCTGCCGCATATGCTGCCGACGCCCGAGGCCTTCGCCGAGGCCGCAGGCGATATGGGGCTTTCAGAACAACGTCCCATCGTCGTCTACGATCAGGACGGCGTTTTTTCCGCCGCGCGGGTCTGGTGGACGCTCAAAACGATGGGCGCGGCGAATGTCGCTGTTCTGAACGGCGGCCTGCCGGCATGGTTGGACGCCAATGGCGCGATGTCCACGGAACAAAATTCAGCATCGTCCGAAAAGTTCGGCGCTCAGTTCGCATCCGAACGACTCTCATCGCTGGACCGGACGCTACAGGCCGTCAAAACCGGCGACGCCTTGATCCTGGACGCTCGCCCGGCGGATCGGTTCCGCGGCGCGGCGCCGGAGCCGCGTCCCGGTCTTGCTTCCGGCGCGATGCCGGGCGCCGTGTCGCTGCCCGTCTCGGTCATCGCCCCGAACGGACGCCTGCCCTCGCCTGCGGACACGCGGCGCGCGCTTGAAGCCGTCGGCTGGCGCGCCGATCGACCGACGATCACCACCTGCGGCTCAGGCGTCGCGGCGTCCCTGCTCGCACTGGCGATCGAGCACGCGGGCGGGCCGCCCGCCGCCGTCTATGACGGGTCGTGGGCGGAATGGGGCCGCGGGCGGGCGCCTGACGGTCGGACTTTGCCGATCGTCCGCGACGAGGCATGATCGGGCGTCCTGAAACCTGAGGAGGCGGCCTGATGAGCCGGCGCAAGCCCGAGGCGTCGTCGCGTGTCGATGTCGTCATCACCTATCTGGATCAGCGGGAGAAACCCGCGACCCATTGCGCCGTCGAACCGGCGGGCAAGCTTGCGATCCTGAAAGCCGTAAAGCCGCCGATCCACTTTTACCGCTATCTCTACCGGACCATCGGCGATCCTTATAAATGGGTGAGCCGCCGCTCCATTGAGGATGACGACCTCGCCGCGATCATCCACGATGATCGCGTGGCGCTCTACGTGCTCTATGCGGACGGCGCGCCCGTCGGCATGGCGGAGATCGACAGTCGCGAGCCGGGCGAAAGCGAGATCAAGTTCTTCGGGTTGATGCCGGAACGCATCGGCGCCGGGTTCGGAACGTTTTTCTTCAGCGCGATACTGGACATCGTCTGGTCGGCCCATCCGAAGCGCGTGAAGCTTGAAACCTGCACGCTCGATCATCCGTCCGCGTTGCGGTTCTACCAGAAACACGGCTTCAGCGTGTACGACCGCCAACGCGGCGTGGTGATCGTTCAGGAAAGCGACGCGGCGTGAGCCGAGGATCGAACGAACACGACAAGGACGCGACGCGCCTCATCGCCACTGGTCGCCACCACGCGCCGAGCTTTCATGCGGTGAACCCGCCGGTCGAGCGCGCCTCGACATTCGTCTTCCCGACCTATGGGGACTTCAAGCGTGAGGCGCCGAAGATACGCTACGGCCGCCTCGGCACCTCAACCCATCGCGCGTTCGAAGACAGCCTCGCGGCGCTCGAAGGCGCGGAAGGCGTGGTGCTCGCGCCCTCCGGACTCGCGGCGATCACGCTCTCGATCCTCGCCTGCGCCGAAGCAGGGGCGAAAATTCTCGTCGCCGACACCGTTTACGGACCGACCCGTTATTTCTGCGACGCTATGCTGAAGCGCTACGGCGTTGAAACGGTCTATTATGATCCGATGGCGGATATCACGCCGCTTCTGGACCAACGGGTGTCGGCGATCGTCGCGGAAAGCCCCGGGTCGCTCACTTTCGAGGTCCAGGACATCCCGGCGACGGTCGCGGCGGCCTCGACGGTCGGCGCCCCGGTGATCGTCGACAACACCTGGAGCGGCGGCGTGTTTCTGAAGCCCCTCGCTCTCGGCGCGGACATCTCCGTTCAGGCCTGCACCAAATATATCGTGGGTCATGCCGACGTCCTGCTCGGCGCCGTTCTCTGCCGCACGGAGGAGGCGCGCGAGCGCGTCTTTAGAACGGCGCTCAATCTCGGCCTCTGCGTCTCGCCGGACGATGTCTATCTCGCCCATCGCGGCCTGCGCACCGCCGCCGTGCGGCTCGAGCGTCATCAGGCGAGCGGCCTCGCCCTCGCCGACTGGCTCGCCGGGCGACCTGAAGTCGAAACCGTGCTGCACCCCGCCCGATCCGACCACCCCGGGCACGACGTCTGGAAGCGCGACTTTACAGGCGCGTCCGGTCTCTTCGGCGTCGTGCTCCGGCCCGATATCGACGATGCGGCGCTCGGCCGGTTTCTCGATGCGACCCGCTTTTTCGCCATGGGCTTTTCCTGGGGCGGCTATGAAAGCCTCTGCGTGCCCGTGCGGCCGGAGCGCGACCGCACGGCCGCTCCATGGTCGCGCAAGGGCCGGGTTCTGCGCTTTCATGCGGGACTTGAGGACCCGGCCGATCTCATCGCCGATCTCGAACTCGCCTTTCGAGCGATGGACGCTGGCGCCCGCTGACAAGCGAGCTAAGATGCTCTCATGAATTGGGGATCGAGGGGACCACGCGCTCGGGCGCGCACCGTCGGCGTCGCGATGGCGGGCGCGCTCGGCGTCGCCTCATGCGTGGGAACCGGCGCGATCGTGAAAATCGAGACCAATCCGGAAGGCGCGGAAGCCTCGCTGGAGAGCGGCGCCTCCTGCATCACCCCCTGCACCCTGCGCATGCGCGACACGACGCGCATCTCCATCACCAAGGTCGGCTATAAAACGCGCGTCGTGGAACTAAAGCCGTCGCCGGTGAACCTCGGCACGACGCTTCGTTATGATCTACTGCTGATTTCCGCCTCGAAACCGGTCGAAGAGAGCGGCTTGCCCGATGTTGAAGCCGCCGCCGCGCTTCCGGCGCTCGAGCAACCCGCCCCGTCGGCCAATTCGTTGATGATGGACCCCATCGGTCCGCGTTCATCGCCGCCGACACAGACCGAAGAGGCGTCGGTTTCCGACGATGAAACGGCTGACGAACCGATGGACGCTGAAACCCCGAACGACTGATCGGGCGGTCTGGCGACCCCGGCAGGATTCGAACCTGCGACCATTCGCTTAGAAGGCGAGTGCTCTATCCAACTGAGCTACGGGGCCGATGAAACGCGTCCTAGCGGGTTTCCCGGATCGCCGGAACCGGTGTTGGCGCGTCTCCCCTCAATGGGTCCAGGGCTTGCGGCGTCTGAAGGCGAAGTTATCGGAGTAGGCTTTCGGCTTCGGACGCGGCGCATGTTCGGGAAGCACCTGATGCGGCAGACCGCGGGCTTCGGCGTAGGCGATCGCCTCTTCCTGCGTTTCGAAATGCAGCCGCACCTGGTTCGCCATGGTGTCCGAACCGCTCGTCCAGCCCATCAACGGATCGATGCGACGCGCCGCCTCCGCCTCAAACTCCAGCACCCAGTCCTTCGACTTGGCGTGCCCGGACTGCATGGCGGTTTTGGAGGGCTTGAAGATGCGCGCGAGCATGGGGTCGTCCTGCGTTTCGTTTCAGCGGCTTTCTGAGCGATATCGCGCCCGGTCTCAAGCCGACATGAATTTCGCGATGGTCGGGGCGGCAAGATTCGAACTTGCGACCCTCTGGTCCCAAACCAGATGCGCTACCAGGCTGCGCTACGCCCCGACACTCACGAAAAATGATGAGTACGCTGCGCCCCCGCGGTTTTCAATGAGATCAATTCGATCCGCGCCGTTTTGGCGCCATTAAGCATAAAAACCGTTGATCGGTCTGTATTTTACCGTATGCGAGACAATAAAAACGAAATACAATTTACTATAGTGATGCAATTACTGAAAAAAAGAAGAAACTTAGAAATAGGATTTATTGATCGTTTACTTTTTTTAAAGGCCTTGGCACCGATTATACCTCGGTCGCGGCGATGCACGGCCGCACGTGGAGGCGTTTATGTTGCGTTCGCTGAAAACTAAATTCCGCGCTGAGTCTATGCTCGCGCGCCCAGCGCGACGGTTCGGCAAGGACCGGCGCGGTAATATCGGCGTCACGGCGTCCATTCTCGCAGGCCCCCTCTTCGCGATGATGGGCGGCGCGGTCGATCTCGTTCACTTCGCGACCGTGCGCGCTGAGATACAGGGCGCGCTCGACACCGGCGTTCTCGCGGCCGCGTCGCTGACCAACAATCGCGACGCGCTTGATGTCATCAACGACTATCTGCGCGCGAACCTCGATCCCGGTCTCGTCGACCGCAACCTCCTCTCCGTGAACGTCACCAGCGAGCGATCGCTGAACAAGGCGACGGTCATCGTGACGGCGAACTACGCCATCGACACGGTGTTTCTTGGGCTGTTCGGCGTGAACAACCTGCCGGTTTCGGTCAGCGTCGGCGGCGAGCAGTCCGTGCGCGACGTCGAGATCTCAATGGTGCTCGACATCTCCACATCCATGCGCGGCAACAAGCTGACGAACCTGAAGTCCGCTGCGAACGAATTCATCGACACCGTTCTGGAAGAAGACGTCGTCGATTATACGTCGATCAATGTCGTACCGTTTGGCGGCACCGTTCACCTGCCGAGCCAGTTCGATACGTTCGTCGATCCGTCAGAAGCGGCCGACCACAAAGGCTGCCTTGAGCTCGACCATTTCAACCCGACCTCATTCGCCTTCGGCGGCGACGATTATCACTATCTCTATACCGATGGGTCCTACGAAGAGGACAGTTCGCGAACGAACAATGAGAAGTCCGGTTCCGGACCGTACGACACCAAGCACCAGTCTGTCCCCCACTTCTGGAAGTGGAACAGCAACAATCCATGGTGTCCGAAGCAATCGACGGAGTCGACGTTCCTCTCCAATGACAAAACGGCGTTGAAAGCTCTGATCAGTGCAATGGAACTGTCTGACGGCACCGGCATGGACATCGGCTCCATGATCGGCCTGCTTGGACTGGACCCGGCCTGGAAAGGCGCCATCGGCGGCTCGTTCTCTGACCGTCCATCCGACTTCAACGGCGATGTCCTGAAAGTTCTCGTCATCATGACAGACGGGGAAATCACCCAGCAGTACCGTCCGAAGATTGATGTCCCCGATTCGAGCAATGACGACATGACCCGCATCGGCAAAAAAATCTCCGAGCTGGACAATCGAAATAACCAGCGTACTCGGATCACAACCAACGAGGCGAAAGCGCACTTCTACGACGTCTGCGAAGCAGCGCGCGACAATAACGTTCTGGTGTTCACGATCGGGTTCCAGATCAACAGGGGAGCCTGGTCGGACACCGCGCTTGAAGCCTGCCCGCAGAGCCCGAGCCAATACTACTATGTCGAAAGCCTTGATATCTCGACCGCGTTCAAATCCATCGCGGCGAGCATCAACAATCTTCGCCTGACGCAGTAGCGATCAGAATACGGAGCTTGGCTCTCATGAAAATGGTCTTGAACCGCAAATCTCCGCTGGCGACGCGTCGCGGCCTTCTTGGTCGCTTCGCCCGCTCGCGGTCCGGCGCCGCGGCGCTGGAATTCGCCTTTGTCGCGCCGATCTTCTTCACTCTCGCCTTCTCTATCCTGGAAGGCGCCTGGCAGTTCACGCGGATCGCGCTCATCGAGAACGCGGCGTCGACCGTTTCGCGGATGATCTATACCGGTCAGGCGTCAAGCGGCTCGATTTCGCAAAGCGATCTCGAAAAACTGGTTTGCGATGAAGTCGAAGCCGTCGTCGATTGCAATGGCGATGTTTCTATCGAAGTGACAAGCATTTCCAGCTTCACGGACATCCCGGCGACGAATGCAACCTGCAAGGATAAAGATGACTCAAATCCGAGTTCGCCCGGGTACAATTGGACCAGCGGCGACGACATCGTCTACGTACGGATTTGTGTAACCGTGGACGTGCTGACCCCCGGCCTTGGCCTCGGCCTGATGCTGCCGAAGACGGGCAACGACAAATATCAGGTGATCACCTCGCTCGTTTTCCGCAACGAGCCGTTCTGAGGAGCGCGTCGGATGATCCGTTCATTCGCAAGGTTTCTGAAGTCGAAGGCCGGCGTTGTTTCGGTTGAGTTCGCGCTCATCACGCCGATCTTCATTTTTTTCATGCTGGGCTCGCTCGGCACGTTCGACCACTACCGCGCCAAGCGCCGGTCAGTTCTGGCCGTCGATACGGCGGCCGACCTCGTCGCTCGCACCATTCAGATGAACGACGCCGAACGCGACCTCATTTTCGCCGCCGCCGCCTCCATGATGGACCGGTACGCGGACGCCAACACGCTCTCCATCGGCATCCACAGCGTCGCAGAAGACGCCAATGGCGACATTATCGTTCAATGGAGCGAAGGATCAGATTCCACAAAGACGCGCGCCGTCGGTTCCAAAGTGACGAGCGTCAGCTTTCCAGAAATTCCGGGCGGCGAGACGGCGATCCTGGCGGAGCTGTCGTTCAAATACCGCAGCCCGATCATGTATTTCGTCAATGCGGATGTGGAATTCCAGCAGTTCTCGATCCGCCGCCCGCGTTATACGGCGGTCATCGCCTACCCATGATCGCGTCTTGAACGTATCGTCGCGCTGAGCGTCAAGGAACTGTCGCACGGCGCGTTTATTCGGCTAATCTCGAATCTCCATGAGGTTAGCCATGTCATTCCGCACGATCAGCTGTCTTTCGATCCTCGCGCTCGCCGCCTGCGACGCGTCCAGCGAGCATTCGAGCGCGCTCTCCCCGCACCCGTCCGAGACGGCGCAGTCAGAAGACGCTTACTTTTCAGACGCGCAAGAGAAACTGGCGGAGCGGCTTGCGATCACCGAGCGGCGCGGCCCAGCGAAGAACGCCATTTTGTTCATCGCCGACGGCATGGATCCGACGACCGTGGCGGCCGCGCGCATCTATGCCGGACAGAAACAAGGCCTGAAGGGCGAAGAACATCTTCTCGCCTTTGAGCGCTTCCCGCATGTGGCGTTCTCAAAAACCTATACTGACGATTATCAGGTCTCGGACAGCGCCGGAACGATGAGCGCCATGATCACGGGCGTGAAAACGAGATCCGGCGTCATCTCCGTCACGAAGGATGTGAACCGCAATGACTGCGGCGGCGCCAAAACCCACGCGGCGACGACGCTCGGCGAGCTCGCCGACGCCGCGGGTCTCGCGGTCGGCGTCATCTCCACAGCGCGCATCACGCACGCGACTCCGGCGGCGGTGTACGCTCACTCCGCGAACCGGAACTGGGAGAACGACACCGACCTCGCCACCGGCGTGGACTGTAAGGACATCGCCCGCCAGTTGATCGAGACCGAAACCAATTTCGATGTCGTGATGGGCGGCGGTCGCGCGAAGTTTCTTCCGAAAGAAGCGCCGGACCCGGAGGATGAAGGGGAGACGGGTTCACGAGGAGACGGTCGCGATCTGACGGCGGAGTGGTCGGCCAAGTCCTCCGCGCACCGCTTCATCTGGGACAGGGCCGGGTTCGACGCCATCGATCCAGCGGAAGGCCCGAAAGTTCTCGCGCTCTTTGAGCGTTCGCACATGGAGTACGAGCTTGACCGCGCCGATGACGCTGGCGGCGAACCCTCGCTCGCGGAAATGACGGCGAAAGCCATCGACATCCTGTCGCGCGATCCGAACGGCTTCTTCCTGGTGGTCGAAGGCGGGCGGGTCGATCACGCGCACCATGCGGGCAACGCCGCGCGCGCACTCGGCGACGCAGAAGCCTTCGCCGAAGCCGTCGCCGTCGCGCGGGCCATGACGTCCGCCGACGACACGCTCATCATCACGACCGCCGACCACGGACACACACTCGCCTTCCAGGGCTATCCCGCCCGCGGCAATCCCATTCTCGATCTCGCGCGCTCGCCCATCGGCGAGCCGCTGCGCGCGTTCGATGGCAAACCGTACACGACCCTCGTTTATGGGAACGGTCGAAACTCCGTCGCCGGCGCTGATCGCGAAGACCTTTCCGATGTCGACGTTCTGGATAAAGACTACCGCCAGCAGACGGCCATTCCGTCAGGGTCCGAGACCCATGGCGGTCAGGATGTCGGCATCTACGCCGACGGCCCGGGCGCTTACCTCGTCGGCGGCGTCGTCGAGCAGAATTATATCTTCCATGTCCTTGATCACGCGCTACGGCTCTCCGAGCGCGGCGCGGACGCGGAATGATCAACCGCATGAGCCGAGCATGACGCGCCTCTTCGCCGGTGTCCGCCGGATCGTCGTCAAGCTCGGTTCGGCATCGGTCTCCACGGAGGATGGCGCGCCGAACGCGGCGTTGTTGGCGTCTCTCGCCGCGGACATCACTCTTCTTTCAGAGCGCGGTGTGGAGACGCTGATCGTCTCCTCTGGCGCCGTCGCGCTCGGACGTCGAGCGATCGGCGTCGAACGCACGGCGAGCCTTGAAGAAAAGCAGGCCGCCGCCGCCGTCGGTCAGGCGCGCCTCATGGCGGCATGGGGCGCGGCGTTCGAACCGCATGGGAAAGCCGTCGGTCAGATGCTACTCACCCTTTCGGATACGGAAGACCGCCGCCGTTATCTGAATGCCCGAGGGGCCCTCGAGGCGCTTCTCAAGGCGGGCGCCGTGCCGATCATCAATGAAAACGACAGCGTCGCGACGGCGGAAATCCGCTATGGCGACAATGATCGCCTCGGCGCCCACGCCGCGCAGATGGCCGGCGCCGACCTCCTCATCCTGCTGACCGATGTCGACGGTCTTTATACCGCCGACCCGGCGCGCGGTGACGGAGAGCTCATACCGCGGGTCGAACGGGTGACGGACGAGATTTACGCTCTCGCCGGCGCCGCCAACGCCGCCAGAGGCGTCGGGTCCGGCGGCATGCGCTCCAAACTCGATGCGGCCCGCATCGCCGCCCGGGCGGGTGTTGCGACGGTGATCGCCCGGGGCGTCAATGAGCAGCCGCTTCTTCGCCTTGAGACGGGCGCGCCGCATACGCGCGTTGAGGCGGAAACAGCGCCGGGCGCCGCCCGCGCGCGGTGGATCGCCGGCCGCCAGAAGTCCTCCGGCGTCCTGACGCTCGATATGGGCGCGGCGGCGGCGGTCGCGGGCGGTGCGAGCGTTCTTGCTGCGGGCGTCGTCTCCGTCGACGGCGCTTTCACGCGCGGCGACGCCGTGCGTCTCATCGGGCCGAACGGCGTTTATCTCGGCGTCGGCCTCGTCGCCTATGAGGCGGACGAGGTGCGCGCCATCGCGGGCTTGCGTTCCGAAGCGATAGAGGGCGTTCTCGGCTATCGGCGACGCCCGGCGGTCGTGCATCGGGACGATCTCGCCCTCGCCGATCCGCTGCAGTTGAGCGAAGGAGGGAACGCCTGATGAGCGCGGCCCCCGAACTGGAAGATGTCGCCGCGATGATGCTGGACCTCGGCCGCGCCGCCCGCGCCGCCGGGTCCGCGCTGTCGCGCGCGACGACCGATGAGAAGAACGCCGCCCTCGCTGCGACGGCGCGGGAGATCCGCTCCCGAACGGATACGATCCTCGCCGCTAATGAGGAAGACCTTCAGGCCGCGCGTGTTTCCGGTCTCGATGCAGCAAAGCTCGAACGCCTGTCTCTTGATGCGGATCGTCTCGAGGCGATCGCGCGCGCCGTCGAAGAGATCGTCGCCCTTCCCGATCCGGTCGGCGCGGTCCTCGCCGACTGGGAGCGCCCGAACGGCCTGAAGATCTCCCGCGTGCGAACGCCCCTCGGCGTTATCGGGGTGATTTATGAAAGCCGCCCGAACGTCACGATCGACGCCGCGGCGCTTTGCCTGAAAGCAGGAAACGCGGTCATCCTGCGCAGCGGTTCGGAAGCGATGAATTCCGCGACCACCCTTCACGCCTGCGTGCAGGCGGGGCTGGCGGAGGCCGGTCTGCCCGAGGCGGCCGTTCAGCTTGTGCCGACCACGGATCGCGCCGCCGTCGGCGCCATACTGGAGGGGCTTGGCGGCGCCCTCGACGTCGTTGTTCCCCGCGGCGGCAAAGGACTGGTCGAACGCGTCCAGCGCGAGGCGCGGGTGCCGGTCATCGGCCATCTGGAAGGCCTCTGTCATGTTTATGTGGACGGCGCAGCGGATATGGAAAAAGCGCGCGCGCTCGTCGTGAACGCCAAGATGCGCAGGACCGGCATATGCGGCGCGGCGGAGACGTTGCTGGTCGATAGCGCCGTCGCTGATGCAATGGTTCCGACGCTGACGGGCGCTCTCGTCGACGCCGGATGCGCCATCCGCGGCGATGCGCGCGCGCAAGACCTTGATGATCGCATCACGCCCGCGAATGAGGAAGATTGGCGCACGGAGTATCTGGCGCCGGTGATCGCGCTTAAAATCGTTGACGGCCTCGACGGCGCGCTGGCGCACATCCGCACTTATTCGACCTCGCACACGGAATGCGTCATCACTGAAGACGCCGTCGTCGCCGAGCGCTTCCTCAACGAGATCGACAGCGCCATCGTCATGTGGAACGCGTCCACCCAATTCGCCGATGGCGGCGAATTCGGCCTCGGCGCTGAAATCGGCATCGCAACAGGGCGCATCCATGCGCGCGGACCCGTCGGCCTCGAGCAGCTGACGACGTTCAAATATCAGGTCCGCGGCGACGGGCAGGTGCGCCCATGACCGACGCGCCGAAGGACATCCGGAACATCGACGCCCTCCTCGCCATCATGGCCCGTTTGCGCACGCCTGAAGGCGGCTGCCCGTGGGATCTCGAGCAGGACTTCAAGACCATCGCGCCGTACACGGTCGAGGAAGCCTATGAGGTCGCGGACGCCATCGAACGCGAGGCCTATGGCGAACTGAAAGACGAACTCGGCGATCTCCTCTTCCAGGTCGTTTTTCACGCGCGCATGGCCGAGGAGGAAAGCCGCTTCGCCTTCGCCGACGTGGTCGAGGCGATCTGCGCGAAGATGATCCGCCGCCACCCGCATGTCTTCGAAGCCGAAGACGGTCGCGACGCTGACGACCAGATCCGCCTCTGGGAAGAGATGAAAGCCGCCGAGCGCGCCGCGAAAGGGCAGACGTCCGTGCTCGACGACGTCCCCGTCGGCCTTCCCGGCCTCACGCGCGCGGTGAAGCTTGGCAAACGCGCCGCTCGCGTTGGTTTCGACTGGGGCGCGGCGGCCGACGTGCTCGCCAAGATCGAGGAGGAATCGCAGGAGCTCGCAGAGGCCGCCGATTCCGGTGATGCGCGTCACATGGAAGAGGAATTCGGCGACCTTCTCTTCAATATGGGGAACCTCGCCCGCAAGCTCGATATCGACCCGGAAGCCGCACTACGGCGGGCGAACGAAAAGTTCCGGACGCGTTTCAACTACATAGAGGAGAAGCTGGGCGAGCGCCTCGGCGAAGCCGACCTCGACGAAATGGACGCGCTCTGGAACGAGGCGAAGAAGAAAGGCGCCGCGTCATGAAGCCCGTCTTTGTCGTCGGCACGGCGCGCTCCGGTTCCACGGTGACCGCGCGCGCCCTCGCCGCGCATCCGAGCGTTTTCAAGTTCAAGGGCTCAGAGCCGAAATTCTTCTGTGGGCTGAACGGATTCAACGGTTTCTGCCTCAATCTTTATCGCAATACGGCGAATGACGGGCTCTTCTTCCACTGGGCGAACAACTGGTATCGCCGCGTCGAGAAACGCGCTGACGGAACCGACGTTTCGACCGGCATTTTCGAAGAGCTGCCGGAAAAAGAATTCAAGGATATCTGTCAGGAGTACTGGGAGGCGACGCGCGCCGCGAAGGCGGACTGGGACATCGTCGTCCCGGCCATCCGCCGCGCCTATGAGCGGATTTTTTCGCTGATCGATCCGAAGGGCGAGAAGACCCATTTCATCGACGATACGCCCTTCAACGCCATGCGCGTGCGCGAAATAGCAGCGGTGTTTCCGGACGCGCTCATCCTGCACATGATCCGCGACGGGCGCATGGTCGCCTCCAGCCTGATGCGTCTCGGCTGGGCGGCGAGCTTTCAGGAGGGGCTGTATCAGTGGAAAGCCCGGCTCGATCACGCGCGCGCCCTCGCCCGCGCGCTTGACCTCCCGCGCGAGCGCTATCTCGAGGTCGATTTCGCGAAGCTGCGGGAGGATACGGATGCAACGTTTGCGGACATCTTCGAGGTCGCCGGTCTGGAGTACGATCCGAAATACAAGGTTGCTGCCCGCTTCGACGCTGACGTCGCCAACCGCTATGAACCGCCGGCGTCGGAAACGGCGTATTTCCGCGAGCTCGCGGGCGATCTGATTGAAGAGTTCGGCTGGGAGTAGCTGAGGCTCACCCGTTGACGAGCGTCTGTTTCAGGACGTCAAAGCGCGCGCCGTCGGAGACCGTCAGCATCGGACGCTCCGGATAGACTTGTGCGGCGTAGCGCTCATCAGCGTCCAGAAAACCGGCCTCGCCGCCCGCTTCGCGCAGCATCAGCGTTCCCGCCAGATGATCCCACGGCATGAGCTTTCCGTGCACGCCGAAATCATGCTCGCCGCTTGAAAGCCGGAGATAGACATAGGCCGCGCAATGGGCCGGTCCCGTTTTGCCGAGGCGCTTCAGATTGGGCTCGATGCGTCGCGCCCAATCCTTCGGAATGTAATTCTTATGATACGTGCCCTGCATCGCGCCAAGCTCCGTCCCCTCGCGTCCGGCCATGGGTTCGCCGCGCCAGAACGAGCCGGAGCCCTTTTCCGCCGTCGCGCAGGCGCCGTCGATGGGCGGGTAAATCCACGCCGCGCGCGTCTCGCCTTTTTCAGCGAGCGCCACCATGGTGGCGAATTCCGCCGATCCGTTCACGAAGTTCCGCGTGCCGTCGATGGGGTCGATCACCCAGACCGGCGCATCGCCCGCAAGCGCGTCGAGAACGCTCGGATCCTTCGCGGTTCCCTCTTCGCCGAGCACCACGGAGCCGGGCAGGAGATCCATGAGGCGCGGCGCAAGCGCGTTCTCCGCATTCACATCAGCGATGGTCACGAGGTCATTCGGGCCGGATTTGGTGGAGACGTCGTCGCGACCAAGATTGCGGAACAACGGAAGAATGTGCTCGTCCGCGACCTCGCGAATGATGGTTTCGACGGCGGAGATGTCGACCACGAGGACCGGCCTTTCGTTGGATCAGGACGCCTGAAGCGGCTCGTAGTGCGTGCGTTCGTCGTCGTCCGTCTCTGGAACGTCGCCGACCGGCGCGACGCCGAAGCGTTTGCCGAACTGGCCCGCGGATTTCTCCGAGAGGCGCGCGACGACGCGCCGCCCCGTTTCACCCGTTTCATCGAACAGCACGCGGGCGTTTTCATAAAGCCACGCGGCGGGCGCGGCGTCCCCGGCATCGAGATCGTACATGCGCTCGACATGATCGACCGTCAGCATTCGGTCGATCTGCGCGACCAGCGTCTCGATTCCGGCGCCCGTCACGGCTGAAACGGCGACTTCGGCGGGCTCGGAGATCGTGCCTTCGGCGGAAACCGAACGCGCGCGCGCGGCGATCTCGAGCGCCAGCGCGTCCTCCGGGTCCAGCATGTCAGTCTTGTTGTGTACCTCGATCACATGGCGTTCGTCGTCCTCGTCGAGGCCGAGCTCGCGCAGGACAGTCAGCACATCGTTCTTCTGCGCTTCGGTTTCCGGGTGACTCGCATCGCGAACGTGCAGAATGAGATCAGCCTCGAGAACTTCTTCCAGCGTCGCGCGGAAGGCGGCGACCAGCTGCGTCGGCAGGTCGGAGACGAAGCCGACGGTGTCGGAGACGATGACGCGCTCCGAAGACGGAAGATCGATCGCGCGCATGGTCGGGTCGAGCGTGGCGAACAGGAGGTCCTTCGCCATGACGCTGGCGCCGGCAAGCCGGTTAAAGAGGGTCGACTTGCCGGCGTTGGTATAGCCGACAAGCGCGATCACCGGGTTCGGCGCGCGTTTTCGTTTCGCACGCTGCAGCGAACGCGTGCGCGAGACCTGCTCCAACTGCTTCTTCAGGACGTTGATCTTTTCAAGAAGGACGCGCCGGTCCGCCTCGATCTGCGTTTCGCCTGGGCCGCCGAGGAAACCGACGCCGCCGCGCTGGCGTTCAAGGTGGGTCCACGAGCGCACGAGGCGCGAGCGCTGATAGGTGAGATGCGCCAGCTCGACCTGCAGCCGACCTTCGCGGGTCTGGGCGCGATCACCGAAAATCTCGAGGATGAGCGCCGTGCGGTCGAGCACCTTTGCTTTCCATTCGCGCTCAAGATTGCGGTGCTGCACGGGCGAGAGGGCGCCGTCGACGAGTACGAGCTCAGGGCGCTCTTCCTCAAGATCGAGCCGCGCGCCAATCTCGGCGACCTTGCCCGTTCCGAACAGCGTCGCAGGGCGCGGCTGGTCGGCGGGCGCGAAGATGGTGTCGATGACCTCGACCTCGATCGCCGCCGCAAGCCCGCGCGCCTCCTCAGCGCGCGCGTCCGGGCCGCGAGCGGCGAAATCTCGGGTCGTCGGTTCGATCAGGACCGCGCGGACGGCGGATTTTTCATGCGAAAGCGGCGTTCGTTCGGTCAATCTTCGCTCGCGTCGTCTTCGTCCCAGAGCTGCACCGGCTGCGACGGCATGACCGTCGAGATGGCGTGCTTATAGACGAGTTGGGCGGCTCCGTCCCGTTTCAGCAGAAGACAGAAATTGTCGAACCAGGTGACGACGCCCTGAAGCTTGACGCCATTCACCAGAAAGACCGTCACGGGGATCCGAGCCTTACGGATTTGGTTCAGGAAAACGTCCTGAAGGTTTTGTTTTTTCTCGGTCATCAGCGATCTACTTTTTGTACGGGTGGAACGGCGAAGCGGCGACGCTCTCGCTGCTGCGCTGCAACAATCATAAGCGGGATCGCGCCGACCGCAATGGCGTAAAGACCCGCGAATGACAGGCGCCCTCAGCGAGCGCCCGCTCGCGCCCTATCGATATAAGCGCGACGCAGCCGTTTCGCGAGCGGCCCGGGCGCCCCGCCGCCGATATTCCGGCCGTCAATTTTGACGACCGGTGTCACGAATTTGGTGGCGGAGGTGATGAATGCTTCATCGGCCTGCAGCGCCTCCTCGACGGTGAAACTGCGCTCTTCCACGCGCAGTCCCGCCTCGCTCGTGACCTCCAGAACCGCATCACGCGTGATGCCGCGCAGGATCTCCCGGTCAGCGACATGAGTAGTGAGCGCGCCGTCTTTGACGATCCAGGCGTTGGTCGACGAGCCTTCCGTCACGCGCCCGTCGCGGACCAGCCACGCCTCCGCCGCGCCTTCATCGCGCGCCTGCGCCTTGGCGAGGATATTCGGCAGAAGCGACACGGTCTTGATGTCCGGCCGCGCCCAGCGGTCGTCTGCGTGCGTGATGACGGAAACGCCCCGCTCGGCGGCCCGCTCCCCGGCGGCGAGGTTTAGAGGGCGCGCGGTCACGACCGTCACCGGCGCCATCAGGGACCAGTCGCCCGCATGGTCGCGCGCGCCGACACCGCGCGACACCTGAAGATATATCAGCGTGGTCTTCAGCCGATTGCGCCGGGCGGTCTCGCGAAAAACCGTCAGCAACGCGCCATCGCTCATGGGAACCGGGATTTCGAGCTCGCCTAGGGAACGGCGCAGACGTGCGAGATGACCGTCCGCGTCCCACAGGGAGCCGTCGACCAGAACGCAGACCTCGTAAACGGCGTCGGAGAACTGGTAGCCGCGGTCTTCGATATGGATCGCGGTTTGGTCGATCGGGACATACCGTCCGTCTACATAGGCGATGCGCACGCAGGTCTCCTTCAGGAGCGCCAGAAGGCGGGGCTGAGCAGGGCGAGCGCCGCGACCGTGTCGATGCGCCCGAGCGCCATGCCTAGCGCCAGCGCCGCCTGAGCGTAAGGCGCGTCAGGCGCCTGCGCGAGAGGACCTGCGTTGGCGAATGCGGCGATAGCGGCTGTCGTCGCCTCGGGAAGCTCGGCTCCGCCGGCCGCCAGAACCAGCATCAAAGCGGACAGAACCAGGACGAAAGCCGTGAAATGGACCCAGACGCCAAGAGCGTCAGCGTTGCGCGCGCGCGGCGAAACGGCTTCCGGGTGGGCGATGCGACGCAATTCACGACGCGCGCGCCGGAAAACGGTCAACCAGCGGGCGATCTTGAGGCCGCCCGCCGTCGAAATGACCGATCCGCCGACGCAAGTAGCGACGAGCGCCGGCGTCAAAGGCGGCGCGTCGCCCAAGATCCAGCCATAGGTCGAGAGAAGCGAAACGGCGTTGAAGGCGTGTTCGCCCGCGCGGCTGAAGCCGCTCCACCCGCTGTGGAGCGCAAAAATGACGGCGAGCGCCGGGATGAGGAAAAGGATAGCGCGGCTTTCCTCGTCAATTTTCGCCCGGCGCCCGGTAATCAACAGCGCTGCGAGAAAAAAGCTGATGGCTCCGAAGGTTGCGGACAGGGCGAGCACGGAATGCACGAGCGGCGGATACGCGCTGAGGCGCGCCGGGTCCGGAATGACGCCTCCAGTCGAAATCGATCCGAGCGCCAGCACCAGCGCGTCGAATTTGGGCGCGCCGGCGAAAAAAAGCAGCGCCGCGCTCGCCGTCGTAAGCGCGGCGTACGGAAGTATGAATGCGCGCGCGAGACGGCCGATCGCGGGCGCGACGCCGCGTTCGCCCGCCCCGAAGACAGAGGGCGTGCGGACCCGCACGCCGCCAAATTCACGCCGAAGAAGCACCGCGGCGACGATCGCAAGCGTGGCGAACCCGCCGATCCAGGAAAGTTGCGCCCGCCAGAAGACCTGCGCGCGGCTCGCATGGACGACGTCCGGTTCCAGCCACATGCCCGTCGTCGTCAGGGCCGAGAGAGCGTCGAAATAGGCGGCGAACGGATGAGCGCCTGAAAGCGCGATGGGAATGGCCGCAAAAGCCGGCGAGCCGACCCAGATGGCGACGCCGATCATCAGGCCTTCGCGGAAGCGAGTGCCCGCCGGGTTGCGCTTCGGCGCCGCGAGCGCGCCGGCGGCGCCGACGAACCCGCAAACGGCGGCGCCGATGAGGAACGCGTCCCGCTCGGTTCCGTTCTCCGCAAACGCGGCCGCCCCAAGCGCGCCGGCGGCGAGGATGAACAGCCAGAAAAAGAAAAAGCGTGCGACGATCGCCCAGTTCATGGGGAGGTCTTAGAAGTATTCGAGGCTGACGCGGAACATCTGTTCGACCTTCGCGACCGACCCCGCCAGCGCGAAAAGGATGATGCGGTCGCCGGGGTCGATGATGGTGTCGTCCGTCGGAATCACCGCCTTGCCGCCATGGACGATGGCGCCGATGCGCACGCCCTCCGGCATGTCGATTTTCCCGAGCGGTTCGCCGACAAGGGGCGATGTCTTGAGGGCTACCCCCTCCATGACCTCCGCCGCGCCGTCCGCCAGCGGATAGACGCTCTTGATGCGCCCTTTCCGCACCTGCTGCAGGATTGTCGAGATGGTCGAAGCGCGCGGGTCCACCGTGAGATCGACGCCGACGGCCTCCGCCAACGGACCATATTCCGCCTCATTGACGAGGCTGATGGTGCGCTCAGCCCCTTCCCGCTTGCCGATCACCGCCGAAAGGACGTTGACCCGGTCGTCATTGGTGAGCGCGACGAACGCCTCCGCGTCCTCGATCCCCGCCTCGCGCAGAATTTCCGCATCGAGACCGGAGCCGTGAATGACGATCGTGCGGCGCAGGGTGTCCGCCGCGCGTTGCGCGCGGCCCATATCCGCTTCGACAAGCCGCGTTTTGACCGAGCGGGATTTCTCCAGCTCTTCCGCCACGAACAGGCCGACATTCCCGGCGCCGACGATGACGACGCGCCGCGCGGAGCGTTGTTCGCGTCCGATGACTTCGAGCGCGTGCTCCACATGATCGACGCCGGCGACGAAGTAGATGTCGTCGCCGGACTGGAGTTGCGTTTCCTGCGCCGGCGAAAATACCTTCCCGCCCCGTCGCACGCCGACAATGATGATCTTCAGGCTCGGGAAGAGTTCGCCGATCTGTTCGATGGGCGTTTCAAGGATCGGACAATCATCGGAAAGGCGCACGCCCAGCGCGTAGACCGCGCCGTCTGCGAACGCCCGGCTCTCAGTCGCGCCGGGGGTGCGCAGACGCTCCAGCACCGCGCGCCCCACCTCGACTTCCGGCGAGATGATGACGTCGATCGGCATGTGCTTACGGCTGAACAGATCGCGGTATTTCGGGTCGAGATAGGTCTGCGCGCGAACCCGTGCGATTTTCGTCGGCACCGAGAAGACCGAGTGGCAGATCTGGCAGGCGATCATGTTCACTTCATCGGAGTAGGTGACGCCGATCACCATGTCCGCGGAATCAGCGCCCGCCTCCGCCAGCACGTTCGGGTGCGAGCCATGACCGACGACGCCGCGCACTTCCAGCGTGTCGGACATTTCCGCGATGAGCTTTTCGGATTGGTCGACGACCGTCACGTCCGCGCCTTCGCGCACGAGCGCGCGGGCGATGCCGAAACCGACGCGTCCTGCGCCGCAAATGATGATCCGCATTGGTAGCCCCGCTTAGCGGGCGGTTTCAGCGCGCGCCATCGACGTGACGCCGAGAGATTTCAGTTTCCGGTGGAGAGCTGAGCGCTCCATGCCGACGAAGGCGGCCGTGCGTGAAATGTTCCCGCCGAAACGGGAAATCTGCGCGACCAGATACTCACGTTCGAACCGTTCGCGCGCATCGCGCAATGGCAAAGCGATCACCTGCTCCGCGCGTTCGCCTTTCGGCACCGCAGGACCGCCGGAGAGCACTTCGGCCGGCAGCGCTTCGACATCGATCGGCTCGGACGATCCATCCGAATTCAGGATCATGACGCGTTCGATGATGTTGCGCAGCTGACGGACATTGCCCGGCCAGTCGTAGGTCTGGAGCGCCACAAGAGCCTGCTCGGAGAAATTCCGTTTCGGCAGACCGGTCGCCTGCCCGATGCGCTCGACGAGGTGATCGACCAACTCTGGAATATCTTCCCGGTGCGCCTTCAGGGACGGCGCTTCAATCGGGACGACAGAGAGCCGGTGATAAAGATCCTCGCGGAACCGCCCATCGGCGGCCTCCGCCATCAGGTTCTTTGATGTCGTGGAGATGATCCGCACGTCAACGGCGACCGGCGCATCGCCCCCAACCCGCCGGAAACGTTGATCGACCAGAACCCGCAGGATTTTTGATTGGGTCTCCAGCGGCATGTCGCCGACTTCGTCGAGCATTAGAACGCCGCCATGGGCGCGTTCCAGATGACCGATCTTCAGGGCACCGCCGTCCGCGCCTTCGACGCCGAAGAGCTCCTCCTCCATTCGCTCCGGCGCGATGGCGGCGGCGGAGACGATGACGAACGGACGGTCCGCCCGGTCCGAGCGTTTGTGGATCATCCGGGCGATGACTTCTTTGCCCGAGCCCGCCGGGCCGGTGATGAGCACGCGCGAGCGCGCTTCAGAGATGCGGTCGATGAGCTGGCGCAGCTGCGTGATGACCGGCGCCTTGCCGATCAGCTCCCAATCGGGCGTGCGGCGCTGCAGGTCCTGGTTCTCCCGGCGCAGGCGCGAGGCTTCAAGCGCGCGGCGAATGGAGAGGATGAGGCGGTCGGAATTGAACGGCTTCTCGACGAAATCGTAGGCGCCGTTCCGGATCGCCGTCACCGCCGTCTCGATCGTGCCATGGCCGGACACGACGACGACCGGCATCTCGGGATGAACCGTTCTCAGGCGTTCGAGAATTTCGAGCCCGTCCAGCTCCGACCCGTCCAGCCAGACGTCGAGAACGACGAGGCTCGGCGCCCGGTCGCGGATGGCGGCGAACACCTGCTGAGAGTTGGCGGCGGTGCGAGGCGCGAAGCCCTCGTCCTCCAGAATGCCCGCGATGAGATCGCGGATGTCGGCTTCGTCGTCGACGACTAGGATATCAATGGCCATGTCTTCGATCGCCTTTCTTAGGATCGTCGTTCGTCATTCAGCCGGATGCGGCTCGAGCGGCCGGTCGGCCGTCTCGACGTCGTCACCCGGTTCTTGAGCAAGATTCTCGCCAGTCGCGTTTCGCGCCGCCGGCAACACCAATCGCGCGCAGGCGCCGCTCGGGCCCAAGGTCGCGCAGTCTTCGATTTCGAAAGAGCCCGCGTGCTCCTCCAGAACCCGTTTAACGATGGCGAGCCCGAGCCCCGTGCCCTTCGTGCGCGTCGTCACATAAGGCTCCGTCAGGCGCGCCCGTTCGGCCGCCGGAAGGCCGACGCCGTTGTCC
The DNA here is from genome assembly GCA_964342855.1 of uncultured Caulobacterales bacterium. Classification (GTDB taxonomy): domain Bacteria; phylum Pseudomonadota; class Alphaproteobacteria; order Caulobacterales; family Parvularculaceae; genus JBCBJX01. The sequence goes on from CAYFIB010000016.1 coordinate 59,718, forward strand.
TCAACCGTCAGGACCACGGTTTCACCCTCGGCGCTGACGGTGACGCGAACAATGCCGCCCAGACCGTCCACGCCGTCCGCAAGACGCTCGGAAACGGACTCCGCCGCGTTCTTCAGAAGATTGCCGAGCGCCTGCGCGATGAGACGGCCATCACACTCGACCAGCATCGGATGCGGCGGGGCGACGCTCTCAAAAGCGATATCGGCGGTCGCCATGCGCCGGTCGAAGACCGCCGCCTTCACCAGCTCGCGGACATCCTCACGCGCATAAACGGGTTTCGGCATGCGCGCGAAGGTCGAGAACTCATCGACCATGCGGCCGATATCTTTCACCTGACGGATGATCGTCTGCGTGCAACGCTCGAAAATGTCCGGATTGGACGTGATCTCGCCCGCGTATTTGCGCTGGAGGCGTTCGGCGGAGAGCTGGATCGGGGTCAGCGGGTTCTTGATCTCGTGCGCGATGCGTCTGGCGACATCGCCCCAAGCGGCGGCGCGTTGGGCGTCGACAAGTTCGGTCACATCGTCGAAGGTGAGGACGATGGAGCCTATCTCTCCGCCAACGGACATATCGCCGGAATCGCGGGTGATGCGGACATTGAGCGTCATCGCCTCCCCGTCGCGATCGATCTCGACGGCGGCGGCGGCCGCGCCGCTGTCACGTCGTGCGACTTCGGCGAGCGCGGCGAGTTCGGGCGCGGCGTCCGCCAACGGCGCGCCGATCAGCGCCTGACGTTCCGCACCCAGAAGTCGAAGCGCCGCTGCGTTCGCGAGGGTGATGCGTCCGTCGCTGGAGACGCCGAGAACACCCGCCGACACGCCGGACAACACCGCCTCGGTGAACCGCGACCGACGCTCCACCTGCGCGTTGGCGCGCCTCAGATCGTTCTGCTGGCTCTGAACCTGCGCCGTCATGCGGTTGAAGGTGCGCGAGAGAACGCCAAGTTCGCTGTCCGGCCGCTCAACATCGGCGCGGGCGTCATAGTCGCCCGAATAGACGCGCTCGGCGACGGAGACGAGACCGGCGATGGGCCGCACGATCGCCGTCGCCGCCCAGAGACCGAGCCAGACGGCGCCGAACAGGATGATCAACGCCAAAGTGACGAAGCCGAGGGCGGAGATTCGCTCCAGCCGGCGCTGGGTGCGTTCGGCATTGTAGTAATCGTCACGCACATCGCGCGTCGCGATCATCGCTTCGGTGATCGACGGCGGAATTTCCTTGTATGCGACGAGGTAGCCGCCGCCATAAGCGTCGACTTTCAGAAGACCGCGGAAGACTTCGAGCCCCGCCGGATCGGTCGCCTCGAACCGGAACCGATGCGCGAGCTCCGGCGCGGCGTCCACCAGATCGAAGCTGGTGCGCGGCGGCAGCGCATAGCGGTCCGCGCCGTTCGCGGCGGCGTCGTCGGTCAGATAGACCCGGTCGAGCATGCGCCGTTCGCCGTCCATGACGTAAAGAGCCGCGAACCCGCGCGCGAGGGCCTGGCTCGCGAGGTACTGACGAAACGCGATCGGCTGGCGATCCGGCCGCACGCCGAATTGCTCGGCACGCTGAAGGTCGCTCTGCAGATAGACGAGCGCCGCCCCGAGCGCGTTCGCTTCGAGATCGACATAGCCGTTTGCAAAGTCTCGGCTGGCGTCCACCGCCTGCCCGATGCGCTCGGAGAAGACTTCATCGAGGCTGGATCGAAGAACCAGCGCCGAGAACGCGAACGAGAGAACCGCCGGCGCCACGGCGACCAGCGAAAAAAGGCCCACCAGCCGGATGTGCAGCTGAGAGCCGGCGAGGCCGTCGCGTCGATTGGAGAACAGCCGCCAGAGCCGCCAGCCGACAAGCGCCGCGCAGCCGATGGCGACCAGCACGTGGCCAGTCATCAGAGCAATCAGGTTCGACCGGCTGACATCTTCCAGTCGCGGCGTCAGCAGGGAATAGGTGGAGAGCGCGACGAGCGCCGTCGCGATGGTGATCGCGCCCGCCACGACCACGAAGGAGCCGGGCTTCGCGCGCATCCGACGCGCCGCGCGCGCCGCCTCAAGCGACCGCAATTCGCGTTCCGCGCGTCCCATTTCGGCGTCGTCGCCGAGTGTCCTCACGCCGCACCTTCGAACTCAACGTACCGACGGCCAGCCCGACCGTCGAACAACTCGCCCCGCAAGCGCCGTCGGCGGCGCCGCCTGAAGTTCGCCTGCAAGAACAGGACCTTCGCGCAGCGCGTTAACCGACGTTAACGAAATCGAGAGTGCGCTGCTTGTTGCCCAAAATCAACAGCTGTGTTGCCCACGCGCCGCAGCAGGTTCTGTTCGCGTTTTGGTCCCCGCCCTGATAAGCGGGTTCAACGCAGCCGGGAGGAACCCATGAGCGAGGAACTCGTCTTCTACACCAACCCCATGTCGCGCGGGCGCATCGCCCGCTGGATGCTGGAGGAAGTCGACGCGACCTACCGCGTCGAGCCGCTGATCTACAACGAAAGCATGAAGTCTGCGGAGTATCTGGCGATCAATCCGATGGGCAAGGTCCCGGCGATCACCCACCGCGGGCAGACGATCACCGAGTGCGCCGCCATCTGCGCTTATCTCGCCGATGCGTTTCCGGAGGCGGGGCTCGCGCCCGCGCCCGCCGACCGCGGCGCCTATTACCGCTGGCTGTTTTTCGCCGCTGGCCCTGTGGAAGCGGCGGTGACGACCAAAGCAGTCGGTTTTACACCGCCTGCGGACAAAGCCGGCATGCTGGGCTACGGCACTTTCGAGAACGCCATCGACACGCTTGAAAAGGCTGTCTCCGGCGGCGGCTGGATCGCTGGGCCGGACTTCTCCGCAGCGGACGTCTATGTCGGCGCGCAGATCGGTTGGGGCCTGCAGTTTGGCTCCATTCCGAAACGCGTCGCCTTCGAGGCCTACGCCGCCAAAGTCCAGGCGCGTCCGGCGTATCAGCGCGCGAGCGAACTTGACGATAAACTGATGGCGGAACTGCAGTCTTAAGCCGCTTCGGCTTCGGCGGGCGCGGCGAAGAACCTCTCAATGAGGCGAAGCGCCGCGTCCGCGTCGCTCTCCCGCGGGAAGGCCGCGCGGATCGCGGAGCGCTCCTCGCCGCTCGCGCCCTCCCAGTCCAGCGCCGCGATGACGTGCTTGCGGGCGACACGCACGGCGAGCAGGTCGCCATAGAGCGTCCGCATGTCCCGGTACTGATCGATCAACAGCATCAACCGTTCATCGGCAGGCGGCGGCGTCTCCGCACCGCCCGAACGGAGCGCGCGCGCGACGGCGCCCGCCAGCCACGGCCGACCGACGCTCGCGCGACCGATCATGACGCCGACGGCGCCGGACGCCGGCAGCGCGGCGCGCGCGTCCGCGGCGGTCTCAATATCGCCATTGACGAGCACCGGGATCGACACCGCCTCGACGCTCGCGCGCACCGCCGCCCAGTCGGCTTGGCCTTTGTAGAACTGGTTCCGCGTGCGCCCGTGCACGACGATGAGCTTGACGCCCGCGGCTTCAGCGCGCGCGGCGATCTCCGGCGCGGTCAGCAGATCCCGGTCCCAACCGAGGCGCATTTTCAGGGTGACCGGTCGATCCGTTCCCGCAAGGGTCGCCTCGATGAGGCTGAGCGCCTTATCCGGATCACGCATCAGCGCCGAACCGGAGAGCCCGCCCGTCACCTGCCGCGCCGGGCAGCCCATATTGATATCGACGATGTCCGCGCCCGCCGCCGTCGCGAGGCGGGCGCCCT
>CAYFIB010000017.1:0-4851 GCA_964342855.1 uncultured Caulobacterales bacterium
GCGTCGAGCGGGTGTTCCCGATCTTCTCGCCGCTGGTCGACAAGATCACGGTCGTGCGCCGCGGCAAGGTCCGTCGCGCGAAGCTTTACTATCTGCGCGACCGTCGCGGGAAATCGGCCCGTATCGCCGAGAAGACGGACAACCGTCGCGCGGCCGACTCCGCGGAGTAAGCCGCTCCGTCTGCGGCGCCGCACCATGCAAAGTGCGTGACGGCCCGCGGATCGCTCGCTAGCGTTCCCTTTCGCTAAGGGAGACGGGCGATGAAAATTCTCTATTGGATCGGCGGCGCCGTGGTCGCCCTCTTCGCGCTTTTGCTCGCGGTCGGCTTCGTGCTGCCGCGCGAAGTCAGCGCGTCGCGCTCCATCGTCATCGATGCGACGGCGGAAGAGGTCTTTCCCTATGTGGCGGACTTCAACCGCTTCTATGACTGGTCGCCCTGGACGAAGCGCGACCCCGAAATGGAAAACATCGTCGAGGGCGAACCGGCGACCGTTGGCCATGTGAACCGGTGGTCGGGCAACTCGCAGGTCGGGACCGGCTCTCAGACGATTGTCGAAGTGCGCGCGCCGGACATGGTGCGCACGCGCCTTGAGTTCGAAGGGCAGGCCGGCTTCGCTGAGGCGCTCATGACGCTGACGCCTGTCGCCGACGGCGTCGAGGTCACGTGGTCGTTCAGCACCGATCTCGGCGCCAGCCCGTTCGCGCGCCTCTTCGGGCCGATCATCGGCACCGCCGTATCCAAGGACTACAACGAGGGGCTCGCGAACCTGAAAGCGATGGTGGAGGCGGATTAGTCCGCGTCGTCGTCGCTGAACGGCGCCGCCTCGACCGGGATGATGTCGGAGAACTCGATCACCGACGTTTCCTCGAACTTGCGCATGAGGGCGGAGCCTTTCGCCGTCGTGCGCTGGCTCTGCGCAAGCGGCGCCGGAAAACCGTCGCGAGGGACGTACGTCGTTACCGACTCCATTGAGGTCACCTTCGCGACCGGCGCGGGCTTGAACGGTTCGATGGCGTGAATGCGGATCTCCGTCACCGCGCGTGAGGCGCGATCAAGAGTCACGTCGCAGCGCATGGCCTTCAGGAATTTCTTCGGCGGCGCGTCTTCGGCATCCGGCGACAGCTCGAAACGAAAGACGGCTTTCGACGCGTCTGAAGACACCAGCTCATAAGCGCCCAACGACGCCGGCAGATCGTCCGCCACCAGCTGCTCGTCCGCTTCCGCATTAGAGGACAGCTCTTCGAACGCCTTACGGGCGTCCTTGTCGAGATCGTCAGCCGACGGCGCGAGCAACTCCCATTGCGGCGCGTTTCGCGGATCGAACCGGGCGACATAACGCTCGCCATCAGTCGTCAACGTCATGGTGAAGGCCCAGCGCTGGGCGCCGCCGTCGACAAGCCGGTCGAAGGCTTCATCAAGCTCGGTGCGAACGACGGCCGCGTCGTCCGCCGACGCGGGGGCGGCCAGCCCGATGAGGAGGGCGGCGAAAGCAGCGCGAAGCATCATCTCAATATCTCAGTACTGATAGAACGCCTGATCTTCGAAGGTCCGCGGCGCGGGGTCGATGATCTCGATGCCGGACGGCGTAAGCTCCATGACGGCGAGCCCGCGCTCGATGCGCCCGTCCGGACGCAGACGGAAAAGGCCGTCGGCGCCGAGGAAGCCCGCCGGATCGGTGATACCTTCAGGGTCGAACCGGTTACGGCGATTTCCTTCGCGCGCAAGCTTCGCGGCGAGCAAGGTCGCGTCATAGGAGAGCGAGGCGAGCCGCGAGGGCGCCGCGCCGAAGACGTCGCGGTAGCGCCGCTTAAAGGGCTCGGCCATGGCCGGATCCGGCGCGGCGAACCAACCGCCGCGAAGCGCGGGCTCGCGGGTCAGCTGCGGGTTGTTCCACATGCTGACGCCGAGCAGCTTAATATTCTGGATGTCCACGTCGTAATAGGGGAGGAGCGGCGCGAGCGCGCGCAGGAGCGTGCCCTGCTCGGCGATCATTACGGCGTTGTAGCCGCGCACGTAACCGGAATCGTCCGGCAATTCCGTTTCCTGCGGCGGCGGCGCTTCTCCGGCGGCGATGGCGGCGCGGCGGGCGAGGGTGTCCTGATACTCCGGGCGCTGCTCCAGCGGGATGACTTCCTGGGAGTACTTCGCGAAGCGGCGCGCCGGCTCCAGCATCGCCTGCGGATCCTGAATATAGCGCTCCGTGTGCACCACGACGCCGCCACGGGCGAAGACTTCCTCAGAGAAAGACTGGCTGACGCGCTCGCCATATTCCGTTTCCGGCGCGAGAAGGCCGAAGCGGTCGTAGCCGTTGAGGACGGCGTAGTCCGTCACCCGCGCGATCTCGAGCTCCGGCGGGTGGCTGAGGAGGTAGACGCCGTTCCCCGCCGCGGCGAGGTCCGACGAAAACGCGATGACGGATTTGTCCGCCGCGCGCGCAACTTCCGCGACCGCGGCGACGCTTTCGGAGAAGAGCGGCCCGAGGAGGATCTCCGCGCCTTCCGCGAGCGCCGAACGCGCGGCGGCGGCGGCGGCGCCCGGCTCGCCCTTGGTGTCCTTCGGAATGATGAGAAAATTGACGTCGCCCGCATCGAACGCGGCGAGCTGCGCGGCGTCGAACAGCGAAGCGGCGACGGCGCGCACGTCTTCGGACTGGGCCGAGAACGGGAGCAACAGACCGACGCGGACCGGCTCCTGGCCATAAAGGTGCGGCGGCTCGATGAAGTTCTTGCGGTCGTAGCGGCTCGGGGCCTCGGTCACGATGGTCGGCGAGGTTCCCCGCGCGCCATCGTCGTAATCCGGTCCCGGCGTCGAACCGCAGGCGGCGAGCGCCAGCGCCGCGCCGACAAACGCCGCGCCTGCTGCCAGGCGCCCTTTCAAAGCCGCGAACGAGGCGGTGAGGCGAGCCTTCATGAAGAACTTCCTTCGCTGATCCCCGGCCCGGAACGTACCGGGCTCCCCGAAGCGCCGCAACTCGCGAGCCGCGCGGAACACGCTCCGCGTTGACGCCCGCCCGCGCGCGCCTGAAGAAGCCTTATGCCCCTTGATCCCGGCCTTTATGTGACAGCGACGCCCATCGGCAATCTGCGCGACATCACCCTGCGCGCGCTTGATGTTCTGGGCGGCGCGGACGCCATCGCCTGCGAAGACACGCGCATGACCGGGCGGCTTCTCTCCGCTCACGGACTGAAGACGCCGATGATCGCCTATCACGAGCACAACGCGGAGACCGCGCGGCCGAAAATCCTCGCGCGCCTCGCCGCGGGCGAGGCGGTCGCCCTCGTCTCCGACGCCGGGACGCCGCTCATCTCCGATCCCGGCTTCAAGCTGGTGCGCGACGCGCGCGCGGCGGGCGTGCGCGTCGTCACCATCCCCGGCCCGAGCGCGCTGACGGCGGCGCTCTCCATCGCCGGCCAGCCGACGGATCGCGTCCTCTTCGCCGGCTTCCCGCCCGCCAAGGCCGGCGCGCGGGCGAGTTTCTTTCGGGAGCTCGCGAACGTGCACGCGACCCTCGTGTTCTATGAAGGCCCGTCCCGCCTCGCCGCCAGTCTCGCCGCCATGGCGGAAGCTTTCGGCGACCGCGTGGGCGTCGTCGCGCGCGAGCTGACCAAGATTTACGAGGAGGCCGTCGACGGCCCGCTCTCGGAACTGGCCGCGCGCTACGCCGCCGCGCCGCCCAAGGGAGAAATCGTCGTGCTTGTCGCCCCGCCCGAGGACGCGGCCATCGGAATGGACCTCGACGCGGCACTCATCGCGGCCATGGCGGAGATGTCCCTGAAGGACGCCGCCGCCGCCGCCGCGGAAGCGGCGGGCGTGCCGAAGAAAACCGCGTACGCCCGCGCGCTTCAGCTGAAAGACGGCGCGTGAGCCGCGACCGGCGCGGCGCGGAGCGGGCGGGGCGCCTCGCCGAACTCGCCGCCGCCATGTTCCTCACGCTCAAGGGCTACCGCATCCTGACAACGCGATTTCGCGCCCGCGGCGGTGAAATAGATCTCGTCGCCCGGCGCGGCGACGCGCTCATCTTCGTCGAAGTGAAACGCCGCATACGCCTCGACGACGCCCTTTCCGCCGTCGACTACCGCTCGCGTCGCCGCATTGAGACCGCCGCCGACGCCTTCCGCGCCGCTCGGCCGGACCTCGCCCATCTCGGCGGACGCTATGACGTAATCGCGAGCGCCGGTCTGAAGATCGCGCATGTCCGCGGCGCTTGGATCGCGGGGGATTGATCCGCCGCCGCCTTTATTCCGCCGCCGAACCGGCTCACGAAATGGCGGCCACATGAGAGGAGAAGCCGCCATGTTCGCCCGCCTTTCCGCCCCCGTCCTTGCTGCTGTTCTCGCCTCCGCCCTGCTCGCCGGCTGTTTCGGCGGCGCGCGCTCTTTTGGCGATTCCGTCGATGACACCTTCATCGCCACCGGCGTCGGCCAGTCGATGCTCGGCGACCGGCGCTTCGACTATGGCGACGTGGACGTCACCGTGTACGAAGCGCGCGTCCTTCTGACTGGCACCATGCGCACCGAAGAAGGCCGTCGCGAAGCGGCGAAGCTCGCCTGGAAGCGCGGCGGCGTCGCGGAGGTCATCAACCAGATTGAAATCGGCGAGCGCACCTCCGTCGGTCAGGGCGCGCGCGACGCGGCGATCGACGTCGCCCTAGACACCTCGCTGATGACCGATGGCGGGGTCGCCGGGAAAAACATGAAGATCGCCGTCTCGGGCGGCGTCGTGCACCTCATCGGCGTCGTGCGCGATGAGAACGAGCTCGAGCGCACGGTTTATCGGGCCCGCACCATCCGCGGCGTGAAAAAGGTCGTGAGCCATCTCCAGTTCATGGACGACCCGAGCCGCAAGCTGCG
>CAYFIB010000017.1:4951-62350 GCA_964342855.1 uncultured Caulobacterales bacterium
TGAAAAAGGTCGTGAGCCATCTCCAGTTCATGGACGACCCGAGCCGCAAGCTGCGCTAGTCCCTACGTTATGAAAACACATGGATCATTGCCTCTTCCTGCGGGATGCGAAGAGGACGATCCAGAAATGCGTGAGATGATGCGTTTCTGGATTGGGAAGAATAACTTCTACGTCGCCCTGCAAATTGGAATGTACGATAATAGTGAGGTGAATGAATTAGATGCGTGGGGACAAATTCTTTCCGACGCTACACGGCATGTAGCAAAGGCGCTTGCTTTGCACACAAATAAGTCTCAGGCAGAAACCGTCGACGCCTTGTTTGAACGGCTTCTGGCCAACATGGAGCCGTCTGAATCCGATACCGGCTCCTTCCAACAACCAAACTGAGCTTTACCACCATGGCCCTCGCCATCGCCATCCAGATGGACCCGATCGAAGACGTGAACGTCCATGCGGACACGACTTTCGATCTCGCTCTCGAAGCCGCCGCACGCGGCCACGCCGTCCATGTCTACGCGCCCGAAGCCCTGCGCCTGCGCGACGGCCGGGTCTCCGCGCTCGCGCGCCGGGCCGGCGGGCTGCAGCGCGAGCAGGGGGCCCATGTCTCCCTCGGCGAACCGGAGCTTCTCGACCTTCACGGCGTCGACGTCGTCCTCATCCGTCAGGACCCGCCGTTCGATATGGCGTACATCACGACGACGCATATTCTGGAACGTCTGCAGCCGGAGGTTCTGGTCCTCAACGATCCGAAATCCGTGCGCGACGCGCCCGAAAAACTGCTCGTCACCAAGTTCACGGAGCTGACGCCGGCGACGCTCATCACCTCTGACATCGCGGCGCTCAAAGCCTTCCGCGCGGAATTCGGCGACATGATCCTGAAGCCGCTTTACGGCAATGGCGGCGCGGGCGTCTTCAAGCTCGCCAAGGACGACCCGAACTTCTCCTCCCTCGTCGAGCTCTTTCAAGCGACCTCGCGCGAGCCGCTGATCGCCCAGCAGTTCCTTCCGAAAGTGGTCGAGGGCGACAAGCGCGTCCTTCTCATCGATGGCGAACCTGTCGGCGCCATCAACCGCGTGCCGGCGAAGGGCGAGGCGCGGTCGAACATGCACGTCGGGGGCAAGGCGGAGGCGTCCGATCTCACCGATCGCGACCGCGAGATCTGCGCCGCCATCGCGCCGACCCTGAAGGAGATGGGCCTCGTCCTCGTCGGCATCGACGTCATCGGCGGCATGCTGACGGAGATCAATGTCACCTCCCCGACCGGCGTGCAGGAGCTGCGCCGCTTCTCCGGCGTCGACACCTCGAAGCTCTTCTGGGACTGGGTCGAAGAGAAGCGCGCGAGCTGAGCCGTCGTGGAGCTGTTCGACCGCATCGCGCTCTGGGAGACCTTTCTGCGCGGCGGGGCCGCCGGTCTCAGCCTGCTGACGACCGCGCTGTTCCTGACGATGACGCCGCGTCCGCGCGCGGCTCTCCTCGGCGGGCTCTTCGGCGTCACCAATGCGGCGTATGCGATCATCTCATCGCCCATTGTCGACAGCGTGATCCTGCACGCCTTCGCGCCGCTCTGGCTCCTCGGCATCTTCAACGCGCTGTTTTTCTGGTGGTTCGCGACGGCTCTTTTCGATGACGCGTGGCGCTGGAGCGTTCTGAAATTCGCTCCGGCGGCGTTCTACGCCGCCGCGTTCCTCGTTTATAGCCTCGCTGACGGCGGCTTCTATTTAGCTGTGTCGCTCCTCCATCAGGTCGTAAATGCGGTTCTCTTCGGCCACGTGATTTATCTCGCGGTGCGCGATCTGCGCGTCGACATGGTCGATGCGCGACGGCGGTTCCGCCTCGCTTTCGTCGCGGTCGCCGCACCCATCGCCATCGGGGTCGTGATCGGCGAAACAGCGCTCGAGTTCGGCGCCTCGACGCCGCGCGCTCTCGCGTTCCTGCATGGACTTTCGCTCTTCGGCGCCACGTTCGCCTTCGCCTTCTGGGCGCTGAAGCCGCAATCAGCGCTGTTCGCGACGCCGGCGCCCGCAAAGCCGTCGGAGGAGCGTGCGTCGCGGCTGCGTCCGGAAGACCAGCCCGCCCTGTCGCGTCTTGAAGCTCTGATGGCGGACGGCGCGTGGCGGGAGCCGGGGCTGACGATTACGGCGCTCGCCGAAAAGGCGGCGACGCCGGAGCACCGGCTTCGACAGATCATCAACCAGGGTCTTGGCGAGCGGAATTTCGCGGCGTTCCTCAATCGCTACCGGCTTTCGGAAGCCAAGCGGCGGCTGGCCGATCCCGCCGACGCGCGCACGCCTGTCCTCACCATCGCTCTCGATGTCGGATACGGCTCGATCGGACCCTTCAATCGCGCCTTCAAGGAAACGACCGGCGAAACGCCCACCGAGTTTCGGCGGCGCGCGCTGGCGGGCGCGGCTGAGCAAAGCTGAAAATCTTTCGCCGATTTCGAAATCGGCGATGAAAATCAAAAGGACGGCGAGACCGCGCGCCGGCCCGAGTGTCTCCCTGCACGCCTCGCCCGCCTGCAAGGAGACGCCCCATGTCCACGGACCCGACCCTGATCGACGCCCTTCAGAACGTCGTTCGCCACGCGCCCCATATCTTCGGAACCGACTTCCTTCGATACGTGCTCGGAGCGGGCGGGGTGTTCCTCGTCGTGAATGTCGGCCTGTCGGGTCTTCTCGCCGAGCGCCGCCTTGGCGACCGCACGCCGCAGCGAGGGCAGGTGCGTCGGGAGATCCTCTCCTCGTTGCGCACGGTCGGTGTTTTCGCGACGCTCGGCGGATGCGGCGTCATCATCCTCATCACCTTTGGCCTCGATCGTATCTATGACGACCCCGCCGCTTACGGCTGGGGATACTTCGCGCTATCGCTCGTCGCCGCGACGGTGCTGCACGATGCCTGGTTCTACTGGACCCACCGACTGATTCACGACCGACGCCTCTTCCGACGCGTCCACCGCCTGCACCACCGCTCGAAGAAACCGACGCCGTTCACCTCGTACGCTTTCAACACGGGCGAAGCCGCGCTCAACGCCGTCTTCATGCCGCTGCTGGTCGCGACGGTTCCCCTGTCCGGTCTCGCGATCTTCCTCTTTCTCGCGCACATGATGGTACGCAACGCCATCGGTCATTGCGGTTACGAACTCTTCCCCGCGCGCCGCGACGGACGCCCGCTCCTCGACTGGGTGACGACAGTCACTCACCACGACATGCACCACACGGACGGCCGCTATAATTTCGGGCTCTATTTTTCGTGGTGGGACCGGTGGATGGGAACGGAGCATCCCGACTATCACGCCCGCTTCGCCAAAGCCGTCGGCCGCTGGCTGGAGCCGGCCCGCCCGCGCCGCGCGCCGGTGGCGACCGCGAGCCTGCTTGCGCTCGCCATCGGGTTCAGCGCCGCAAAAGCGCGGGCCACGGAAATGGGCGACGATCCGATCACGCAGATTTCCGGTCTCTGGGTGAGCGAAGGCGCCGGCGCGGTGATCAGACTGGGCGCCTGCGACGACGACAACGCCCTGTGTGGATGGCTCGACTGGTCGTGGGATCCGGACATCGCCGAGGCGGACGGCGCGGCGATGCTGGAAGGCTTCTCCTGGCGCGAGGGCGCTTTTCGCGGGGGACGTCTCACGAACCCGGAAACCGGCCGCACCTATCGCGGCGCGATCCGACCCGATGGCGACATCCTTCGCCTCCAGGGTTGCGCCGGCCCGTTCTGCGCCAAACAGGTCTGGCGCCGGCTGGACGACGGCTCCCTGTGCGTCACGGCGGCCAAACCCGCCTGATTTGTTCTTGCAATGTTCCCAGCCGCCGCCTAGCGTTCTCCTGAAGGTTGACGGGGGAGGCCGCCATGGTCGCTCAGGTGACGACATTCGCGTTCCATGGCGTGGAGGCGCGGCCGGTGACGGTGCAGGCGCAGCTTGCGAGCGGCAATCCCGCCTTCTTCGTCGTGGGCTTGCCGGACAAGGCCGTCTCGGAAGCGCGCGAGCGCATCCGCGCGGCGTTCACCGCCATCGGCCTCGGCCTGCCGCCCAAGCGGATCACCGTGAACCTCGCGCCTGCGGACCTGCCGAAAGAAGGCGGGCATTTCGATCTGCCGATCGCCTTGGGGCTCCTCATCGAAATCGGCGCGGTGAGCCGGGACGCGGCGGAGGGCTACGCCGTCATCGGCGAGCTCGGCCTCGACGGCTCCATCGCCCCGTCCGTGGGGGCGCTGCCGGCGGCGGTCGCCGCGACGGCGCTCGATCTCGGGCTCATCTGTCCCGAGGCCTCGGGCTCGGAAGCGGCGTGGGCGGGGACGGACGCGCGCATTCTGGCCCCGCGCAGCCTCATCCAATTGGTCAATCATTTCAAAGGGAACCAGACCCTCGACCGCCCGACGCCCGGCGCGCTCATCGAGGATCAGACCATCCCGGACCTCATTGACGTGAAGGGGCAGGAAACCGCGAAACGCGCGCTCGAGATCGCCGCGGCGGGCGGGCATAACCTGCTGATGGTCGGACCGCCGGGCGCGGGCAAATCCATGCTCGCCCAGCGTCTTCCCGGGCTTCTTCCGGCGCTCTCGCCGGCCGAAATGCTCGATGTCTCCATGGTGCGCTCGGTCGCGGGGCTTCTGGAGTCCGGTCAACTAACGCGCCAGCGCCCGTTTCGGGCGCCGCATCATTCGGCCTCCATGGCGGCCATGGTCGGCGGCGGGGCGCGCGCGAAACCGGGCGAAGCCTCCCTCGCCCATCACGGCGTCCTCTTCCTCGACGAGCTGCCGGAGTTCAGCCCGCAGGTGCTCGACAGCCTGCGCCAGCCGCTCGAGACGGGCGACATCCTGATCGCCCGGGCGAACCACCATGTGCGCTATCCGGCGCGCTTCCAGCTCGTCGCCGCCATGAACCCCTGCCGCTGCGGCTATGGCCGGGCCGCGGTCGGCAATTGCGGGAAAGGTCCGAACTGCGAAGCGACGTACGCGGCGCGCGTGTCTGGGCCGTTTCTGGACCGAATGGACCTGCGCATCGAGCTGCCCGCCATCGCGCCCGCCGATCTCGCCCGTCCCGCCGACGGGCCTTCAACCGCCGTCGCCGCGGCCCGCGTCGCGGATGCGCGCGCGCGGCAGCAGGCGCGCGCGCTCGCGAGCGAAAACCGCGCTTTTCGAAGCGCGGACGCGTGCAATGCGCGCATTCCGGACGCTGAGCTCGACCGCGTCGCGACGCCCGACGCCGACGGCGCCGACCTCCTTTCAAAGGCGGCCGAAAAGCTCGGCCTTTCGGCGCGCGGATGGCGGCGCACGCTTCGCGTCGCACGCACCATCGCCGATCTCGACGGCGCAGACGCCGTGCGTCGCGCCCATATCGCAGAGGCGATCAGCTTGCGGACGCGGGCGGGCGAGAGGCCGCCGCCGGCTCTCGACGCGCTGCGCGAGGAAGGTCTCGTTAACCGTGCCTTTTGACCGAATTGAAAGAGGGGCGGGCCATGATGGCGGCGAAAACGACGCTGACGGGACTTTCATGCGCGCTTCCTATTTCGATCCCGCCGCTTACCCGGATCCGATCGTCGTCCTGAAGGACGATGGGTCCGTCGCATGGGTGAACGCCGCCTTCTGTCAGGTGTTCGGCCGGCAGCCGGGCGAGTGGAAGAACGAGCGCTTTCCCCTTGGCGCGCGCCGCGGCGATCCGGACCATACCGAGCCGCGCTTCACGAGCCACCACGTCACCCTGTCCGGCCCGATCGCGCTCGACTGGCGCCGTGTCGGCGGACCGCGCAAGACGACGATCTTTATCGGTCGCGACGTCGCGCATCTGCACCAGAAGATCGAAGATCTGCATAATGAGCGCCACGAGACCGAGGGCGCCATGGACTCACGCATGCGGTTCCTCGCAACCGCTAGCCATGAAATGCGCACCCCGCTCAACGGCATCATCGGCGTCGCGGGTCTTCTTCTGAAGTCGGATCTTTCTGAAAATCAGCGCGCCCACGCGGACGCCATCCGCACCTCGGGCGTCGCGCTGCTCGCGCTCGTCAATGATGTTCTCGATATCTCCCGGCTCGATTCCGGGCGGGTCGACGTGCAGGCGGAGGCGTTCGAGCCGGTCGCGCTCGTTCAATCCGTCGTCGAACTTCTCTCGCCGCGCGCTCAGGAAAAAGGCCTTGAGATCGCCTCCGTGGTCGATCCGAGCGTGCCCAGCCTCGTCAAAGGCGACGAGGCGCGCATCCGGCAGATCCTTTTTAATCTCGTCGGCAACGCCGTGAAATTCACCGAAACCGGCGGGGTCATGCTGGAGGCGACCCTGCGTCCGGCGGACGGCGCGCGATCGGCGCTCCAGATCTGCGTTCGCGATACAGGCCCCGGCGTCGCGCCGGAAGATCAGGACCGTATTTTCGAAGAATTCACGCAGACCGAATCGACCGGCGAAGGCGCCGGTCTGGGGCTCGCAATCTCACGTCGCCTGGCGCGCTCCATGGGCGGCGCCATCACGCTCTCCAGCGCCGCCGGCGCCGGCGCCGCATTCTCCCTGCGCGTCATGGTCGAAGCGGCCGGCGCGCCGCGCTCGGACGCGGCGAAAATCGATGCGCCGCCGGTCGTGGTTCTCGCGACGCCCTCGATGATCCAGTCGTGGGCGTTGCGCCGACAGCTGGAATTCCTCGGCGTACCGAATGCGCAAGTCGCCTCAGATCGCGCATCCGCCGTTTCTGCCGCGGACCAGGCTCCGGCGGGTTCGGTCGTCCTCTGGGACAGCCGTCTCGGCGAAGCGCCGACCGCCGCAATCAAATCGAAATGCCGCATTCTGATTGATGAGGATGAGCGTCAGGATGCGGACGCTCTCGGCCTTTCGGACTACGCCGGGTTTCTCCTGCGTCCTGTCCGCATCGGCACGCTGCGCTCCGCGCTGACCGGCGGACATGTTCAGTCCTCGACGGACAAGACAGAAAGCGTCGATGAACCCCCGGTCGCGCAGTCGGGCGCCGAACCGGCGAAAATCCTTCTCGCCGAAGACAACGAGATCAACATCGTCCTCGCCACCGCGATACTCCGTCAGGCCGGGCACGCCGTCGATGTCGTGAAGAACGGCGCCGAGGCGGTGAAGGCGACGGAAAGCGCGACATACGATGTGGTTCTCATGGACATGCGCATGCCTGTCATGGACGGCCTTTCCGCCACGCGGGCGATCCGCGAACGCGGCGATGCGACCCCCATCATCGCCATGACGGCGAACGCGCTGGAAAGCGACCGGCTCGAATGCATCCAGTCCGGCATGAACGACTTCGTTCCGAAGCCGTTCGAACCGGCGGATCTTCACGCGGCGATCGAGCGCCATCGCGTTTCATCACCGGCGTCGCACGTTTCGGCCCCGACCGCCGTCAACGCATAGTCAGACCTCACGTCCTGAACCCGCTGTAACGCCCGATCCGGAGCGCGATGCTTGCCTTAGTCGCGCGATACGGGCGAGCCTCCGCGCCATCGCCGCATTTTCAGGTCACCAACGCTCATGTCCGAGACCGACTTCGCCGCCCAGACGCCTGACCCGAATGCGGCGCGCCTCATCACGCCGAAATCCGTCGCCATGGCGGCGCTCGGCTTCGCAGCAGGCCTGCCGTTCGCCGCTGTCGGCGGCACGCTCTATGCGTGGTTCACCGCTGCGAAAGTCGACGTCTCGACCATCGGGGTCCTGTCGTGGGCGGGCCTCGCCTACGGCTTCAAATTCCTCTGGTCGCCTCTGCTCGATCGCTACGCCGCCCCTCTGATCGCCAATCTCGGCTTCCGGCGCGGCTGGATGCTCCTGTTCCAGACGATCATCGTCGCTTGCCTCGTCTTCATCGCGACGAGCGATCCGGGCGCCAACCTTCCATTGATCGCCCTCGCCTCCGTCATCGCAACCTTCGCCTCCGCCAGTCAGGACGTGGTGATCGACGCCTGGCGGATCGAGGTCGCCGACGACAGGGCGCCGGTCGACCTTTTGTCCGCGGCCTATCAGATCGGCTTTCGTTCATCGTCTCTTCTAGGCGGCGCCGGCGCGCTCATATTCGCCGATCATTTCGGCTGGAACCTCACCTTCGGCGCGATCGCCGCCTTGATGGCGCTCTCCATGCTCGGCGCCGCGTTCGCCCCGCAATCGCCGGCGGTCTCCGCGCGCCAACGCGCGCCAGAGCCGGATGAAACCACGCTGCCCGCGGCGCGCCGGAACCGCCTCATCGTCCCGGTCATGGCCGGCTGGGCGATAAGCGCCACGGCGCTTTTTGGCTTCATGGCGTATGCGGTTCTTTCAGAAGGCGGCGCCAACTCCATCGCTTTCACCCGCGCCTGGGGGCCGCTGATCGTCCTCGCGTGCGTCGGCGGGCCCGGCCTCGCCGCCGCCATCGCGCTCCACTGGATGAAGCAACCTGCGCCCGCGTCCGAAGCCGCAATCCGCTGGCCGATGCAGGCGACGCTCGACGCGTTTTACCGCGCCGTGCTCGATCCCATGGTCGATCTCATCGGACGGCTGCGCTGGGGCGCATTTCTCGTCCTCGCCCTCGTTCTCTCCTATCGCTTTGTGGACGCCGTTTGGGGCGCCTTCGCCTACCCGTTTTATCTCGGCGACCCGGCGGACGGCCTCGGCGCACTCGGCCATACGGGCGAAGAAGTCGCGATCGCCTCGAAGATCTTCGGCGTTCTGATGACCATTACGGGGATCGCCGGCGGCGGCTATCTGTTGATCAAGCTCGGCCGACCGGTCTGCCTCATCGCGGGCGCCGTGCTCGCCGCGGCGACGAACCTTCTCCTCGCCGACCTCGCCCTCGGCGCGCCGAGGGTGGACGCCGTTCTCTCCGCCATCGGCCTTTATCCGGTGTTCGCGGCGACGACGCCCGCCTTTCAGGCGCTTGGCTTCTCGGCGGTGATCGATGAAAGCATGACGCAGCTGATGGCGGTCATCGCCATGGAAAACCTCGCCCTCGGCTTCGCAAGCGCCGTGTTCGTCGCCTACCTCTCCGCGATCGTGAACCCGCGTTACGCCGCCGTTCAGTATGCGTTGCTCGCCTCGCTCACATTGCTTGTCGGCGCGCTGGGGCGCGGCGCGCTCGGCCAGATGATCGAGGAACAGGGGTACGCGCCGGTCTTCATCCTGACGGCGGTCATGGGTCTCCTCGCCGTCGCCCTCTCCGTCGCGGAAGTCATCCGAACCCGAAAAGCCGGCTAAACTCCGGCCGCGATCGCGGCCATGCAGGCGCCCGGCTCCGGCGCGTCGCCCCCCGGCTGGCGAGCTCCCGCTTCGATCTGGGAGATGACGGCGGACTCGCCCTCGCCTTTTCCGATCAGTACAAAGACGGAGCATTCCGCCCCGTCATAGCGACGAAATGCGCCGAGCCCTTCCGCGCGCACGAGCGCCGGTTCGCCGAGCACCGGTTCGAGCGCGTCTGGTGATTTTCCGAGATAGGCGGAGACATCGACCGTCGGCGCCGCGACGGGCGCCTCCAGTGCCTCAGGCGTCGCGCAGGCGGCGAGCGCGAGAAACGAGACGACGAGGGCGCGACGAACGAGCATGGCGGGCTCCTGAGAACTGAGAGAACAGAATGCGCCGCGCCGGGGCCCGGCTTCAACCGCGGCGTCGCACGCAGTTGATCTCCCCTGCGCGCTCCCGCAAAGAAGCGCCATGACAGATGCACAATTCGACGTACTCGCCGTCGGCAACGCCATTGTCGACGTGCTCGCTCACTCCACCGACGCGTTTCTCGAAGAACACGAGATCGCCAAAGGCGGCATGATCCTGATCGATGAGGCGCGCGCCGACGCGCTTTACGACGCCATGGGACCAGGCGTGGAGATTTCCGGCGGCTCGGCGGCGAACTCGGTCGCGGCCCTCGCCTCGCTCGGCGGTCGGGGCGCTTTCACGGGCAAGGTGTTCAACGACCAGCTCGGCGAGATTTATCGCCATGATCTGCGCTCCCTCGGCGTCGTCTTCGACACGCCCGCCGCGACGGCGGGACCCGGTACCGGCCGTTGCCTCATCCATGTGACGCCGGACGCGCAGCGTTCCATGACGACTTTCCTCGGCGCGGCCGGCGGCGTCAGCGTTTCGGATATCGACGAGGCGGCGGTGCGCGCCGCCGCAATCGTCTTTTTCGAAGGCTATCTCTTTGAACAGCCGACGCCGCGTGAGGCGTTTCACAAAGCGTGCGAGATTGCGCGGGCGGCCGGGCGGCGAACGGCTCTGACCCTTTCGGACTCCGGTTGCGTGGAACGCCAGCACGCCGCCTTCGTCGAGTTCATCGGCGCGAACGTCGATATTCTGTTTGCGAACGAAAATGAGGCTTACGCTCTCGCTGAGACGACGGACCTTGAAAAGGCGATTGCGCGCCTGAACGAGCTCGCGCCGTTCGTCGCCGTCACGATGTCGGAAAAAGGCTCGATCCTGAGCACGAACGGCGAGCGCGCGACAGTCGAGGCCCGCAAGCCGGAGCAGCTGGTCGATACTACCGGTGCGGGCGACGCCTATGCCGCGGGCGTACTGTTCGGCCTCTCGCGAAACCTCCCGCTTGCGACATGCGGCGCCCTCGGCTCGCTCGCCGCCGCGGAGGTCATCTCCCATTTCGGCGCGCGTCCGGAAACGTCTCTGCGCGTACTCGCAGCGGAAGCCGGGCTTCTTCAGTAAAAAGAACGCCCGCGAACCTTCCCCAAGGTCCGCGGGCGTCGGCGTCGCCCCCAACTCGCTGCAGCAAGCCCCCGCGACGAAGAGATCGGGCGGCCACAAGGGCCGCCCTTTTTTAATTAGAAGCGGACCGTCACGCCGCCGCCATAGGTGCGCGGCTCGCCGGCGATGAAGGTCGGGATGCCGAAGGCGTCGCCGGTGTTGCCCGCGTCGATGATGTACTCTTCATCGAGAACGTTGTCGGCGAAGAGCGCGACGCGGAAGCGCCCGTTGGCGTCTTCGAAGGCGAGGCGCAGGTCGAGAACGCCATAGGAGTCCTGGAACTCATCAGCATTCGCCGAGGTATCGCCGTCCGCGAGGTCGTTGTCGTTATCGTTGTCGAAGAAGACTTCCGACTGCCAGACATAGGTCGGGATGAACTCCACGACGCCCGCGTTGAGCTCATGCGAGAACCGGGCGCCGATGGAGAACGAGTGATCCGGGCTCAGACGGAACTGATTGTCCGCAAAGGCCTGCGGGTTGCCGGCGTCGTCCGTATCGTCGAAGCGCGAGTGATTGAAGGCGTAGGTCGCGAACAGCTGGACGCCTTCCGCGGGCGTGATGATCGCCTGACCTTCAAAGCCGTAGGAGGTCGCGTTGCCGGCGTTGATCGACTCCGTCAGGCCGCTGAGCGGGTCGAGTATGGTCGTCTGGAAGTTCGAGTATTCGTAGTAGAAGCCCGAGCCTTCAAGAATGACCGCGCCCTTGGCGAGCGCCGCCTTCGCGCCGATTTCGTAGCTGTCGACGGTCTCGGCGGGCAGGGTTTCCGTGTCGAAGGCGCCCGGCGTCGAACCGGCATTGATCGAAAGAATGTCAGCGTTCCGCCCGCGGGCGTGCGCCGCGAAGACGTTGACATCATCCGTAACGGCGTACTTCGCGACGGCGCGCCAGGAGAGCCCGTCGAACGTGTCGGAGACTTCTTCCGAAGCGCCTGCGACGGTCGCGTTCGCGACGAAAAGCCCGCCGCCGGTCAGCGCGGACGGGCCGTTAATCAGCTGCGCGTAGCCGCCCGTCGTCTTGTCGTCATAGGTGTAGCGAAGGCCGCCGATGATCTCGAGGCGATCGGTCAGGCGGAACGTCACGTCGCCATAAAGGTCGAACGAGGACGTTTCGCCGGTGTTGCCGAAGAGCTCCTGATGGATCGGTTTCAGCGGCGGGGCGAACGGCGCGCCCTGCAGCAGGGCAAGCTGGTTCGTGGTCGGAAAAGCCGCGAGCGGCGCCGGGTTCGGCGGCGCGATGAGCGAGGCGAGGCCGCCCGTGAGTGCAAGCGCGCCCTGAAGCTGCGCGATGACCGCCGCCGGGGCGCCCGCGGCGATGGCCGCCTGAAGGTCAGCCTGCAGACCCGGGATCAACTGCGCCGCGAGGATCGGCTGCACCGTCCGCTCGTCGAACTGCAGCGGCACGGATTGTTCGCCGTCTTCGTAGAAGTAGTTGGCGCCGACGAACCACGCGACCTTGCCGCCGTCGTCGAAGCGAAGCCGCAGCTCCTGGCTGAACTGCTCGCCTTCAGCGCCTTCGCCGAAGACCAGAACCGGCAGGGCGAACCCGTCCGGATCGAAGCTCTCGAACGAGTTGAACTCGCGCCACGCCGTCACGGAAGACAGGGTGAAGGCGTCGGAAATCTCATAGTCTGTCAGCAGCGTCACGCCGTAGACTTCACGTTCCAGACCCAGATCGCGACCTGCGAAGTTGCCGAACGTGTTCAGCGCCGCCGGTTCACCCGGCTCCAGCGAGCCGTCAGGCGTCGGCAGATACGTGCCGGACTTGAAGGCCGTCGCGGCGGGCGTGTCTTCCTGATAGTTGGCGATTAGGTCCGCCGTCAGACGATCGTTCGGCGTGAAGCGCAGCGAGCCGCGAATGGCGGCGACTTCCTGGCTGTTGAAGTCCGTGCCGCCGAGAGCGTTCTCCACATAGCCGTCGCGCGTCTTGTGGCGGAACGCGAGCCGGCCGGCGAGCACGTCCTCGATGATCGGGCCGGTCACGTAGCCCTCGACCATGTCGTATCCGAGATTGCCGACTTCGGCGCTCACCTCGGCGGAGAACTCGAATTCGGGCTTCGCCTGAACGATATTGATGGCGCCGATGAGGCCGCCGCGACCGAAAAGCGTCGCCTGCGGACCTTTCGCGACCTCGATGCGCTCGACGTCGAAGAGCTCGACATAAGAGCCGCGCGAACGGGAAATCGAGACGCCGTCCTGATAGACCGAGACGCGCGGTTCGATGTTGGCTTCGCCGCTATCGGACGTGATGCCGCGGATCACGAAGCCCGGGTTGTTCGGGCTCTGCTCCTGAATTTCGAGGCCCGGCACGAAATCGGCGAGTTCGTCGAACTGCTGCACGCCGATGTCGCCGAGAAAGTCGCCAGAATAAGCGGTGACGTTGATCGGCACGTCGAGGGACGACTGATCGCGCTTCTGCGTGGAGATGACGATGATGGTGTCGGAAACGTCGCGCGCGCTTTCGGAAGCGTCCTGCGCCATGGCGGTCGGCGCGACGGCCGCGGCCAGCGCCACAATGCTGGCGGTCAAAGTGATCGACGATTTCATGAGTGCCCAGTCCCTAACATTGCGCCGCAGCATCGCGGCCCGGTCGGAGAGGGGGACTAAGGAGCGCAGTTAACGCTTTGATGACGATTGTGCGTTGCGGAATGCCCGTTCGGCGCGAGGAGGCGTTTTAATCGGGACGTGAGGCTTTTTCGTCATGGCCGGAGACGCCCTCGCGCGCGGCGAGCGCCGCGGCGACCTCCGTCGGGGTTACGCCGCTCGACGCAAGCAACACCAGCCAATGATACAAAACGTCGGCGCTTTCGGAGATGAGCTCGTCGCGGTCGCCGGCGACAGCCGCAAGCGCCGCCTCCACCGCCTCTTCGCCGAACTTCTTCGCGCAACGTCGTGGTCCGGCGGAAAGAAGCTTCGCCGTGTACGATGTTTCTGGCGAGGCCTCGCGTCGCGCCTCGATGGTGCGCCAGAGGTCCTGAAGGACCGCGCCGATCTCCGCCTGATCGCTCATATCCGCTCCGCTCCAAGACGAACGGGAATTCCGGCCAAGGCCATCGCCCGCTTCGCGCCCTCCACCGTCGCTTCGCCGAAATGGAATATCGACGCCGCAAGAACGGCGGACGCGCCGCCTTCGACCACCGCCGCGACCAGATGGTCAAGGTTTCCGGCGCCGCCGGAGGCGATGACAGGAATGGGAACGGCGCTCGCAACTGCGCGGGTGAGCGCCAGATCGTAGCCGGTCTTACCGCCATCGCCGTCCATGGAGGTGAGAAGGATCTCCCCCGCGCCCCGCGCAGCGGCTTGTCTGGCGAACTCAACCGCGTCGATGCCGGTCGGCTCCGAGCCGCCATGGGTGAAGATCTCCCAGCGGCCTTCGTCGACACGCTTCGCGTCGATGGCGACGACAACGCATTGACCGCCGAAAGCGGTCGCCGCTTCGCCGATCAGGTCCGGACGCGCTACGGCGGCGGAGTTCATGGCCGCTTTATCGGCTCCGGCGAGGAGAAGATTGCGCACGTCCTCGACCGTCCGCACCCCCCCGCCGACGGTAAGCGGCGTGAAGCACTGTTCGGCGGTCTCGCGAACGATATCGAGGAGCGCGCCGCGGCCTTCGCGGGTCGCGGAGATATCGAGAAAACAGATCTCATCGGCGCCTTGAGCGTCATAACGGGCGGCGGCTTCAACGGGGTCGCCCGCGTCGCGCAGGCCCTCGAACTGCACGCCCTTCACGACACGTCCGTCTTTCACGTCGAGGCAGGGAATGATGCGGACCTTCAACATGCGGCGGCTTTCAACGCAGCGACCGGGTCGAGGGTTTTTTCATAGAGCGCGCGGCCGATGACCACGCCCTCGACGCTGGGGTGTTTCGCTTTCGCCGTCGCCAGATCTGCTATGTCTGAAACGTCCTTCACGCCGCCGGACGCGATGACGGGGATGGAGACGGCGTCCGCGAGCGCCGCGGTCGCCGCGACGTTGACGCCCGACAGGGCGCCATCCCGATCGATATCGGTAAAAATGATCGCCGCGACGCCGGCGTCCTCAAAGCGACGCGCGAGATCGGCGCTCTCCAGCTCGGAAACTTCCGCCCACCCCTGAACGGCGACCTTGCCGTCGCGCGCATCGATCCCGACGACGATCTGACCCGGAAAGGCCCGCGCCGCCTCTTTCACGAACTCCGGATCGCGCACGGCCGCCGTTCCCAGAATGACGCGTGAGAGACCGCGTTCGAGCCACGCCGCGACCGCCGCCATGGTTCGTACGCCGCCGCCGATCTGAACATCGGCTGTCGTCGCGTCGAGGATCGCAGAAACCGCCTCGCCGTTTCGCCCGTCGCCTGCGAGCGCGCCGTCGAGATCGACGACGTGAAGCTTCGCGAACCCCGCATCGGCGAACAGCCGCGCCTGATCGGCCGGGCTGTCATTATACGTTGTCGCTGCATCGAACGCGCCGTGCAGAAGCCGCACGCAGGCGCCGTCTTTCAGATCGATCGCCGGATAGAGGGTCAGGGACGCCACGTAAGAAAGCCTTCCAGAAGCTTCAGGCCGAACGCCTGACTTTTTTCAGGGTGGAACTGAAACCCCAGCACCAGATCGCGACCGATGACGGCGGGAAACGCGCCGCCATAATCCGTATGCGCCAGTATGTCGTTCGTGTCGGCCGCAACGTAAGCGTAAGAGTGCACGAAATAGGCGTGCCGGTCGGTCATTTCTCTGGCGCGGTCGAGAGCCGGGTGCGGACGGTCGAACACGACCTCGTTCCAGCCCATGTGCGGGATCTTGAGAGCGGGGTCCGTGGGCGCCAGCGCCTTCACTTCCCCCGGGATGAGCTTCAGCCCGTCGGTCACGCCATGTTCGTAACCGATATCGGCGAGCAGCTGCATGCCGACGCAGATGCCGAGGAAAGGTTTCTCGCCCGCCGCCGCACGCAACGGCTCCGTCAGCCCGCGTTCATCAAGACCGGCTTTGCAGGATGCGAAAGCGCCGACGCCGGGCAATAGCAGCCGGTCGGCGCGCGCGATGTCCTCCGGATCGCCGGACACGCGCACATTGACCGAAGGCGCGGCCTCCCGTGCAGCGCGCGCGACCGCTTTTTCTGCCGATCGCAGATTGCCGGAGCCGTAGTCGATGATGAGAAGGGTCTCAGCCATAAGCGCCTCGCGTTAGCACGCGCGAGGTACGGCGGAAACGAAAACGGCGCCCCGAAGGGCGCCGTCGCGTCGGTCGGCGTCAGAGGCGACTTAGGCGCACTCTTGAATCGCTTCCTGAACGAAGTCCGGAGCGGCCTCCAGGTCTTCCGGCGACTGGATCGCGAGAATAGCTTCTTTCAGGTCCGCATCGGCGTCGGCTTTTTCGCCGAGGCAGGCGCAGCCTTCGTAACCCGTGCCGTACTGAGCCGTGTAAGCTTCGCAGGCTTCTTCGACTTCGTTGGCCGAAGCGGTGGAGATCATGGCCGCAAAGCCCATGGCGACGGCGCTGGCCGCGTAAGCAAGTTTCATCGTCAAACCCCTGTTGGTGGTTGGATTGAGCAGTTTCGCCCCCAGAAAACGCAACTGGCGATGAAATGTCTCAATCGGCGACGATCGTCAAAGACTTCATGCTGTTGGCCTCACGAGCCGAGAGAGCCCTTGGTCGACGGCGAGCCGCCATCGGAACGCGGATCGAACTCGACCGCCTCGCGCACGGCCCGCGCCGTCGCCTTGAAGCAGCTCTCCACGATGTGGTGGGTGTTCTCGCCGTAGAGGTTTTCGACGTGCAGGCAGACGCCGGCGTTCATGGCGAAGGCGTGGAACCATTCCTTGAACAGCTCGGTGTCCATGTCGCCAAGCTTCGGACGCTTCAGTTCGACCTTCCAGACCAGATAGGGGCGCTTGGAGATGTCGATGGACGCGCGGGTCAGCGTCTCATCCATGGGCACGTAAGCCGCGCCGAAGCGTCGGATGCCGCCGGCCTCGCCGAGCGCCTTCGCGACGGCCATGCCGATGCAGATGCCGACATCTTCGGTCGTGTGGTGCATGTCGATATGGAGATCGCCCTCGGCGCGGACCTTCAGGTCGATCATGGAGTGCTTGGAAAAGCCCTCCAGCATGTGGTCGAGGAAGCCGATGCCGGTTTCGACATCGTATTCGCCGGTCCCGTCGAGATCGAGGGCGACGAAGATGTCCGTCTCTTTCGTGCGGCGCTCGATGGTGGCGGCGCGGGTGGCGGTCTCGCTCATGGCGGTTTCTCCTTCGGACGGAAGAACATAGATGAGAGCCGTTGATTTTTCGAACCCGCACGGAGACCCGCTTTGGCCGACGCCCCCCTTATGCACGGAACCACCATTCTCGCCGTTCGGCGCAACGGCGTCGTCTGCGTCGGCGGCGACGGACAGGTCTCCCTCGGCCAGACGGTGATGAAGGGCGATGCGAAGAAAGTACGGCGGATCGGGAACGGCGGCGTCGTCGCCGGGTTCGCCGGGGCGACGGCGGACGCCTTCGCGCTGCTGGAGCGCCTGGAGGCGAAGCTCGAACGCCACCCGAACCAGCTCGCCCGCGCCTGCGTGGAGCTTGCGAAAGACTGGCGGACGGATCGGGCTCTGCGCCGTCTCGAGGCGATGATGATCGTCGCGGATAAAGAGACGACGCTCACCCTCTCCGGCGTCGGCGACGTGCTGGAGCCCGAAGACGGCTTGGTCGCCATCGGCTCCGGCGGGGAATACGCCCGCGCCGCCGCCCGGGCGCTTTTCAATGAGACCGATCTGTCAGCGGAGGACATCGTCCGCAAAGCGATGGGCATCGCCGCCTCGATCTGCGTCTATACGAACGACAATCTGACGCTTGAAAAGATTGAGAGCTGAGTTCAACCCGCTTCCGCGCGGATCAACTCCTCATAGACGCGGACCATGCGGTAGAGATCGTCGATCATGACGCGCTCATTGTTCCCGTGCAGACGCTTGGTGTCCTCCCCGCGGAACGTAATGGGCAGGAACCGATAGGCGGCGTCTGCGAGCGGGACATAGTGCTTGGCGTCCGTGCCGCCGATGGTGAGGCCGGGCGCGGCGAGGATATCGTCGCCATAGACGTCCTGCACGGCGGCGACGAGGGCCCGGTATCCGTCCGTATCCGTCGAGGAAACGGGCGAAGGATCCGTCGCCTCGTCGAGCCAGATGGAGATCCCGATATCCTCGCCGACGATCTCCTGCGTTCGCTCGATGACGCTTTCAACGCTGTCGCGCGGATGGATGCGAAAGTTGACGACGGCGGTCGCGCTCTGCGGCAGCACGTTGTCCTTGAGCCCCGCGCGCAGCATGGTCGGCGCGATGGTCGTGCGCGTCATGGCGTCGAAGGCGGGTTCGGAGCTGAGGCTCGACGCGACAAGCGCGCCCGTGAGCCACAGATTATTGATGGCGAATCGCTTCGCGCCCGTCATCTCCGGCGCCAGCGCCTTCAGCAGGTCCGCCGCCGGGCCCTTCAGCTCCATCGGGTACGGATTATCCTCCAACGCCTTCAGGGCGCGGGCGAGGCGGAAGACCGCGAGCTCCCCGCTCGGCGCGGAGGAGTGGCCCGACGCGCCCGTCGCCGTCAGCTGCAGTGAGACATAGCCCTTTTCGGCCACGGAGATGATCGCGGCGGGGCGCTCCGGGTCCGCCAGCAGACCCGGGACCATGGCCGAGCCTTCGTCGAGACACCAGGCGAAGCGAAGTCCGCGCTCGGCGAGCAGGGCGGCGATCGCGCCCGCCCCCTTCTTGCCGCCGATCTCCTCATCATGGCCGAAAGCGAGATAAATGTCCCGGCGCGGACGAAGCCCTTCCGCCGCCAGCGCTTCGAACGCCTCCATGAGCGCGATGAGGGACGCCTTGTCGTCCAGCGCGCCGCGCCCCCAGACGGCGCCCTCGACGACCGCCCCGGAGAACGGCTCCTGCTCCCAGATCTCTTCCGTCCCAGGCTGAACGGGAACAACGTCCATGTGCGCCAGGAGAATGATCGGCGCGGCCTCTCCGGAACCCGGCCAGCGGAAGAGCAGCGATTTGCCGCCGACGACTTCGCGCTCCATGGCGGCGTGGGCGGCGGGATAGGCCTCGGCGAGGAAGGCGTGGAATTCTTCAAAGGCTCCGGAATCGTATGACCGAATATCGCCTGTCGATATCGTCTTGATCCGGATCGCTTCGCCGAGGCGCCCGGCGATCAAGGCGGCGCGGTCCTCGTTGACGGGCTCCGCCTCCGGCTCCGCGGCGATGGCGCCCGAGAGGATGGCGATGCGAACGGCGATGATCGCGGCGAGAACGACAAGACCGATCACGGTCAGATATCCGAGACGTTTCATGAAAGCTCCCCATGGCGAGCGCTAGGCGCAGAGGCGAGCTTAGGGTCAGCGCGCAGCCGGACCAAACGCCAACCCCAGAAGTCCGCATCAGAAGAAAGCCGCGGCGCGACGCCCGGCCCCGCTTCCATATTCGCGCCGATCCTCCCATATCGGCCCGCATGACTGATCTTTCCCCCCGCGAAATCGTTTCCGAGCTTGATCGCTTCATCGTCGGCCAGAAGGACGCCAAGCGCGCCGTCGCCATCGCCCTGCGCAATCGCTGGCGCCGACGCCGCCTCGAAGGCCCGCTCAAAGACGAGGTGACGCCGAAAAACATCCTGATGATCGGCCCGACCGGCTGCGGGAAGACCGAGATCGCGCGCCGCCTCGCGAAGCTCGCGAAAGCGCCGTTCCTGAAGGTCGAGGCGACCAAATTCACCGAGGTCGGCTATGTGGGCCGCGACGTCGATTCGATCGTTCGCGACCTCGTGGAGATCGCCATCGGCATGGTGCGCGAGGAAAAGCGCGCCGAGGTGAAGACCCGCGCCCACGCCGGCGCCGAGGAGCGCATTCTCGACGCCCTCGTCGGCGACGGGGCGAGCGAGGCGACCCGCGAGAGCTTCCGCCGCAAGCTGCGCGACGGCGAGCTGGACGACCGCGAGGTGGAGATCGAGGTGCGCGAAGCGGGCGGCGGCCTGCCGACTTTCGACATCCCCGGCATGCCGGGCGCCCAGATGGGCATGATCAATCTCTCCGACATGCTCGGCAAAGGCTTCGGCGGGAAAACGCGAAAGAAGAAAACGACCGTTTCGGAGGCGTATGAACCGCTGATCGCTGAAGAAAGCGACAAGCTGCTCGATGACGACCAGATCACCGCCGACGCCCTCGACCGGACCCAGAACGACGGCATCGTCTTCCTCGACGAGGTGGACAAGATCGCCCGCACCGCCGAGCGCGGCGGCGATGTCTCCCGCGAAGGCGTGCAGCGCGATCTCCTGCCGCTTATCGAGGGCTCGACCGTCTCGACCAAATACGGGCCGGTGAAGACCGACCACATTCTGTTCGTCGCCTCGGGCGCCTTCCACCTGGCGAAACCCTCCGATCTCCTGCCGGAGCTGCAGGGCCGCCTGCCCATCCGGGTGGAGCTTTCCGCCCTCGACCGCTCGGACTTCGTGCGCATTCTCACCGAGACCGAAGCAAGCCTCATCAAGCAGGCCGAAGCCCTGATCGCGACCGAAGGCGTCACCCTCGACTTCACGTCGGAGGGGATCGAAGCGATCGCCGACATCGCCGCCGAGGTGAATTCAAGCGTTGAAAATATCGGCGCGCGGCGGCTGCAGACCGTGATGGAACGGGTTCTCGACGAGGTTTCCTTCACGGCGACCGACGCCGGCGGGACGACCGTCACCGTCGACCGGGCCTATGTGGAGGCGCGCATCGGCGACCTCGCCGCCAACGCCGACCTCTCGAAATTCATTCTTTGAGGCTGGCTCTGAGGCCGGGTTAAACCGAAATCGCACGCGGCGCTGGCGATTCGCCCAGTTCTTGGTAAACTCCCGTTAACTGGGGTTACGGGGTTTTCGTCATGGCGCGCGAAAAAGCGAACGACAACATTCCGCTCCGCGTCGCCTATCATGGCGGTCGCCACGGCCTAGGCTCGCTGGCCTTCCGGCGGCTGCGCGATCATGACGGCGTACGTTTCGAAGCGCGGGCCGCGAAAGCGGAGGATCGCCCGCAGGCGACCGCCGAGCACGCCATCGCCGCGGTGCTCTCGGGCAAAGCCGACCGCGCGCTGCTTCCCTTTTTCAATGAGCGCTCGGGCTATGTGCCGGAAACCGTCGCCGCTCTCGCGCGCAATCCCGGCGTCGCCATCCTCGGCGAAACGCTCGCCAAAGATCAGTACTGCCTCGCCGTGCCGATCGAACACGTGCGCCAGCGTGACGAATCCAGCTTCACGCCGGAAAA
This sequence comes from uncultured Caulobacterales bacterium, assembly GCA_964342855.1. Lineage (GTDB taxonomy): Bacteria > Pseudomonadota > Alphaproteobacteria > Caulobacterales > Parvularculaceae > JBCBJX01. The sequence continues at coordinate 25,843 of CAYFIB010000017.1, forward strand.
GGCGCGCCGCGGGCTTGCTCTCAATTATGGCCGTTTCCTCGACGCCGCGGGCGCGCTGACGCGACGCTCCGACAACGGCTCGCTGATGGATCTTCAGCGCGAGCAGGAACGCTGGACGTCGCAGATCACGGACATTTTCGTATCGCCGGACGCCGAGCGCGCCTGTTCGTCGGCGCTCGCCAACTACGCCGCAGACGGCGTCAGCGTCCGGTCTCTCGGCGATGAGCGCGCGACCGTGCGCGATTTCCTCAACATGTCCGCCAAGGCGCTGGACGCCGACCGGACCGTGCAGAGCCGCGTCGGCGACGACAACAAACTGGTCGTCACCAACACCATCAAGGGCTCCGCCCGCACCCGCCCGGTTTACGGCGTCGTGCTTCCGTATGAGCAGGCCTTCCGCAATGAAGAGCTGTTCATCGTCGAGCCGGAGTTCGAACAGGGCGGCGCGGAAGAAGCGACGCGCTTCGTCTATGTCGCGCCGCGTGACGACACGCCGTGGCCGGACGATGTACGCACCTGGGCGAACGGCGAGGCCCGCATCGCCGGGTTCATCCCTGTCGACCCCTCCCGCTGGTGGGGCACCATCGCGCGTCAGTTTATCGGCTCGGACATGATCGCCGCGGGCGTGCGTGACCAGTACGCGGACGACAAGCCGGTTCTCCGCCTCGTCCTCATCGCCGCCGCCGACCGGGGCGACCGCGCCGCGCCGACCCTCGCGCGCGTCGAGAACTACGCCCGACGCCGCAAGCTGAGCTTCCAGACCGGCTCCATCCGCCTTGGCGACGGCTCGCCCGCGGAGGTTCTGGAGCTCGAGGTCGAGAGCGACCGCAAAGGCCGTTGGCTGGAGATCGTCAAGCGCATGCGGGCGGGCAAAGCCGGTTCTGTCTCCGTGCTTGGCGGCTTCGCCGTGCCGGAGCCGGTCCTCAAATATCGCGGGCAGGGCAGCACGCTCGGCGAAGTCATCGGCGACTTCGTTGGCTGAGCCTGCTACTTATTCCGCTTCAGGAACGTATAGAACGCGCCGGAGCCACCGTGCTTGGCGTGCGCCTCGCGAACGCCGATGATGAGTCCCGAGAGCGGCGGCGTCGACGTCCAGCGATGAAACTGGCGCCTTAAAACGCCACGGCCGCCCGACAGCGGGTCATGGCCTTCATCTTCGAAGTTTCGTCCGAAGACGCCTTTTCCCGTGATAATCAGGACACAGCGCTTTCCCTCGGCGGCTGCGTAAGTTAGCCGAGAAACCAGCACCCGATACGCTTCGTCCTGCGTCATGCCGTGCAGGTCGATACGCGCCTCGATCGGGGCGAGACCGCGCTTGATGCGCCGCTCCAGCCCGCGATCCGCCTGAAAACGAACCGGCGAGGTCGAGGCGTCCGTGCCAATGCGCGCGGGCCCGTCCTTGACGAGACGCTCAATGGCGCGCTCCATCCGCCGCTCAGCGAATGACAGACCCGCCGGTGGCGCAGCGTGCACGGAGGAGTTCGGGATGTCGGGAAGGCCGTGCTTTTTGAGCGGAGTGACGGATGTCGTCACCTTGCGCCAGAGCGCGTCGTCCTCCGACGAGAGGCCCTTGCGCCGGGCCATCGGTCACGCGCCTTCAGCGAGACGCGCGGCGGCGGCGTGCGGCAGCAACAGATAGAACCGGCCCTCCGCCTTCAGACGACCAGCTATGGCGCCTGCCTCGGGGCCCGAACCGATGAAGAGATCCCCGCGCATGGGACCGGTGATGGCGCCGCCCGTATCCTGCGCGATGAACAGCCCGGAGAGATCCGCCGCCTCGCCGTCGAGCGCGACAAACACCGGCGCGCCGAGGGGCGTGTGCCGACGATCGACCGCAACGGAATGCATGGCCTCGAGTTGGACGCCCTGGGAGCCGATCGGCCCGCCCTCCGGGTCCGGTAAATCGTCGAGCGGGCGAAAAAACACCCAGGAGGCGTTCTCGTTCATGACGCCTTCAGCTTCGGCGGCGTTCGCATCAAACCACGCCCGGATCGATTGCATGCTGACGTCTTCGAGCTTCATGTGGCCGCGATCAACCAGCACGCGCCCGACCGCGGTGTACGGTTTCGCGTTTTTCCCGGCGTAGCCGATGCGCAGGCTGGCGCCGTCCGGCAGGCGCAGCCGCCCGGAGCCCTGAATCTGGAGGAACAACAGGTCGGTCGGCCGAAGCCAGGCGATGGGCTCCGCGCCCCGCACGCCGTCACGTAGAATGTCCTCCCGCGCGCCGATGGGCGAAAGGCGCCCGTCACGCACCACCCCGGAGATGGAGCGACCCTGCAGGTCCGACACGAACTTGCCGAGGTCGACGCTGACATAGTTCTCCGGAAGATCGAGCGCAGGCTGAGTAAACTCCGCCGTCGGCGCGCGCTCGGCTTCGTAGATAGGTTCGAAGTACCCGGTGACGAGACCCCGGTCCCGCTCGACGGTGAGCGATCCCCAGAACGCTCTCTCTTCATCGACCTGCGAAATCGCCACCGGCGTGAAATGCGTTCGGAAAAACGAGCGTGCGGCCGCTTCCGTCAATCCCGCGCGCAGGAGAAGGGCGGCGGCCTCGCAGGGCGCCGACCAATCCTCGTCTTTCGACATGGCGCCGTCGCCCGCCGTGCACGACCGAGCGAACGGCGCGACAGCGCCCGCGACGTCCGCCCCGATCCAGCCGGGCACGGAATCAAACGAGGTCGGTTGATAGCGCGGCCCGAGAGGCGCGCTCGGCTGCGAACGTAAAACGAAAATCAGCGCCGCGACGGCGACGACCAGCCCCGACAGAATGATGACGAAAACGCCGCCGCCGCTCTTCGGTCTGCGTCCGCGTGTTTTGACTTCGATGACCATGGGCGGGTCAGCCGGCGCCGGTCGCGACCAGCGTCCAGTTCGGATCGTCCGACCGCGCATCGCGTTCGAACGTCCAGCGGTCTCTCACCAGATCGACCCGAGCCGGATCGCCGGAAATGACTTCGCCCGAGGCGTTTCGCGTCACGCGTGTCTGGTCGGAGCGGAAGGCGACCGCAATGCGCACGACGCCGTCGCGGACGCCGCCCTGGTCGATCTTCGCGCCATCGACGCCGATGATCTGGACTTCGGACGTTTCCCCGCGGCCTTCGCGCGCCGAAATGTAAGCTTCGAACGCCTCCAGCACCTTCGGTGCAATAAAGGCGCGCACGGAGGAAAGATCCCCGCGGGCGATCGCGGTGACGATCATCTCGTAAGCCCCGCGAGCGCCGTTGAGGAAGGTATCCGCATCGAAATCCGGATCAGCAGACAGAACGGCTTCTGCGCCGGGAAATCCGGCGTCGGTCGTCACCGGACGAAGCGGAACGGGCTCGTTATCGGTTGGCGCGTCGTGGCGCGCGGGCTCCGAGGGCTCGAAATCCGGGCGTCGCTCATGGCCGGTGCGCGTTCCGAGAACCGACACGAGGCGGAACATGAAGAACGCCGCGATCAGCGCGAATATGATCGTAATGGGGTCCATGGTCCTTTGATCGTTTCTGCCGCGTTCCGGGGCTGAGACTTAAACCGGCGTCCGGCCGGTATATATGAGCATAAGCGCTGTTTGCACGCGCGCCACCGCTCAGGAGATTTATGACCGCTCTCGCGCTCGTCATCCTTCTTATATGCTCGCCGCTTATCGAACTCTTTCTTTTGATTAAGGCGGGCTCGGTCATCGGCGCGCTCCCGGTCATCGGGCTGTGCATCGCGACCGCCGTTCTCGGCGGGGTTCTCCTGCGCATTCAGGGAGCCGACGCGCTCATGCGTCTTCGCGCCGATATGGACGCAGGTCGCCCGCCGGTTGAGCCCGCCGTGCATGGCGCGCTGCTTGTGGCTGCAGCGCCGCTTCTTTTAACGCCCGGCTTCGTTACGGATGCTCTCGGGTTTCTGCTTCTTGTCCCGCAGGTGCGCGTCGCGATCGGCAGATCCGCGCTGAACTGGATCCGCTCGCGCATGGAGCGCGGCGAGATGACGTTCGTTCATATAGAGCGCCGGTAGGCTTGCTTGTTCGATGGCGGCGCGCGTGATAGCTCGCGACCCTTCCTGAATTCCGTCGAAAGAAGCGACCCCGATCATGTCCGAGACCCCGACGCCGCCGCCAAACGGTGAGAACCAGCAAGCCGCCCTCCGGGTGCTCGTCCAGTATGTGAAGGACCTGTCCTTCGAAAACCCGCAGGCGCCGCACTCGTTCCAGTTCGCCGGCCAACAGGCCGACATGGACGTGCAGGTCGACATCAACGCCCGCAATCTCGGTGAAAACCAGTTTGAGGTGGAGCTGACCGCCCGCGCCACCGCCAAGCGCGAAGAGCAGACCGTCTTCATCGTGGAGTGCGTCTATGCGGGCGTCTTCGAACTGCAGAACGTGCCGCCGGAGCAGGTCGAACCGCTTCTTCTCATCGAGTGCCCGCGCCAGCTGTTCCCGTTCGCGCGTCGCATCATCGCCGATAGCGTGCGCGATGGCGGCTATCCGCCGCTGCTGATCGACCCGATCGATTTCGTCGCGCTTTATCGTCAGCGTCAGCCGGGCGCGCAGGGCGCCGTCGGCAACGCGTAAAGCTCAGACGCGGTTCCAAAGAGCCGCGTCACCCATCTCTCCAATAAAGGCGGCGTGCGCGGCGCGCTCTTCATCCGTGCCGCGCGCTGGCAGCGGGGTCGGGCGCGCGCCGATGCGTCGGCGCCGATCTCCTCCGTCTCCCGTACTATCGTCGTCGCCGCCCGCATCAAGGCGAAGACCCGCCTGCGCGCCGCCTGTGAGCTCGACGTAAACCGCCGCCAGAAGCTGGGAATCGAGCAATGCGCCGTGTCCGTCGCGTTCGCGTGTCGATGTGTCGATGGCGAAGCGCGAGCAGAGCGCATCAAGGCTTGCGGGCGATCCCGGAAATTTGCGCTTGGCGATGGCGAGGGTGTCGACGACCTCGTTCGTCAGACGATCCCGCCCGAGACGCACGAGTTCGGCGTTGATGAACCGCATGTCGAAGGTCGCGTTGTGCGCGACCAGAGTCGCTTCGCCGACAAACTCCAGAAACGCGTCGACCACCGTCGGGTCGGCGAATACCGGCTTGTCGGAGAGAAACTCCGCGGACAATCCGTGCACGCGGAAGGCGCCCTCGGGCATGTCCCGCTCTGGGTTCACATACCGGTGGAACGTGTTACCGGTGACGGCCCCGTCGCGTAGCTCAACCGCGCCGATTTCAACGACCCGGTCGTCCGCCTCGGCGTTAAAGCCTGTCGTTTCCGTATCGAAAATGATTTCCCGCATGTCTTTTCGCTAGCGAGGTTCGGCGGGTTCAGCCAGCCCGCAAGGCGAGATCGCGCAATATGGCGCGGACAGCTTCCCGCGAGGGCTCCAGGCCATCGTGCGTCCAGATAATGTAATCGGCGCGGCGGCGTTTCTCCGTATCCGGCGTCTGGCGCGAAATGATGAAATCGAGCTTTTCGGCGCTCATGCCGGGCCGCTCCAAAACGCGCGCGCGGCGAACCTCGTCCGGGGCCGTCACGACGACGACCGCATCCGCACCCGCCGCGCCGCCGCCTTCGAAAAAAAGCGGAATGTCGAGAACGATAGGCGTCGACGGGTCCCCGTCCGCGAGGGCGGCTTCCCGGTCGGCGGCGACCAGCGGATGCACCACCGCTTCGATTTTTTTCAGGAGGCTCGCATCCTTGGCGATCGCTGCGCTCAACGCCGCGCGATCTACTGCGCCGTCACGGATCGCTTCCGGCGCGATCGCTTCGATGCTGTGCACCGCGGCGCCGTCTTTTTCATATAATCTGTGCACGGCGGCGTCGGCGTCCCAGACCCGAGCGCCTTCATCGGCGAAAAGTTTCGCGGTGGCGGATTTTCCCATGCCGATGGAGCCGGTGAGCACGATGACGGTCATTGCGACGCTCCCAGATAATCTTCGAGAAACGCCCGCGTTTCGCTTTTTTCCGGCGGCTCTATGCCGAACCATTCCCGGGCGGGTTCGCCCGCCTGCGCGATCAACATGTCCAGGCCGTCAATCGTCCGCACGCCCGCGTCCTTCGCCTGTTTCAGCGCGGCCGTTTCGAGAGGCGCGTACACGGCGTCAAAAAAGACGCCGTTCGGAGCGAGGAGCGCTGTATCAAGCTCCAGCGGCGGATTTCCCGTCATGCCGAGGCTGGAGGCGTTCAGGATGAGGTCGAACGACCCCGGCGTCAGGTCGGCGCTTATCGCCGCGCGGATGTTCTCGGCCTGAAAGGAGGCGGCGAGCGCTTCGGCGTTTGCTTGGGTTCGGTTCCGCACCAGTATGTCCGCCCGGCCTTTCAGCGCCGCGATCGCGCCGCCAGCTGCGCCGCCTGCGCCGATGATGAGCGTTCTTAAGCGCTCTCCGTCCTCGAAAACCTTCGAGACGGGAGAGGAGACGCCGATGATGTCGGAATTGTCCGCATGGATTTTTCCGTCCGGGCGGAAAGAAAGCATATTGGCCGCGCCGGCGAGCTTCGATCTTTCAGACTTTACATCCGCGATCTGAAACGCCCGCAGCTTGTGAGGTTTGGTGATGTTCGCGCCGCGGCAGCCGAGCGCCTGAAGCGCGCGTACGTGCTGTTCAAAAGATGCATCATCCGCAGGCGTTCGAACAGCGATGTACGCGCCCTTAGCCCCGCGGCTGCGCAGCCAGAACGCGTGTAGAGCGGGCGACAGAGACTGCGCGACAGGATCGCCCAGGATCGCCGCGAAGGGCGGGCGCTCGGGGTCAATAGGGAAGGTCGGCATGCGTACGGAGAAACTCGAAAAGAGGTTGCAGGGGAAGGCCCAGAATATCCGTGTAAGCGCCGTCTATGGCGGAGAACAGGCGGGCGCCCGGCCCTTCCAATTGGTAGGCCCCGACGCTTTCGAGAATACCTTCGCCGACATCGGCGAGATATCGGTCGATCTCGATATCGCTCAGGTTGCGTGCTGTTAAGGCCGGTGCGCTTTCGGTGCGCCAGACTATCCGCGCGTTTTCGGCCACCGCGACGGCTGTTCGCAGAAAGTGCGTTTTTCCGGAGATGAGCTCTATGCGGTCTTTCGCGTCGGCCATGTCCATCGGCTTGTCGAACGCGCGGCCATCGAGCTCCAGAATCTGGTCAGCGCCAATCACGAGAGCGTCGGGTCGGCGGCGCGATACGGCGATCGCCTTCGCCTCAGCGAGCGCCATCGCGACTTCAGAGATCGGCGCGTCGGCGAGACGCGCCTTGATCTCATCTTCGTTGACGCCGGAGCTTTCGGCTTCATGCGGAACGCCTGCGCTCGCTAACAGGGCGCGCCGGGCGCTGCTTTTCGACGCCAGGATTATCGGCCGGGTCACGCGTTTGCTCCCGCAGCATGTCGCCGGGCGGAAAGTTCCGTGATGATCGACGCGGCCGTTTCTTCCACTGACCGGCGTGAGACGTCGATGGCGGGCCAGCCGTTCCGTTCATAGAGACGCTTGGCGTCCACGACTTCACGCCGCACGGCTTCTTCAGAAAGATACGTCGTCTCCGAGGATGAGCCGATATTGTCGATCCGGGTTTTTCGGATCTGCAGAAGTCGCGTCGGCGACGCGTAGAGCCCGACGATCAGCGGTCGGCGTGCCTCGAAAAGCTGGGCCGGCAATTCCGCGCCCGGCACCAGCGGGATGTTCGCAGCGCGGATGCCGCGGTTCGCAAGATACATGCAGGTCGGCGTTTTCGACGTACGGCTCGGCCCGAGCAAAATGACGTCAGCCGTATCGAGGTCCCATCCGAACTGCCCGTCATCATGGGCGAGCGTGTAGTCGAGGGCGTCGATCCGTTTGAAATAGTCATCGTCCAGCGAATGCTGGGCGCCGGGTTTCATGCTCTGCTCGAGGCCAAGGAAACCGGCGAAGGCGGCGAGCGCCGGGTCGAGCACCGAAATCGCCGGCACCTGCAGCTGCGAGCAGGCGACTTCGAGGCGGCGGCGCATGTCCGGTTTCGCCAACGTATACATCACGAGACCCGGCGAAGCCTCGATTTCGACGAGCGCGCGATCAAGCTGCGCGGGCGAGCGAACCAGCGCGTAGATGTGCTCGATCGCGCTTACCTTATCGAACTGCGAGATCGCCGCTTTCAGAACGGCGGTCAGCGTTTCACCCGTCGCGTCGGACACGAGATGAACGTGGAAGAATGTCGACGCCGCCATCAGCGGGCGGGCTCGCGTGAGATCCACCATGAACCGTGGAAAATCCTCCGAAACCGGGTCGAGTTCGCGTCGAGCTATGACAGACCCGTCAGCCTGCGCAAAACCCCGTGAGTTTCGCCCTCGTTTTTCGGCGCCGTGAGCCTCGGGAAAATCATGTGGGCGATCTCGTTCCTGACAGTTTTCCCGCACTTTCCTCAGCTGATGGCGCTAAATCTTGCGAGAGATAACGGCGCACCCAGCACGTTTTCCACGGTTTCCCGAGATTGCTTGGAGAACGGTTTGTCGGATTGAGGAAATCGACCGTTTCGTTGAAAACGCGGTTCTCCACGAAGCCCACCAAACAATAGAAATGTTAAGACTTTATTAAGCTTACTTAATACTTTCTTAACAGGCGCTCAGATCACCTGGATCGATCCATGACCTACCTAATTCTCAAATGGCTCCACATTCTGGCAGTGATCGCTTGGATGGCGGGCATGATGTATCTGCCACGCCTGTTCATCTATCATTTGGGAAGCGAAAGGGGCGGCGAAGCGGATCGGACATTCCGGATCATGGAGCGTCGGCTGCTCAAAGGGATCATCAACCCTTCGATGGTCGCCGTTTGGGTGCTCGGCATCGCGCTCGTGGTCGCCAACCCGGCCTATCTTTCTCAAGGGTGGCTCTATACGAAGATCGCTCTCGTCGTCGCTCTGTCGGCCGTCCACGGCTTCTACGTGCGGTCTCAGAAAGCGTTCGAGCGGGGCGAGCGCCCGAAGACCGATCGGTTCTGGCGGATCATCAACGAGGCGCCGTTCGTTCTTCTCATCGGCATCGTTTTTCTGGTCGTTCTGCGCCCGTTTTGACGCCGGCTGATTGAGATCGATTGACGGCGGGCGAAATGCGCCCATACTAAAGTTCTCTCCTTTGAGCGCCCGACAGCGCTCCGACCGTCCTCAAACCGCTTTAAAACCCATACTGTCGCGCCGCGAGGCGCAGCGGCCCAGTTCCCGATCGCGGCGACCGCCCTGCGGTCCGAGCCCATTGCGGATCAATCCGTCTCCCCCGAGGTTCCATGCCCATCTCCGAAACCACGCTTGACCAGCTGAAAGCGAAATCCCCGACCGAGCTCGTCGCCTACGCCGAGGAGCTTGATGTGGAGAACGCCTCGGCGCTCCGGACGCAGGACATCATGTTCGCGATCCTGAAAGAGCTCGCCGAGCGCGATGAGGAGATCACCGGCGGCGGCGTTCTAGAGGTGCTTCCGGACGGCTTCGGCTTCCTCCGCTCGCCTGAGGCGAACTACTTGCCGGGACCCGACGACATCTATGTCTCGCCGGCGCAGATCCGCCGCTTCGCGCTCCGAACCGGAGACACGATCCAGGGCGAGATCCGGTCTCCGAAAGATGGCGAGCGCTATTTCGCGCTGCTTCAGGTCGGCGCCATCAACTTCGAAGAGCCGGAGAAAGCGCGCCACAAGGTCCACTTCGACAACCTGACGCCGCTCTATCCTGATGAGCGCCTGCAGATGGAGATCGAGGAGAAGCCGGGCAAGGACTATTCGGCGCGCGTGATAGATCTCGTCGCACCGCTCGGCAAGGGCCAGCGGGCGCTGATCGTCGCGCCGCCGCGGACCGGTAAAACGGTTCTCATGCAGAACATCGCCCACTCGATCGCGGCGAACCATCCGGAATGCTATCTGATCGTTCTTCTGATCGACGAGCGTCCGGAAGAGGTGACGGACATGCAGCGATCGGTGAAAGGCGAGGTCATCTCCTCGACCTTCGACGAGCCCGCGGTGCGCCACGTTCAGGTCGCCGAGATGGTGATCGAGAAAGCGAAACGCCTTGTGGAGCACGGCCGCGATGTCGTCATTCTGCTCGACTCGATCACGCGCCTTGGTCGCGCCTACAACACGGTGGTTCCGTCTTCAGGAAAGGTGCTGACCGGCGGCGTGGACGCCAACGCGCTGCAGCGGCCGAAACGGTTTTTCGGCGCCGCGCGGAACATTGAGGAAGGCGGCAGCCTCTCGATCATCGCGACGGCTCTCGTCGAGACCGGATCGAAAATGGACGAGGTCATCTTCGAAGAATTCAAAGGCACCGGTAACTCGGAGATCGTTCTTGATCGGAAAGTCTCCGACAAGCGGGTCTTCCCGGCGATCGACATCGCCAAATCCGGCACTCGGAAAGAAGACCTGCTTGTTCAGAAAGCCGACCTCACGAAGGTCTTCGTCCTTCGCCGGATCCTCGCACCCATGGGGACGACGGACGCCATCGAATTCCTGCTCGACAAGCTCCGCCACACCAAAACGAACGGCGAATTCTTCGAGTCGATGAACACCTGACAGGCGTCAGTCCAGAAAATCGATACCGCATGCGTCCGCTGACGGTAACACGGCCGCAGCTTCGCGCGGACGGTCCGTGGCGATCACGCGAACATCAAGCTCTGCGATATCCCAGTAGCGGCGCTCATCGCCGGACACAGCGATCGCATTGTCGATAGAACGGCGTCCGCCCAGTGTTCCAAAGGCGGATTCAACGCTTTCTTCCTGAAGCGCGGCGACGAGTTCTGCGTTCGGCGCTTGTGTCCCCGTCCAGGCGACAACGCGGTTGAGCGGAATGCCTGCGGCGCGCACGCCTTCCAGATCATCAATCGTCTCGATACCGACCGACAGCATGGCGTCCGGCGCGAGAGCGTTCAGTCGTCGCGCCTGCGCCAGCGTATAGCTGATGTAAATGACGCGGTTTTCGGCGCCCGCCTCGCGCACCGCGTCGATCACGTCCTCATACCGAACCGACCGCTTGAAATCGATCTGCAGAATGGTCCTCCCGGCGGACCAATCGAGCGCTTCGGAAAGCGTGGGCGCCCGAAACTGGGTTAGGTCGCCGGTGTTGTCCTCAAGAAGCAGCTTCGACACGTCGGCATAGGGACGATCCGCGATCGGGCCAGTCCCGGTGGTCGTCCGGTCGAGATCATCGTCGTGGAGAAGGACAAGCTCGCCGTCCGATGTAGCCGCTACATCGACCTCCATGATGGCCGGCGTTGATTTCAGAACATCCGCCATGGTCTCGATGGCGTTTTCCGGAAAGCCGGGGCGCGGACCCCCGCGATGCGCCGACACAATGGTGAGATCGTTCTCGCGGAGGCAATCGAAGAACGCCGGGACGCCCGCGCGCGCGACGATGGACGCGGACGTATCAGAGACGTCGCTAGGCGAAATGGGCGTGCCGTCAGATGGCGCGCAGGCGGCGACAGCCGCGCTCAACGCGAACAGAAAGCGCATCGATTTTCTCCGTTGGTTCTCTGGCCTCAGGCGAGATGGGACGTCAGGAAGTCCAGGGTCCGATCATCGGCGAGTTTCGCGTCAGCTTCGTGATAGGCTGCGGGGTGATCCCAGCGCGCGAACGCATGGTCGCGCTCCGGGTAGTCATGGATCTCGACGCAATCGATGGGCTCCAGCTCTTCGTGGATGACTTTCTGGGCGTCGTCCGGAACAAACCCGTCTTCGCCGGCGATGTGCAGCATCAGCGGCTTCGAGATCGCCGCCTTCTCCGAAATGAAGTTCTCGATGCCGACGCCGTAATAGCCGACGGACGCGTCCGCATCGGTTCGGGTCGCGGTCAGAAACGCAAGGCGCCCGCCGAGGCAATATCCGATTGCGCCGACTTTGCCGTTGCTCCCGGGGTCGGCGCGCAGGGCGGAGATGGTCGTCTGGATGTCTTCCAGACCTTTATCCTGATCGAACCGGGTCATGAGGCCGAGAGCCGCCTCGAACTCGGTTTCCGGGTTGAGGGAGAGGCCGGGCTCCAGCCGCCAGAACAGATCCGGCGCCAAAACGAGGAAGCCCTTGGCCGCATAATGGTCCGCGACCTGTTTAATGAACGGATTAATCCCGAAGATTTCCTGGATGATGATGAGGCCGGGGGCTGGACCGTCGCCCTTCGGCGCCGATCTATAAGCTGAGAACTCGCCGTCTGGGGCGGAGATGCGGAGTGTGTCGCCCATTCTGGCGTCTCCCTCGAGTTGCGCGTCGCGAGGTATATCAAACTTGGAAGCGCGTTCGCCAACCCGGCGCCGCAGCGCCGAAGGAGGCCGAAATGAAAGTCACGATCGATATCGACTGCACCCCGGCGGAAGCGCGGGCGTTCTTCGGGCTTCCGGATCTGGAGCCGGTGAACGGGATGTTGGTCGATGAACTGAAGCGGCGCACAAAAGACAATCTCGATACCCTCGCCGACCCGGAGCGTTTTTTCTCTCAGATGATGACGGCGGGCGCATCCGGGATGGACCAGTTCCAGAAGATGATGGCGGCGGCCATGCGCGGCTCGGGCGGGGAAGGAAAATCCTAAGCCAGGCCTTGATTTCATGACGACGGACACGATCATCGCGCTTTCGTCCGCACCGGGACGGGCTGGCGTCGCCGTATACAGAGTATCAGGACCTGAGGCGCTGCGCGTGGGCCGAACGCTTGCGGGATCGCTGCCGGACCCGCGGCGAGCAGGGCTTCGAACGCTCCGGGACGCGACGGGAGAGGTCATCGACGACGGCGTCGTGCTCGTCTTCCCGGCCCCGAAAAGTTTCACCGGCGAAGATGTGGTGGAGCTTCAGCTGCATGGGTCGACCGCGGTCGCCGATGCGCTATTCGCCGCAGCGCTGAGCGCCGGCGCGCGCCTCGCCGAGCGCGGAGAATTCGCCCGGCGCGCGGTCGCTAACGGACGCATTGATTTAGCCGAAGCCGAGGGGATCGCCGATCTTATCGACGCGGAGACCGAGACGCAGAGGCGTCAGGCGTTGGCTCAGATGGGCGGCGCCCTGTCCGCGCGCGCGGAGGACTGGCGCGGGCGCCTCATCGCCGCCGCGGCGCCGCTGGAGGCGGCCATCGATTTTCCCGACGAGGGTGATGTGCCCGAAGCGATCGCCGAACGCGCCGAACCGGTCATGCGGGAATTGCTTACGGAGCTGGAGGAGGCACTGCGCGTCGCCCGTCGGGCGCGCGCCATGCGCGACGGCGTCTCCATCGCGTTGATCGGCGCGCCAAACGCCGGAAAATCCAGTCTTTTCAATGCGTTGGTGGGTCACGAGGCGGCGATCGTCACCAATACGCCCGGCACGACCCGGGACGTCCTGGAGGCGCGGCTCGATCTCGGCGGCGTACTCGCGATCGTGGCCGACACGGCCGGTGACCGGGACGCGACCGACTTGATCGAGGCGGAAGGCGTGCGACGCGCGAGGGCGCGGGCGAGCGATGCAGACATTCGCGTGCGGGTGCTCGACGGCGCAGAGGCTCGAGAAGCGCGGGAGTCGGCGCTCGCCCCCACGGACGATCTGGTGGTACTGAACAAAACCGACCTCAGCGGCGACGAGCTGGGGGCGGCTTCTTTCGGCCTTTCGGCGACTACCGGCGCCGGTCTGGACCCTTTCCTCAGTGAGCTGGCCCGCCGCGCATCGGACCTCGTGTCTCTGGGCGATGCGCCCGCCCTCACCCGCGCGCGGCACGCTGAAGCTGTTCGGGCGGCTCAGGAGGCATTGGAACGGGGGCTGGATAGGCTCCAGACCGCGCCGGAGCTGGCGGCTGAAGATGTGCGGCTAGCGGCGCGACACCTCGCGAGGATCACAGGGGCCGTGGATGTCGAAGATGTGCTCGACGCGATCTTCGCCGGGTTCTGCATCGGGAAATAGGCGGCCGCGTTTCACGTGAAACGCGTGCGCCGGGAGACGTTTCCATAACGCCTCCGCTCCACTATCTACGCGCCATGAAATCCTGGGATGTCATTGTCATTGGCGGCGGGCACGCCGGCTGCGAAGCTGCGTCGGCTGCGGCGCGTGCGGGGGCGCGGACGCTCCTGCTTACCCATAAAAAGTCGACCATCGGCGAGATGTCCTGCAATCCCGCTATCGGGGGGCTCGGAAAAGGTCACCTCGTGCGGGAGATCGACGCTCTCGATGGTCTCATGGGCCGGGTCATCGACAATTCCGGCATCCAGTTCCGCCTTCTCAACCGGTCGAAAGGCCCCGCCGTGCGGGGTCCGCGCGCGCAGGCGGACCGCGCGCTCTACCGCCGCCACATGCAGGAAGCGCTCGCAGAGCAGGCAAACCTCGAGATTGAGGAGGGCGCGGCGGAGGACCTGATCATCGGCGCCGACGGCGCGGTCTGCGGCGTCGAAACGGGCGACGGGCGCCGGTTCGGCGCGGCGGCGGTGGTGCTGACAACGGGCACGTTCTTGAAAGGTCTCATCCACATCGGCGAGGAACGGACGCCCGCCGGGCGCGTCGGGGACGCGCCCGCCATCGGACTGTCGAACCGGCTCTACGGCCTCGGCCTTCGCATGGGTCGCCTGAAAACGGGCACGCCCGCCCGTCTGGATGGTCGCACCATCGATTGGGAAGCTCTAGAGATGCAGCCGGCGGATGCGGAGCCCGTCCCCTTCTCTTTCCTGACGGACCGTATCGAGGTGCCCCAGATTTCCTGCGGGGTCACCCACACCAATGCGGCGACGCACCGGGTGATCGAGGAAAATCTCGGCTCGTCGGCGGTCTATAGCGGATCCATCGCCGGGCGGGGCCCGCGCTATTGCCCGTCCATCGAGGACAAGGTCGTCCGGTTCGCCGATCGCGAGGCGCACCAGGTGTTTCTGGAGCCCGAAGGCCTCGATGACCCGACGGTCTACCCGAACGGCATATCCACTTCCCTGCCCCGAGCGGTTCAGGAGGCGTTCATCGCCACCATCCGCGGGCTGGAGAACGCCAGGATCATCCGCCACGGCTATGCAATCGAATATGACTATGTGGACCCGCGGGAGCTGACAGCGGCGCTGGAGGTGAAGGCGGCCCCGGGCCTGTTCCTTGCGGGCCAGATCAACGGCACGACGGGCTATGAGGAGGCGGGCGCGCAAGGTCTTGTCGCCGGCCTCAACGCCGCGCGTCGGGCTGGCGGCGCCGATCCGGCCCTGTTCGACCGCTCTGAGGCCTATATCGGCGTCATGATCGACGATCTGGTGACCCGCGGCGTCACCGAGCCTTATCGGATGTTCACCTCCCGCGCCGAATACCGGCTGACCCTGCGGGCGGACAACGCCGACCGCCGCCTGACGCCGCGCGGGATCGAACTCGGGCTCGTCGGCGGAGAGCGATCCGAGGCGTTCCACGTGAAACAGACTGCTGTTGAAGAGGCTCTCCGCTGGGCGCGCGAGACGAACGTGACGCCTAATGAGGCGCGGGCCGAAGGCGTCGCCGTCAATCAGGACGGCCGCCGGCGCTCGGTTCTGGACCTGATCGCCCTCCCCGCAGCGCGGCCCGATCAGATCGAGGCGCTGTTCCCGGCGCTCCGAGACCTCGCCCCCGCGGTGCGCGAGCAGGTGGAGACCGAGGCGCTCTACGCCGGCTATCTCGACCGGCAGGAGGCCGACATCCTCGCCTTCAAGCGCGATGAAAGCCTGAAGCTGCCCGCAGACCTCGACTATGGCGAAATTCCCGGCCTTTCCGCTGAAGCGCGCCAGAAGCTCGCCGCGGGCAAGCCGGCGACCCTCGGTCAGGCCGGGCGCCTGGAGGGCGTGACGCCCGCCGCCCTCGCTCTCGTCGCGGGCCATGTCCGCCGGGCAGGGCGCGCCGCCTCGTGAGCGACATGCCTCTGAACGAAATCGACGGTCCTGCCCCCCTCGCCGCCCATTTCGGCCTGTCCGAAGCCGTGCGCGACCGCCTCGCTGAATATGACCGCGTGCTGATGGAATGGGCGCCGATCCACAATCTCGTGGCGCGCTCTACCCTGCCCGAACGCTGGGCGCGGCATTTCGCGGACAGCGCTCAGTTGCTCCCGCTGATCCCCGATGATGCGCGAACCCTTGTCGATCTCGGTTCCGGCGCTGGGTTCCCGGGGCTCATACTCGCGGCCGCCCTCGCCGACCGCGGCGTCTCCGTCACCATGGTCGAATCGACCGGCAAGAAAGCGGCTTTCCTCGCCGCCGCCGCCGAAGCCATGGGCCTCGACAACGTGGCCATTCGCAACGAGCGCATCGAGGCGGCGGAGCTGCCCGTCGCCGATGTGGTGACGGCCCGCGCCCTCGCCGCCTTGCCGAAGCTTCTCGGCTATGCGGCGCGCGCGTGCGGCCCCGAAACGGTGCTGATCCTGCCGAAGGGACAAGATGTAGAGGCTGAATTGACCGAGGCCGCAAAATCTTGGATGTTCGAGCACCGAAAGCACCCGAGCGTCACGAACCCGGACGCCGCGATTTTGGAGGTTCGCAACCTTGCCTCCCGCGCCTCAGACACCCGAAGCGATCCGCCCGCGCGTCCTCGCCGTCGCCAATCAGAAAGGCGGCGTCGGTAAGACGACGACCACGATCAACCTCGGCACCGCCCTCGCCGCCGTCGGCGAGAAGGTGCTGGTGATCGATCTCGACCCGCAAGGAAACGCCTCCACCGGTTTCGGCGTCGGCGCCGTGGACCGCAAGGCGACCATGTACGACGTCATGTCGGGCGAAGCGTCGCTTTCCGATATCGTCATCGACACGGAGATCCCGGGGTTGCGGCTGGCGCCCGGCAGCGTCGATCTGTCAGGCGCTGAGATCGAGCTCATCGACGCGCCGCGGCGGCATTTCCGCCTGCGCGACGCGGTGCGCGCCCTCCCCTCGGGCCCGGATTACGTGCTGATCGACTGCCCCCCGTCCCTCAGCCTCCTGACGCTGAACGCGATGACGGCGGCCGACGCCGTGCTGGTGCCTCTGCAGACGGAGTTCTTTGCTCTTGAAGGCCTGTCGCAGCTGATGCGGACGCTTGATCTGGTGCGCACAAAGACGAACCCGGGGCTGGAACTGCAAGGCGTCGTGCTCACCATGTACGACAAGCGCAACAATCTCTCTCAGCAGGTTGAGGAAGACGTGCGCGGACACTTCGGCGAGAAGATCTACCAGACCGTCATTCCCCGGAATGTCCGCGTCTCCGAGGCGCCGTCCCATGGTAAGCCCGCCCTCGTCTATGATTACAAGTGTGCCGGCAGTCAGGCCTATATCCGCCTCGCTCGCGAAGTCATCCGTCGCGAAAAAGCGCTGAAGGCGCCGGAGGCCGCGTGATGGCGAAACCGAAAAAGGGTCTCGGTCGCGGTCTCTCCGCCCTCCTCGCGGACACCGCGCCAGAAGACGACAGCGTTGAAGAAGCGTCCGTCAGCCTCGGATCGGAAACGGCGCCGATCGAACATCTCGCGCCGAACCCGGATCAGCCGCGCCGCATGTTCGATGAGGCCGCTCTCGACGAGCTCGCCGCGTCCATTAAGCGACAGGGTCTCCTGCAGCCGATCCTCGTTCGCCCGGCGCCCAAAGGCGATGCGCGATACCAGATCGTCGCGGGCGAGCGCCGGTGGCGCGCCGCCCAGCGGGCCGGACTGCATGATGTTCCGATTACGGTGCGCGAGCTGGATGACCGCCAGACGGCGGAAATCGCGCTTGTTGAGAACGTTCAGCGGTCGGACCTCAACCCGCTGGAAGAGGCCGCCGCCTATCAGCGTCTCGTCGAGGATTTCGGCCACAAGCCGGACGAGATCGCCGAAGCCGTCGGCAAGAGCCGCAGCCATGTCAGCAATCTGATGCGGCTCCTAAAGCTGCCGGCCTCGGTTCGCGACAAGGTGAACGTCGGCGCGCTTTCAATGGGACATGCGCGTGCGATCCTGTCCGCGGCGGACCCGGAGGCGCTTGCGAACCGCGTCGTCGATCGCGGCCTTTCCGTTCGGGAAACCGAGCGGCTCGCAAAAGAATCCGTGGCGCCGGAGGAGGGCGCCTCGAACGACGGGGCGGTCAAGTCCAAGCCCGCTTCGCTTACGAGCGTCCGTCCGCATAAGGACGCCGATACCCGCGCGCTAGAGGCTGATCTCGCCGCGGCGCTCGGCCTCGAAGTCGATCTTTCGCACGGGCAGAAAGGCGGGTCGGTGACGATCCGCTATCTGACGCTCGAGCAGCTCGATGATGTCTGTCGGCGGCTTTTGGATTCGTCCGTCTAGATAGTTCTTAAACGCTGTCCTTCGTGACGCCCGCATTCCGCGGGCTCCTCAGGACGAAGCTTGGTGCAGTCTTTGTCCTGAGGAGCCGCCGCAGGCGGCGTCACGAAGGACGCACGCACGCGCAATCTCACCGACCCGCCAGCCGAGCCAGCCGCAACGCCACGCGCTCAACGATTTCGGTCTGCGGCGAGCCCGTCGTTTTTGCATCAAGTTCGGCCTGGGCGAGGGCGCGTTCAGCGATGTCGAGCTTTTCGATGGGCCAGCGTTGGCGGCGTCCGGCGAAGGCGTCCCGCTCGGGGCCGAAGAGGGGCGGGCGGAGGGATTTCATGGCCTCCGCGGGCGGACGGCCGTCCGCGACAGCGGCCTGCACGCGATAGAGCCGCCCTGCGGCGCGCTGAAGCGCCCGAAGGAGGCCGATGGATGACGCTCCGGACGAGCGCGCCGTTGATAGCGCCTTCGAGACGGACGCCGCATCGCCGTCAAACGCGGCCGCGGCGATCTCGAAAGCGTCAAGCGCCGCTTCGCCGCCCAATACCGCGCGGACATCGGCGAGGCTCGCCGTCGCGCCGGAGCCGGGGCCGAGATAAAGGACCAGCTTGTCAATTTCCGATCGCGTGATCCCGCGATCCTCGCCGAGGGCGTTCACGAGATAAACTGCGGCGTCATCCTCGATGGCGAGGCGCGCTTCTTTCAGCACCGATTGGGCGAGGGCGCGAACATCCGTCGGCGCATCTTCGTAGCACGGTATCGCCGCGGCGACCTTGGCGCCTTCGGCGGCCTTGCGGAGCTTTGACGATTTCGAAAGAGACCCGGCCTCGATGATGACGAGGGCGTTCGATTTCATGGCGCCGGAGGCGACGTCGCTGATGAAAGTCTCAACCGCAGGGGCGAGCGCTCCGCCTTCGCCGCCAGCGCGAAGCCGCACGACCCGCTGACCACCGGAGAAGGAGAGGGCGGCCGCCTCATCGGCGAGACGGGCGGGCTCGGCTTTCACCTCTCCCTCGTCGAGGGAGACGGTGTTGAACGGATCGTCCGGCGGCGCGATGGAGGCGGCGAGGGCGTTCGCCCGCTCTCGCACGAGGCCCTGATCGGGCCCATAAATGAGGATGAGAACTGCCTCCGCAGGCGGACGTTTCAGAAAGGCGTCCGCGTCGCGGGCCTTGATCGCGGTCATTGGGCGCCGGAGGCCGCGAAATAGGCGGCGGCTTCTCGCGCGATATCGTCGGCGACGACGCCCGCGGCGCGGCGCACGGCGTCCTGCTCGCTCACATAGGCGGCGTACTGCGCGTCGAGGATGGAGTAAGAGGCGGTGGCCTCGGACTCGCCGCGGGTGAGAACATTGCCGGTCGCGACATCGATCAGCCGCCAATTGGCCCGGAGGATGTAGTTGTTCCGCGTCGTGGAGTTATCAAGCTGCACGCTGACGAAACGTCGACGGCCGTCGAGGCCGAGCTCGACCCGATAGGCGGCGCTCGCTTCGTCGGCGGGGAAGAACCCCTGCGCCGCGTCGCGAAAGGCGCGGGTCGCCTCGTCGGCGCCGTCGACGGCGCCGAGAGCGAGCTGCGAGACCGCGCTCGTCGCCGCCGCGTTGTTGGTCGCGTACATCGGCTGAAAGCCGCAACCCGCAAGCGCGAGCGCCGCGCAGAGAGCGAGCGCGGCTCTCACGAGGCGACCACGTTCACGATGCGGCCCGGCACGACGATCACTTTACGGACGGTTTTTCCTTCCGTGAAGCGCGCGACAGCAGGGTCGGCGAGGGCGATTTTCTCGATCGCGTCCTTGTCGGCGTCGGCGGGCGCGACGACCTCGCCGCGGGTCTTGCCGTTCACCTGCAGGGGCAGGGTGATCGTGTCGGATTTGAGGAGGCTTTCATCGGCCTCCGGCCACGGTGCGTCGCAAACGAGGCCGTTTCCGCCGATGACCGACCAGCATTCCTCGGCGAGGTGCGGCGTGAACGGCGCGATGAGACGGGCGAGGGCGGTGAGCGCCTCGGCGCGCGCGAAGGCTCCGCCGACGCCGGAGCCGTCAAACTTCCGGATTGCGGTCACGAGTTCATAGAGCCGGGCGATCGCCTTGTTGAAGCGGAAGTGCTCGATGTCGTCGGTTACGCCTGCGACGGCGCCGTGCACGGCGCGGCGGAGCTCGAGTGCGGGGCCGTCCGTCTCCGGCGCATCGGCGATATCGACGGTTTTCAGCGCGTCGCGACCCGCGTCGGCGGCGTCCCAGATGCGGCCGATGAGGCGCCAGGCGCCCTCGACGCCGGAGGCCGTCCACTCGACATCGCGCTCGGGCGGGGAGTCCGAGAGCATGAACCAGCGCGCGGCGTCGGCGCCGTACTGCTCGGCGATCTCCTCCGGAGCGACCACGTTCTTCTTGGACTTCGACATCTTCTCGATAGCGCCGACCGTGACCGGCGCGCCATCGGAAGCGCGCTTCACCGTCTCGCCCTCGATGATGACGTCTTCAGGGAACAGCCAGTTTCCGTCTGGATCCTTATAGGTCGCGTGCACGACCATGCCCTGCGTGAACAGGTTCTCGAAGGGCTCGTCCACGGAGAGCCAGCCGCAGTCCTTCATGTTGCGGCTGTAATAGCGCGCATAGAGAAGGTGCAGGATCGCGTGCTCGATGCCGCCGATATACTGATCGACCGGCAGCCAGTAATCCGCCGTCGCCGGGTCGGTTGGTTTGTCTTCCGGCGACGAAGCGAAACGGGCGAAGTACCAGGAGGAATCGATGAAAGTGTCGAAGGTGTCCGTCTCCCGGCGGGCTTTCGCGCCGCAGGCCGGGCAGTCGACGTGCTTCCATGTCGGGTGCCGGTCGAGGGGGTTTCCGGGTTCGGAGAAGTCCGCTTCTTCGGGAAGCTTCACCGGCAGCTGGTCGGCGGGAACAGGGACGACGCCGCACGTCTCGCAGTGAATGACCGGGATCGGGCAGCCCCAATAGCGCTGGCGGGAGACGCCCCAATCGCGCAGACGATAGTTCGTGGTCCCTTCGCCCTCGCCGCGCGCTTCAATGCGCTTGATGACGTCCGCTTTTGCGTCGTCCACGGCTAAGCCGTCGAGGAAGTCGGAATTGAAGATCGATCCGGGCCCGACATACGGCTCGTCCGCGACCGAAAAAGAGGCGGGGTCTTCGCCGTTCGGCAGAACGACGGGGATGATGTCGAGGCCGTACTTGGTCGCGAAATCATGGTCGCGCTGGTCGTGACCGGGGCAGCCGAAGATCGCGCCCGTGCCATAGTGCATCAGGATGAAGTTCGCGATGAAGACCGGCAGGGTCGTTCCGTCTACGAACGGGTGTGCGACCTCAAAAGGCAGGCGGAAGCCTTTCTTCTCGGCGCGCTCGATCACTTCTTCCGAGGTGCCGGCGGCCTGGCACTCGGCGATGAATGTCGCGGCGTCCGCGTTCGTCTCCGCATACGCTTTGGCGATCGGGTGGTCCGGCGAAACGGCGCAGAAGGAGGCGCCGAACAGGGTGTCGGGCCGGGTCGTGTAGATCTCAAGCCCGTCCGAAGTCGCTGGTTTCTCGCCGACGTACTTGAACGTCATCTTGAGGCCAGAGGATTTCCCGATCCAGTTCTTCTGCATCAGGCGGACATTGTCCGGCCAGCCCTCGAGGCGATCGAGTTCTTCCAGCAGATCGTCCGCACGGTCCGTGATCTTCAGGAACCACTGGGAAAGTTCGCGCCGTTCAACCGGCGCCCCGGAACGCCAGCCCTTGCCGTCGATCACCTGCTCGTTCGCGAGCACCGTGCAATCGACGGGGTCCCAGTTCACGAAACTCCTGCGCCGCTCGACGAAACCCTTTTCGAGAAACTCGAGGAACATCCGCTGTTCGTGGACGTAGTATTCCGGATCGCAGGTCGCGAATTCACGAGACCAGTCGATGGCGAGGCCCATGCGCTGCAGCTGGCCGCGCATGATCTCGATGTTCTGATAGGTCCACTTCGCCGGGTGCGAGCCGGTCTGCATGGCGGCGTTCTCGGCCGGCATGCCGAAAGCGTCCCAGCCCATGGGGTGGAGAACGTTGAAGCCGCGCGCGCGTTTGTACCGCGCGATGACATCGCCCATGGCGTAATTGCGCACGTGACCGATATGAATCCGCCCCGAAGGGTACGGAAACATTTCGAGCACGTAGTATTTCGGCTTCGACGGGTCAGCGGCGGCCTCGAAGCTTTTTCGGGCCGTCCACTCGGCCTGCCATTTCGGCTCGACCGTCTTCGGATTGTAGCGGGACAAGGGTTTCTCCTCCGCGTCCGCTCTTACTCGACGGTGTTGAGCCGGATCTCGCGCGCGCGGGTCAGGATGGCGTTTTCAATCTCGCGGGCGGTCGCGGCGGCGACGTCGGCGTCGACCCAACCGGCGGGCGTTTGGACCTGACGGAAGACGCTGACGCGAACTGCGTCCGTACGAAGACGTTTATCGAGAATGTAGACGTTCGTCTTCACGCGCTCGTTCGGCGCGTTCGGGTCGGAATGCCAGTCGGAGACGATGAGGCCGGCGTACGGGTCAGCGTAGGAGATCGGCAGAAAGTCGAGCGTCTCCAGCGTCGCCGTCCACAGGAAGCGGTTGACGCTCGTTTCGACGCCGGAACGCGTGACGACGGAATAGTCCGGCACGCCGACATCACGGGCGATTTTCGAGGCGCCGTTGTTATTGCCGCCGCAGGCGACGAGAGCGGCGGCGAGGCCGGCGACGAGCGCAAGGCGAACGGGGGTGGAATTCATAAGCTGGAACACGCCTGGACGAGACATCGACCGGCCGCCTTTCTTCAAGAAAACGTCACTGAGGTCGTGGCCGTGGTACCACAACCGACGACAGAGACAATCGCAGGGAAAACTAACGGGCGCGCGCTCCTTGACCGCCTCAAACCGGCCACGAATATGTTTCTAATCGTTACGTGCGCCGAGGCTTCGCGTTTTTGGGGTGCAGCGCGCAAAAGCGCGTTCCGCGGGATGCTAGAGCTTTCCGGAAGGAACGGTTCGGCGGGAAGCCGCCGGGGGAGACTGAGTGAAGGCCATGTCGAGGGTTTCCGGGATCAGCGCGTCTTTGGGCGTACTGGCCGCGCTCGTCGCAGGAGCGGCGGCGCAGGAACCTGAATTCGAACTCAAAGGCGAGGCGACCGTCGTTGTCGGCGGCGCGACCGGCGGTTCGCGGGAAGCGAAGCCGGTTGACGCCGACATTCGTCTCGACGCCAAGGCTTATACCATTCTCGACAGCGGTCTGGAGCTCGGTCTGGGTGCCGGCGCGCGCATTGATTCCGACAGCCCCGCCAGCTGGTGGAGCGGCGGTCGGTATTCCTCGCTGCTCATCGGCGGTGACGGCGCGATCTTTGGCGAAGAGGGCGACGCCTCTCTGGATGCGGCCTACGCTTATGCGCGCGGCGGCTTCGGCGAGATTTATGTCGGGCGGGACCGCGGCGTCAGCCGGCAGCTCGCGGTGACGTCGCCGACCATTTTCGCCGCCGTCGGGGTAAACGACTGGCGGTCGGATCTCACCGGCCTCAACGACGTTCATACGGTTAACGACTTCTCGGGCTACGCCACCAAGGTCACCTTCCTGCCGCCGGGCAATTTCCTAGGCGGCGTTCTGGGCGGTCTGCAGCTCGGCGTTTCGTATTCGCCTGAGGCGGCGGACTGCGCGGACTCCATTTGCGCTGATGGCGACGGCCTCGTGTTCTTCACGCCGGGCGTCGCGGAACGTCCGAGCTGGGGCGATGTGCTCGAGACGGCGGTCTATTATGAGAATGACCTGCCGCTGCCGTTGATCGGCGAGCGGATCGTGTTCGGACTTGGCGCAAGCTATGTCACGGCCGACGAACAGTCGGACACGCTGGGGTCGATCGCGGACGAATATGAGAGCTACGCCGTCGGCCTCAATCTCGCCTATGGCGGCCTGACGCTCGGCGGCTCCATCAAGAATTCGACGGCCGGTCTGCGCAAAAGTGAAGACGGCTACCTCGCCTTCGACGCGGGCGTCACCTACGAAACCGAGAAATGGGGTTTCATGCTCGGGTACGGGGAGTCCGACAGCGACCAGCTGCGCACGACCGACCCGCTCGACCCCATCGCGCGGCGCCAGACTTCTCTCGCGCAGGCGGGCGTCACCTATGTCTTCGGGCCGGGCGTGACGATCGGCGCTGCCGCGCAGTTCGTTGACGCGCGTAAGCCCGTCGATTTCGGCGGCGACGAAGAGTCGACGGCTCTGGTCTTCGAAAGCTCGATCCGCTTCTGAGCCATTCAGCCGCTTACGGATGAAACCCGGAAATAGCGGCGATACCGGCGAACCCCATTCCCAGCAGTCGTGGCGCCGTTTCAGCGTCAACACCGCCAAGCGCGATGACGGGAGCTGGCGTCATTGCGGCGATCTGACCAGCGGCGAACGGGCCGAGGGAGCGGGCGCCAGGGTGGCTTCCCGTTTCGAAAACGGGCGAAACCAGCACCGCATCCGCGCCCAAACGCGCCGCTCGCGAGGCGGCGGGGCCGGAATGGGCCGAAATCGTCACCAGCAGACCTAGGCGGTTGGCGTGCGCGGCGTGGTCGCCGAGACCTTCAGGCAAATGAACGCCGTCCGCGCCCAACCCGTCCGCCAGCACCGGGTTTCCAGCCAGCAGAGAATAGAGGCCCGCCTCTCGCGCGATGTTGATGAGCTCCGATGCGAACCCTTCGCGGTCGGGCCTCTCGTAATCCCGAATAATCAGCGCCGCTCCCGGCGGCGCGGCGGCGATGGCGCTCGCTGCGTCAAACCCGCGCGCGGCGTCCGTGATGATGAAGCTGGCTGCGAAAGTGGGCCGCGCGGCGGTTTCCGCAAGAGACGCCGCCGCCCTATGTAGAGACTGAACCCGATCCAAACCCCGTGTACTCGCCATGACCGAAACCTCTCTAACCGTTCAGGACCGCATCGACGCCGTGAAGAGTGCGATCGCCGCCGCCGCGCGGGACGCGGGCCGCGCGGCGGAAGATATCGTGTTGACGGCGGTCTCAAAGACGTTCGACGCCGATCATATCCGCCCGGCTCTGGCGGCGGGTCAGCGCGTCTTCGGCGAGAACCGGGTTCAGGAAACGATGGCCAAATGGCCCGAGCTGCGGGAGGCCTATTCGGGCGTGGAGCTGCGGCTCATCGGCCCGCTTCAGACCAACAAGGCTGTCGAGGCGGTGGAGACGTTCGACGTTATCGAGAGCGTGGATCGCCCCAGGCTCGCCCGCGCGCTCGCGTCCGCCATGGAGAAAACGGGTCGGTCGCCGCGCGTGCTGGTGCAGGTGAACACGGGCGAAGAAGATCAGAAGGCGGGCGTGGCGCCGGCTGACGCCGACGCGTTCATCGCCTCATGCCGCAATGAGTTCGGCCTGTCAGTTGACGGACTGATGTGCATTCCGCCAGCGGACGAGGCGCCGGCGCCGCATTTCGGGCTATTGCGGGTGATCGCCGAGCGGAACGGTCTGAAAACGCTCAGCATGGGCATGAGCGCTGATTTCGAAACGGCTGTACGGTTGGGGGCGACGCATGTCCGCGTCGGCTCGGCGATCTTCGGCGCGAGGGCGGCGCGTTAGTCTTTCGGGAGCGTGATCTCCATCACAGCCCCTGGGCCGCATAGGGCGAGAACCGCGCGCATGTCCGCCTCGCTGATGGCGACGCACCCCTCCGTGGGGCGATAGTCCGCATGGGCAAGATGGAAAAAGATCGCGCTTCCTTCTCCGGGAACAGGCGGATCGTCATTATGCCCCAGAATGACGCAGATATCATAGAGGTGATCGTCGCGCGCCATGCGCTCCGTTGAGGCTGGGTAGGGGAGCGTCACCGGGCGGTTATAGGCCTGGTCTTTCGGATCGTCGCACCAGCCGTCATGGGCCCCGATCGTCTCGACCGGCAGCCCCGTTTCCGGCGCCGCGACGCGGTCGGCGCGGTAGAGAACGCGGCGCAATTCGAAAATTCCGGCCGGGGTTCCGCCGTCGCCTTCGCGTTTGGTTTGAACGACGCCAGCCGGTCCGAGCGCGCAGCGAAAGGCGCTGAGGCCGGTCGTCAGTTTTCCGTCGGGACCGGCCCGAATTCTGAGAGGCTCTTGGCCCGAAACGTTAATGCTCATCACGATCGTTTCAACGGCCGTTACCATGACGTTCTTTGCAACGCCCCGGCGCAGGCTATAGGTGGCGACGAACGGAAGCCAGCGTAAGGGAGGCGGCTCATGTCCAGAGCTAAACGCATCGTGCTCGTCGATGACGACGATCTTCTCCGGGAGACGCTCGTCGAGCAGTTCTCCGTTCATGACGAATTCGATGTAGAAGCGCTCGCTTCCGCCCATGAGGCCATCGACAAAACCAAGGACGAGAAGCACATCGATCTCGTGCTTCTCGATGTCGGCCTGCCGGACATGGACGGGCGCGAAGCCTGCCGCATCATGCGCAAGAACGGCTTCAAATCGCCGATCATCATGCTGACGGGCGCCGATTCCGAGGCGGACACGATCCTCGGTCTCGACTCCGGCGCGAACGACTACGTCACCAAGCCGTTCAAGTTCGCCGTTCTGCTGGCGCGCCTGCGCGCCCACCTGCGCAGCCACGAGCAGGCCGAGGACGCCGTCTTCAAGATCGGCCCTTATGAGTTCCGCCCGGCGGTGAAAATGCTGGTGACGGATGACGACAAGAAGATCCGTCTCACCGAAAAAGAGGCGAGCATCCTCAAGTTTCTCTACCGCGCCGGCGGCAAGCCGGTGTCGCGCGACGTGCTGCTCGACGAGGTCTGGGGCTACAATTCCGGCGTCACGACCCACACGCTCGAAACGCACGTTTACCGTCTTCGTCAGAAGATCGAGCCCGATCCGCAGAACGTCTCGATCCTGATGACCGAAAGCGGCGGCTATCGCTTGGCGCTCTAAGCGCCCAGCGCGGCGACCTCGCCATCATCGAGGGGCCGCGCTTCGTCCGGCAGCATGATCGGGATGCCTTCGCGGATCGGATAGGCGAGACGCGAGGCGGCGCATTTCAGCTCCTGCGCGCCTTCATCGTAGATGAGCCGGGATTTCGTCTGCGGGCAGACAAGAATGTCGAGGATGGAGGGGTCGAAAGCCGGGGCGTCGCTCATCAGCGTCTCCAGTTGGGTCTTGGCGCGCTTATCAGGCGCGATTTCCTGCACAATCCCGATTTCGGGGCGCTGCGGCAAGGCGTTGAGGCAAGCGCTCGGTTCTAGTGCCGCATGGCGCGCCGATCATCGGCGTCGTCGCCGTCCTCGGCGACGGCCATCTCCATCAGGGCGGTCAGCGCAGCGGCCCGTTCCTCTAGCGACCTCGCTTCAAGGAGAGCCTGTTTCTCATCCGGCGTGAACGGACAGATCATGGCGAGAGAATTCACCAGGGTTTCCTGCCCGGCTTTCTCGATGCTCTCCCAGTCGGCGGATAGCCCGGCGAGCTCAAGGTAGTCGCGCAATCGATCTACAAGCCGGTCGCGCGCGATCACCGCGGGGCCCGGCTCGTTGGCGTCGATCTCTGAATAGCGCCGCCAATCGACCTGCATCCGCCGATAAGGCGTTTCGGCCTCGATCTCCTCGATAATATCGAAGCGCGACAGGCCGAGAAGAGTGATGAGATAGCGCCCGTCTTCGGTCTCGGAAAACGAGGCGATGCGACCGACGCAGCCGACGCGGTAAAGATCGAACGGGCCGCGTTCGCCAGAGGCGGCGACGGATCGGCTCTGCACCATGCCGATCAGCCGGTCGCTCTTCAGCGCATCGTCGACCATGTTGAGATAGCGCGGCTCGAAAATGTTCAGCGGCAATTGTCCGCGCGGTAGAAGGAGCGCTCCTGGCAACGGAAAGACCGGGATCGCGTCCGGCAGCGCGAGCCTTTTTCGCGACGCCTCAAACATGGGTCGCCTCCTTGGGTCGCTGTGTCAGCGCAGGTCGCGCCGTCGTTCTCTTACGAAAATAGGATCGAAGAGAGCCGGCGGCGAGCTTTCAGCGTCAGCGGATCCGCCGGGCCGAGCGCGTCAAAGACCGTCACCAGCTTTTTGCGCGCCGCGTCGTCGTTCCACTCGCGGTCGTGGGCGACGATCTCCAGAAGGTTCATGACCGCATTTTCCATCGCGCCGGCGGCGATTTCCGCCTCGGCGAGATTGAAGCGGGCGTCGTGGTCGTCCGGGTTGGCGGCGACGGCGGCCTCGGCCTCAGCGCGATCTCCGGCGGCGCCGGATCCGGCAAGCTCCAGCGCGGCGCGGACGGACGCGACCGCGGGGTCATTGCGTTTTTCTTCCGGAACGAGGTCGAGGACCGCTTTCGCTCCGTCCACATCGCCTTCCGCGAGACGACAGCGCGCGAGGCCGGCGAGGGCGGGTGCGTTGCCTTCATCAAACTTCGCGATCTCGGAATAAATCTGCGCCGCGTTCGGCAGGTCCCCCGCGGCGAACGCCTCATCTGCGGCGGCGAGCGCCGCTTCGATCTGGTCGCCGCCCGGGGCGCCGCCGCCCGCCTGGGCGAGGCGTTCGACAAATTTCTGGATATCGCTGTCCGGCACCGCGCCGACGAAGCCGTCCACCGGCTGTCCGTCGAGAAACGCGAGGACCGCCGGGATCGACTGGATGCGCATCTGCTGGGCGAGCATCTGGTTTTCGTCGATGTTCACTTTGACCAGCTTGACCGCGCCGTTGGCTGCGGTGACGGCGGCCTCCAGCGCCGGCTGCAGCTGTTTGCACGGGCCGCACCACGGCGCCCAGAAGTCCACGATCACCGGCGTTTCGCGCGAGGCGACGATGACGTCGTCGCCGAAGGTCTCGATGCCGGAATCCTTGATGAGGTCGGGCGCCGCTTGAGCGGGATTGATCTGCATGTGCGTCTCCTCGGCGCGACGGCTCGCGCGGGTGCGTGTTCTGTTCAGCGCCTATGTGGCGGTCGCCGCCTGCGCCAGCAAGTCGGGGTCGGGATCAAGCGGGCGTTCAATATCGACCAGCACCGGCTCGCGCCCTTGAGCGCGAATGAAGCGGATCATGTCCTCCGGCGCGATCGCCGTCGAGGCGGCGTTATCGAGCGGGTGCGCCCAGACCGGCCGCGCTGCGAGGAGGCCGATATCGACGGCGACTGTCGCGACGCGATGGTCCGGATCATTCAGAAGAGCGAAAACGCAGACCGAGCCGGGCGTCACGCCGAGCGTTTCCTCCAGCAGCTCAGGCTTGCCGAACGAGTATCGCCCGGCGGCGCCCAGCGCTTTGGCGAGACCCTTCAGGTCCGCCCGGCGTTCCCCGTGGGCGACGATGAGGGTCAGCGCCTTGTTGCGGTCGACGAGAAAGAGGTTCTTCGATGAAGCGCCCTCCATCGCAATACGGAGCTTGCGGCCTTCTTCGACGGTGAAGATCGGCGGATGTTCGAGCGTCCGGTGCGGCGCCTCGAGCGCATCGAGGGCGGCGAAAACGCGCGGGCGCGCCTGCGGCCCGCATCGGGCGGCGTCTGGGGTGGGCTCAGTCATGGCCGCGGGCATAGCCGCCGCGCCCTAGCGCCGTCGAGCGCAAGAAAAGCGCTTGCATTCAATTCTCCCCGGCGCCATACCGCGTCCCTCGACGGCGCGAGCCGTCGTGAGCGGGCGTAGCTCAGGGGTAGAGCATCACCTTGCCAAGGTGAGGGTCGTGCGTTCGAATCGCATCGCCCGCTCCATTTTCTCTCAATAATTTCAAGA
This sequence comes from uncultured Caulobacterales bacterium, assembly GCA_964342855.1. Classification (GTDB taxonomy): domain Bacteria; phylum Pseudomonadota; class Alphaproteobacteria; order Caulobacterales; family Parvularculaceae; genus JBCBJX01. The sequence goes on from CAYFIB010000017.1 coordinate 55,587, forward strand.
ACTTAGGCGGCCGTGATATAGCGGCTGTTCTAGTTCTGTCGGCGCCGGGTACCGTATGGGTACCGACGGCGAATTCAGTAAGCTGTCCGTCTTGCTTCCTTCCATCGCCACGGATAGCCGTCCCGTCGTCGGCGATATGCGATCGCGGAATGAAGTCGAGTGGTAACCGGTGGCGCCCGTATTCAAAGTTTGTCCGATTATTTTTTCGCCCCGCCGCATGCGCCCGCCCAAAAAAGCGGAATTTTAATCGAAATCGAGCATGCAAAAAACACTTATAAAACAGCGAGCGACAAGGTTAAATATATCATGCAACGACTAAAATAAACGAAGCGGCAAACAAAGTTATGGTTAAGTGAAATTTACCTAGATTTTTATCAAATCTGAAACTGCTGAAGCGTTTTAGTCGCGTCGTACCGAAAGGGGCTGCGCCATGAAAAAAACGCTTCTGAAAACCGCCGCGCTCATCGCTCTCGCCAACGCCGCTCCGTCCCTCGCGACGGCGCAGGAGGCGCCGGCTGCTGAGAACGAAGAGACGCGGGTTGAAGCGCTTCGCGGCAATCTCGACGCCTTCTGGGGCGGTCGCAATCTTGATGCGTTCTGGGGCCGGAACCTGGACGCCTTCTTCGGCCGTAACCTCGACGCTTTCTGGGGGCGCAATCTGGATGCGTTCGGCGGCAATCTGGACGCCTTTGACGGCGATATCGACCAGCTGCGCGGCAACCTCGACGCGTTCTGGGGTACACGGAACCTTGACGCGTTCTGGGGCCGTAATCTCGACGCCTTCGGCAATCTCGACGCGTTCTATGGCCACCTCGACGCCTTCTACGGCAATCTCGATGCGTTCTATGGGAACCTCGACGCCTTCTGGGGCAATCTCGACGCCTTCGGCGAGGACTGGACGACTTTTGACGCCGACCTGCAGTCGGTGCTCGACAGCGCCGAGGCCGCTTTCAACGCGTCCGCCCTGACGGTCGGCCTCGACTTCAACGCCGAGATCGTCGACGCGCTGCTCGCGAAATACTGCCTGAACGAGGACGAGTTCACGGCGGCGGGCGGCTTCGACCGCACCCACTACGCCATGTTCCTCATTGAGCTGAACGACCGGCTGATGGCGTTTTCCGGCCATGACCATGTTGATCACTGGATGGCGACGGCGAGCTGGACGCCGGCGGTCTCCGAAGCGGCGGGTTCCGGCTTCGGCGTGCGCATCGGCGTTCTCGACACCCAGCTGAACGACGTCGCCATGTTCGACGGCAAACTGCACAAGGCGGGCGGTTACTTCGTCGAAGGCCAGGACCACGGCGCGGCGGTTCTCTCCGTGCTCGGCGCGGCTCACGACGGCGTCGGCGCCATGGGAGTCGCGCCGGACGCGACCGTCTCCTTCTACAACCCGTTCGACGCGACGTTCTCGGCGAGCTGGGATGATGTGAAAGCGGGCGTCATCGAGCTTGCTTCCAACAACGCCAGCGTCATCAACATGTCCCTCGGCGTCTCGGGCAACGTCTTCCATCAGGACTGGCGAGAAGTGTTCGCGGATGCTGATGTCGCGAGCAAGGCAGCCGACGTCCTCTTCGTAAAAGCGGCCGGTAACGACGGCGTGCAGCAGACTACGGATATCGAGTGGGGCCTCGACGCCCACGAACGTCTCCTCATCGTCGGTTCGGTCGATCCGACGGGAGAGATCTCGTCCTTCTCCAACACGCCGGGCGAGGCGTGCCTGCTGACGGACGGCGTCTGCATCGAAGAAAACAAGCTGAAGTACCGCTTCCTGGTCGCGCCGGGCGAACTCATTCTCACCTCGGATAATGAGGGCGGCCTCACCCGCGTCTCGGGCACCTCCTTCGCCGCGCCGATCGTCTCGGGCGCCGTCGCGCTGCTTCAGAGCCGTTGGAACTGGCTGGCGCAAAACCCGGAGGAAACGGCTGAGATCTTGCTGCGCTCGGCGACCGACCTCGGCGACGAAGGCGTCGACGCCACCTATGGCTGGGGGCTTCTCAACATCGAAGCCTCGCAGCAACCTCTTGATCCGTCTGCGCTTTATGTCCGCAATATCGAAGGGGCGGTGACGCTTGAAGCGTCCGGTCTCACGCTCGCCACGAAATCGATGGTCGGTAATCGGACGAAAGTCATCGTTTTCGAAGATATTGGCGACACCTTCCGCGACTTCGAAGTCGAGGTCGTTGAGATCGACGCCATCGACGATCCGAACGCGGCGCTGTCGGCTTCCGTCGAAACCGACTTGTCGCAGCAGCTCAACACGATTTCATCGGGCGGCAAGGGCGGCAAGGGCTTTGCGGCGTTCGCCGACAGCCCGACCCTCGGCGGCTTCGCCATGGGCGACGGCGTGTGGACGGCCTCTTTCGCCGCGACCGCCCGCGACCCGCGCGAGATCGACCGCGCCGACGCGCTGCCGTTTGAAGTCGGCGCCCGCGTCGAGAACGCCGTCACCGGCGTTTCGGTGAGCTTCGGCCAGGGCGAAGGCGCGCTCGCGCTTTCTTCCGGCGGCGCCTTCACGCTTTCTTCCGACCACGACCGGATGACCGGCGGCGCGAACCCGATCCTCGGCCTCGCCTCCGGCGGCGCCTACGCCGGCGTCTCGGCGCCGGTCATCGGCGGCCTTTCGGTCTCTGCCGGCTACACCATGGACGCCGACGCCCATGAGTACGTGGACGGAGCGACGGGCGAGACCCGCGACGTCCTGAACGGCCTCGCCGACTACCGCGCGAGTGCAACAACGGTCGGTCTCTCTTACGCCGTCGCCTCATCGGTGACGATGCGCGTCGACTACACGCAGCTGACGGAAGACGCAGGTCTCCTCGGCGGTCAGGGCGCGGGCGCCTTCAATTTCGAAGGCGGCGCGACGACCGACGCGACGACGGTCGGCGCTAACGCCGAACTGACGCGCGGCCTGATGGTCTCGGCCTCGGCGACGGTCGCGAAGACCCGGGCGACGGATTTTGCGAGCTCGATCTTCTCGGTCGGCGATGAGGGCCTCACCTCCACCGCTTTCCAGGTGGCGGCGACGAAGCTCGGCGTTTTCGGCGACAACGACCGGGCGCGCCTCTCCTTCGCGCAGCCGCTGCACGCCGAAGCGGGCGCTCTGACGATCACCGCCGAAGAGGTGGTGAACCGAGAAACCGGCGAGCGCGCGCTCGTCTCCCGCGACGCGGAGCTCGCCGACGCCCGCCGTTATGTCGCCGAAGGGAACTATGCGACGGACATTCTCGGCGGTCGTGCGACGGTGAGCGGGTTCGCTCAGGTGGAGATGAACAGCCGTGCCGTGACCGGCGAGCAGACATCCGTCGCCGGCGGCGCCCGTTTCCAGCTCCGCTTCTAGCCGGCTCCGCTTCTCGAAGGTCACTCCGAACAGAAGCGCGGGACGCGGGGGCGAGAGCCCCCGCGTCTCTTTTCGGCGTTCGGCGGATCGTAAGAATTTTCCGTTTCAAATGGGGCGCTTGGACCCGCCGGAGGCGCCGTTTTCATGATCGTCGTGAGATCGCTCCGCGTTACGTTCGTCGCCCTTGCGACGGCGCTGGCGGTCTGCGGTCCGGCGGCCCCGGCTGATATCGACGTCGTCGCCGAAACGACGCTGGGGAGCGTTCCCCCGCAAACCCACGAAGAAGCGGTCGGCGCGTCGAAGTCCGCCATGATGGGGTCGCCTACGACAGCGCTCGCCAACGCGGAAGCGGCGGAAAAGCTGGCGGCCGATATCCTGGATGACGATGAACGCCACAAAGCGGAGGCGACGGCGCTTTGGCTGCAGGCCGAAGCGACATCGCGGCTGGGCCGTCCGCAGGAAGCCTCGGAGATCCTCACGCGCGCCGAAGCCGCCATTGACGATCCGAAATCGCGTCTCGCGGCTGACATCGCCCTCTCTCGCGGACGCATCCAGCGGGCTCTCGGCGAAGATGGAAAAGCGCTGGAAAGTTTCCAGACCGCACACGGATTGTTCGGGAGGCTTGGCGAGGCGCGCTATCAGGCGATCGCGCTTCAGAGCATCGGCACGCTCTATGATAACGCCCGCCAGTACGCTCGGGCTATCAAATACTATGAGCAGGCGGAAAAGGCGCACCCGGAAGACCCGGTGATCGCGCTCGTCTCGCTCAACAATCGCGCCAACGCCTATCGCGCCATTGAGGAGTTCGACCTCGCCCGGCAGATGCTGGATGAGGCTTTAGCGCGCGCCGAGGAAATTGAAAGCGACCTCCTACAGCTGCGCATTCTCGACAACATGGCCATTTTAGAAGTTCGCAGAGGGCGGCTCGCGGAAGCTGACGTCGCCTATCGCGAGGCCGTCGAGCGCGCGTAGAGCGAAGACGCCAAAGCTTGGTTGCCAGCGCTCGGCGTCGCACGTGCTGAAATCGATCTGGCGCGCGGCGACTTACCGGCTGCGCGGCGATCCATTGATGGCGTGTTTGACGGGATCGATATTTCATCGACAACGGAGCAATATCGAGACGCACATGAAGCCGCGGCTCGGATCTATGAAAGAAACGGTGAATACCGGCTCGCACTTGCACACCAGAAAGCGTTCAAGCGCCTTGAGGATCAAGGGCGCGATATCGCCGCGTCAGCAAACTACGCGATTTTGAATGCGGAGTTCGAATTTGCGAACAAAGAACTCCAGATCGAAAAACTGCGCTCCAGCGAACTGGAGGCGAACGCCGCGCTTGTGGCCGCGCGGGACCGACAGCGCCAGATGGCGTTCTGGGCGGTCAGCGGTCTCGGCGCTTTCATCATCTTATTTATGGCGTATGCTTATCTCTCGATGCGTCGCACACAGCGCATTACGTTCACGCTGAATGAAAAACTGGAAGAGAAAAATATAGAGCTCACAAAGACGAACGTCGATCTTCAAGAAGCAAACCAGATAAAAATGGAGTTCATGGCGATGACGAGCCATGAAATCCGCACGCCGCTAAACGCGATCATCGGCTTCACGGATTTTCTGAGCAATGCTGAGGATATCCCGGAAAAACAGCGGGACTACATTCGTATCGTCAACGAATCCGGCCGCGGGCTGCTCCAGATCGTCAACGATATTCTGGATGTCTCCCGTATGGAGGCCGGGCGTATTGAAGTGAACTCGCAGCCGTTGGATGTCGCGGGCGTGGTTGTTGACGTGGCGGAACTGTGGCGCAGCTCTGCGGAGGAGAAAGGGTTGGACTTCGTCGTCTCCTCGCCCTGCGCCGCGTGTTCGTTCGAAACGGATGAACGCCTGGTCCGTCAGCTCGTGACCAACCTCATCTCCAACGCCATCAAGTTCACGCCGTCCGGGTCGATTAATGTTAGGCTCGGCTGTCGCGATGGCGGCGACGGCTTTGTCGTTGTCGTCTCGGATACCGGCATCGGCATTGCAAAGGAGCATCAGGAGACGATCTTCGAAAGCTTCCGGCAGGCTGACGGCAGCGCCACGCGCGACCATGGCGGCGTCGGGCTGGGGCTCGCCATCTGTGCGAGGATCGTCGAAGTGCTCGGCGGAACCTTATCGGTCGAAAGTGCGCCGGGCGACGGAGCGACCTTCACGGCGAACATTCCAGCGACGCCGAGCTCGAGCGGTCAGTCGACCGACAAGCGGCCTCGATTGGCGACGGTCGGCGGACGTCAGACCGTCGCCGAGTTCGAATTAGGCGAAGCGCGCGTGCTGGTGGTCGACGACAATCCAGTGAATGCGGACGTTCTTGCGCTTCTGCTTCGAAATGTCGGTGCGGACGTCGAAACCGCTTCAGACGGCGTCGAAGCGGTCGAGGCCGTGCGCCACGGCGGTTTCGATCTCGTCTTCATGGACAAACAGATGCCGAAGCTTGACGGCGTCGGCGCCATACGCGCCATTCGCGAGCTGGATGAACCGTTGCGACGCACGCCAATTATCGCCGTGACGGCGGATGCCTATGATGCCGCGCGTATCGAGCTTAGCGCCGCCGGGGCTGACGGTTACGTTTCAAAGCCAATTTCTATCGAGCGTATTCGAGAGCAGATTGACATGGTGTTCACGAACCGCAGCGACGCGCTTGCTTCCTGATAACCCGAAAGAAGCGCGGATTGGGGGCTCTCAGTATATCGTTCTCGCGAGCTCAATGACTTTTGCCGGTTCGGCTTTGGGCATCTGCAATAGGATTGTTCTGTCAGCTTCCATGCGACCGCCGTTCGCGGTTGATGTTCAAGACTACATGGATTTCGAAGGCCAGAGTATGTCGCCGTAGGCGAACTTCAAAAATTTTCAAAACGCTCACTGACCCCTCCCTATACGGAGAAGAGGACCTCGCCTCTGCGGGGGTGGGGGCGAAGACCCCCCGGTGGATCATGAGGGCCACCCCTCCTCGGCGTTTCGATTTCTGCTCCGGCGCGGGGTCCGGTTCGGGCAGCCAGCTGTCCAGCCTTGACAGGGTCAGCCCCCTGGCAGTGAAGGGTACAGAAAACCCCTCGCGACAACGTCCTCCGAAACCTGCATAATCCCTAAGCCGATTTTCCGTATTGCGACTCTACCAAAAACAGATGATTTATCCGCGCGCAAATCCCGCGCTCCGCGCGTTGAGATTTTATTGGGGGCATATGGGGCGCGCGGCGTACGTGCGCGATCGCGCTCTGCGTTTGAGCGGCGGCGCCTTGGCTCTCACAAACGAGCGGTTGCGAAGAGCTTGACTCCAGTTGGGCCGGCGAAGGAACATAAAGCGAACATTGCTATTTCTGTTCGCGAGGCATGACAACTTGGAGCGACAAGCGACCTTACGACGGCTGAAGGCGCAGGTCCGGGCTCTGGAGAC
>CAYFIB010000018.1:0-61348 GCA_964342855.1 uncultured Caulobacterales bacterium
CGACATAGCCGGCTTCGGTGAGCGTCGTCGCGTCCGCGATCGTGAACGGCACGTCGAGGATGCGCGCGAGCGTTTGCGCGAGAAGCGTCTTGCCCGAGCCCGTCGGGCCGATGAGCAGGATGTTCGACTTCGCCAGTTCGACATCGTTGTTCTTCGCGGCGTGGTTCAGGCGCTTGTAGTGGTTGTGCACCGCGACCGAGAGCACGCGCTTGGCTTTCGACTGGCCGATCACGTAGTCGTCCAGCACCTTGGCGATCTGCTGCGGGGACGGCACGCCGTCGCCGGATTTCACGAGGGAGGATTTGTTCTCCTCGCGAATGATGTCCATGCAGAGTTCGACGCATTCATCACAGATGAAAACGGTCGGGCCCGCGATCAGCTTGCGGACTTCGTGCTGGCTCTTTCCGCAGAAGGAGCAATAGAGCGTCGTTTTCGAATCGCCGTTTTTGCCGCCGGTCTTGCTCATGAATGCTCCACTCGTCTTCGTGTCGTCGTCCCTCGTCCGCGGGCGCCGCGGACGCGTTCCGTTTGCGTCCCTACGCCGCCCGAAGCGGGATTCGGACTGTTACGCTGCATGACGGGCGCCAATCTATCAAGTGCCGCCCGCTGCGGGGTCCGGCGGAGACTGGCGCACGCGCGCTCAACACCGCCTTAAAACCCCGCATTTCCCGTTACGCGTCAGCGCCGGAGGCGTCGTCGCCGAGACCCGGACGCTTGTCCAACACCTTGTCGATCAGGCCGAACTCCAGCGCCGCCTCCGGCGTCATGAAGTGGTCCCGATCAAGGGTGCGTTCAATGACATCATAGTCCTGCCCGGTATGGGACACGTAGATTTCATTGAGACGCTTCTTCGTCTCGATGATGTCCTTGGCGTGCCGCTCGATATCGGACGCCTGCCCCTGAAAGCCGCCGGAGGGCTGGTGCAGCATGATGCGGCTGTTCGGAAGCGAGAACCGCATGTCTTTCTGACCGGCCGTCAGCAGGAGCGAGCCCATGGAGGCCGCCATGCCCACGCACATGGTCGAGACCGCGGGGCGCACGTACTGCATGGTGTCGTACATCGCGAGGCCCGACGTCACCACGCCGCCGGGCGAGTTGATGTACATGGCGATGTCTTTTTTCGGGTTGTCGGCTTCCAGGAAGAGAAGCTGCGCGACGACGAGGCTGGAGACGACGTCGTTCACCGGCCCTGAGAGGAAGATGATCCGCTCTTTCAGGAGGCGCGAGTAAATATCGAACGAGCGCTCGCCGCGGCTCGTCTGCTCGATCACCATGGGAACGAGCGTGTTCATGTAAATGTCGCGGGGATCGCGTTCGGTCATCATCGTCTTGTCATCCTCGGGGTCGACGCCGCCGACGCAGATCGGCGGAGAATAGATGGCAGGTAGGTGACTCAAGGCCGAGCGTCACCCCCGTTCAGCGCCACCGTGCCCCAGAAACCCAAACCGGCGATGAACAGGCATGGTTTCCGCGTCCGCAGAAAAAAGGCGCGCAGCCTTAAGCCGCGCGCCATTCTCATTACGAAATTGCTCAGATCGGCCCGATCAGGCCGCGGCGATCTCGTCTTCGCCCGGGTCCTTGAAGAGCTCGTCCTTGGAGACGGTCTTGTCGGTCACCTTGGCGAGTTCGAAGATGAGGTCGACGACGCGCTCTTCGAAGAGCGGCGCGCGCAGCTGCGCGAGGGCGGCCGGGTTCTTCTGGAAGAATTCCAAGACTTCGCGCTCCTGACCCGGGTATTTGCGGGCCTCGGCGATCATCGCCTGCTGCACCTGATCGCTCGGCACGTCGACATTGTGGCGTTTGCCGATCTCCGCGAGCACGAGACCGAGGCGCACCCGACGTTCGGCGATCGAGCGGTATTCCGCTTTCAGCTCGTCCTCGGACTTGTCCTTGTCTTCTTCGTCGCGCTCGGCGCCTTCGACCTGGCTCCAGATCTGCTCGAATTCCTGCTCGACCATGGACTTCGGCAGCTCGAAGGCGTGCGCTTCGTCGAGCTTGTCGAGGAGCGCGCGCTTGGCGTGCTGGCGCGACATCGCCTTGAACTGCTCGCCGAGGCGCTCACGCAGAGCATCTTTCAGCTTGTCGAGGCTTTCGAGGCCGACGCGTTTGGCGAGTTCGTCGTCGATCTCGATCTCTTTCGGCGCGGAAATTTTGTTCACCGAGACGTCGAACTCGGCGTCCTTGCCGGCGAGATTTTCAGCCTGGTAATCTTCCGGGAACGTTACTTTGACGACGCGCTCTTCGCCGACTTTCGCGCCCGTCAGCTGCTCTTCGAAGCCCGGAATGAACTGGCCGGAGCCGATGACGAGGGCGATACCTTCGCCCGCGCCGCCGTCGAACGGCTCGCCGTCGATCTTGCCGACGAAATCGATGTCGAGCTGGTCGCCGTCTTCGGCGGCCGCGTCGGCGTCTTTTTCGTCATAGGCGCGCTGGCCTTCGGCGATCTCTTTCACCGCTTTTTCGATGTCTTCTTCCGGCACGTCCGCGACCGGGCGCTCCAGCTCGATCTCGGCGACATCCGCCGGTTCGATGGCCGGAAGCACTTCGACGTGCATTTCGTACTCGAGATCCCCGCCGCCGGCGATCGCCTCGACATCGCCGGTCATATCGATTCGCGGTTGAATAGCGGGTTGGAGATTGCGCTCGCTCAGCGCCTTGTCGTTCATCTCCTGCACGAGATCCTGCACGACCTCGCCGATCATGCCCTTGCCGTACATCTTCTTCAGGAACGAGACGGGCGCCTTGCCGGGGCGGAAGCCCTTCAGACGGACCTGACCCTTGATCTCCTCCAGCTTGGAGACGACGCGGGCGTCGATGGTCTCGTGCGGGACCTTCACCGTGAACGAGCGGGAGAGCCCGTCGGTGCTTTTTTCAACGACTTCCATGGGGCCTGGCCTTCTTCAATTCTTGCGCGGCCGGACGTCCGGCGCGTCTTGCGGGAGTTTCAGGAACGCGATCGGGCCCGTCGCGGCGAATGGCGGCCGCGGGCGTGGTGCGGATGGAGGGACTCGAACCCCCACGCCTCGCGGCGGCAGGACCTAAACCTGCTGCGTCTACCAGTTCCGCCACATCCGCGCCGGACCGCGCGCACGCACGCGTGCGAAAGCGGTGCCGCGGCTTAGCGGAGCGCGCCGGGTCCGTCCAGTGGTTTCCGCGCGTCGGGCGTTTTTGCGCCGCTCGGAAGCTTCGCGGCGTCCATCGCCTCGCGCCAGGCGTGGACGGCGAGCGCCGGCAGATCGTCCGCGATGAGCCCGAATCCGCCGAGCGCCCCCGCCGCGCCGTGCACCCAGACGCCCGCGCACGCCGCCTCGAAGGCCGAGGCCTCCGGCCGCGCGGCGAGGCTTGCGGCGATGAGCCCCGCGAGCACGTCGCCGGACCCGGCGGTCGCGAGATCCGGCGTCGCGTTGTCGTTGATCGCCGCGCGCCCGTCCGGCGCGGCGATGACGCTGGCGGGCCCCTTGAGGACGATGACCGCGCCCGCCCGCGCCGCCGCCTCGCGCGCCGCGCCGAGGGCGCCGAGGACGTTGGGGTCGATATCCGGAAAAAGACGAGCGAACTCGCCAGCGTGCGGCGTCAACACCGCGCGCAGTCCGGGCGTCGCGCTGAAGAGCGCGTCCGGGTCGTGCGCGAAACTCGTCAGCGCGTCCGCGTCGAGGACGACGCCGCGGCGGGATTTCAGCGCCGCGAGCGCCTTCGCCGCCGTCCCCTCGCCGACGCCTCCGCCCGGCCCGACGACGACGGAGCCGACGCGCGGATCGGCGAGGAACCCGGCGACGCCGCCCGCATCGCCCGCCTCGCGAATCATCGGCGCGGTAAGGTGCGCGGCGAGTTCCGGTATCGCGTCCGACGGTCCAAGCACGGTGACCGCGCCGACGCCGGAGCGCGCGGCGGCCATGGCGGCGAGCCGGGCGGCGCCTGTTCGTCCGCGTCCGCCGGAGACGACGGCGACCCAGCCGCGATCATATTTGTGCTGATCGATCCGCGTCTGCGGCAGCGCGTCGGCGAAAACGGCGGGCCTGTTGAGCCGAACGAGCGGGCGCAGGCCCGCCACGATGTCGTCGGAGACGCCGATATCGGAGACTTCCAGCACGCCGCAGAGACCGCGGCCGGGCAAGAGAAAGTGCCCGGGTTTCGGCCGCACGAACGTCACCGTCCGCGTCGCGGGCGCCGCGACGCCGCGCACGAGCCCGGTGTCGCCGTCGAGCCCGGAGGGCACGTCCACCGCCAGCACCGGCGCCTCGGCGCGCGCGACCGCCTCGATCAGCTCCCGCGCGCGCCCGCCGACCGATTTGTTGAGCCCCGCTCCGAAAATCGCATCGACGACGAGGCTCGCGCCCTCCAGCGTTTTCGGATCGAAGGGCGACAGCTCATCCGTGTAGAGATCGGCCATGACAGCGGCGTCGCCGGTGAGCGCCGAGCGGTCGCCAAGCAGCGCGAGGCGCACGGGGATGTTTTTCTCCGATAGAAGCCGCGCCGCCGCGAAGCCGTCTCCGCCGTTCGCGCCGGGGCCCGCAAGCACCACGATCGGCCCCTCGCCCGCGCGCATTTTTGCCGCCGCCTCCGCAACCGCGCGACCGGCGCGCTCCATGAGCAACGCGCCGCGCGTCCCGGCGGCGATGGCGCGCCGGTCGGCTTCATACATGGCGTCGACGGTGAGCAACGCGTCTTTCGTCATGGGGTTTCGTCCTTCAAGGGCGACGAGAATGCGCGCCCCGCGCGGCTTCGCAAGTCCGGCTTCCGAAAACCGCTGGTTCATGGCATTTTCAGTCCGCAGGGGAGCGCGACGCGATGCACATTCTTCTTGGACTGATCGGCGTCATCAGCGCCGCCGCCTTCTGGATCTGGCGCGCCCGGTACACGGCGGACGCGCTGCGCGAAGCGGCGGATCTCGTCGGCGACGCGCAGTCGGCCGCGCGACGGTTCGGCTTCAGACGAAAATCCGGCGTCCATCCGGCCGACGCGGTGGATGATCCCCGTCTCGCCGCGGCGGGCGTCTGCGCCGCCATCGCGACCATCGACGGCCCGATGACGGAAGGTGAAATCGCGACCCTGACGTCAGAGGCCGAACGACTTTTCGCCGCTCCAACAAGCGAAGCCGCTGAAATCACCGCTTTCGGTCGTTGGGTCGCGGACCAATGCGGCACGCCCGAGGAAGCCGTGCGACGGCTCGCCCGTCGGCTCCGCGCCCGCACGACAGAAGCGGAGCGCGAGGACCTCATAGCTCTGGCGTCGAGCTTGGCCGCGGATGACGAACGCTCCCGTAATGCTATCGTGCAACTCCGGCGGGCGCTGGAGATCGCGTAATCGCGCGGTCGAGCCGCACGATTTGCGCAGCTGCAGCGCTTGTTCGCACTTGCAAAAAGCTCGGGAACGGTTCAGCGTTTCGTCTCATCCGGGCTCAAAATTGAGCGAAAACTCTAAGAAACGGGGAGTTCGATGTCGGCTGACGCCATTCTGAAGCGAATTAAAGACGAAGATATCAAGTACGTGGATCTGAGATTCACCGACCCGCGCGGAAAGTGGCAGCACGTCACCATGGACCAGTCCATGGCCGACGAAGACCTCTTCACCGAAGGGACCATGTTCGACGGCTCGTCGATCTCCGGCTGGAAGGTCATCAACGAAAGCGACATGGTGCTGCTGCCGGACACCGAGACCGCGGTGCTCGATCCCTTCACGGCGCAGAAGACCCTCATCGTCGTCTGCGACATTCTGGAGCCCGCCAACCGCGAGCCGTATAACCGCGACCCGCGCTCCATCGCCAAAAAGGCCGAAGCGTACATGAAGTCCGGCGGCTTCGGCGACACGGCCTATTTCGGTCCGGAAGCGGAGTTCTTCGTTTTCGACGACGTGCGCTGGAACACCGCGCAGAACGACACCTCGTTCAAGATCGACAGCGCCGAAGGTCCGTACAACTCCTCAACCTCGTTCGACGGCGGCAATATGGGTCACCGTCCGGGGCCCAAAGGCGGCTACTTCCCGGTGCCGCCGGTCGATAGCGGTCAGGACCTTCGCTCGGAAATGCTCGCGGTGATGACGGAAATGGGCCTTGAGCCTGAAAAGCATCACCACGAAGTCGCGCCGTCCCAGCACGAGCTCGGCATGCGGTTCTCGAGCCTCGTGAAGATGGCCGACAACATGCAGGCCTATAAGTACATCGTGCACATGGTTTCGGCCGCGTACGGAAAAACGGCGACCTTCATGCCGAAGCCGATCTATGGCGACAACGGCTCCGGCATGCACGTCCACCAGTCGATCTGGAAAGACGGCGCGCCCGCCTTCGCCGGCGATCTCTATTCCGGCCTGTCAGAAACCTGCCTCTTCTATATCGGCGGCATCATGAAGCACGCGAAAGCCCTGAACGCTTTCGCGAACGCCTCCACCAACTCCTACAAGCGTCTGGTGCCGGGCTTTGAGGCGCCGACTCTCGTCGCCTACTCCTCGCGCAACCGCTCGGCCGCGATCCGCGTGCCGTGGGTCTCCTCGCCGAACGGCAAGCGCATCGAGACGCGCTTCCCGGACGCTTCGGGCAACCCGTATCTCATCTATTCGGCGCTGCTCATGGCCGGCCTCGACGGCATCGCGAACAAGATCCATCCGGGCGACCCGATGGAAAAAGACCTCTACGAGATGCCGGAAGAGGAGCTGAAAGACATCAAGCGCCTCTCCGCCTCCCTCGAAGAAGCGATGAAAGAGCTCGACGCCGACCGCGCCTTCCTCACCAAAGGCGGCGTCTTCACCGACGACCAGATCGACGCCTATATCGATCTGAAATTCCAGGAAGTGCAGCGCTATCGCTCCATGCCGCACCCGGTGGAGTTTGATCTCTACTACTCCTCGTAAGCACGAGGCGTACTGCAAATTCGGGAAAGGCGGCCTTGCGGGGCCGCCTTTTTCGTGCGCGTTTTCAGGGCGTACGTCCGCCCCGGGGGATCGGCCATGCGCCTCGACCGACGTCTCATCGCCGCGCTTTTGTGCGCGCTCTTCGCGCTTTCCGGCTGCGCGACCTCGCCGCCGAGTTCGGTCGAGAACGTCTGCCGGATTTTCAAAGAGAAAAAGTCATGGGCGCGCGCCGCCGAGCGGGCCGAAAAGCGCTATGGCGCGCCGCGCTCGATCACCATGTCCATCGTCCGGCAGGAAAGCGCGTTCGAACAATCGGCCAAACCGCCGCGTCGACGCATCCTCTTCGTTTTTCCGGGCTTCCGCCGTCAATCGAGCGCTTACGGCTACGCGCAGGCGACGGAGCCGACCTGGGAACTCTACCAAAAGGAGACGGGCCGCCCCGGCGCGCGACGCGGGAAGTTTGAGGACGCGATCGATTTCGTCGGCTGGTACATGCGCGAATCGAAGCGTCGTTCAAAAATCGACATGGACGACGCCTACGGACAATACCTCGCCTATCACGAAGGCTGGGGCGGGTATAATCAGGGCTCATGGCGCGGTCGGCGCAAACGCGATCTCCGCGCCGTCGCGGCGCGCGTCGCGCGAAACGCGGACACCTACGCCGCGCAGCTGGAGGAATGCACGAAAAAGCGCGATCGCGGGCGGCCGACGCTTCAGCTGAGACGGTAAGCGCGCCTCAGAACGTCGACTTCAGCCGCATCTCGACGACGCTGACGCGATAGTCATACGTGTACTTCCCTTCGCCGACGCCGCCGACGGAGAAGTTCAGCGTGTTCTTCGGCATGGAGAAAAAGCGGTAGCCGACGCCGATGGTCGTCGAGGCGCCGTTCTCCCAGTTCGCGACCGGCGCGTCGACGCCGAACTTGATCTGATAGGCGAAGGCGTTGGAGGTGGAATCGTTCAGCGCCTGGCTGACGAAACCGCCGCCATCGAGAATGTACTGCGTGCGGCCATAGCCGACGCCCGCCGCGGCGTAGGCCCGCGCGCCGCGCAGAAGTTCACGGTCCGCGACCAGATTGAGGAACGAGGCGACGGTCGGCGCGCCGATGGTCGCGGTGTCGGCGAAAAACGCGCCCGCCGCGGCGGCGACATCGGCGAAGACGTCCGCTTCCTTCAGATCGGCGCCGCCGATGAAAAAGACCTCGCCCTCAATGGCGAGCGGCGTTTCGGGAATGTAAATGCCGAGCGCCCCGCCCGCCGTGTACCCCGTACTGAAGCTCACATCGTCGGTCACCGGCCCCGGAAAGCCGAAACGGCTCTCCTCCAGTCCCAGTTCCGCGTCGGCGATGAAGGCCGCGCCGAAATTGATGTAGCCATAGCCCGCTTCCGGCGGGCCGCCCCGGCTCGGCGTCTGCGCGTGCGCCTGAGACGCCGCCGCGAGCGCGATGGCGAGAATGCTGAGGGCTTCTTTCATGACGCGTCTCCCCGGTCCCCGGTTGCCTCCGGAGACTATCCGAAAACCGTTCCGGTGAAACTTGCGCCCGCTCAAATTCCGGAGACCGCGTCGGCGATATCAAAAAAGTCGGGCCCGTGGGCTTGATATATTTCGGTAATTTCCTAATTTACGAACATGAACGATGTCTTCAAAGCCCTCGCCCACCCCGCGCGCCGTAAGATCCTCGCCCTCCTGCGCGAGAAAGCCATGTCCGCCGGGGACCTCGCGGCGCATTTCGATCTCGCGAAGCCGACCCTCTCCGGACATTTCCAGGTGCTGCGCGAGGCGGGGCTCGTCTCGACCGAGCGTCAGGGAACGACGCTCATTTACCGGATCAATCTCTCCGTCGCGGAGGAAGCCGCCTCGGAGCTCATGGACCTGTTGAAAATCGGCGACGCCGCGCCGTCCCGCGCGCGTCTTAAAAGGAGCGAAACATGATCCGGACCGGGCTGACGGCGACCCTTTTCCTCTTCCTCCTCGCCGCGGCGGTCTCCGCCGCAGGCTTCGGCCTCATTCCCGAAGGCGTGGAGATCCCGCGCCACTGGAACCTCCGCGGCGAGGTGAACGGCACGACCGAGCGGGACGTTTATCTCCTCACCATGCCCGCTTTCGTGCTCGGCATCGGCGCGTTGCTGGCGGTTCTGCCGCTCATTGATCCGCGCGGGAACAACATTCGCGCGAGCGCGGGGTTCTACCTCACCGCATGGATCGGCTCGCTCATGCTCATCACCGGCGTGCACGCGACCATCGTTTACGCCGCCCTTTCCGGAAACGCGCCCGACCCGCGGTTCATTTTCGCGGGGACCGGGCTGTTCCTGATGGCGCTCGGCGACCGCATGGCGAAATCGCGCTCCAACTGGTTCGCCGGGCTGCGCACGCCATGGACCCTTTCTTCAGAGCACGCCTGGGGCGTCGGCAACCGCTGGGCGGGCCGCCTGATGGTTCTCTCCGGGATCGGAACAATCGCTGCGGCCTTCACCATGGGCGCGACGGCCAGCGCCGGAGTGATGACCGCGGGGATCGTCACCGCCCTCCTCGTCGGGACCATCGCCTCGTGGTTCGCCTGGCGCGGGGACCCGGAACGGGCCGCCTGATTTCCACATTTCGGCGGACCCGCGCGGTTTGCGGTTGATTTCGGCGGCGAGCGCATGGAGGTTCCCCGTTCCCACGAGAGGAACGAAGACCGCCCATGGCCCCCCGCGCGACCGCGAAAAAAGACGCTGACCTGTTCGACGAAGAGTACACCGCCAAGGATATCGAGGTCCTTGAGGGGCTGGAGCCCGTACGCCGGCGCCCCGGCATGTATATCGGCGGCACGGACGAGAAGGCCCTGCACCACCTGTTCGCCGAAGTGCTCGACAACTCCATGGACGAGGCGGTCGCGGGCCATGCGAGCCGCATCGAAGTGCGCCTCGGCGCGGACGGCGTTCTCACCGTCGCCGACAACGGCCGCGGCATTCCGGTGGACCCGCACCCGCGCGACAGGAAAAAGTCCGCCCTCGAAGTGATCATGACGACGCTGCACGCGGGCGGCAAGTTCTCCAACAAGGCCTACCAGACCTCCGGCGGCCTGCACGGCGTCGGCATCTCGGTGGTGAACGCCCTGTCGGATGATCTCACCGTGGAAGTCGCGCGCGGGCGCAAGCTCTACCGCCAGACCTATTCCAAGGGCCTGCCGACCTCGAAGCTGCGCCACGTCGGCGACGCGCCGAACCGGCGCGGCACCTCGGTCGCTTTCCATCCGGACCCGGAGATTTTCGGCGACAAGGCTGCCTTCAAACCCGCGCGGCTTTTCAAAATGGCGCGCTCGAAGGCCTATCTCTTCGGCGGGGTCGAAATCCGTTGGTCCTGCGCGCCGGAGCTTCTGAAAGAGGGCGACGCGACGCCGCCCGAAACCGTCCTCAAATTCGAGCGCGGGCTTACGGACTTTCTCCTCTCCACCGTCGAGGGTAAGCCGATGGTCACGGAGGACGTCTTTTCCGGCAAGCTGAAGAAAGAAGACGGGCACGGAACGGTGGAGTGGGCCGTCGTCTGGGGCGCGGCGGGCTTCGGCGAGGCGGACGGCTTCTGCCGCTCCTATTGCAACACCATCCCGACGCCCGAAGGCGGCACCCACGAGCAGGGCTTCCGGCAGGCGCTGACGCGCTCCCTCAAGGCGTTCGCGGAGATGAAGGGCGACAAGAAAGCCGCCAACATCACCGCCGAGGACGTCATGGGCACCGCGGGCGGCATGCTCTCGGTCTTCGTGCGCAATCCGGAATTCCAGGGCCAGACGAAAGACAAGCTCGCCACCGCCGAGGCCCAGCGCCTCGTCGACGCGGCCGTCCGCCCGGCTTTCGACCATTGGCTCGCGGCGAATACGAAGCAAGCGGAGAAACTCGTCGGCTGGGTGACGGAGCAGGCCGACGCGCGCATCCGCCGCCGCAAGGAGAAGGAAATCTCCCGCGCCTCCGCGATGAAGAAGCTCCGCCTCCCCGGCAAGCTCGCCGACTGCACCGAGCAGCGGGCCGAAGGCACCGAGATTTTCCTCGTCGAGGGGGATAGCGCCGGCGGCTCGGCGAAACAGGCGCGCGACCGGCGCACGCAGGCGGTCCTCCCCTTGCGCGGCAAGATCCTCAACGTGGCGTCGGCCTCCGGCGACAAGATCGCCCAGAACCAGGAAATTCAGGACCTCACGCAGGCGCTCGGCTGCGGCATGGGCTCGCGCTTCGATCTCGATGATCTGCGCTATGAGAAAGTCGTCATCATGACGGACGCCGATGTCGACGGCGCCCATATCGCCGCGCTTCTCATCACCTTCTTCCAGCGCGCCATGCCGGGCCTCGTCTCCGGCGGTCGGCTCTTCCTCGCCCTGCCGCCGCTCTTCCGGCTGACGCAGGGCGGAAAATCCGTCTACGCCGTGGACGAGGCGGACCGCGAGCGGCTGCTGAAAGAAGAGTTCAAGGCCAACGCCAAGGTCGAGGTCTCCCGCTTCAAGGGCCTCGGCGAGATGATGCCGGCGCAGCTGAAAGAAACCACCATGAACCCGGCGACCCGCACCCTCGCCCGGGTCACCCTCCCCGAAGACGGCATCGACGACGTTCTCGACCTCATCGAACGCCTCATGGGCCGCAAAGCCGAAGCCCGCTTCCAGTTCATTCAGGAAAACGCGGCGTTCGTGGGGGCTGAGGCGTTGGATATTTAGGGGGAGTTTGAAACAGCGTTGTCGCTCGAAGGATCTTATAAACAGGAAACTTCTCAAAGAAAAATTCGCCACTATTTATTATCGGCACTAAGCCTATTTAGTACAGGCACGACGACACGGAACGAATTTGACCCTTTCAGTCGAACCGACCGGACCAAAGCTACTTTCTCAAAAAAAAATCGAACTATCATGAGTTCAAATTCGCTTGCAATTATGTTAGTGTGAAAATTCGAAGATCCGAGATCGAGAGCACAATAAAATGGAGCTATTGCCGTTCCCACATCCTCTAGATTCTGATTGGCGTTACGATGAAAACACCGCGCGTAATATTGCCGACATGCTGCCAAGGTCCGGTAAAATTTTGTCGCTCGGCGTTCCCTCGGTGGCTCGGTTAATTGAGGCGAACGGCGGCGATATAACACTTGTTGATCGCCAACCCGTTCAAGGAGTCCGAAATCATATCGCCTCGGAGATCGAAAACTTCAATAGCGAAACCGTCTATGATGCCGCTATTATCGACCCTCCTTGGTATCCTCAGCATCTTGCAATCTGGCTGCAGGTTGCAGCAAAGGCAGTCAAACCCGGTGGATTAATTTTTCTGTCGGCATGGCCCAAAGATACACGGCCAGAAGCAGACATAGAACTAGAGAACTTGCTAAATTATTTTTCTACTTGGGCCGATATTGAGAGAAACGTGGGATATCCAGTATATCTGGAATCATGGTTCGAGACTATTGCTCGCAGAGCAGGAAGCAATGGGCCACTTTCTAAATCACCACTCCGCGGAGAATTAATTTTACTCCGATTGCGTCAAAATTCTGATGGCATTACTAAACCAATCAATTTATCGATCTGGCACAGATTTATAGTAAATAATTATCAAATTGCCGTTCGCTACGAAAAGAAGAAAGGCGCTCAGGGGATCCAAAAATTACCGATGGCCAGAGGATGGACCTGGCCTTTTGTCAGCACGAGAGCTAACGGCATTAAAAAAATATCTATCTGGAGTTCAAATGGAGAGGTTGGCATCGTTGGTAATGCAATAATTACTATATTGACCCTTCGAAAAGCCTTCAAGTGTCAAGATTTCGCTTCTTTTGAACACATACTGAGCATCACACCAGAATTGCTAGAATGGTCCTTGCCGCGACCACCTTATGAAAGATTGATCGAATGGCGTCACCAGCACTAACCCTTAGATTTCGGGATACTACTCCCGGGATCGATACTATTATTGAGCATAGAGCAATCCTTTCGCAGAACGGACTTGTAGCATGGGGCTGGTGGAAGAAGACATTTGAGAATGCGCGTAATCAAGAGATTGTGCAAAGGTTAAAAGAAGAGGGTGAAATTCTTATTAACCTTATTGATCATAGCACCAACCGCCAATTCCTGTGTCGATGCGCAGCATTTATTGAACCCTGCGACGTTGACAAAAATCTAATTCCACAGTATTATCGGGGACATGCCTTAATGACTGCTGGATTTTTCATTATTACATCTATCGATGACACTAAGTTTGACGCAATTCTAGCAGACGCCATTGATGAACTAACCTTCCTTTGGGCCGACGAGCAAACCACTCCCTCTTATTGCAATGGAGAGATGCTCAAGGAAACTGTGGGCCGGACTTGTGTTCTGCACCTCTCTGATCTTCATTTCGGGGACGATTACGGCTTTCGAATGCAGTGTGACGACGTTCTCCTTGGGGACTCTCGAAAAACTTTAACAGATTGTTTAGTTGCAGATTTGGAGCGCCTAGGACTAAATAATAAAATAGCCGTTATTATTGTAACAGGCGATTTCGTGACTCGTGGCAACTTCAGTGATTCTGTAAAAAAGGCTGCTTTAGATGAATTTTCTGCTTTGAGAAGTCGACTTAATCTCGATCTGGATCAGATCATTGCTGTGCCAGGTAACCATGATGTCGTCCGTTATCCCCAAAATGGTATGATCGATCTTCGCGAGAATGCCATAGGAATGCAGACAAGGTACGAACATGAGACTGCTTTTAGAACATTTGTTGATGAACTTGTTGGTCGAGACTGGAAAGAACCCCTAAACTATTCACGACGCATTCGACTTGGTAAAATAGATCTTGATATCTGCGTGGTGAATTCTTGTACGATTACTGCCACGGAGTGGACAGAATACGGCTATGTCGGACATAGTGGGCTCGATGCGATTCAAGATCTCGAGAAAAACTCGATCGATCGGCCCACCTACAGATTCTTAGCGCTTCACCACCATCTATTACCGGTGGCAAACGTGGAGGCTCTTAACTCCAAAGGTGTCACGCTTACGTTAAATGCGTCTGAGATTCTATCCGCTAGCCAAAAATCAGGAGTACATGTTGCGCTTCATGGCCATCAGCACAAGCCCAAGATCGCAATGTACCAGAATCTGGGTCTAAATGGAGATGCAACTCACAACCCGATTTTTGTTGTAGCAAACGGTAGTTCTAGTGCTGGAAACACACGGTTGCCAGCAGGCGAACGTAACACTTACGGCCTCTTTATACTCACCGAAAATGCTATCGAAGTACGCATTCGAGAACTACGCCTTGACGGCCAGCAAGGGATGGAAACTTTTGCACAATCTCTTTCGGCACCTCCTTTAACAAAATGAATTCGGAGAAGTTGACACAAAATGCTGTTTAGCGGTAGCGTATATTTCGACTAACATTAATATTTCTTATTTTACGACTCGCTCACATCGCCTCGCAGTGGGGTAGATTGCATCCCTTAAAGTATTTATACGACGGTCTTCAGAAAGCCTTCAATCTCACACTACGCTCATTGTTTGACATTATTCGACTAATTTCGAGCTCGGTGGAACCGTCCCCCCCCCTTCGCACCCGCAGCAAAATTTGACTCTTCGCTGAAAATCCCCTAGCCGCCACTCACCGCTGCAGGCGCGAACTCGCGACTCGGCTCAGGACTTGCTCCGCCACAGCGTCGGAGCGACCCAGCGGGAGAAAGCCGGGGGGCGTTCTCCACGACCACGCACACCGTGCGCATCGCTTTCCATCAGGCGGAGAGGCGGGGCGTTGATTTTTACTTCCGCCGAACTGGAAACGCATGACGTTTAAGGAACTGGGCCTCGGCGAAGAGGTTCTGAAAGCTCTTGAAGAGTCGGGCTATACCGAGCCCACCCCCATTCAGGCCGGGGCCATCCCGGAAGCGCTCGCGGGCAAGGACGTGCTCGGCATCGCCCAGACGGGCACGGGCAAAACCGCCTCCTTCACCTTGCCGATGATCGAGCGGCTGTCGAAGGGCCGCGCCAAGGCGCGCATGCCGCGCAGCCTCGTTCTCTGCCCGACGCGCGAACTCGCCGCGCAAGTCGCGGAGAACTTCGAGAAGTACGGCAAATACCACAAGCTGACGATGGCGCTCCTCATCGGCGGCGTCTCCTTTAAAGACCAGGAGATGAAGCTCGACCGCGGCGTCGACGTCCTGATCGCGACGCCCGGGCGCCTGCTCGACCATTTCGAGCGCGGCAAGCTCCTGATGACCGGCGTGCAGATCATGGTCGTCGACGAAGCCGACCGGATGCTGGACATGGGCTTCATCCCGGACATCGAGCGCATCTTCAAGCTGACGCCGTTCACGCGCCAGACGCTCTTCTTCTCCGCGACCATGCCGGACGAGATCGTCCGCATCACCAACCAGTTCCTCTCCGCGCCGGTGCGGGTGGAGGTCTCCAAGCCCTCCTCCACGGCGTCGACCATCACGCAGAAAATCATCCGCGTGCCGCGGGACGACGCCCGCTGCAAGCGCGTCGCCCTGCGCAAGATCATAGACGAGTCGGGCGTCAAAAACGGCATCATCTTCTGTAACCGGAAGAAGACCGTCGATGTGCTCGCGAAGTCGCTCCAGAAATACGGCTACAACGCCCGGCCGATCCACGGCGACCTGCCGCAGGCCTATCGCATGGAGACCCTCGCCGGTTTCCGCGCGGGCGAAATCCAGCTGCTCATCGCCTCCGACGTCGCCGCCCGCGGGCTCGATATTCCGGACGTCTCCCACGTCTTCAATTTCGACGTGCCGATCCATGCGGAGGATTACGTCCACCGCATCGGCCGCACGGGCCGCGCGGGCCGCGAAGGCGCCGCCTTCATGCTCGTCTGCCCGGACGACCGGAAGTTCTATGACGCGATCCTGAAAGAAATCAGCAAGGACACGATCGAGGAAGAAGAACTCGATCCGGCGATCTTCGAAGGCGTCGAAGATCGTCCGCGTCGCGAACGCTCCACGCGCAGCCGGGATGGCGGGCGCCGTGAACGCGGCGGTCGCAGCCGACGTCGCGAACGCGAAGACCGGCCTGAAGAGACGACCGATCAGCCGATCGCCGAGATCGTCGAAGCGGTCGCGGACGAACAGCCGCGCGAAGAACGCGCCGAACGCGAGCCGCGCCCCGCGCGCGAACGCCCGCAACGCGAGCGTCAGCCGCGCCGCCGTCGCGAACGCGATGAGGACGGCGGCGAACGCGTCGTCGCCTTCGGCGGCCACACGCCGGACTTCCTCCTGCGTGAAGTGCCGGTGAAACGGAAAGCGTCTTCGAAATCCGAGACGGCGGCGGCTTAAGCCGCCTTCCGCATCCGGATAAACCCGAGCGTCAGCAGCGCTTGCGCTGCGGCGTAGGTGATCCACACTGCGCCCGGCGGCGGCGTGACGCCTTTATAGATCTGAAAGCCGATCAGCGTATCCGAGAGGACGAAGAGAAGCGCCCCCACTTTCGCGATCACCGGCGCGCGCGAGACGATTGCGGAAGCCGCCATCAGCGTAATGATCGCCTGATAGCCGAGCCCCGGCGCCGTCAACGCGCCCATGCCCGGCAGAAACTGCGTCAACAGAACACCGGATAGGACGAGGAAGGCGCCCGCGACCGGCGCCCATCTCCCGTCCGGGCCCGTCTCGCGCAGCGCATTAATGAACAGCCCTGCATAAAAGAGATGCGCGATCCCGAAGAACGCCATGCCAGCGACGAAGCTCGGCGTCGGCAACGCGAGCGCCGCATCGCCCGCGGCTGAAAAGAACAGCCCCGCCGCAGCCACGCGCGCGCCGTTCGCCAGCGCGACGACACCGAGCAGTACGATGCCGGCGCATTTCCACAGCACATCGACCGGAAACGCGATGCCGGCGACGTCGCACGCGAGGTAACTTGCAGCGACGGCGAGCCCGGCGATGAACATCGCCTGCGCCTGCAAGCCGCCGCGGACGTGTTCGCCCCCGCGCCCCGTCACGCCTTTTTGGCCTTCGTCTTTTTCGCGGCTTTCCTGGCAGGCGCCGCTTTCTTCGCCTTCGGCTTCTTTTTCGCCGCCGCCCGCAACGCCGCGCCGAGGGCGAGACGCCCCCATTCCATGGCGGCGTCCGGATCGTCGAAAATCTCTTCCGGCGCCTGGTAATAAGGCATGACCCCCACCTTGCCTTTCATCTCCACACGGAACGCCTCCAGCCCCTTTTCTTCAAAGGCGGCGCGGTTTTCGTCATCCGTCTTCAGATAAAGCTGGTCGTCGTCGAGGATCGCGAAGAAAAGGTCGTCGCAATAAAGCCCCATGCCGCCGAACATGCGTTTCGCGCGCACGAAGCCGAGCGGCTGGAACAACTCGATGACGAGATCGCGGAAGTCGTCGCTGACGGCCATGGCGGGGGGTCACTCCGTTTCGTCCCAATAGGGCGACGAACCGAAGCGCCGTGCAAGGTGATCGACGAAAGTGCGCACCTTTTCCGGGGTGAAACGCGCAGGCGGCGTCACGGCGTAAACGCCGAGCGCGGGCGGCGCGTAGTCGGGCAACAGCGTCACCAGCTCTCCCGCGCGGACATGCCGCCAGGTAAGGAAGGTCGGCTCCAGAGCAAGGCCGAGGCCCGCCGCCGCCGCCTCCACGACCGCCGGCCCGGAATCGCAGCGAAACCAACCCGAGGCCTCGATCGCCTGCACCTCGCCGCCTTTCGCGAAGCGCCAGGCGCTCTCGGCCGCGGAGGAATAAACGATGCAGTCGTGGTCTTTCAGATCGTCCGGCGCCGACGGCGCGCCCTTTCGCGCGATGTAGTCGGGCGAGGCCGTGAGAGAGAGCCGGCAGACGGAGACTTTCCGCGCGCGCAGGCTGGAATCCGGCAATTCGCCGATGCGCACGGCGAGGTCGAAGCCCTGCTCCACGATGTCGACGACGCGATCGTTCAAGGCGAGATCGATTGAAACATCCGGATACGCCTCATGATAGTCGGCGATGACGCCGACGAGGTGTTCCCGTCCGAAGGAGACCGGCGCGTTCACGCGCAGAACGCCCGCGGGTTTCGCGAACAGGTCCCCCGCTTCCGCGCGGGCCTCGTCCATGCGGTCCAGAATATCCCGCGCCCGGACGTAAAACCGGCGCCCCGCCTCCGTCGCGGACACCCGCCGCGTGGTGCGGCTCAGCAGGCGAACCCCGAGATGGTCCTCCAGTGCGCTCACCTGCTTGCTAGCCGCCGGGCGCGAAATATCAAGGCGCGCCGCCGCGGCGGAGAAGCTCCCGGCGTCGACGATGGCGGTGAAGACCTTCATGGCGTCGAAGAGGTCCATGAGTTTCCTCCAGAGAAACAATCATTTCCAATATGCCCGGATTATTTTCAAAAACGTATCCCCCAATCTGGATGAAACCGGCTCACAGGAGCCCGCCAGTTCAGAAAGGGTTTTTCCCATGCTTATCCTACCCACCTCGCCGTCTCTCGGCGCTCTCATCCTTCGGCTTGGCCTCGGGATTATGTTTCTCGCCCATGGTCTTCTGAAGCTGCTGGTGTTCACGCCCGCCGGAACCGCCGGATTCTTTCAGTCCGTGGGCCTGCCCGGCTTCCTCGGCCCGTTGGTCATGGCGGCGGAAATCGTTGGCGGTCTCGCCATCATCGCCGGGCTCGCCGGTCGCTATGTCTCCGCCGCCCTCATTCCGGTGCTGCTCGGCTCCATCGTCACGGTCCACGGCGCCAATGGCTGGCAGTTCGGCGCGACTGGCGGCGGCTGGGAGTACCCGGCCTTCCTCGCGGTCGCAGCGCTCGCTCATGTCGTGATCGG
Organism: uncultured Caulobacterales bacterium; assembly: GCA_964342855.1. Lineage (GTDB taxonomy): Bacteria > Pseudomonadota > Alphaproteobacteria > Caulobacterales > Parvularculaceae > JBCBJX01. The sequence continues at coordinate 18,570 of CAYFIB010000018.1, forward strand.
CGATGGCGCTTACGCCATCGGCCGCTTCATCTTCCGCGGCCAACGCTAACTCGTTTCGAAAGGAGCTCCGCCATGCTGGTCGACGGCGTATGGACGAAAGACTGGGATCCGGTGCAGGCGAAGGATGAAGACGGACGATTCGTGCGTCAGGTCTCCAGCTTCCGGAACTGGGTGACGCCGGACGGCGCCGCCGGCCCGACGGGCGAGGCCGGCTTCGCCGCCGAACCCGGGCGCTACCACCTCTATATCGCGCTCATCTGTCCGTGGGCGCACCGCGCCTATCTCACTTTGAAGCTCAAGGGCCTGGAGGACGTGATTTCGCTTTCCATCGTGGAGCCGGCCCTCACCGATCAGGGCTGGCGTTTCGGCGACTATCCAGGCTCGACGGGCGCGGACGACCTTCTCGGCGCGACGTACATGCACGAGATCTACACCCACTCCGACCCGAGCTTCACCGGCCGCGCCACGGTTCCGGTGCTGTGGGACAAAAAGACCCGTCGCATCGTCAATAACGAGAGCGCGGACATCGTGAAGATCCTGAACGACGCCTTCAACGCCTTCGCGACCAACGACATCGATCTGCGACCGGACGACATCGTCGCGGAGATCGACGCTCTCAGCCCGCGCCTCTACGACGCGCTCAATAACGGGGTCTACAAGTCCGGTTTCGCTTCGACACAGGGCGCCTATGAAGAAGCCGTCAGCGGCGTCTTCGCCATGCTCGACGAGCTGGAGGCGCGCCTTGGCGATGGCGGACCCTTCCTCTTCGGCGAGCGCCTGACGGAAAGCGATATCCGCCTTTTCGTCACGCTTGCGCGGTTCGACGCCGCCTATCACGGCGTCTTCAAGTGCAATATCCGGCGGATCACGGACTATCCCGCCCTCTCAACATTCCTGAGGGGCTTTGTCGACTTCGATCCGGCCATCCGCGAGACGATCAGCATCGACCATATCAAGGCGGGTTATTACTCGATCAAGGCGCTGAACCCGAACGGCGTCATTCCGGTCGGCCCGGCTGAGCCCGCATTCCTAACCGCTTAAGCGGCGTTCAGGCTGTCGACGCCGCCGCGACAGCCTTCGGCACGCGATCGAACAGGCGAAAGTCGAAGACCTGCGGCATCAGCGCTTCCGGGCCGAAGTCGAGCGCTTCGCCCGGATATTTCGCGCGCACCTCATCCGTCGGCGTTTCGCGCGCGATGGCGGCGATCTCACCGGCCGCCGCGATCATCATTTCCTGCGTGAACGTCGCAGCGCCCGCATCGAGCGCGCCACGGAAGATGTAAGGAAAGCAGAGGACGTTGTTCACCTGGTTCGGGAAATCCGAGCGTCCGGTGGCGATGATCGCGTCCGGCGCGGCGGCGTGCGCGTGCGGCGGCCAGATCTCCGGGTCCGGATTGGCGAGGGCGAAAATGATCGGCTTCGCCGCCATGGTCTTCACCCAATCCGGATGCAGAAGACCGGGCCCGGAGAGACCAAGAAAGACGTCGGCGCCTGCGACGGCGTCTTTCAGGGACCGGGCGCGGGTTTCCACGGCGACGGCCTGCTTGCGGGGCGAGAGCCCGCGGCGGCGGGAATGGATGACGCCTTCGCGGTCCACGACGAGCACGTTTTCCCGTTTCAGTCCGCTTGCGAACAGAAGATCCAGCGTCGCGAGCGCCGCCGCCCCGGCGCCGGAACAGGCGAGCCGCACGTCGGAGAGAACTCGCCCTGTCAGCGCGCAGGCGTTCTCCAGCGCCGCAAGGACGCAGACCGCCGTTCCGTGCTGGTCATCATGGAAGACCGGAATGTTCATCCGCTTCCGGCATAATTCTTCGACAAGAAAGCAGTCGGGCGCCTTGATGTCTTCCAGATTGATCCCGCCGAAGCTCGGCTCCAGCGCGATGATGATCTCGGCGAGTTTCTCCGGGTCGCGCTCGGCGATTTCGATGTCCACCGCGTCGATATCGGCGAAGCGTTTGAAGAGCGCGGCCTTGCCCTCCATCACCGGTTTCGCCGCGAGAGGGCCGATATCGCCGAGCCCCAGCACCGCCGTGCCGTTGGAGATCACCGCGACCGTGTTGCCGCGCGCGGTCAGCGCGTTCGCTTCAGCGGGTTCACGCGCGATTTCGCGGCTCGCGGCGGCGACGCCGGGCGAATAGGCGAGCGCGAGATCGCGGCGCGTCTCCAGCGGTTTGGTGAGCTGCGTGCCGACCTTCCCGGCGGGCGCGGCGCGATGCAGCGCCAGCGCGTCAGCGGCGAGCGCATCCTCGCGCGGGCGCTCCGGCGGGCGGCCGCTCTCAAAGCGCGCGTACTCGCCGCCGCGGCGCGCGGCGCCGAACGCCGCTCGGATTTTCTGAAACATCGCCCCGCCCTCAACCGTGGTCCGGGCGCAGCTTTCCGGTGGCGCGCGAGGGCGTCAATCGCTCAGGTCTTCACGTTCTTTTGCGACGACCCGCGCGCCGCGTGGGCATCACGAGGAAGACAGGGACGTCGCTTACGCCTCCAGCAAACTCGCGTCCGCGGGCGTCAGCGTCACGCTTTCGCCGCAGCCGCAGGCATCGGTCTGGTTCGGGTTGTTGAAGACGAACTTCGCCGAGAGCTTGTCGATGACGTAGTCGATCTCGGTTCCGAGGAGGAAGAGGATCGCCTTCGGGTCGATGAGGATGAGGACGCCGTTCTCCTCCACACGCTCGTCCAGAGGCTGGGCTTCCGTCGCGTACTGAAGATCGTACTCCATGCCCGCGCAGCCGCCGTTCTTCACGGAGACGCGCACGCCGATGTAGTTCTCCTCCGCCGCATCCATGATGGCGCGCATGCGCGTCGCGGCGGCGTCCGTCAGGGTGACGACTTTCGGGCGGGGTCTGCGGGCCATAAAGCCTCCTTACATCCAGCCGAGTTCAAGCTTCGCTTCGTCGGACATCTTGTCCGGCCCCCAGGGCGGGTCGAAGGTCATCGTGACCTCGCAGCGATCGACGCCGTCGACGCGCTCTACGGCCTGCTGCACCCAGCCCGGCATTTCACCGGCGACGGGGCAGCCGGGGGCGGTGAGGGTCATCTCCACTTTCACATGGCCGCCCTCCTCGGTCGCGTCGTAATCGACCTGATAGATGAGGCCGAGCTCGTAGATATCGACGGGGATCTCCGGGTCGTAGACGGTCTTCAGCGCTTTCACGATCTCGACGGTCATGGCGTCGAGGGTCGCCTGATCCGGCTCCGCGCCGGGGGCGGACGCGGCGGCGGACTTCGGCGCGTCGAGGTCGATGACGTCGCGGGTGGTTTCGGTCGTCTCGGTCATGGCTTACCCGAACAGCTTTCTGACGGACTGCAGCCCGTCCACGAATTGGTCGATATCGGCGCGCGTCGTGTAGGCGGCCATGGAGGCGCGCGCCGTGGCGCTCACTCCAAGGTGGGTCATCAACGGCTGACAGCAATGGTGCCCGGCCCGCACGGCGACGCCTTTCTTGTCCAAAATGGTGGCGACATCGTGCGCGTGGGCGCCGTCCACGTTGAACGAAATGATCGCCGCCTTGTCCGGCGCCTGCCCGTAGAGCGTCACCCAGTTGAGCGCGGAAAGCCGCTCCATGGCGTAGGCGAGGACGTCATTCTCATGCGCCCCGATGGCGTCGAGGCCCTTCTCCATCATCCAGTCGAGGGCCGCGCCGAAGCCGATGGCTTCGAGGATCGGCGGCGTTCCCGCCTCGAACCGGTGCGGCGGGTCGTTGTAGGTGACGCGTTCCTTCTCAACGAGATCGATCATCTCGCCGCCGCCCTTGAAGGGCGGCATCTGCGAAAGAACATCCATTTTGCCGTAGAGCGCGCCGACGCCCGTCGGCCCGTAGAGCTTGTGGGCCGTGAGGGCGTAGAAATCGCAATCCAGGTCCTGCACGTCCACCGCTCCGTGCACGGCGCCCTGGCAGCCGTCGACGAAGAGGAGCGCCCCCGCCTCATGGGCGATCCGCGCGATCTCCTTCACCGGCGAGCGGGCGCCGAGGACGTTGGAGACGTGGGTCATGGCGACCAGCTTCGTGCGCGCCGTCATCATTTCGCGCAGTTCGTCGAGATCGATCCGTCCGTCCGCGTCGACATCGATCCATTTGAGAACCGCGCCCTTGCGCTCGCGCAGGAGATGCCAGGGCACGATGTTGGAGTGGTGCTCCATGACCGAGAGGACGATCTCATCGCCCTCCCCGACGCCGATCGCGCCATCCGCCGCGCCGAGAGCGTGGGAGACGAGGTTCATGGCGTCCGTGCCGCCGGAGGTGAAGATGATGTTCTCCGGGGACGGCGCATTGATGAAGCGGGCCACCGTCGCGCGCGCCGCTTCGAAAGCCGCCGTCGCATCGTTCGCCAGGGTGTGAAGCCCGCGGTGGACGTTCGCGTAGGCGCCTTCGCTGGCCGCGACCATCGCCTGCATCACCGCCCGTGGCTTCTGGGCGGAGGCGGCGCTGTCGAGATAGGCGAGCGGCGCGCCGTTCACCTCGCGGTCGAGGATCGGGAATTCCGCGCGCAGAGCGTCAACATCGAAGCTCATTCAACGCCTCCGGATTTCATCGCCGTCGCGAGGCGCGCGAACTCCGCGCGGACGGCATCATCGGAGATGAGCGCGAAGGCGTCGGCGAGGAAGGCGTCGATGAGGAGCGCGCGCGCCTCGCGCTCGGTAAGCCCGCGCGAGCGCATATAGAAAAGCGCCTCCTCATCGAGGGCGCCGACCGTCGCGCCGTGGGCGCATTCCACATCGTCCGCGTAGATCTCCAACTCCGGCTTGGCGTTCGCCTCGGAGCGATCATCGAGGAGGAGCGCGCGGGCGGTCATGCGGCCGTCGGTCTTCTGGGCCGGGCGCTCGACCTTGATCTTGCCCTGAAAGACGCCTCGGGCGCCGTCGTCGAGCACCGCCCGGTGCTCCTGCCGCGTCTCGCAGCCGGGCGCGGTATGGCGCACGAGGGAGGTGAAGTCGGCGTGCCGACGCGCGTCGCCCAGGAAGGCGGAGGAGATGGCGCAGCGCGCGCCCTCGCCCGCGAAGTCCATATAGGTTTCATGGCGGGAGAGATGGGAGCCCGCCGAAAGCGCCGCCTGCTCGTACTGCGCGCCGGTGCCCGCCGACACATTGGCCGCGGCGGCGAGGATCGCACTTCCGGCGCTCTCTTCGACGATGTACCGGCGCAAGGACGCGCCCTCAGCGAGTTCGATATCCGTATAGAGATTGACGAAGGCGCCGGCGGCTGGCGTCTCGTAAAGCTCGATCACCGTCGCCGAGGCGCCGGGCCCGAGAACGAGTTTGGAGCGCGCGTGGCTCGCCCCCGCCGCGCTCGCGCGGTACCGCAGGATGATCGGGTCGTCGACGACCGCCTCGCGGTCGATGGTGAGGGTGACGCCGTCGCGGGCGTGGGCGCGGTTGAGGAGCGCGATGGCGTCGTCGCCGCCCGCCGCCCCGATCGTCCCGCTGTTGGCGATGACCGAAAAGCCGGGGCCGACGAGCGAGCCGGTCATGCGCACATGGCCGTTCTCGATGAGAATTTCCTGACCCGGAACGTCCGTGAACGCGGTGCGATCCGGCGCCGCGTCGTTGGCGGCGGGCGCGGCGGCGAGTTCGGCGCGTAGGCTCGCGCGCAGATCGGACCATTTCCACGCTTCGACGCGTTTGGTCGGCAGGCCGCGCGACCGGAACGCTTCGAGCGCCGCGACCCGGTCCGGCTCGTTCGCATGGTCAGGGTCGAGGATCGCCGAGAGGCTCGCCTCCGCCGGGGTGAGAGTACGTTCGCTCATCCTCAGGCCGCCGCAATCAGATCGTCATAGCCCGTCGCTTCCAGCTCGCCCGCAAGCTCCGGGCCGCCGGATTTGGCGATGCGCCCATCGACGAGGACGTGCACGCGGTCCGGCTTCAGATAATCGAGCAGGCGCTGATAGTGGGTGATGACGAGCATGGAGCGGTTCGGTCCGCGCAGCGCGTTCACGCCCTCGGCGACCTGTTTCAGGGCGTCGATATCGAGGCCTGAGTCTGTTTCGTCGAGCACGGAGAATTTCGGCTCGAAGAGGCTCATCTGCAGGATCTCCATGCGTTTGCGCTCGCCGCCGGAGAAGCCGACATTGAAGGCCCGCTTCAGCTTGTCGTCGGCGAGGCCGACGGCCTTCGCTTTCTCGCGCACCAGCCGCAGGAAGTCCGCCGCCGACACTTCCGCCTCCCCGCGCGCCTTTTTCTGGGCGTTGAGCGCGGTGCGGAGGAACGTCATGGAGGCGACGCCCGCGATCTCCAGCGGGCTCTGGAAGGAAAGAAAGACGCCTTTGGCCGCGCGCTCGTCCGGCGAGAGATCGTTCAGAACCTCGCCGTCGAGGACGATCTCGCCCGTCTTCGCCTCATAGCCCTCGCGCCCGGCGATGGCATAGCCGAGGGTCGATTTCCCCGCCCCGTTCGGACCCATGATGGCGTGCACTTCGCCCGCGGGAACCTCCAGAGAGAGCCCTTTCAGGATCTCTTTCTCCTCAATGGCGACGCGCAAGTCGTTGATCTTCAGCATGCGTTACTCTCCTGCATCCGCGCCGCGATTGCGGAAGGCCTTGTAAAAGGCCGTCGCCCGCGCGCGGTTCAATCCGATTTTTTCCGCGGCGTCGGCGAAGTCGCGCTCCGCGAGCCGCCCGATCGCCCAGACGCCGCCGCCCGACGCCGCCATGACGGCGATGAGACCCATCAGCACCCGCCCTTCCTGCCAGTCCGGCGCGGCGAGGGCGACGAAGAAGCCGGGCGTCACCGCGAGGGCAAGGAAGAAAAGGATCTTCAAGGTCGCGTCGAGCGCGCCGAGCTTGCCGGCGGGCCGGGCGTCCATCAGGCGTTCCAGCTCCTCATCGACGATAGCCTCGGCGTCCTTCAGGTCGCCAGGGCGCGCATAGCGCCAGCCGGGACCGGAGCCCGCGAGACCATCGAAAACGCGGAAGCGGTTGCCAGCCATGTTCACACAGCCTCCGTTGGAAATTCGGCGACGACTTCGATCTTGCCGATGATCTTCGAGTTGAAAGTCTCAAGCTCCTCGGCGGGCACCCAGAGTTCTTCGTGCTTGGCGGCTCCGACGACCTTACGCTCAAAACCGTCTGCATATTCGGCGACGACTTCAAAGCGCGTGACGTAGCCTCGCTTGTCGTCATTGTACTTTGCATTCCAGTCGCGGGCGATCTGCTCAGCGTAAGACTGGTTCGTAACAGGATAAAAGATAGGCTGTTCCGGAAGACGCGGCGGAAACGAGGAAAAGCCCGACGCTTCAATAAGCGCCAGCTCCGCCGTGCCGACCGGTCTATAAAGCGTCACCGTCTCCACAACTACCCCACGCTCCCTTCCAGGCTCACCGCGACCAGTTTCTGGGCCTCCACGGCGAACTCCATGGGCAGCTCCTGCAGCACCTCGCGGCAGAAGCCGTTGACGAGGAGCGCGACGGCCGCCTCTTCATCCAGCCCGCGCTGCTGGACGTAAAAAAGTTGGTCCTCGGAGAGCTTCGACGTCGTCGCCTCGTGCTCCAGCACCGCGTGCGGCGTTTTGCTCTCGATATAGGGGATCGTATGCGCCCCGCACTGATCGCCGATGAGGAGGGAGTCGCACTGGGTGAAATTGCGCGCGCCTTCGGCCTTGCGCCCCACGCTGACGAGCCCGCGATAGGTCGAGTTCGATTTCCCCGCCGAGATACCCTTGGCGACGATGCGCGATTTCGTATTTCTACCGAGATGGATCATCTTCGTGCCCGTGTCGGCCTGCTGATGATTATTGGTGATGGCGATGGAATAGAACTCGCCTTGCGAGCCCTCGCCCTTCAGGACGCAGGACGGATACTTCCACGTCACCGCGGAACCGGTCTCGACCTGCGTCCACGACACCTTCGAGTTCACGCCCCGGCAGTCGGCGCGCTTGGTCACGAAGTTGTAGATGCCGCCCTTGCCGTCCTTGTCGCCCGGATACCAGTTCTGGACGGTCGAATATTTAATCTCCGCTTCGTCCTCGACGACGAGTTCGACGACCGCCGCGTGCAGCTGGTTTTCGTCGCGCATGGGCGCCGTGCAGCCTTCGAGATAGGAGACATAAGCGCCGGGCGCAGCGACGATCAGCGTGCGCTCGAATTGGCCGGTGTTCTGCTCGTTGATGCGGAAATAGGTCGACAGCTCCATGGGGCAGCGGACGCCCTCGGGCACGTAGACGAAGGTGCCGTCGGAGAAGACGGCGGAGTTGAGCGTCGCGAAATAATTGTCCGTCACCGGCACGACCGTGCCGAGATATTTCCTCACCAGCTCCGGATGTTCGCGGATCGCCTCGGAAATGGACATGAAGATGACGCCCGCCTTCTCCAACTCCTTGCGGAAAGTCGTCGCGACGGACACGCTGTCAAAGACGGCATCGACCGCGACGCGCGGCCGGTCGCCCGCGGGCTCTTCCTCATCAAACGCGCTCGGCTCGCCGGCCTTGCGCACGCCCGCCAGAACCTCCTGCTCGCGCAGGGGAATGCCGAGCTTTTCGTAGGTGCGGAGCAGTTCCGGATCGACCTCGTCGAGGCTCTTCGGGCCTTCGACGTTCTTCGGCGCCGCGTAGTAATAAGCGTCCTGATAGTCGATGGGCGGATAGTTCACCATCGCCCAGTCCGGCTCTTCCATCTTCAGCCAGCGGGCGTAGGCCTCCAGCCGCCAGTCCAGCATCCACTGGGGCTCGCGCTTTTTCGCGGAGATAAAGCGGATCGTGTCTTCGGAGAGGCCCTTGGGCGCCTTTTCGCTCTCCAGCTCCGTCACGAAGCCGTATTTGTACGTCTCGAGCGACTTCGCCGTCTCGATCGTCTCCGCGTCGATGCTTTCCTTGACCGCGCTCACCAGCGACCTCTTTCCGTTTTGTTCGTCGTGCCGGTCACGCCGCGCGCTCCCGTTTGCGTTCATAGGCGGGCGTCCATGCCGCAAGGAACGCCGCGGCGTCCTCCGGCGCGCTCGACCAGCCGGCGGAGACGCGCAGCGCGCATTCCGCTTCCGCGTCGCTCGCGCCCATGGCGGCGAGCACGGAGGATCTGTTCACCTTGCCGGAGGAACAGGCCGAGCCCGCGCTAACGGCGACGCCGCCCAGATCGCAGGTCATGACCTGGGTTTCGGATGTGAACCCCTCGGCGGAGAGACAGAGCGTCCCGGGAAGACGTTCGGCGTCCGCGCCCCAGATTTTGACGCCTGGCAGATCGCGCACCGCCGTTTCGATGGCGTCGCGCACGGCTCGCGCCGCCTCCGCGCCCGGCGCCTCCGCCGCGGCTTGCGCCGCCGCGCCGAAACCCGCGATGGCGGGAATGTTCTCGGTGCCCGCGCGCCGACGCAGCTCCTGCCCGCCGCCGCGCTGAACGGGGGCGAGCGCGACCTCCGGCTTCACGATCAACGCGCCTGCGCCCAGCGGGCCGCCGAATTTGTGGGCGGAGAGAACCATGAAGTCCGCCCCCGTCTCGATGAAATCGACCGGGATTTTCCCGAAAGCCTGCGAGGCGTCGATGAGGGACCGTCCGCCTGCGGCGCGCACGAGATCCGCCGCCCGCGCGGCGGGCTGGATCACGCCGGTCTCGTTGTTCGCCAGCATGACCGCGAGGAGGAACGCGCCCTCCTCCGCGGCGTCATAGTTCGCAAGGCGGCTTTCCAGCCAGTCGATATCGATGACGCCCGCGCCCGTGACGGGGATCGTCTCCACAGCGACGCCGCGCTCGGCGAGATGCGCGATCGGCGCGCGCACGGCCTCATGTTCGATGGCGGAGAGTAAGACGCGCCTCGCCCCTGCTTCAGCGGCGCCGTGGATGGCGAGGTTCGCCGCCTCCGTGCCGCCGCTCGTAAAAATGACGCCGTTCGCCGTGCAGCCGACAGTCTCGACAATGGCCCGGCGCGCGTCCTCGACGATCGCCCGCGCCTTGCGGCCTTCGCCGTGTACGGAAGAGGGATTGCCGAGCGCGTCGAGCGCCGCCAGCATCGCCGCGCGCGCTTCCGGGCGGAGCGGCGCGGTCGCGTTATGGTCGAGATAGACGCGGCTCATGAGACCGCCTCCAGCTCGCGCGGGTTCAGCTTGCCCGCGGCGACGTCGGCGAGCGACACGCCGTCAAGGAATGTGCGGATCTCGCGGCCGAGGGCGTCCCAAAGGTCATGAGTGAGGCAGCGTGCGCCGTCGCCGCGGCAACTCTTGGTCCCCGTTGCGCCGCAGGCGGTCGTGTCGATGCTCTCATCCGCCGCCGTGACGATTTCCGAAATGGCGATTTCTGACGCGGGCCGCGCAAGACGATAACCGCCGCCGACGCCGCGGGCGCTTTCCACGAGCCCCGCACGACGCAGACGGCCGAACAGCTGCTCCAAATAGGTGACGGAAATGGCCTGCCGTTCGGCGATCTCCGAGAGCGGCGTCGGCTGATCGACAGCGCGCACGGCGAGATCGGCCATGGCCGTCACCGCATAGCGTCCTTTCGTCGTCAGCCGCATGGGCGCTCCTTTCGCGTCCAGATCGTCCGCGCCGACTGGCGGCGCGCCTGATTGTCACCATATCGAAGGCGCAAGCGAACGACGCGCCGCACTGGCGCCGCATCGCGAAGGCGTGCTAACCGCCCCTCTTCGCCGGGGTATATAAACCCGACCATTTTTGTCAAGAATACGCGCCGTCCCGAACGGCCGAGAGAGCCGATGCCTGAAATCATCTTCACCGGCCCCGCCGGACGCCTGGAAGGCCGCTACCAGCCCGCCAAGGAGACCGGCGCTCCCATCGCGCTCATCCTGCACCCGCACCCGCAGTTCGGCGGCACCATGAACAACCGCGCGACCTATGAGATGTACAACATCTTCAAGGAACGCGGCTTCGCCGTCCTGCGCTTCAATTTCCGCGGCGTCGGGCGCAGTCAGGGCGAGTTCGATCTCGGCGTCGGCGAGCTGTCCGATGCTGCGACGGCGCTCGACTACCTGCAGTCCCAGAACCCCGGCGCAAAAAGCGTGTGGGTCGCGGGATATTCGTTCGGCTCGTGGATCTCCATGCAGCTTCTCATGCGGCGTCCGGAGATCGTCGGCTTCATCACCGCCGCGCCGAACGCAAACGTGTTTGACTTTTCTTTCCTCGCGCCCTGCCCATCCTCCGGCCTGGTGCTCCATGGCACGGCCGACCGGGTCTGCCCGGTGGAAGACGCGCGCAAAATGGTCGAGCGCACCCGCGTCCAGAAGGGCCGCACCATCGAATTCGACACCATCGACGGCGCCGATCACTTTTTCGAAAGCCACATGGACGAATTCGTCGAGAAGATCGGCGCCTATATCGACAAGCGCTTCGAGGCCAATGAAGGCGGCCGCGATATCGAGCCGGAAAAACCCGAGAAGAAATAACAATCGGATGAAGGCGCTTCCGTGACGCCCGGCGTTGACACGCCGATATATAGCCATTTATATATTTGCGTCTACTTACAGGATTTTCGCCGTGAATGACATCGTCCGTGAACTGGGGTTCATGTGCCTCGGATCGCGCATGCGCCGCATCGGCGAGCGCATGCAGGCGGACGTGCAGCAGGTGATCGACGATCTGGAGCTGCCGCTTCAGACCAGCAGTTATCCCATCCTCGCCGCGCTCGACCGGTACGGACCGCAGAGGATCGGCGATCTCGCTGATGCGGTGGGCGTCGCCCAACCCGGCATGACGAAGAGCGTCAACCGTCTGCTTGAAGACGGCCTTGTGGAAGTTCTTCCTTCCGGTCGCGATCAACGTCGTCGGACTATCGATTTATCGGATGCAGGACGTTCCCTTGTCGAACGTTCGCGCAAGGATGTCTGGCCTGCGATCGAAAAGAGCGTGCGCGACCTTTGCGGCGAAGACGGACTTCAACTCCTCCATCAGCTCGAAACACTGGAAGCGCGCGCGAGCGAGCGTCCCCTGCACGACCGCTTGCGCGGACGCCTTCGGGAATCTGCGAGATGACGCACCTGCTAGATCGCCCCGTCTGGAACGCCCTCACCACCCGGCACGCCCACCTCGCCGTCGGAACCGACGACGCGAAGCGCTACGACACGAAGGTATCGATCTTCGCTGCGCCGAAGGCCGAAACGCCGGACGGTTTCGCAGCCCTCGCCGATGTGCTGCCGGAACGCGAAGCCGCCATCGTCCTCGCCGACTCGCCTGTTGATTTGCCATCGGACGAACGCCCCTGGGCGCAACGCGAAATGGTGCAACTGATCTGCGAGGATCTCCCCGAAACGCCGAACGGCTCTGAGATTGTCCGCCTTGGAGAAGTCGACGCGCTGGAAATGCGCGCACTCGCGCTTTTAACGAAGCCCGGCCCCTTTGAGACACGCACGCATGAGATGGGCGCCTACTGGGGCGTGCGGATCGACGGTCGCCTCGCGGCCATGGCGGGCGAACGGATGCAGCAGCCGGGCTTCACGGAAGTCTCCGCCGTCTGCACGCATCCGGATTTTCAGGGACGCGGGCTCGGACGTGTTTTGTCAGCCTGGGACGCGAACCAGATCGCCGCGCGAGGCGAGACGCCCTATCTCCACGCTTGGGCGGACAACACCGTCGCGCTCCGTCTCTATAAAAGCCTCGGTTTCGTTCATCGACGCAGTTTCATCGTGCATTTTCGCGCGGCTGCGGACGACTGATCAGGGCCGGGCGATCCGCCCGCCCGGCATCGGCGCAGGCACCCCCGTCGTCCCCGGAAAGCTGAGCGGCAGGCCCTCCGCCGTCCGCGCAGCGAGATAGGCGAAGCACTCCGCTTCCACATCATCGCCCCGCCAGCCGACCGCCTCGGCCGCCGTCACCGGAACGCCCGCCGCGGCGGCGATGCGCTCCATGAGAAACCCGTTCTTCCGCCCGCCGCCGCAGGCGATGACAAGGGCGGGTCGCGCCGGCATGAGTTCGAGCCCGAGCGCGATCGTCCGGGCGGTGAACTCCGTAAGCGTCGCCGCGCCGTCTTCGGTCGATAGCCCGGCGACGGCGTCGTTGGAGAAGTCATAGCGGTCGAGGGATTTCGGTGCGGGGCGCGCGAAATAAGCATGCTCGAGCAGAGCGCGGAGCGCCGCCTCATCGACCTGTCCCGCGCGCGCCGCCGCGCCGTCGCGGTCCATGGCGGCGCCGGTCGCCCCTTCCATCCAGAGATCAAGAAGCCCGCTCGCCGGCCCGGTATCGAACGCGATCATGCCCGCTTCATCGCGATCCGCCGGCACGAACGTCAGGTTCGCGACGCCCCCGAGATTGAGGACGGCGACGGGGCCCTCCGCCTCCAGATTTTTCGCCAGGGCGCAGTGATAGGCGGGCGCGAAGGGCGCGCCCTGTCCGCCCGCCGCGACGTCGGCGGCGCGGAAATCAAACACGACGGAAACGCCGAGCGCCCGCGCGAGGGCCGCCCCGTCGCCAATCTGCCAGGTGCGGCGTTCATCCGGTCGATGCAGGATCGTCTGCCCATGAAAGCCGATGAGATCGACCGCGCCCGCCTCGGCGATCAACGCCCGCGCCGCCTCGATATGCGCCTCCGTCAACGCCCGCTCCGCCGCGCCGATGACGGGATCAGCGTCGCGACCGGCGAGCGCGGCGGCGCACGCCTCCTTCAGGAGCGCGCGCGTCGCCGCAGCGTAGTCGGTCGCGAGGCTTGGGCCCGGCTCGATGACGCCGCGCCCGTCCGTACCGATCACCGCCGCATCGACGGCGTCGAGCGAGGTGCCGGACATCATGCCGAGGACCGTGCGCATCATGAGATCGGCGGCCTCCGCGCGAGGAAGACGCCGACGGCCATGAAGACGAGCCCGGCGATCCGCTGCGCGCTGACGGGAACCCGCGGCGCGCCGAGCCAGCCGAAATGGTCGATGGTCGCGGCGATGATGAGCTGGCCGAGCAGCACGAAAAACACCGCATTGCCGACGCCGAAGCGTGGCGCGATCCAGCTGATCGAGAGGATATAGAACGCGGTCAGCAGCCCCGCGGCGTAATAGAGCGGCGGCCCCTCCCCGAACGCGGCCCGCCCGCCGAGCGGCGTGAAGAAGAACGCGGCGAGCGAGGCGATCCCGCCGACGAAAAAGAGCACCGCGCTCGCCGCCGCCGGACTGCCGATGCGCGCACCGAGCGTCGCGTTCATCGCCGCCATGATCGGGATCCCGAAGCCCGCGACAAGCATGATCGCGGCGTAGCTGTACTGGCTCTGCATGGGCGCTCCCGAGACGACGAAGCCGGACCCCGCGGGGCCCGGCTTCGCTCTATAGAGGATGTTCGCGGACGGGTCAGTCCGCCTCGGGCGCCTTGGCGCCGTTGATGTTGAGCGCGCCGGTGAGGCCGTCGAGATCGCCGCCCTTGATGCCGAGTTCGGCCATCAGAGCGTCGATGAGCGGCGCCTGGGAGCGATAGCGCAGCGCCGCCGAGACCGCCTGATCAGCGATGCCGTGCTCGCCGCCGGAGCCGTTCGCCGGTCCAGTCGTCATGGACCCTGCGAGACCGTCGACATGCAGGATCTTGATGCCGTCGATCTGCTCCATCGGCTTCACCGACTGCTCGATGATGGACGGCAGCGACTCGATCAGGGCGAGGCGCACCTGCATGGCGATCTGCTCCGCAGAGAGAACGTTCGACGCCTCATTGACGGCGCGCTTACCGGCCGCCTCAACCTTGTAGACCGCGTCGAGCGCTTCAGCGCGCAGTTTCTCCGCCTGCGCCGCGCCTTCAGCGGCGATCTTCTCGCGAGCGGCTTCCGCTTCGGCGGCGATGCGCACGGCCTCCGCTTTGTCGATGGACGCTTTTTTCTCGGCGTCCGCCGCCACGGTGATGGCGATCGCCTGTTGCTCGGCCGCTTTGCGCGCCTCGATCAGCTCGATCTGCTTGTCGCGTTCGGCGATCTCGGTATCGCGGGCGGTCGTCACCTCTTCGAAGGCCCGCGCGGCGATCGCGCGCGCCTTGTCGGCTTCGGCGTCCGCTTCGGATTTCGCGCGGGATTTCTCGGCGACGGCGATGTCGCGATCCTGTTCGGCGAGAGCGATGAGCTTCTGCTTCTCGACCTCCGTCGCCTCGACCGACTGCGCTTTCAGAATGTCCTTCTCCTGAACAAGGCGATCCTTTTCGATCTCCCGTTCACGGACGATCTGTTCGGCCGAAATGTCGCTCTCTCGCACCTGCTGGCGGGCGACGATTTTCGCCTGTTCGGCCTCGCGTTCGCGGTCCGCCTGCTCGCGGGCGATCTGGGCGGCCTGTTCGGCGGCCCGGATCTGAACTTCCCGCTGCTGCTCAAGGCGCGCGTATTCCTGGTCTCGCGTGATCGTCAGGCGTTGCTGCTCCGCATCGAGGTTTTTGCGGGCGATGAGGACTTCGGTTTCCTGCTCGATATCGTTGCGCTTCTTGCGGCGCTCTTCGATCTCCTGCGTCAGCTTGGTCAGGCCTTCGGCGTCGAAGGCGTTGTCCGGATTGAAGTACTCCTTGTTCGTCTGGTCGAGGCCGGTCAGCGAGACCGATTCCAGCTCAAGGCCGTTCTTCAGGATGTCTTCGGAGACCGCCGCCTGCACTTTCTGGACGAAGTTGACGCGCTGCTCATGCAGCTCCTCCATCGCCATTTCGGCGGCGACCGCGCGGAGCGCGTCGACGAACTTGCCCTCGACCAGCTCTTTCAGGGCCTGCGGATTCATCGTCCGCTTGCCGAGGGTCTGCGCGGCGTTGGCGATGGATTCCACCGTCGGCTGCACGCGGACATAAAATTCCGCCTGCACGTCGACACGCATCCGGTCCTTGGTGATGAGCGCCTGCTCGTTGTGCCGGCGCACTTCGAGGCGAAGCGTGTTCATGTTGACCGGGATCACTTCGTGCAGCACCGGGAACACCAACGCGCCGCCGTTCATGATGACCTTCTGGCCGCCGAAGCCGGTTCGGACGAACGAGACCTCTTTCGATGATCGGCGATAGAGCCGCGCGAATATGAGGCCGATGGTGAGGAGGCCGAGGAGCGCGAAGCCCGCCGCGCCGATTAGTTCGAAGTCCATACTCTTTCTCCTGAACGCCCCGTTTATCGATCCGACATGACGGGGTTGGCGTTTGCGATGACGCGGAAGACGCCGGCTGCTCGCCGAACGATCAGCACTTCCGCTCCCTGATCGAAGCTCTCGTCCTCATTGTCCGGTTCGACGAGGACGTAGTGGGTCTGCCCGAAGCCGTCGGTCAGCTTCGCTTCTGCGGCGAGGCCGCGTTTGGCCGTCCCGCGAATGATGACGGCGAGTTTGCCGACGAAGCTCTTTGAGCTGACGGCCTCTGTCTGCTCTTTCGGCATGACTTTCGAGAGGCCGAGCCCGGCGAAGCGGGTGGCGGGCACGGCGATGAACAGCGCCGGCACCACGGCGAGCGCCGCCGGAACCGCGAACCCCGCCGCGCCCTTCACGATCCCCTGCAGAACGAACCCGGCGATCCCGAAGGAAGTGAGAAACGCGACCAGAAGAACGAGGATCGGCACCCGCCCGACGCAGAGCCAGCCGAGGATCTGCGAGAGCGGCCCGGCGCCGGGCGCATCCGGAACCGACGGCGCGTCGGCGTCGAATGGCCCGCCGGCGAAGTCCGCCTCAAGATCGAGATCCGCGTCGAGATCGATCTCGGGCAGCAGGCTGTCGAGGGCGCCGGATGGCGACAGGCCGATGAGCATGCCGCCGATTTCCAGTACCGCGATGAAGCCCATCAGAAGAAGCGCGACGGCGAAGGGCGCGGTTTCAGGCGCGAAAAAGTCGGCCATGATGCCCCGCTCAGTCCTCGGACTTCATTGCTTTGACGGCGGCGAGGCGCTCCTTGACGCGGTTCAGGCGCGCAACCTTCTCCAGTTCGGCGAGCTTGGCCGCCGTCTCGCGGTCCGCCTTCACGGTGCCGGAAAGGCCCGTCGCGCCGCGCAGCACGCGATTGAACGCGCTTTCAGCTTTGTCCGCACGCCGGTCCGGGCTCGCCCCCGGGACACCTGAGCCCAGAACGCCTGAACCATCAGGCGCGCTCGCGCGGCTTGCGAGAAAGATCTGAAGATCTTCCTCCATCTCGTGACGCCGGCCGAGCAGCGCGGAGACATAGCCTTCAAGCTCCGCTTCCTGTTCGGCGGCGTCTTTCAACGCGCTTTCGAGAACCGGGATCTGCGCTTCCAGATCAAGCTGGCGCGCGATCGCGGCTTCAGCGAGGTCGTCACGACCTTCGGCGACGGCGAATTCGATTTTCTCGGCCAGCTGCTCATGCTTGGAATTCGTCTCCGCGAGACGCTTGTTCGCATGGTGCTTGTTGGCAAGGGCGAGCCCAAGCTGGTCGCGCACTTCGTCGAGGGCGCCGTCGACCTCGCGGATCGCTTCTTTCATCACCGTCTCTGGCGCGGCGTTCTCCACTGCGTCGACGATTGAGTTGACGCTGCCCGACACCAGTCGCTTCACGCGCGACACCAAACCTTCAGCCATCTGATCGCTCTCCCTTGTTGTTCTCTCCGCGTTGCTGACGGGAGAGACGTATGAGCTCGGCGAGCTCCATCACCGGCCCGAGACGCGCTGTAATCGCGTCCGGATCATAACACCGCGCCTGTGAAAGCATGCCTAAAGCGAGGATGTCCTCGACCAGGGCGAATGCTTGATCGAGGAGGCGCCCCTCGAACCGTTTCAGGACAAAGTCCGCCGCCTCGCCTTTCGCGCGACGCGGCCCCGAATACGCGACGCCGACCAGCTCCGGCAGACGTTCGTATAGTTTCGCGACGGCCTCCGACGTCGTCTCGGCCTCTTCGGCGAGCCCTCTGACCCGGCGGTGAGCGGGCCGCAGCATGTCCGCGAACATCTCCACCGCCTCCGCCGGGTCTTCGGCCCCCTCCCGCCGTCGTCTCTCCGCCGCGAGCAATGCCCGCAGCTTCTCCGACGGCGTGGTCGCCCCGCCGATCTGCATGCGCGCCAGAAAGGCCGCGTCGTCGTCGCTCACCCGCACCGAAAGCGGGACTGTCTTGCTGGACATGCCTGGCTCCATCGTTTCGTATACATTTGCATTCATTCGTAATCTGTCAAGAATGCGGCGCGCGAAATCGACGCCGTTCACCATCTGTCGAACCCTCTCGGCGCGCAGTTCGGCGCGGTGTAGAAGGCGCAGATGGACATTCGACCCGCCGACCCGCGCGACGCGTCCGCCGTCGCCGCCATTTACGCGCCGATCGTCAGAGAGACGGCGATCTCCTTTGAGACCGAACCGCCGAGCGTCGATGAAGTCGCGTGCCGCATTCGCGCGACACTTGAGCGTTTTCCGTGGCTGGTGGCGGACGAGGACGGGTGGATTTTCGGCTACGCCTACGCCGGGCCGCACCGGGAGCGGACAGCCTATCGCTGGTCGTGCGAGGCGAGCGTCTACGTCGCCGAGGCCGCCCGCCGGCGCGGCGTCGCGACGGCGCTTTACGACCGGCTGTTCGACATCCTGCGGCGGCAGAACTACCAGAACGTCTACGCCGGGGTGACCCTGCCGAACGATCCCAGCATGGCGGTGCACGAGGCTGTCGGCTTCCGGGAGGTCGGCGTCTATTCCCGCGTCGGCTACAAGTTCGGCGCGTGGCGCGACGTCGCCTGGCTGGGGCTCTCGCTTCAGGATCTCGGGGCCGAACCGCCTGAGCCGATCCCCTTCCCCGAGCTTCAGGGCGTTTGACGGCGCGGGCGCCCGTGCTATCGGCCACGGCTCGCCGACGACGACGGACCCGCCGCCATGACCGCCTATAAATCCGACTTCCTCGCCGCGCTCGACGAGCGCGGGCTCATCCATCAGGGTACGAACCTTGAAGGGCTCGACGCCGCGCTGACGGAGGGGATCGTCACCGCCTATATCGGCTTCGACGCGACGGCGACCAGCCTGCACGCGGGCTCGCTCATTCCCATCATGCTCTTACGCTGGCTGCAGAAGACCGGGCACAGGCCCATCGTCCTCATGGGCGGCGGTACGACGAAGGTCGGCGATCCGACGGGCAAGGACCAGCAGCGCAAGATGCTGACGGACGCCGACATCGCGAGCAATATCGCGGGCATTCAAAAGGTGTTCGCAAAATTCCTCGCCTTCGGCGACGGCCCGACGGACGCCGTGATGGTCAACAATGACGACTGGCTGTCGCAGCTCGGCTACGTCGAATTCCTGCGCGATTACGGGACGCACTTCACGATCAACCGCATGCTGACGTTCGATTCCGTCAAGCTTCGGCTGGAGCGCGAAAGCCCGATGACGTTCCTCGAATTCAACTACATGCTGATGCAGGCTTACGACTTCCACGAGCTCTATGGTCGCCATGGCTGCCGCCTGCAGATGGGCGGCTCGGACCAGTGGGGGAACATCGTCAACGGCGTGGAGCTCTGCCGCCGCAAGGACGAGGCGGAGGTGTTCGGCCTCACCTCGCCGCTCTTAACGACCGCTTCCGGCAAGAAAATGGGTAAGACCGAAGGCGGCGCCGTCTGGCTCGATGCGGATGAGTTCTCGCCATACGACTACTGGCAGTACTGGCGGAATACCGAAGACGCTGACGTCGGCCGCATGCTGCGCATCTTCACCGAGCTTCCCCTCGACGAAATCGCCCAGCTGGAGGCGCTGGAAGGCGCGGAGATCAACGACGCCAAGAAAGTGCTCGCGACGGAGGCGACCGCCCTTCTCCACGGCCGCGAGGAGGCCGAGCGCGCCGCGAAGACGGCGGCGGAGACCTTCGCGGGCGCCGGGCGCTCGGACGATCTGCCGACGGTTGAAATCTCCGCCGACGCCCTCGCTTCCGGCTACGATCTGCTCACCGCCTTCATCGAGGCGGGCCTCGCCGCCTCCAAGGGCGAAGGCCGCCGCCACATCAAGGCGGGCGCCCTCAAAGTGAACGATGCGCCGCTTGCGGAGGAACGCCCCCTCACCGCCGACGATCTCGTCGACGGCTCCATCAAGCTCTCCATCGGCAAGAAGAAACACGCGCTGTTGAAGCTGCAAAACTGACGCCCCCTCCTGACAGCACGCTGTCAGGAGCCCTGGCGCATGGTCCCTCTCGTCACCAACATGGAGAGAGAGGATGACCTTCACCCCTGAAACCGCCGCGGTCTGGTTCGAGATCCCGGTGAGCGATCTCGACGCGTCCATCGCCTTCTACAATGCGGTCCTGCAGACCGAGCTGAAGAAGGAGACGATGGGTCCGAACCCGACGGGGATCTTCCCGACGAAGGACGAAAGCCAAGGCGTCGCGGGCCATCTCTACCCCGGCGAACCCGCCAAAGCCGGGACCGGCGGCACCGTCCACCTCGCCGCGCCGGAGGGTCTTGAAGACGCCATGGAGCGAGTCAGAGCCGCCGGCGGAACCGTGGTTTCGGAGATCATTGAAATCCCGGTCGGAAAGTTCGTCTATTGTCTTGATCTCGACGGTAACTCGTTCGGGCTCTTCAACTCCTGACAGGAGCGAACGCGATGCGCCGCGCCGACCGCCTTTTTCAGATCGTCCAGCATCTGCGCGGCGGTCGGCTGACGACCGCCCGCCAGCTCGCTGAACGGCTGGAGGTCTCCGACCGCACCATCTACCGCGATATCGCGGACCTTCAGTCCTGCGGCGCGCCGATCGACGGCGAAGCGGGCGTCGGCTACCTCATGCGCGACGGCTTTGATCTGCCGCCGCTCATGTTCACCCGCGAGGAGGTCGTCGCCCTCGTCGCGGGGGCCCGGCTCATCAAGGCGTGGGGCGGCGCGAGCATGGCGGACGCCGCCGAGGAGGCCCTCGTCAAGATCGGCGCGGTTCTTCCCGATGCGGAACGCCGGCGCGCCGACAGCGTCGAAATCCACGCCCACGGCATCGGCATGACGCGCGAGGTGCGCGAGCGGATCGATCGCGTGGAGCGCGCCGTCGACGCCCGCAAGCGCCTGAAGCTCGACTACGCCGATGTCGGCGGCGCCCGCAGTGAGCGCGCCGTCCGGCCTTTGGGTCTCTTTTTCTGGGGCAAGGTGTGGACCCTCGTCGCCTGGTGCGAGCTGCGCGAGGATTTCCGGATGTTCCGCATCGACCGCATTCTCGCCGTCGCGGAGACGGGCGAGGTGTTCCGCGTCGAGCGCGGGCGCAGCCTTGCGGACTTCTATCAGACGATGGCGGACCGCGAACGCGATTGCGGCCCGGATCGCGCGGCGAGCTGAACATCAGCCTTCGCGCACATTCGCCGTCATCCCGGAAACCGCGAAGCGGTTATCCGGGACCCAGGGTGTCGGAGCGCGGCGCCCGTGGCCCTGGGTCCCGGCTCTCGCTGCGCTCGGCCGGGATGACGCGAATATTGGGGTAGATTTCTCGCTCGATGCGAGATGAAGGTGGCGCGACCGTAGAGTACGCCTAAGGCTGCGGCGGCGGCTCGAAAATGCGGCGCATGGCGCCGGGGGTGAGCGCGGAGAGCGGGTTCACGACGACCGTCTGATAGCTGATCGAGCCGGTGATCGCGTATTGCACGGCGACGACGCCCTCGCCCTTGCGCGAGACGAAGAGCCCGCCGATACCCGGCAGCCGTCCGAGGACGGAATTGACGCCATAGAGCGGCGAGACCGCGCCATAGAGCCCGACCTTGTCGTTCAGGAAATCGATATCGCCCCACGCTGAGATGCCGACGGCGGGGCCGTAGGCTTCGGCGTTGATGATGGTCATCTTGCCGTTGTCGAGCCGAAACCGGCCGGAGGCGGTGCGGATGGCGATGCCTCCGCCGCCAAGAAGCTGGTCGAGGGCCGACAGGGAGCCCGCGGAAA
Organism: uncultured Caulobacterales bacterium; assembly: GCA_964342855.1. Taxonomy (GTDB): domain Bacteria; phylum Pseudomonadota; class Alphaproteobacteria; order Caulobacterales; family Parvularculaceae; genus JBCBJX01. The sequence continues at coordinate 40,222 of CAYFIB010000018.1, forward strand.
AAATCTGCGCGACGATGGGCGCGTCGATGACGGCGATGTCTTTAATCAGCACGTCGCCTTCGATGTCCGGCGGTCCCGGCCCGTCCTCGAACATGGTGCCGAAGACGTCGATGGTGCCGCCCTTGGTGAAGGGCTGCTCGAAGATGCCGGCGACATAGGAGCCTGCATCGGTCGAATAGGACGAGATCGTCTGTATGCCCTGTTCGTTGGGAACCGAAACGCTCGCCGTCGCCGCTTCGCCCGTGCCGCCGAAGACACCGTCGATCTGCGCATAATAAAGGATCTTGCCGTCGTGGATGATGTCCATTTTTGCGTTCCGGAACTCGACGCCGAGGCGGAGCTCGGCGACATCGACCTCCGTGGTCAGATGAAACCCGGAGCCGAGGGTCTGGTCCTCCTCCGGCGGGTTCTCCATGAGATAGGCGATGACCGGCCCGACCGAGACCCGCTCGCCGACGAAATGCGCGCGCATGCGCCCCGTGCGCGGATCACGCGAAGCGTCGAGCGTGCCGTCGATGAGGTCGCCGACTTTCAATACCGGCGCGGAGCCCGCGAGCACGGCGCCGAATTCATCAAGGCTGACGGTCGCTTCGACGTGTACGTCGTCGGAGAGCAGAGTGAAATTGGTGATCTCGATATTGTCGCCGTTGAGATCGAGATCGAGCACGCCGGAGGCCGCCTGCCCGGCAGGTTTGCGCCAGAGATAGCCAGGCGCGAAAAAGCGCGTGTCCGTCAGGTCGGCGTCGACATGCAGCTTCAGGATTTCGCCGTCGACGCCCTCGCCAACCGAGCGGAAGCGGATCGGCCCGTCGACGAAGACGCGTGTCGCGAGGCCGAAAAGGTCGCCGACGCCCGGGTCCGCCGAGCCCGTGGTGGTGATCTTCGTCGTCGCGTTGTCTTCCGCGAACGCCTGCTCGAAGACGACATCGACTTCGGCGCCGAGAAGCTGCGAGGAACCCTTCAGCACCAGCCCCTCGAAGTCGACATCAATGACGCCGTTCACGTCCGTCACCGGCGCGCCCTGCCAGACGTCCTGCAGGGAGCCGTCGATGACTCGGCCTTTCACCGTGTACCGAATATCTTCTTCTGTCGCATCAGGCCGCATCGGCTGGCGAAATTCCACATAGCCTTCAACGCGGCCGCCAAAGTCCTTCGGGTCAAGCTCCGCCTGCGTCATCAACTGCAGCGGCTCACTGTCGAGAACCTGCAGGATCTCCACGACATCGCCGTCGCCTTCGGCGCGGTAGATCCCTTCCCCGCCCTGCGGCCGAAAGCGCGTGATGTGAACATCGCCCTTGCGCAGATTGATGCCGCCGAGGCGCGCTTTCGGCGCCGTCAGGCGGAATGAATTGCCGCGCAGAACGCCCGAGCCCGCGATCTCGCTGATTGCGGGCAAACCTTCATCCGGCGTCGCAACGCCGTTCGCGAAATCGAAGGTTAGATAAATCGCTTTATCCGGGATGATCTTGTCTTCGCCGATGGCGCCGGCGGGCAGGTCAACTTTGACGCGGACATTCCGGATGTCGCCATCGAGAATGTTGATCTTCACCCAGTCACGCGCCTGCGTATCACCGATGGTCGGCCAGAGCTTGATGGCGTCGTCGGGCTTGAAGACGCCGTCGAGTTTCAGGTCCACGGTCGCGCCGACTGATCCCGGTTCCTCAGCATCACGATCAAAATCAAGACCGGCTGTTCCCGCCGCGCGGCCGCCCAGAAGGCCAGCTTCGAAGCGGCTGAGATCCAGCACGCCGCTATCGACATCATAGCCGCCCGTGAAATGACTTTCCGTCAAGCGCAACGGTTCGACGAGGCGGCCGAGGGTGTCGATGCTCAGGACATCCACGGCGAGATCGAACGAAATCGCCTCCGGCAGCGCGCGGTCCGCCCGGGCGCGGATGCCGACATCGCCCGCGAGGCGTACTTCGTTTTCGCCCGCCATCACCTCCAGCGTCTGGATCGCCAGCGATCCGTCCGGCGCGTTGAAACTTGCGACGAGAGCGCCGGATTCCACCGCAATCGGACGATCGACGAAATAGGCCTCGCCCGCGCCGAGGCTCGCGCGCACCGCGCCGTCATTGATGCGCCCGTCCGGCCCGACATCGAGCTCCACCGCGAAGCTCACCGGCGCCTGCAACACCCGTTCAGCAGGCGCGCCGAAGAGAACGGCGAGCGCTTCAGACGACGGCGCGTCGTCGATGCGGAAGGTCACGCGCGTGCCCTGACCGTCGCCGATAGACTGGGTTCGTCCGGAAAACGGCGCGTCACCAGACGGCGTCTTCAGAACGCCGGACCAGTCGGCGCGAACGCCCGCCCCGTCCCGCCGGACATCCGCCCGCACGCCCGGCGCCATGATGGTTCGATTGGATCGGCGGTCCTCGAAGCTCAACGAGGCGTCTTCGATGACGAGGGTTTCGAGGCTGCTGGCGATGAGGATGTCGCGGAAGGTCGTGTCCGGCTCGTCGGCGCTTCGCCCCGGCATGGCGATGGAGCCGCCCGCGCCGACGCTGAGCGCGCCGCTCTCATCGCGAATGATCCGCACTTCCGCGCCGTAGAGCGCCACGACGACCGGGTCCGGCTTGCGCGCGATGAGGTCTTTCATCGACAGGCGCACGGCGGCGCGCGCCGCGCGCACGGCGGGATCGCCGGACGGGTCGTCGATGGCGAGACCTTCAACGACGATCTCCGCACCGTCCCGTCCGCGTCCGGATTGAAGGGAAAGGCCGTCAATGGCCACATCGAAGCCCTCCGGCAGGCGCGCCTCCAGCAGCGATTCAACGTGACCGGACAAAGCGTCGAGCGAGAGCGGCGCGTGCGCGACGCGGAAAAAGACGACCAGCGCGAAACCGACGCACAGCGCCGCGCCGAGGGCGACGCCCTCAAGCCCGAGCCAGCACCAGTGCAGGATGCGCGTCTTCATGCCTCGACCGATCGATCTTCCCGTACGCCAGCCCCCCGGTTGGCTGCGCTGCAGCGCATCGTATATCCCGTCCCGTCAGAGATTAAACCGGCGCGGCGAAATTCCACGTGCGGCGCCACTTTTGGTTCGAACAAGGAGAACTCCGGAATGAGCGCGACGACAATCGAGCCCGGCGATAAAGCGCCGGCCTTCAAGCTTCCGACCGATGCGGGCGAAACGATCTCGTTATCCGGTCTCAAAGGCAAAAAAGTGGTGCTCTATTTCTATCCGAAGGACGACACGTCCGGCTGCACGAAAGAGGCCATCGGGTTCTCCGAAAAGCTCGCCAATTTCGAGGCGGCGGGCGCGGTCGTCATCGGCGTCTCGAAAGATAGCGTCGCCAAGCACGCGAAGTTCCGTGAGAAACATGACCTTTCCGTCACCCTCGCCTCCGATGAGGAGGGCGCGGTCATCGAGGCGTTCGGCTCTTGGGTGGAGAAAAGCATGTATGGCCGAAAGTACATGGGCATAGATCGCTCGACCTTCCTGATCGACGCCAAGGGCGTCGTGCGCGAGGTCTGGCGCAAGGTCCGCGTGCCGGGCCACGTGGATAAAGTGCTGGTGGCAGTTCAGGCCCTCTGAGCATGGCGGCGGACGGCGTCATATCCGGCGCGCTGAGCGTGCTCGCGACATCGGGGCCGACAGCGAAGGTGCACGCCGCGCGCGATCTCGCCGCGCGCTGGCGGGCGGGCGAACTCGGCGTCGATGGCGACGCGCCGCCGCCGCCGGACCGCCCCGCGCGGCCGCCGCGGCCCGTTCTGGCGGCGCCTGGCGACATGCCGCGACGGCGCCTCGGGGGCGTCGGCGGACGCATCGCCCTCCTCCACGCCGTCGCGCATATCGAGTTCAACGCCATCGACCTCGCGCTTGATCTGGTCGCCCGCTTCACCGCGCGCCTGCCTGCGGAGCTCGACCGCCGAGCGCTGATCGACGAATGGCTCTGCGTCGCAGACGACGAAGCGCGGCATTTCGCCATGGTCGCCGGACGCCTCAGCGATCTCGGCGCGGCCTATGGCGATCTGCCCGCTCATTCAGGCCTGTGGGACGCAGCGTACGCGACCCGTCGCGATCTCGCCGCCCGGCTCGCCATCGCGCCGATGGTGCTGGAGTCGCGGGGTCTCGACGTGACTCCCGGCATGATCGAAAAGCTGGAAAACGTAGGCGATTCAACGAGCGCCGACGTCCTGCGGGTGATCCTCGCCGAAGAAATCGGCCACGTCGCGGCGGGGGTCCGCTGGTTCGAGCGGGTCTGCGCGGCCCGCTCGCGCGATCCGAAATCCGAGTTTCAGCGGCTCGTTCGAACCCACTTCGCCGGGGCGCTGAAACCGCCGTTCAACGAGGCCGCCCGGGCCGCGGCGGGCTTCCCGCGGGAGTTCTACGCAACGCTCGCCGCTTAAACTGCGGCGGGTCTGCGTCACCATGCTTTCAAAATTCACCATTACGTAAGCGGCCACGTTGAAAATCAGCGTGATATCGAGTGCTATAGCGCCATGGGGGACGTGAGTTCTGGTGGCGTAGAGGCGGCGAATGGCCCGACGTTCGGCTAATCTGAAACGACTGCTCGGAAAACTTTTCCGGGAGCGGCAGATCTATCATCGCAGCGACGGGGTGGTTCACTTCATCTCGATGTCGTCGCGTACGCAGATTGCGCTGGCCGCCGTGATGCTCGCCGCGCTGTCGTGGGTGGCCTACGCCTCGGTCAACGTCATCTTCAAAGAACAGATCATCGTCGCCAAGGAGCGTGATTTCCGCGTTCTGCAGACGACCATGAACGCGCGCCTGTTCAACAAGGATCGCGCTTACGACGAAATTCTCACCTTGAACGATCTGCAGCGGCAGAACTTCGAGGATGCGATGCAGGAGCTGAACGGCCGCCATCAGGCGCTGGAAGCCGTCATCGCTCAGAAAAGCCGCATTGATGAGAGCCTGCGCGCCCTCGCCGAAGGTCTCGCCAAAGCCGGCGCGCCGGGCGGGCGCCGTCTCGGCGACGCGAACCGGCTGATGATCGACCCCATCGGCAAAGAGCCGACGCCGCGCCGCTCGCGCGATACGCGCCTGCGCCGCGAGGCGATGAACCTCGGCGGCGGCGAAGAGCTGCGCTTCGCGTCGCTGCGCGACATGCACGCGCACGCCTCGCTCCTGAAGATCCAGCAGATCGACCTGCTCACCCGCATCGAAGAAGAGAGCCAGCGCCGCATCGAGCACATCCGCGCGGTTCTCGACTACACGGGCGTTCCCGCCGACACGCTGGTCGCCCGCGCGAAGATCGACGCGCCGCGCCTCGCTCAGGGCGGACCGTTCGTCGCTCTCGCCGACGCCGAGCAGATGGCCGCGGGCGAACGCGCCGTCGATGGCGGCATCGAAGCGTTCTTCAAGCAGTCCTATCGCGTGGCGACGGTGCTCGATCGGCTGACGCAGTACGAAGACGCCATGAAGTCCGTGCCCCTCGGCGCGCCGCTCGCGGTCCGCCACCGCCTGTCGGACGATTTCGGCCCGCGGACGGACCCCATCAACGGTCGCCGCGCCTTCCACGACGGTCTCGACTTCGCCGCCCCCTGGGGCTCGCCGGTGAACTCGACCGCCGGCGGCCGCGTCGTCTATGCGGCGACGCGCTCCAGCTACGGCAAAACGGTGGAGATCGACCACGGGAACGGTTTCCGCACCCGCTTCGCTCACCTTAGCAAAATATCAGTACGACGCGGCGACATTGTCGGCGTGAACGAACCCATCGGCGCGCTGGGCTCCACCGGCCGATCCACCGGCCCGCACCTTCACTATGAGGTGTACTACAAGGGCGTGGCGCGCGATCCGCATGAATTTGTAAAGGCAGGCCGGTATGTTTTCGAAAGCTAAGAAAGACGCCGACACCCGCAATCTCTCGGGAACAGCCTTCGATAACTCCGGCAAGGAAGGAGCCTCCGCGTCCATGACCTCCACCAAAAAAGGAGCGCCGATCTCGCGTTCCGGCGTCCCCTCGATCATCTCGGGCGACGTTCAGCTCACCGGCACGGTGAAATCCCACGGCGAGGTCCAGCTTGACGGCGAGCTCGACGGCGACATCCACGCAGGCACCCTCATCATCGGCGAAAAAGCCGTCGTGCGCGGCGAAGTGATCTGCGAGCAGGTCACGGTCCGCGGCCGCGTCGAAGGCGGCGTGCGCGCCCGTCAGGTCGTGCTCGCCAACACCGCCTACATCCAGGGCGATATTCTGCACTCCTCGCTCTCGGTCGAGACCGGCGCCTTCTTCGAAGGCCGCGCCCGCCACTCCGACGATCCGCTCTCGGACAGCGCCGCCGCCGAATTCCGCGCCGACCGCCCGGCCGTCGGCTCCCGCCGCGAAGAACCGCGCGCGCCGGAAGTCTCCGCCGACGACGGCGACGACACGGTCGCGACGCTGCGCCCGAAAGACCCGCTGGCTCCGGAACCCAAGAAAGCCGCCGGCGGCGGCTCGTTCCTCGGCCAGGGCAAAGCCCCGCTGCGCTGAGCGGACGTCCACCTCAAACACGAAAAACCCCGGCGCCGCCGGGGTTTTTTGTTGGATGTTCTTTGTACGTTGATACCGTCTGAAAATCGTTCCGAATAATTCAACATCATCCCGGCCGAGCGCAGCGAGAGCCGGGACCCAGGGCGGCGCGCTCTGCGCTAAGACACCCTGGGTCCCGGATAACGGCTTCGCCGTTTCCGGGATGACGGTAAAAGGATATTTGGCCCACCTCCCCCGCAAGCGAGGGAGGACAAAGTAATTTCACTCACTAGCGTTTGGCGCCCAGAAGCCGGCTTTTGCACGCCGCGCAGCTTCCGAGCGTTTTCGCGCATTCTCGTGCATTCGCGCGCAAAAACCCGCGCTTCCCGCGCACGAAAACGCATCACTCGTCGCCACCGACTTTCGCCGCGAGGGAGGCCGCCATGAAGCCGTCGAGATCGCCATCGAGCACCGCATCCGGATCGGTGTGCTCCACCGCGGTGCGGGTGTCCTTCACCAGCTGATAGGGCTGAAGGACATAGGAGCGGATCTGGTGGCCCCAGCCGATATCGGTCTTGGAGGCGGCGGTGGCGGCGGCGGCTTCTTCGCGCTTCTGCAGCTCAAGCTCATAAAGACGGGCACGGAGCATGTTCCACGCCGTCGCCCGGTTCTTGTGTTGTGAGCGTTCCGACTGACACTGAACGACGACGCCGGACGGTTCGTGGGTGATCCGCACGGCAGAGTCGGTCGTGTTGACGTGCTGACCGCCGGCGCCGGAGGCGCGATAGGTGTCGATGCGGCAGTCGCTCTCGTTCACCTCGATCTCGATATTGTCGTCGACGACCGGATAAACCCAGACGGACGAAAACGAGGTGTGCCGCCGCGCGCTGGAATCATAAGGCGAGATGCGCACCAGCCGGTGCACGCCGGACTCGGTCTTCAGCCATCCGTAGGCGTTCTGGCCCTTCACCTGAATGGTGGCCGACTTGATGCCGGCTTCCTCGCCCGCCTGTTCTTCCAGCACGTCGACCTTGTAGCCGTGCGCCTGCGCCCAGCGGACGTACATGCGCAGAAGCATCGACGCCCAGTCGTTCGATTCCGTGCCGCCCGCCCCCGGATGAATTTCGACATAGCAGTCGTTGCCGTCCGCCTCGCCGGAAAGGAGCGCTTCCAGCTCGGCGCGGCTCGCGCGTTCGCGCAGGGCTTTGAGGCTTGCGGTGATGTCGTCGAGGGCTTCCGCGTCGCCCTCCTCCTCCGACATCTCGGCGAGTTCCAGATTGTCGGCGAGCTCGGTCTCGATCTCGGTGACCGCCGTGATGGCGCCGTCGAGCTGCGTGCGTTCACGCATCAACGTCTGCGCCGTCTGCGGATCGTCCCAGAGGGTCGGATCCTCAGCCTTGTCGTTCAGCTCTGCGAGGCGTTCCTGGGCGACATCCCAGTCAAAGACGCCTCCTCAGCAGGCCGACGGACTGCTTGATTTCGTCACGGAGATTGGTGATTTCGGCGCGCATGGGCGTCCCTGAAACGTTGAATCGGTCGAGCGGACGCAGGTAGCGCGCCGCGCCGCCCGGCGCAACCGGTCATTCGAGCGTGTCGCGGATCGCGGCGAGAGACCGATGCTGGCGACCGTCGGCGTCGAAGTTCTCCGGCGCGAGCCAGAGGTCGAACGCGGCTTTCGCTTGCGGCCATTCATGATCGAGCAGGGAGAACCAGGCGGTGTCGCGGTTTCTCCCTCGGACGATCATGTCCTGACGGAAGACGCCCTCGAACGTGAAGCCGAGGCGAACAGCAGCGCGGCGCGAGGCGGCGTTCTCGCCATGGCATTTCCATTCATAGCGGCGGTAGCCGAGTTCGTCGAAGACATGCCCCGCCATGAGACGCATGGCGTCGGTCGGCGCTGCGCCGCCCCGGGCGGCTCGGGAGAAAGCGACGCAGCCGACTTCCGTCGATCCGTGGGCGACGCGATTGCGCATGAAGCTCGCCGTGCCGAAAACGGCGCCAGAGGCGCGATCCATCAGAACATGAACCCGCCAATCGTCCGACGCCGCGCGCGCGTTCAGGAAGGCGTCCAGCGCCTCGGGCGAAGCCGGTTCGTCGGGCGGCAGATAGCGCCAGAGTTCGGGGTCTGATCCGGCGCCGAGGGCCCGCCAGAGCGGCTCGGCGTGGGCGGGCTCATAGGGAACGATGCGCGCGAAGGCGCCTTCAGCGGTGATGAGACCCGGCGGCGCGAACCGCCGGGAGCTGAGATCCTCCGTCACAGTCGGATCGTCAGTAGAGGCCGCCGAGGGTGTCGCCGTCCTCGTCCTGCTCGCCGCGAACGCCGGACGGGGCCGTCAGGGTGTCCAGCAGGCCGTCTTCGGCGCCGGTCGGCAGATTGTCCGCCTTGAACGCTTCGATGATGACGTTCGGGTCGCCCGGCCGCGCAGGCTTGCCCGTATCGCGATTGACGCGGACGAAGCGCAGCCCCTGCGGCACGCGGAACGGGATGCCCGCGCTGTCGCCGAGCGCGCCGGCCATGAAGTCCGCGAACACCGGCGCCGCGACGTTGCCGCCGCCTTCGCTGGAGCCGAGGGAGGACGGCAGGTCGTAGCCGACATAAACGCCCGCCACGAGGTCCGGCGCGAAGCCGACGAACCAGGCGTCGATATAGTCGTTGGTGGTGCCCGTCTTGCCGGCCGTCGGCTGTTTCACCTTCGCGCCGACCGCCTTGCGCGCCGTACCGCGCTGGACGACGCCTTCCATCATGGAGACGATCTGATATGCCGTACGCGGATCAATGACCTGCGCGCGGTCGTCGGCGAGCTGCGGCTCCGCCTGCCCGCGCCATTCCGCAGCTTCGCAGCCCGGGCACGCGCGCGCGTCGGATTTGTAGACCGCGTGGCCGTAGCGGTCCTGCACCTGGTCGATGGTGACCGGCGTGACCGTTTTGCCGCCGTTCACCAGCATGGCGTAGGCGGAGGTGAGCTTCACGAGCGTTGTTTCGCCGGCGCCGAGCGAGACGGCGAGAACCGGGTCCCAGTCCTCAGCGATGCCGAATTTGCGCGCGTTGGCGATGATCGGCCCCATGCCGATCTCCTGCGCGAGGCGCACGGTCATCATGTTCTTCGACTGCTCGATGCCGTAGCGCAGCGTCGATTCGCCGTTGAAGTAGCCCGTATAGTTCGTCGGCTTGTACCAGAGATCGTCCGCACGCCCGCCCGGGGCGACGAACGGCGCGTCGAGCACGATTGAGGACGGCGTGTAGCCGAGATCAAGCGCGGCGGCGTAGACGAACGGTTTGAAGGCCGAGCCCGGCTGACGTTCGGCCTGAACGGCGCGGTTGAACTCTGACATCTGGAAGGAGAAGCCGCCCTCCATGGCGAGCACGCGGCCCGTATGCGGATCGATGGCGATGATGCCGCCGTTCGCCGCCGGAACCTGACGCAGGCCGTAGACGCCCTCCTCGATCAGCTCGACATAGACGACATCGCCGATCTCGAAGACGTCCGCCGGTTGGATAATTTCTTCGCCCAGATTGTTGACCGAGATGAACTCGCGCGCCCACAGCAGCTCTTCAAGCGGAATGATCGCTTCGGAGCCATCGCGCAGACCGATGGTCGCCGCCTCGACGCCCGTCTCCAGAACGACGGCGAGGCGCCATGGCGCGAGGTCGCTGATATAGGGAACGTCGCCCAGAGGCGCGAGCCAGGCCGGTTCGCCCTCCGGCGCGATGATGTCCGACCAGTCGACGCGCGCGACCGGTCCGCGGAAGCCGTGGCGGCGGTCATAGGCCTCAAGGCCGTCGCGCAGCGCTTGCCGGGCGATTTTCTGAAGCCGCGGATCAAGCGTCGTGCGGATGGAGAGCCCGCCGTCATAAAGCCCCTGCTCGCCGAAGATCGAATACGCCTGCTGACGAACCTGTTCGGTGAAGTAGGCGGTTTCCGGCTGGCGGGCGCCGAGCGGCGGGGCGATGTCGGCCGCGAGCGGGCTCGCGACGGCTTCGTCGTAGGACGCCTGATCGATAAAGCCGTTCTCCAGCATCCGTCCCAGCACCCAGTTGCGGCGTTCAACCGCGCGCACGGCCTGCCGGGTCGGGTGATAGTTGGACGGGCCTTTTGGCAGCGCGGCGAGATACGCCGCTTCGGCGTAAGTGATCTCGGCCAGCGGCTTGCCGTAATAGTTCAGCGCGGCGGCGGCGACGCCGTACGAGCCGTTACCGAGATAGATTTCATTGAGATAGAGCTCGAGGATTTCGTCCTTCGTGAACGTCCGCTCGATCTTCAGCGCCAGGAGCTGTTCTTTGATCTTGCGCTCATAACGTTGCTCTGACGACAGAAGAAAGTTCTTCGCCACCTGCTGGGTGATGGTCGAGGCGCCTTCAAGGCGCCGACCGCGGCGGTAGTTGTCGATGTTCGAGATCGCCGCGCGCACGATGCCGCGCGGGTCGATGCCGGAGTGCTCGTAAAAGCCCTTGTCTTCGGCGGCGAGGAAGGCCTCGCGCACGGAAACGGGGATCGCCTCGATCGGCACGAAGATGCGGCGCTCGGCGGCGTATTCGGCGATGAGCGATCCGTCGCCGGCGTGGACGCGGGTCGTCACCTCCGGCTCGTATTCGCCCAGCACCTCGATGCTCGGCAGGGTTTCGCTCAGCTTGCTGACATAGACGAAAGCGGCGATCACCGCGGCGACGGCGAGCACCGCGCCGAGGGCGAACGCGCCGCCGATCAATCGAAGCAACAGTCCCATACCCGACCCCTTGCGACGCGGTTCGTCATACTCGTCATAATCGGACGCGCGCGTTTCGCGTTGCGGCGCGCGCAGCGGGCTCGCCGGACGCGGCGCGCCCTCTTCCGATCCGGACGTCTCGACGTCGTCGTTCATGTTCTTACAGCCTTCCCCAACTCGCCGCGTCGTCGGTTCGCGCAAGCGCCGACGCCGCGTGTTCGCGCCCCGCCATGCGCCGCGAATGCGTCAACACGACGACGCGCGCGTCGTTCACATGCTTATTAACCTGATCCACCCCGTCGCGAAACGCCTGCGACGCTAGCGAATCGCCGCGTGGCGCGTCGGCGGCAGCCCGTCGAAATAGGCGTCGATGGCGTCGGTGACGGCGAAGGCGACCCCGTCGCGCCATTGCGGGTTGTTGAGGTTTTTCTCGTCCGCCGCGTTGGAGAGGAAGGCGAGCTCCAGAAGCACCGCCGGCACGTCCGGCGAGAGGAGCACGCGGTAGCCCGCCGTGCGGTGGGTGTTGCCGACCAACGGCGCGACTTTGGCGAGTTCCGGCACCAGCAGCTCGGCGAAGCGTTCGGACTGGTTCTGGGTCTCCCGCTGGGCGAGATCGAGCAGGATGCCGCCGACCTCCGCGTCAGCGATGGAGTCGTCGAACAGAAGATAGTCGCCCTTGCTCGCGATCGTCTGCGCCACCTGACGCGAGGCGCTTTCCGACAGGGTCCAGACCGAGGCGCCGCGTACCTTGCTATTGGAATCGATCGCGTCGGCGTGGATCGACAAAAAGAGGTCCGCCGACGAGGCGCGCGCGATTTCGGCCCGCTGATCCAGATTGAGATAGGTGTCGTCGACGCGCGTGAGCGCCACTTCATAGCGTCCGGTGGCCTGCAGCGCCTCTTTCATGCGGCGCGCCGCCGCAAGAGTGATGTCTTTTTCCCGCGTGCCGCCCTGACCGAGAGCGCCCGGATCATAGCCGCCATGGCCGGCGTCGATCACGATCATGCGTTTCTTGAAGCGGCTCGCGACAGGCGCCGGGGCGATTTTGGCGGCGGGCCGCGGCTTCAGGCTGGGCGCGGGCCCGCCGGTCGCCGCGTCCGAGGCGGGCTCATAGACGGGGTCCGAAACAGGTTGCGGCGCGGGATCGAGTTCGGCGACCCGCATGGGCGCGCCCGGCTCGTAAACGCCCCAGATGGCGCCGTCCTGCGCGGCCATGTCGGCGGCGAGCGCTGGCGTCAGGTCGATGACGAGACGCGAATGACGCAGCCCGTCTTTCGGCGGCAGAATGAAGACGTCCTTCACGGTGGCGGGTTCGGCCAGGTCGAAAACGAGGCGCGCGCCATAGCCGTCGGCGGCGGGTCCGTATTCATAAGCGCCGATGAGCCCCTTCCCGCGCGCGACGCCGGAGGCCTGCGCGACGCCGTCGACCACGAACGCGGTGGACGGGAGATCAATGGTGAGCGCCGGGCGCGCGGCGTTCATGGCGACGCGGTGCGCGACCACGCCTTCGATATCGAGAACGATGCGGGTGCGGTCCGCCGACGGGCCGAAGCGCACGTCGAGCAGCTTCAGGCGCACGTCGTCCGCCACCGCGTTCAGCGCGAACAGGCACGCGAACAGCGCCGGGAAGAACCGCATCAGCCCTTCGATGAACCCCAGAGAAAACCGCACCGCCGCCATTCAGCTCCGTCCCGTCGCTTGTCAGATCGCCGCCCGACCGTTCCCGACGAGTAGAACAGTCAGCGTTAATGTCGTGTTAAACATTTGGCCGCCGCGCAAAAGAACCCTGAGTCGGGGAAAACCCGGCGCTTTTCTTTTGCCTCGGCGTGGTCCATGTTCATAGAGCGTCAAGGCGCGGCGCGGCATGGTTAATCCAGGCCCCGCCTGCAAGCGGACGCCGCCAGCCGGTCCCGTCCGTCGTTTTCGGACCCGCCCGGCGACCGGCCGCCCTGCCGGGCGCTTCTTTCAAAACCGCCGAACCGTTCGGCGTCGCCGAGAAAGAGCGCGAGGGGCCGAAGCGGACGCGCGCCCACACGCCGCGCCGTTTTCGTTGACCGACACCCCCGCCGGCCGGGCGAGTATTCGCCCCTTGAGCGCCGGCCAACCGATCGATTCGCCGATGTCCCTCAGGACCTCACATCGCCGCAACGCACCGACCGGGCCCGACGCCCGTCGGGCGGACGATGGTCTCTGGACACGGCCCCCATCAGCCGGCGCCTCCGCCCCGCGGACCCGCCGCAAGGACCCCATTCATGCCCAAGACCATGTTGATCGACGCCGCCCACCGGGAAGAGACCCGGGTCGCGGTGGTCGACGGACGCCGCATCGAAGACTTCGACTTCGAGGCTGAAGGCCGCAAGCCGCTCCGCGGCAATATCTACCTCGCCCGGGTGACCCGGGTGGAGCCCTCCCTTCAGGCCGCCTTCGTCGAGTACGGCGGCAACCGGCACGGCTTCCTCGCCTTCTCGGAGATCCACTCCGATTATTATCAGATCCCGGTCGCCGACCGCGAAGCTCTGCGCGCCCTTGAGGCCGAAGAGGCGGAGCTGGAGCGCGCCCTCGAGAAAATCGACCGCGACGCGCCCATCGACGATGAAGGCGATCCGTTCCCGCAAACGGGCGCCCTGTCGGACACCGACGATGAGGACGGCGACGCGACGGACGCCGCCGCCGCGTCCGAAGACGATGATGACGAAGACGAAGGCCGCGACCGCCGTCGCCGTCGTCGCAGCCGCCGGGGCGGACGCCGTCGCACGTCGTCGCGCACGCGCGATGACGGCGACGACGCTAGCGCCGCCTCCGCTGAAGACGACGGCGCCTCCGCGAGCGATGACGCAGGTTCCGATGAAGATGCTGAGGAAGCAGCCGCTGCTTCTGACGATACGGATGATGCGCCCGTCGCGCAGGACGCCGCCGATGATGCGGCGGACGACCAACCGACCGTCGCGGTCGCCGGCTCTGACAGCGATTCAGACGACGGCGACGACGATGAGAACGGCGGCCCCCGCTCCATCGCGGCGGATTCCTCGCGCCCGCCGCAGATCGACGCCGATCCGGACAGCGTCTCCGAAGACGCGGCCGAGCCGTTCGAAGCGACCGTTGAAGCCGCCGAAGCGGCAGACGCCGAAACTGTCGCGCTCGATGCTGAAGACGATGACGCCGACGAAGACGGCGAGACCGACATCGTCGAAGCCCGCGGCGATGACGCCGATATCTCAGATGACGACGCGTCCGACGATGACGACGCCGAGGATGAGCAATCCACCGGCCTCGCCGAAGACGATGATGACGACGCGGAAGAAACCCTGAGCGCCGAAGAGATCGACCGCATCGAAAAGCGCTATGCGGAGATCCGCCGCGAGCGCGCGCGCATTCTGCGCAACTACAAGATTCAGGAAGTCGTCAAACGCCGCCAGATCCTGCTCGTGCAGGTCGTGAAGGAAGAGCGCGGCAACAAGGGCGCGGCGCTCACGACCTATCTTTCCCTCGCCGGCCGCTATTGCGTGCTGATGCCGAACACCGCCCGCGGCGGCGGCATCTCCCGCAAGATCGCGTCGTCATCGGACCGCAAGCGCCTGCGCCGCGTCGTCGAAGACCTCGCCGTGCCGCCGGGCATGGCGCTCATCGTGCGGACGGCCGGGGCGAAGCGGACAAAGATCGAGATCAAGCGCGATTACGATTATCTGCTGCGCATCTGGGATTCCGTCCGAGAGCTGACGCTGAAGTCCGTCGCGCCCTGCCTCATTTACGAAGAAGCGAGCCTCGTCAAACGGGCGATCCGCGATCTCTACGACAAGGACATCGACCGCGTGCTGGTCGAAGGCGAAGACGGCTACCGCGAAGCGAAAGACTTCATGCGCATGCTGATGCCGAGCCATGCGCGCAATGTTCAGCGTTATACCGGCGACAGGCCGCTCTTCGTCTCGCAGGGCGTCGAGAAGCAGCTGGACGAGGTCTACACCCCCACGGTCAAGCTGAAATCCGGCGGCTATCTCGTCATCCACGTGACGGAAGCGCTCGTCGCCGTGGACGTGAACTCCGGCAAGGCGACCCGCGAACGCAATATCGAGCAGACGGCGCTGAAGACGAACATCGAGGCCGCCCATGAGCTCGCGCGTCAGGCCCGCCTGCGCGACCTCGCCGGTCTCATCGTCATCGACTTCATCGACATGGAGGAGAACCGTCACAACCGTCAGGTCGAGAAAGCCCTGAAAGAGGCCCTCGCCGGCGACCGCGCGCGCATCCAGATGGGCCGCATCTCGTCCTTCGGGCTTCTGGAGATGTCCCGCCAGCGCCGCCGCTCCGGCATCGTCGACGGCACGACGCAGACCTGTTCCGTGTGCGAAGGCATGGGCGTCGTCCGTGCGCCGGACACCGCCGCCGTGCGCATCCTGCGCTCGGTCGAGGCGGAAGCCGCCGCTGGAAACGCTGCGACGCTCGTCGTCCGCACGGCGACGGAAACCGCGCTGCACATGCTGAACGCCCACCGCGCGCGCCTTCAGCGTATTGAGGACGAATACGGCGTCACCGTCGAAGTGACCGCCGTGACGAACCTGCACGGCGATCAGTTCGAAATCGAAAAACGCGGCTCCGCGCCGGAACGTCCGCGCCGCGCCGCGCCGATCACCGCCGATCAGCCGGAAGGCTATGAGGACGACGACGAGCCGGTTGCGGAGAATATCCAGGAACAGCCCGTCGCCGCCCGCGCCGAGCGCGCGGAAACGTCCGACGATGAGACGAGCGAGGATGACCGTCCGCGCCGTCGCCGTCGTCGGCGTCGTCGCAAGAGCGAGGACGACGGCGCGGAGGAGAACGCCGAGGCCGCCGCGACGGACGCTTCTGACGCCTCCAATGACGACAGCGCCGATGAGGCGTCCTCGGACGATGAGAGCGACGACGAGACCCGCGCCGATGGCGACGACGGCGAGGATGGCGACCGCCCGCGCAAACGCCGTCGTCGCGGCCGTCGCGGCGGCCGCCGCAACCGCAAGTCCGATGACGAAACGGGCGCGACGGACGGCGAGAACGAGGACTTGGCCGCCGACGCCGAGACCTCTGACGCAGCTGAAACGTCCGCTGAGGGTTCTGATGCCGCCGAACCGGTCGCCGCTGAGGCGACGTTGGCGGAGGCGGAACCCGCCGCTGAAGAACCCGTCGCAGAAGAACCGGAGACAAAGGCCGCAGAGCCCGCTCCTGCCATCAATGGCGGCGCGGCGCCAGAGGTCGCGGCGCGCGAAACGGATGCTGAGGACGACACCGCCCAGCGACCGCTGGAGAACACCGAGCTTAAAGGTCCGCCCAAGGACGGCTGGTGGTCCCGCGCGCTTCGCGGCAAATTCTAAAACCGCGCGCAAGCGCAGTTGTGACTGAACGTGACGGGGCGATCGCTGGCGAGGCGGTCGCCCCGTTCGCATGTGCGGGCGGCCACATCATCCCAACCCGGAACGCGCCATGACCCGACCTCCTCTCCCGCCCTTCACCGCCAGCACCGCCGCCGAAAAAGCGCGCCTCGCCGAGGACGCCTGGAATAGCCGCGATCCAGAGAACGTCTCCCTCGCCTATACCGAGGACAGCCTCTGGCGGAACCGCGCGGAGTTCATTCGCGGCCGCGCCGAAATCGTCGCGTTCCTCACCCGTAAATGGGCGCGCGAGCTCGACTACCGACTTATCAAAGAGGTCTGGACCCACGCCGAGAACCGCATCGCCGTGCGCTTCTCCTATGAATGGCGGGACGACGCCGGCTCGTGGTTCCGCGCCTATGGCAACGAAAACTGGGAGTTCACGCCCGAAGGGCTGATGGCCCGGCGGATCGCCAGCATCAACGATCACCCCATCGCTGAGGCTGATCGCCTCTTCCATTGGCCGCTCGGTCGACGCCCGGAGGATCATCCCGGCCTGACGGAACTCGGCTTATAGCGCTGTAATTCCGATACGTTTCGCCTCGCGCCTGACGCAATCGTCACCTAGCTTTTAGTGGTTGTCGCGCGCCGCTTCCGATAGGCTCGCGGCTGATAGGCAGGTGAAACGCATGGCGGAAAGAGGTTCGGTGAAATCGTCGTCGAGATCGAGCGGAGGGCGCGCGCTCCGGCAGTTCGCCGCCGGGCTCCTGGCGAGCGTGGCGATGTTCTCGACCGCCGCCGCCCAGTCATTCCTGCGCGACGCGGAGATCGAGCGCACGCTGCGCGAGTATTCCGATCCGATCTTCGAAGCCGCGGGACTCGCGCCGGAATCCGTTGAAATCTACCTCATCGGCGATCCGAGCCTGAACGCCTTCGTCGCCGTCGGCCTGAAGATGTTCATCTTCACCGGGCTCATCGACGCCGCGGACCGGCCGAACCAGATCATCGGGGTCATCGCCCACGAAACCGGCCACATGACGGGCGGCCACCTCGCCCGCTCCGACGAAGCGATCGCGCGGGCCTCGCGGCCGATCCTTCTTTCGCTCGCTCTCGGCCTCGGCGCCATCGCCGCCGGCGCGCCGGAAGCGGGCATCGGCATCCTCGGTCTCGGACAGTCCGCCGCGCAGGCGACGTATCTGCGCTATTCGCGCGGTCAGGAGGCTTCCGCAGACCAGGCCGCGATCACCTTCCTCGACGCCACCGGCCAGTCGAGCAAAGGCCTGCTGGAGTTCTTCGAAAAGCTCCGCAATCTGCAGGTCATCTCCGGCTACCGCATCAACCCGTATCTGCAGACCCACCCCCTCGCTTCGCAGCGGGTGACGGCGCTAACGCTGCGCGCGGAGCGCTCGCCCTTCTGGAACAAGCCGGACGATCCGGCTGAGATCGAGCAGCTCCACCTCATTCAGGCGAAGATCCGCGGCTTCCTGCAGGAGCCGAACGTCACGCTTCGTCAGTACCCGCTCTCGGATCAGTCCGACGCGGCGGACTATGCGCGCTCGGTCGCGTGGTACCGCGCCTCGCAGCTCGACAAGGCGCTGCCGGCGATCGAAGGCCTCATCGAGCGCCATCCGGACAATCCGTTCTTCTACGAGTTGAAGGGTCAGATGCTGTTCGAGCACGGCGAGGTGGAGGCCGCGATCGCGCCGCACCGCAGATCGACCGAGCTTGCGCCCATCGAGCCGCTTTTAAAGGTGAACCTCGCCCGCGCGATGATCGCCACCGAAGACAAGACCCGCGCGCGCGACGCGATTACGCAGCTGCGCGCGGCGACCCGCATCGAACCGACCAACGGCTTCGCCTGGGCGGAGATGGCCCGCGCCTACGACATGATCGGCGAGGAGACCCTCTCCTATCTCGCGACGGCGGAGGCCCGCTACGCCTACGGCGCCTATGGCGACGCGGTGCGCTTCGCCCGGCGCGCGCAACAGGGCCTCGAGCGCGGGACGCCGGAATTCCGTCAGGCGACGGACATCCTCGCCGCCGCGACCGCGAAGGCGGGGCCGCAATAGTTTACGCCACCAACACGACGCTCAAGGACCTTTCATGATGAAGCCCTCTTACGCGTGCGCCGCGCTCGCGCTTTTCCTCGCCCCCGCCTGCGCGCAGGACAAGGCCGCCGAGACCGAGACGCCGGACCTCTCCCGCGAGCAGATCGAAGAGATCGTCCGCGCCTACATCATGGAGAACCCGGAAGTCATTCTGGAGTCGGTCAACGCGTATGCGGAGCGCCAGGAGCTGGAATCCGCGAACCGGTTCAAGGAGACCGCCCGCGCGAAACTCGCGACCCTGATGTCGGAGACCGACGGCGTCGTCATGGGGCCGAAGGACGCCGAGGTCGTTATCGTGGAGTTCTTTGATTACCACTGCGGCTACTGCAAAACCGCGAGCCCGGTGATCCGTGAATTCGCCGAGAAGGACGACGCGGTGAAGGTCGTCTTCCGTGAATTCCCCATTCTGAAACAGGAAAGCGTCGTCGCGGCCGAACTCGCCCTCGCCGCGCGCGAGCAAGGCAAGTACAAGGAGCTTCACTTCGCGCTGATGAACGCTGGCGGCACGCTGACGGCTTCACGCGTGGAGACGCTCGCCAAGAGCGTCGGCGTCGATGTGAAAAAGCTCGACGCCGCGCGCGCGACCGGCGCTTACGCGGAAACCATCGACCGCACCCGCGCGCTGGCGCAGGAGATGGGCGTCTCCGGCACCCCGGCGCTCATCATCGCGCGTACGGACGGCACGTTCGTCGAAGCCTTCTCCGGCTGGACGGAGCCCGGCCTCAGAGCCGCCGTCGACGCGGCGAAGTCCGGCGCGAAGAGCTGAGCCGAAAACCAAAGTCGGGGGGACACATGAGCTACCCGCCGTCCTGGCGCGTGGCGGCGGACATCGACGCCGCCATCGCGCTCCTCCGCGAGAACCCGTTCGCGCATTTCATCACCTCCCATGGCGGGCTCCACGCGACGCGTCTGCCGTTCATCATCGACCTTGAGAACGGCGCGCCGGCGCGGCTTCGCGGGCATCTCAATGCGCAAAATCCGCAAACAGAGGGGCTCGACGGCGCAGACGCGCTCATCACCTTCGACGGGCCCGCGAGCTATGTTTCACCGCACTGGCGCGCGGACCTGACGCGCGGCGGCACATATGACTTTGAAGAAGTCCGCGTGCGCGGGCGGGTGCGCGTGCGATCCGATATCGATTTCTTCCGCACGCTGGTGAACGATCTCGCCGCGCTGATCGAACCCCAGCACGCTGAGATCGGCGATTATCCGGTCTGGCGCCATGAGATGGCCCCGCCCGGCTATGTGGAGAGCCGCTTCCCGGCGGTGACGGCCTTCGAAATCGAGATCAGCGCCGTCGACATGATCTCCAAGCTGCACCAGTCCTTCCCGGAAGCCGACCGGCGGAGCGTCGCGGACCACCTCTCCCGCTCCCACCGCGAAGGCGCGCGCGTCATCGCGGAGAAGATCCGAGCGGGTCTGGAGGATGAGGCGTGAGCGCTCGTCCCACGGATGAAACGCTCCGCATCTCCCAACCTTAAAACGTCATCCCGGCCGAGCGCAGCGAGAGCCGGGACCCAGGGCCGCAAGCGCCGCACGTCGAAGCGCTGGGTCCCGGATAACCGCTTCGCGGTTTCCGGGATGACGACCTCAAACCAGAATGGCTCGCCCCCTAAATCAGCCCTGCGAGCGGCGACGATGGATCCGCATACCGCTTTTTCGGCATGCGGCCCGCGAGATAGGCGTCGCGCCCGGCGATGACCGCGTGCTTCATGGCGGAAGCCATGAGGATCGGGTCTTTCGCTTCGGCGATGGCGGTGTTCATCAGCACCCCGTCGGCGCCCAGCTCCATGGCGATGGCGGCGTCGGACGCCGTGCCGACCCCGGCGTCGATGATGACGGGCACGGACGACTGCTCGATGATGAGGCGGATGTTGACGGGGTTCAAAATGCCGAGCCCCGAGCCGATGAGCGAGCCGAGCGGCATGATCGCGCAGCAGCCCGCATCCTCCAGCTTGCGGGCGTAGACCGGGTCGTCATTGCAGTAGACCATCACCTCGAAGCCGTCGGCGATGAGGAGCTTCGCGGCTTTGAGCGTCTCCTCCATATCTGGATAGAGCGTCTTCTGGTCCGCGAGGACTTCCAGCTTCACGAGGCTCCAGCCGCCCGCCTCGCGCGCGAGGCGCAGGGTGCGGATCGCGTCGTCGGCGGTGAAGCAGCCCGCCGTGTTCGGCAGGTAGACGTATTTCTCCGGGTCAAGATGGTCGACCAGCATGGGCTTGTCGCGGTCGGTCAGGTTCACCCGGCGCACGGCGACCGTCACCATCTCCGCCCCCGCCGCCTCGGCGGCCTCGGCGTTCTGCTGATAGGTCGCGTACTTCCCCGTGCCGATGATGAGCCGGGAGGTGAACTCGCGACCGGCGACCGCGAGTGGTTTGTCGTGGCTCGTCATGAGCGCCGCCTTTCTTTCCGTCACCCCCCGCCGACGAACTGGACGATCTCGATCCTGTCCCCGTCGGCGAGACGCTCCACGTCGAAGCGCGATTTCGGGACGATCTCCAGATTGCGCTCGACGGCGATTTTCTTCGGCTCCAGCCCCAGCTCGACGAGCAGCTCC
>CAYFIB010000019.1:0-11754 GCA_964342855.1 uncultured Caulobacterales bacterium
GACCCAGCGGTCGCTCTTTATACGAAGCTCGGCGCCCGCGAGGACGTTCTCCACTTTGATATCGATCCGGGCGCACCCAAGGCCGGCGACTGATCTCAGTCCAACCGGCTCGGTGGGCGCACGGCGTTGTCGACATCGACGCCGCGTACGCCCGCGCGGTCGCCGCGCACGTACATGCGGCGGTTTGCAAAATCGATCATGAAATCATTCCCGACGAAGAGCTTCGCGCCGGCGACCATCAGCGGCGCGCGCGGCGCGTCCCTTCGCCCCCAAACGCAGGCTTAACTTTGCTCGGCGTACGCCACTAAGCGATCATGGCGACTTGAAGGGGTTCGGACGAGCCGAATCGAAGGATCCAAGAAGACACTCCGCCTGGCGCGCCCCTCAGGCGGTCCAGCCGCCGTCGAAGGGGAGGATCTGGCCGACAAGGAAGTCCGACTGGTCGGAAGCGAGGAAGAGGGCGAGGGCGACGTCTTCCTCCGGCTTCGCGAGGCGCCCGATGGGAACCTGCGCTTTTAGCGCTTTCTGGAACTTCTCTGTCGCCTGAAGGTCGGGCGGATAGTAAGCGGGGTTTTCCACCCAGTTTTGGGCGATGAGGTTCACGTTGACGCCGGAGCGCGCGACTTCGACGCCGAGAGCGCGGACGTATCCCGCCTGAGCCGAACGCGCGGCGGAATAGGCCGAAACGTTCCGCACGCCCTTCAGCGCCGTCGCTGAGCCGAAGACGACGATCTTGCCGCGCCCGCGCTCGAGCATCTGCGGCAGAACGGCGCGGCAGAGGCGATGCAGCGGGTGAACCATCGCGTCGAAGCACGTCTCCCACTGATCGTCGGTTAGCTCCGTCGCAGGCGTGCCGGAGAAGTTCGGCGCGGCGAGGTTGGCGATGAGGATGTCGACGCGGCCAGCCTCCGCAACCAGCGCCTCGCAGGCGCCGGCGGCCGTGAGGTCCCGTGCATCCGCGACGACCTCCGCCCCGGCGGCGCGAAACCCTTCCGCGGCGGCGGGGCCCATGAAGTCGTCCGCTTGCGTGACAAGCGCGCGCAGGCCGTCGAGGCGGATCATGGGGGCTTTCCTCCTGGAATGGCTCTCACCCGCTCATCCCCGTCCTTCGTGACGCCCGCTTCGCGGGCTCCTCAGGACGAAGTTCAGTGCTAACTTCATCCTGAGGAGCCGCCGTCAGGCGGCGTCACGAAGGATGGCGATATGTACGTTCCTCAGTCCTCATCCCATTGGCCGCCGGTCGTCGCGTAGGCGACGCCGCCGTCCACCGCCACCGTGTCGCCGACGACATAGTCGCCCGCGCGGCTTGCGAGGTAGATGGCGATCCCGGCCATGTCTTCATCATCGCCGATGCGTTTCGACGGGATATGTTTCGCTGTCTCTTCCGGCATGTCGCGGGCCGCGAAATTCATCTCGCTGGAGAACGCGCCCGGCGCGATGCCGGTGACGTTGATGTTGTCTTTCACCAGGCGCGCCGCCATTCGACGGGTCAGGAAGATAAGTCCGGATTTCGACGCCGCGTAGGAATACGTCTCCCACGGATTAAGCCGGATGCCGTCGATGGAGCAGATATTGATGACCTTCGCGGGCTGCGCCTTCGTGGCCGCCGCTTTCAGGAGCCCGTGCGCCGCCTGCGTCAGGAAGAAGGGCGACTTCACGTTGAGGTTCATCACCTTGTCCCAGCCGCTTTCCGGGAACTCCTCGAACGGCGCGCCCCAGGCGGCGCCGGCGTTGTTGACCAGGATGTCGAGCCTGGTTTCCCGCTCGGCGAGCTGGGCGATGAGATCGCGGCAGCCCTCGACCGTGGAGACGTCCCTCGGGATGGCGACGCATTCGCCGAACGCGGAAAGCTCCTTCGCCGTCGCCTCGCAGACATCGGCCTTGCGCGAGGAGATGTAGACTTTCGCGCCGCTCTCCAGATAGCCGCGGGCGATCATCTTGCCGATGCCGCGCGAACCGCCGGTGATGAGGGCGACGCGGCCTTTGAGGGAGAAGAGATTTTCGATCATGGGAGCGCTCCGGCTGGATTGGATGAGTTGGCCGGCACGCTAGCCCGGGGCGAGGCGCAGGTTAAAGCGTGCGGTGCAGTGTTGCGCCAGCATCGACACCGTCAGGATGATCGACCGCCTCACGGGCCGTGTCGCGCCTTCGTGAGCGATCGGGCCTCAAGCTCACGAAGTCGTCGGTTCACGTGATGGGCCCGACCGAGGATGGTGCGACCCATCAATCAAAGGGGATTTTTCAGATGTCCAACATCACTGCGCTGCTGCGCCGTTTCGGCCCGCTCGCTCTGTCCGTCTTCATCGCGCTCGTCTTTCTGGACTCGCTGCGCTTCAAGTTCACGAACCATCCGAACACGCAGGAGATTTTCGGTCGGCTCGACGCGTGGGCGGACAGCTTCGGCGCGGTCGGGCTGTTCGCGCAGACCGGGCTTTTCAGCCAATATGTCATCGGCTCAGCGGAGCTTGTCGCCTCGGCGCTTCTCCTCCTTGGCAACATTCCCGCGCTGCGTCGGCTGCAGCCGCTCGGCGCGCTGGTCGGCATGGGGGTGATGACCGGGGCGATCAATTTCCATCTGTGGACGCCGCTTGGCGTCAATGTGAACGAGGATGGCGGCGCGCTTTTCTTCACCGCCTGCGGTGTCTGGGCGTCGTGCCTCGCGCTCCTCATCATTCGGCGGAAGGACGCGCTGGCGCTTGGCCGCGCTCTTGTCGGCGCTGTTCGTGCCGAGGTCTGAGGCCCTGCGGGCGGCGCCGGCGCCGCTTCTCGCCGCCGTCGCCATGGTGGCGTTCGCGGCGAACTCCATCCTCTGCCGCATGGCGCTCGGCGCGGGGCTGATCGACCCGGCCTCGTTCACGGCGGTGCGTATCGTGACGGGCGCGGCGACGCTCGCCCTACTGCTCATCGTGCGTGATCGAGCGATCCGGGTGCGACGGCCCAGCCTCATCGGCGCGGCGGCCCTCTTCGTCTACATGGCGGGCTTCTCGTTCGCCTATGTTTCGCTCGATGCGGGCGTCGGCGCGCTCATCCTGTTCGGGTGCGTACAGATCACCATGTTCGCCGCGGCGTTCCGGAGCGGGGAGCGCTTCGGCGCGCTCGCGCTTCTTGGGCTCGCGCTCGCCATGGCGGGGCTCGTCGTTCTCGTCGCGCCGGGGGAGGCGTCGGCGCCGAGCCTTGCGGGGGCCGCGTTGATGGCGCTCGCCGGCGTCGCCTGGGGCGCGTTCACGCTAGAAGGCCGCGGGCAGGGCGATCCGCTCGCCGCGACGGGGTGGAGTTTCTTCGCCATCGCGCCGGTCGCGGCGCTTCTGTGGACGCCGTTCGCGCCGCAGGCGGAGGCGACGGGCGCGGGGCTGGCGCTCGCCGCAGCGTCAGGCGCGCTCGCCTCCGGCGCCGGTTACGCCACCTGGTACGCCGCGCTCCGAACGCTTTCAGCGTCCCGCGCGTCGATCATCCAGCTCTCCGTACCCGTCATCGCAGCGCTTGGCGGCGCGGCGCTCCTGTCGGAGCCGGTGACGGGGCGGTTGGCCGCGGCGTCAGCGCTTTCGCTTGGCGGCATCGGGCTCTTTCTTCGCGCCCGACAGGCGCCGAAGCGCGCTTAGAGCCGCAAGGTCATGATCCGTTGATCGAGCTTGTGCGTCGTACCGCTGATCGACGTTCTGATCTGGGCGGCGCGGCTCTGCACGCCGGCGTTCAGCGCCGACAGGCCCGGAACGCCGTCATTGAACTGGTGCCCCTCGGCGAGACTGCGCTCAGCCGAGTTCAGTTCGCTCACGATTTTCTCCAGCAGGCCGCGAATTTCGAAGACCATCATCGCGAGCGCCGCGTCATTGAGCGCGAACAGCGGTACTTCCGAAAGTGTTCGTATGGCCGGGTCGACGCCCGCTCGTCCGGAGTCGGATTTCAGGGTTCGCAGCTCAACCTGCCCCCGGCCGTAGCGCTGCTCCACGCCGGCGACCTTGCCGGCCGCGTCGTCAACGAAAAGGAGGATCGTGCGCAGGAGTTCGGCCCGCTCCCGCAAGGCGTCGCGATCCTGGGCGATCTGCACCCGCCGCGAATAGGCGTACATCCACCCGAGACTGACGGTGACGCCGAGAGCCTGCGCCCAGGCCGCCAGCTCCGGACTGTTCAGGAAACCGAGGACATTCTTGAAGAGGCTGAGGCCCACGGCGATGAGGAGAAAAAGGGTCAGCGAGCCGACCAGTACGCTGAGCATCGCGCCGCCGGTGGTGCTGAAGAACCCTTGATATTCCCTCGATGCGGGCGCGCCGCCCGCCGACCGTTCGCTCATTCGCATTCGCCCTTTTGTAGTTTTCCATCGCGCCGCGGCGGAGATAGCGGCGCCCGCTCTGGAACTCAAGGTTAAAATCGAGTAAATTCAAATGCTTGGTTTCATTGATGCGTTGGCGAACCGCCGTCCGTCGCCTAGTCTGGCCGGGTTCTGCATGTCCGGAGTGCGGTCTCTGATGACGGCAAGACTGGCGCTCGTCGCCCTCGTGTTCGGCGTCTCGGCCCGCGCGCCGATCGAACGCGGCGATCCGCCGATCGTCATCTAGGACGGCGAAGAGGCTTGTTTCGGCGCCTTCGGCGAGCTTTTCTGGGACGGCCTCGCGAGCACGCTCTTCTGGGTCGATCCGGAAAACGACCTCACGGCGGTCTTCTTCGTGCAGAAGATCCCCTACGACGGGACGTTGCACAAGACGTTCCGCGACGCGGTGTATGATGTGACGGAGCGTGGGGCGGGGGAGTGAGGTTCCGACATTTGGCCCTCCGCGCAATTGGGATAGTTGCTCATCGCGACTCTTGAGGCGCTCGCCGCCCGAAATCCTGTTGTCGCAATCATTCAACTGTAAATAGTGTCTCTTCCTCCGATCGGGCTAGAAGATGCGCTAGCTGATCCTGAGTGTCTTGGACCCCCAGTTTCGATAGAACCTTGGCCGCTTCGTTGAGCGGGTACACGCCAATTCGTTCGTGCGCATCGTCCAGAACCGCATCAAACCTGTTCTTGTCGCTCTCCGCCGCCCCCTCAGCGAGTTGACCGCCTCGTATACCGTATATGAGACCGAGACCTGCGAACGGCCGCCCCTGTCCGCTGCCGGCCCCCATTAACAGAGCACTTAGGGCCCGATGCCGTGATGGCGTATTCTCGTCGCGATAGATGTCCGCCGTTTCCGTTCCGACGGCGATAGAGAGAATGTACAGAGCGCCGAGGTTGTCTGCGCGGCCGGTCAGGACAAGCTTGTCTGACTGAGCGAGCACGACTCCCTCCACTGTGGGGGCATATTTCTTCGTTCGATTTTTGCGATACAGCTTAAAAAGGGGGTGGTGCGCGCCGACCTGCTTCCATTCAGGGACGAGATTCAAGAGACCTATGGACAGCGGTGGATTACCCGGTTCGTCCGTGAGTTTGAGTTCGTTTGAAAGGCGCACCACGACGCTCAGGCCGGTGAGCTTCGGCAGTAACTTTTGGCGCATTGTGTGGTCGTTGTCGCGATCAGGGTAACCTGTGAAGGTTGCGATCGCAGCGTCGTTTTTGACGATCCTACGGTCGTGCTTTTCCGCGTTGCTTGCCGATTCTTTCGGAGGCGACATAAGGCTGCCGCCGTCCTCGAACACCGTCTCAACGAGAGAACTCATGAATGTCGGCAACGGCAGGAGTTTGGCGTCTGACAGTAGTTTCGGCAGGTTCGATCCAATGATTGCGTACTTTTCCGCTTCATCCCTGATCGAGCCGGATTTGGTCAAAAACGTTGTGAGTGGCCCTGTGGATAACAGTCCCACAGCCGTCGCCAACTGATCGTTCGTGAGCTTTTTCGTCGTGCGTTCGCGGTCAGATTCTGGCGGCGAGTCGTCGCGGCGCATCCGTTTCACATAATCCAGAAGAACGCGAAGAGCACTTGCCCGCTCATTGCTGTGCGGCTGCAATTTCATGCGTGTTTAGTTCCCAGCGACCCCTAAACTAAGGGTAGAATTAGTATTAAGGTCATGCAAGGCGGAAATCGGCCGCAGCTCATCAAAATACCTTTCGCGGACCTAAATAAGGCCGAGCGAACTCCGGAAGAGCGAATAACGGTTGATGCTCAGTACGGCCTGTTGTCGCCGTTAAAATACGGTGTGCTGAGTAATTAGTGGTTCGTTCTCTCTCTGTGCCGACAAAATTGATGGGGCCGTTAATAATCCAACGGCCAGTCTGCCGAAGCAGCTGAGATGACTCATTTCTGCCCGCGGCGGCATGATTTTCGATAGTGAAACGAGCAATGCGTAAGCAGTGTAATTCGGGGTGCGAAATCATGTTCGAGGCTTGGGTTTAAGCGTCGAATGCAGGTGGCGCCGAACTGGTTAACGGGCAGTATGAAGTTGCGGCAATGGTGCTCGCGAAGGAGATTGACATGAACAACCAACTTCAATCCGTAAGCGAACAAAGGACCGTCCTCTCCACGGAGGCGCTGGTCGTACTTCTGAAGGACATGAAACCGAAGCACGCCAATCTGTACATGAACGATGGCGCGGAGGCTCCGCTGTCCCGCAATCAGCGTATCGGCCAAGAGATTCGCGAGACTGACCTACAGCTGCGCGCCAATGAGTGACGTAGAAAGGGAGTAATTGAATGTTTGAGAATCTGATCGAATTCCTGATTGCGAGCGTCGCGGTGTTCTTTCCGGGCGTTCGTGCGGAGCTGATCGAGTTGGCGATCTACGGCCTGCTCGTTCTGAAGGGCTTTCTCGCCCTGATAGTCGCTCGCTTCAAAGCGGCTAACTAGACGAAATATAGTACTTAGATCGAGGGGCGGCGCTGATGATCGCCCCGCCATGCTGGCGGCGGTTTTGTCGCAACGTTCTCCTACATCCGGAACACCCCGAACCGCGTCTCCTCCACCGCCGCGTTGAGGCTGGCGCTCATGGCGAGGCCCAGAACGTCGCGGGTGGCGGCGGGGTCGATGACGCCGTCGTCCCAGAGGCGGGCGGAGGCGTAATAGGGTTTGCCCATCCGTTCGTAGTCGGCGCGGATCGGGTCCTTGAAGGCTTCCTCGTCCTCCGCGCTCCATGTCTCGCCGCGCGCCTCCAGCCCGTCGCGCTTGACGGTCGCAAGGACGCTTGCGGCCTGTTCGCCGCCCATGACGGAGATGCGCGCGTTCGGCCACATGAAGAGGAAGCGGGGCGAATAGGCCCGTCCGCACATCCCGTAATTGCCCGCGCCATAGGAGCCGCCGACGACCACGGTGAATTTCGGCACCCGGGCGCAGGAGACCGCTGTCACCAGCTTCGCGCCGTTGCGGGCGATGCCGCCGGCCTCCGCCGCTTTGCCGACCATGAAGCCGGTGATGTTCTGTAGAAAGAGGAGTGGGATTTTCCGCTGGCAGCAGAGCTCGATGAAGTGCGCGCCTTTTTGCGCGCTTTCGGAGAACAGGATGCCGTTATTGGCGAGGACGCCCACCGGCATGCCGTGCAAGTGGGCGAAGCCCGTCACCAGCGTCGAGCCGTAGAGCTTCTTGAACTCGTCGAACTCAGAGCCATCGACCAGCCGCGCGATGATCTCCCGCGCGTCATAGGGCTTGCGGGCGTCCGCTTCGACGACGCCGTTAAGCTCTTCGGCCGGATAAAGCGGCGCTTCGACGGCGCGGGTCTCCAGCCAACCGAGCTTGGTCCAGTTCAGATTGCGGATGATGCGGCGGCAGAGGCCGAGGGCGTGGTCGTCGTCCTCGGCGAGGTGATCGACGACGCCCGATTCCCGCGCGTGCACGTCGCCGCCGCCCAGCTCCTCCGCCGAGACGACTTCGCCGGTCGCGGCCTTCACCAGCGGCGGCCCGCCGAGGAAGATCGTGCCCTGATTTTTGACGATGATGCTCTCATCCGCCATGGCGGGCACATAGGCGCCGCCGGCGGTGCAGGAGCCGTGGACGACGGCGATCTGCGGGATGCCCGCCGCGGAGAGGTTCGCCTGATTGTAGAAGATGCGGCCGAAATCGTCCTTGTCCGGAAACACCTCGTCCTGCATCGGCAGAAAGGCGCCGCCCGATTCGACGAGATAAATACAGGGGAGGCGGTTCTCGCCGGCGATCTCCTGCGCGCGCAGGTGCTTCTTCACCGTCTCCGGATGGTAGGTGCCGCCCTTCACCGTCGGGTCGTTGGCGACGATCATGCACTCGACGCCCTCGACGCGACCGATGCCCGCCACGACGCCCGCGCTCATCACGTCCCCCGAGTGCATCTCCCACGCCGCGAACTGGCCGATTTCGAGGAACGGGGCTCCGCGGTCGAGCAGGCGGGCGATGCGCTCGCGCGGCATCAGCTTGCCGCGAGCGGCGTGGCGTTCGGCGTATTTCGCGCCGCCGCCTGCGCGCACTTTCGCGGCGTTGGCGTAGAGCTCATCCACCAGCGCGCGCATGGCGTCGGCGTTGGCGGCGAAGCCGGGCGAACGGGGATCGATCTCGGATTGGATGACGGACACGGGCGGGCTCCCAGTCTTATCCGCTCATCGCCGCGAAGGCGGGGAACTCAGGCCGCAGGCGCTGAGCCCGTCGCTCTGGATCCCCGCCTGCGCAGGGATGAGCGGTCGAGGGCGGTGGTTGTTTCGTTCTCTTTCGCGTGGACTTTTCTGCGGGCCGTGTCCACTCCGCAGAACGTCCCTCGGCCTACCGGATCACCGGCCAGAAAATCTGCCGCTTCCAGGAGATCGGCTCCAGATTCTCGATCCCATAGGCCGGCGGGTAGGCGCGGGAGATTTTCGCGGTGCCGAAGAGGACGTCCCAGAAGAAGAGCAGGTTCCCGTAATTGCCCTTGTAGTGAGTGACGCCGTCGCTCGCGTGTCGGCCATGGTGCATGGCGTGGGTGGAGGGCGTCGAGATCACCCGCTCGACGACCCACATGAGCGGCCGCAGCGCCGGGACCGAATAGAGCTTCTCGTCCCAACGGAAGTCGGAATGGGCGCCGATGATGACCCCCATCTTCACGATGATGAACCCGACATAGGCCCAGCCGAGGCCTAGATAGATCAGCACGCCATCGAACCACAGGCTCGGCATCATCATGTAGTAGAAGAGATTGTTCCGGTAGACGATCCGTACGCTCATATATTCCGCGGAATGGTGCGCGCGGTGCAGGTTGTAGAGGAACGGAAACGTGTGGCTCGCCCGGTGCCACCAATACTGCATCATGTCGTCGAAGATAAGGAAGAGGCCGAGGGCGGCCCACCATGGCGCGCCGGCGAGCGCGTTCTCGTATTGCGGCGCGACGCGCGCGGCGAGTTCGAAGGAGACCAGCAGGACCGTCGGCGCGATGAGTCCCGGAATGAAGATGTAGGAGATCACGTCCGCCCACAGATCGCCGCGCGTCGCGCCGTCCTTGCGGAAAAAGCCGGTCCGCGCCGCCTCGATGAGCGCGAAGCCGATGAAAATGCCGAAAACGACGAGTTTTTCCGGGTGGTCCATGAGCGGCTTTCTGAGAGAGGTTTCGCGCGGGACGGTACTCGCCTCCGCCGTGCTGAAATGCTAAGAATTTAGCATTGTGCGATCGCTCCTCGATATTCGCCGCGCGGCGTTCGACGCGCTCTGCGCCCTCGGCGAGCCGAGGGGGTACGCCGCCGGGGCGCCGGTGCATCACCGCGGCGACGAGGCGACCCATCTCAACCTCATCGTCTCCGGCGCCGTCCATTTCGGCCGCACGAGCCCTGAGGGCCGCCCGCTCGCGGACGGCGTGCATGTGGCGGGCGAGTGGTTCGGCGACATCGCGCTCTTCGCCCGCGCGCCGCTGCCCCATGACGCCGCGGCGCTGGAGCGCTCCGAGATCATCCGACTGCCGCGCACGACCGTGGAGGCGGCGTGCGCGGAGAGTTCGGATGTGCGCACGGCGCTCCTCGGTTTCCTTGCCGAGCGGCTGATCTACGCCTTTGAAATGCTCGACGATCTGCGCGCCGGGTCCATCGACGATCAGCTTCTCAGCCGTCTCCGGTTCATGGCGGCGCAGGCGGGTGGTGACGCGGTCCGCATCACGCAGGGCGACCTCGCCGCCTATGCGGGCGTCTCGCGCGTAACGACGGGCAAGGCTCTGAAACGACTGGAGGCGGCCGGGGCGGTGACGCTCGGCTACGGGGTTATTCGGCTGCGGGCCTGAGCGGGCAGTGTCAGGATCTGCCCCCGCCGCGTGGACCTTTCCGCTCGGCGCCTCTACCTCTCCGGCAAAACCACCGAACCGGAGGACCCCATGCGCAATTCGTCCATCAACATGAAATTCGGGCTGCCCTCGGAGATCGAGGAGATGCGCGAGGTTCTGGCGCGCTGGGTGGACGACCGCCTCGCGCCGCGCGCCGCCGATATCGACCGCGAGAACAGGCTTCCGCGCGATCTCTGGCCGCAGCTCGGCGAGCTCGGCCTCCTCGGCATCACGGCGGATGAAGAGTATGGCGGCTCCGGCCTCGGCTATCTCGCCCATGCCGTCGCCATGGAGGAAATTTCGCGCGGTTCGGCCTCTGTCGGCCTTTCCTACGGCGCGCACTCAAATCTCTGCGTCAACCAGCTGAAACTGAACGCGAATAAAGACCAGAAGGCGCGCTATCTGCCGAAGCTCTGCTCCGGCGAGCACCTCGGCGCCCTCGCCATGTCCGAGCCGGGCGCGGGCTCCGACGTCGTCTCCATGAAGCTGAAGGCCGAGAAGAAGGGCGACCGCTACGTCCTGAACGGCAACAAGATGTGGATCACCAACGCGCCGGAGGGCGACGTCCTCGTCGTCTACGCCAAGACCGACCCGTCGGCCGGGTCGCGCGGCATCTCCGCCTTCATCATCGAGAAGGACTTCAAGGGCTTCTCCGTCGCCCAGAAGCTCGACAAGCTCGGCATGCGCGGCTCCGACACCGGCGAACTCGTTTTTGAAGACTGCGAGGTGCCGGAAGAGAACCTGATGGGCGCCGAAGGCGACGGCGTGCGCATCCTCATGTCAGGCCTCGACTATGAGCGCGTGGTGCTCTCCGGCGGGCCCATCGGCATCATGCAGGCGGCGCTCGACGTCGTTCTTCCGTACGTCCACGAGCGCACCCAGTTCGACAGGCCCATCGGCACGTTCCAGCTGGTGCAGGGCAAGATCGCCGACATGTACTCCACCATGAACGCCTGCCGCGCCTACTTTTACGCGACGGCCGCCGCCTGCGACCGGGGCGAGGTCACCCGCCAGGACGCCGCCGGCGTCATCCTCTACTGCGCCGAAAAAGCGACCCAGGTCGCCCTCGACGCCATCCAGCTCCTCGGCGGCAACGGCTATATCAACGAGTATCCGACAGGTCGGCTCCTGCGCGACGCCAAGCTCTACGAGATCGGCGCCGGTACAAGCGAAATCCGCCGCATGCTGATCGGGCGCGAGATTTTTGAGAAGACGGGGTGATGAGTCGTTTCGATCTTCGTCCTGAGGAGCCGCGAAGCGGCGTCACGAAGGACGGCGACAGGGCGCCCAGCCGCCATCCTTCGTGACGCGCGGCTGCGCCGCGCTCCTCAGGATGAAGAGTGTTCTGGGGTTTGGTTTCAACGTCTTCCCGGCCGTTACAAGCGTCCGAGCCCGGAGGGCTCGGCGAACGCTTGTTCGAGCCGGGACCCAGGGCCGCAAGCGCTGCGCTCTGTCACCCTAGGGCCCGGGTCTCGCTGCGCTCGCCCGGGATGACGTGAAAAAGTCTACCGCCCCATCCCGAACGCTGACGCCGGCTCTCCAAAGCGCCGACGTGCGGCGCCGAGGGCTTTTACATAGCGCCGGGCGATGGGCTTGGAGGTGAGGCGCG
>CAYFIB010000019.1:11854-60616 GCA_964342855.1 uncultured Caulobacterales bacterium
GCGGCGCCGAGGGCTTTTACATAGCGCCGGGCGATGGGCTTGGAGGTGAGGCGCGTGATGAGGACGCCGGCGAAGACGGCGGTCGCGCCCGCGGTCAGCACCAGCTCCTGATCGGACATGCGGCCCGCATCCACATAGGTGAGGAGGAAGAGCGCCGAGGCCGCGCCCGGCGCGCCGCCGAACCAGGAGAGGAACCGGCGGCTTTCCGGCTCCGCGGGCGCGCGGGCGAGGGCGGCCTCGCGGGCGATGATCCGCACGCCGCCGACGACGAAGATCGCGAAAAGGATGATGAGGAGGTCCGCTTCGCCGATGAGGCGCGGCCCCATGACGAAGCCGAAGAGCGCGAAGGCGACGGGCGAGAGCCCGCGCTCGGCGAGCCGGCGCAGCTTCACCCGCTCCGGCGCTTTCAGCCGCGCGTCCTGCGCGAGGGCGAGGCCTGCCGCCGCGCAGGCGCAGATCGGGTCGGCGAGGGTGAGGGCGCCGACGGCGAACGCGATGGCGCCGCCCGTCGCGACGAGGGCGCTCGCCAGGCGCTTGTTCTCCCTTCGGACGGCCAAGCGCGCCGGGATCGCGAGGAGGAGACCGACGCCCGCGCCAAGGCCGACGCCCAGCACCGCGGAGAGGATCGCCGCTTCCAGCGCTGAAGCGGGGCGCGCCCCTTCGCTCGGGACGCCCGCGGCGGCGGCGAGGATGACGGCGGCGGGCGCCCAGAGGACGAGGGTCGCCGCGCTTTCCGTCCGCACCGCGAATTTCATCGCGTCCGGCGCCGGCGCGCGCATGAAGGCGGAGCGGTCCGTCGCCGCGCCGTTGAGGACGAGCGCCGCGCCGAGGGCGAGGGCCGACCAGAGCGAGAGCCCGGGCAGGAGCGTGAACGCCGCCGCCGCGCAGCCCGCGAGGAAGATCGGCGCCCCGATGGTCGCCAGACGGAAGGTCGACGGGCACGCGCGCGGCAGTTGCGTGATCTTCACCTGCAACCCGGCGACGAAGGCGAGTCCTGCGAGCATGGTCGTCGCCACGGCGGAGACGGCGGCGGGATCGGTTTCCGCCCCAAGTCCGCGCGCGGCGAAAAACCCGCCGACGGCGCTCAGGATGAGGATCAACGCGGGCGAGCGGGTCGCGCGTTCAGAGAGCAGCGGGAACGAACGTTCCGCGAACATGCAAAAAAGAGCGATCGCGATGGCGGCGACGATCATAAAGCACCTTCAGGCGTATACGCCCCAGCGTGTGGTGAATGTGAGGTGATCCGCAGACCCGCGCAAATAGTTTCGCACCGGCGCGAACGCAGCTTTTAAGGGTGAGTCGGGATGCGGCGCGAGCGCTCTTTTGCGGCGGCGCGGCGAAAGGCTACATACCCCCCATGACGACGCGCGCGCGGCCGCCCGGGGACGGGCTCTCCGCGGATTTCCTCATCATTGGCGCGGGGCTGATCGGCCTCGCTCTCGCCTGGCGGCTCGCCCGCGCGGGCGCGGACGTGCTGGTGCTCGACGCCGGTCGCGCCGGGACGGGCGCAAGCGCGGCGGCGGCGGGCATGCTCGCGCCCGGCTTCGAGGGCGATGAAAAAGAGGGGCTGCACCGGGACCTCGTCGCCTTCGGCCGCGACAGCCTCGCCCTCTGGCCGGAGTTCGCCGCGGAGCTGGAAGCCGCCGCGGGGGCGGACATCGATCTCCAGATGAACGGCGTTCTCGGCGTCGCGCTCGATGAGCGGGACGCGGCGCGGTTTGCAGACGCCGATGGCGAACGCCTCACCGGCGACGAAGCGCGACGCCTCGAGCCCGCCCTCGGCCCGGCGGTCGTCGCAGGACTTTTCCGGCCGGAGGAGGGCGAGGTGGATCCGCGCCGCGCGTCAGCCGCGCTTGTCCGCGCGATCCGCCGCGCTGGCGGGCGGGTTCTTGATGATGCGGGCGCGGTCGAATTGGTGATCGAGCGCGGGCGGGCGCGCGGCGCGCGCGGCGCGTTCGGGAGGGCGAGCGCGCCGATGACCATACTCGCCGCGGGCGCCGGCGTCCCACGGCTCGTCGCGCCGTTCGCCAAGGCACCGCCCATTTTTCCGGTGAAAGGTCAGATCGTCGGCGTGCGTCCGACCGTCGGGCCGCGGCTCGTGGTGCGCGGCCCGGGCGCCTATCTCGCGCCGAAACGCGGCGGGCGCCTGCTGATCGGCGCGTCAGAGGAGCCGGGCGTCGATGATCTGTCCCTTGATCCGCAGGCCACGGAAACGCTGCTCGCCGCGGGCTCCCGGATCGTTCCCGGCGTTTCGGGGCTCTCGCCCGTCGAAGCGCGGGCGGGGCTTCGCCCGGCGACGCCGGATCATGGGCCGATCTTCGGTCCGTTGGCGGACGGGCCGGACGGGCTCGCGCTTGCGGCGGGTCATCACCGGAACGGCGTTCTGCTCGCCCCGGCGAGCGCGATGGTGATGGCGCACTGGCTGCTGGAGGGCCGCGAAAGCTCGGCGTTTCAGTCGTTTCGCGCCGAGCGCTTCGGCTGACGGGCCTTTTCGCTCCAGATCTTACGCATTGTCCGCGGCCAGAAATAACGGACTTTCTGTTTCCGGCGCGCGCGTGTCGGGCGCTCCGCGACGATCTGCGGTTCGTCATCGAGATTGACCGCGTCATCGTCCAGTTCGGCCTCGTCCGGAGCAGCGGTCTCGACGGGTTTCGGCGCATCTTTCGCGCGCTCTTTTTCCGGCGTCGGCGCTTTGGCGACCGGTGCGGCGTCCTCGTCGGCTTTCGACAGCGGCGTCTCGTCGCCTGCGGGCTCCGACTTCAGGGGCGGGGTCGCGACGAGATCGGAGATGAACTTCTTATCCGCATCGATGGGCGCCTGAACATCGGCCTGAAAAGACGGGAACAGATCATCGAGCATGTCGAGATCGAGCGCGGGACGCGCGGGCTCGCTCGCCGTCGCCGTGGCGAGCGACGGGATCGGCTCCGGCGTATTGTCGGCGGGCTTCGCCTCAACCGGCTTCGCCTCAGCCGGTTTCGACGCTTCGGCGACGGGGGCTTGCTCCTCCGCATTCGGCACCGTCGGCTCCGTCTGAGGTTCCTCGGATTCAGCCTCCGGCGCGTGCTCTGAAGCGGGCGCAGCGGCGGTCGGCGTTTCGGGCTCGTCGTCCGCCGACGGCTCGATTGCTTCGATGCCGGAGAGATTGAGCTTCGCGGCCGGTTTCGGTGGCGCGACGACCGGCGGCGGCGCGACGGGCGGCGCGCTGGGCGACGGTTGATCAGCGACGGCGCGTTTCAGGGCTGATTGCAGCCGGCGCGCGTCGATCGGCGGTTGAGCCGGGCGGGCGCTTGCGAGGGCGGCTTTCAGCGGATCGTCCGAGGTCGGCGCGACGGGCTTTTTCGGCGCGGCTTTCACCGTCCGGCGCGCGGCTGGCGCTTCTTTCGGCGTCGGTTTTTCAACTGGCGCGTCGGAGACGAGGGCGCGCATCTCTTCGGCGTTCAGCGCATTTAATTCCAGCTTTTCGCGCACGGCGTTGATGCTGGAGAGGGTGAAGCCTTCCAGTTCGCCCGGGCGCGCGAGGAAATTCCCCTGCGCCGCATAGAAACCAAGATCGCGCAGAGCGCCCAGCGCGCCGCCGTCTTCGACGCCGACAGCGACCGGCCGCGCGCCGATCTCCTTGGCGTAGTCGAGCAGCTCGGAGATTTTTGACAGACCCGGCCCGCGGACGGTTTTGGCGAAGCGCAGGATCGCCGCGCCGCCGGTCTTCACGTCGTCGAACGTGCCGGGCTCGAACTTCTGCAGCGTGTCGACGGCCCGCCCGCGCGCTTCGGCGGCGACGCGCACGCCGAGCTCCTTCAACGCCGCGGCGGTGCGGACGGCGCCGGCGAGCGCCTCGCGGTTCGGCAGGGCGAGGGGGATGTCGATGGTGATGGAGCCGGGGTCGATGCCCGAATCGGCGAGGGCGGTGCGCAAATGCTCCGGAAAGACATCGTCGACGAGATCGCCCGCGGCGAGGTTGAACGCCGCGCCGATGGTCGAGGGCGCATCGGCGCGCCAGCCTTCGTAAGCGACGAGGGTTTCGTTCAGGAGATGCCGCGTCAGCTCGCTGATGCGGCCCTGCTGTTCAAAGAAAGTGACGAAGGCGCCCGGCGGCAGCTCGCCTAGGCCCGGATGACGCCAGCGCGCGAACGCCTCCAGCCGCAACGGCCGGGCGTCCTTCAACCGGAAAACCGGTTGAAAAATGATACCGAAGTGCCTGTTTTTAAAGGCGTGATCGATATCAGCGTTGGTGAGTCGGAAGGCGGTCGCCGTCATCGCCCGATATATCCCTTCATACTGTACAATCAGCGATTCTGACGCCGTGGTCGACGAGCGGGACGCAAAAGCTAGGCGGCGCGGGTTGGAGAAGACTTAAGCGCGACCTGCGAGATGGCGCTAATAGTCGAACTGTTCGGAGAGAATGCGATCTTCCAGAGAATGGTCGCGGTCGAACAACAAGGTCATGCGCCGAGTCGGGTGCTCCCAGACCTCCACGCTTGCGACATCGCGGACTTCGTAGTTGTCCGCCACAGCGGCGACCGGGCGCCGTTCCGGATCAAGCGCGGCGAAGGCGATGCGCGCGCGATGGGGTATGAGCGCCCCGCGCCAGCGACGCGGGCGGAAGGCGCTGATGGGGGTGAGCGCGAGGAGACGCGCATCGATCGGCAGGATCGGCCCGTGGGCGGAAAGATTGTAGGCGGTCGAGCCCGCCGGCGTCGCGACCAGGACGCCGTCGCAGACCAGCTCCTCAAGGCGGGTCACGCCGTTCACGGAGATCGAGATTTTCGCCGTCTGACGCGTCTGGCGGAACAGGGAGACCTCGTTGATGGCGAGGGCTTCGTGGATCTCGCCCGCATGGGTCTGCGCGCGCATGACGAGCGGGCGGACATGGGCGGCGACCGCGTCGGCGACGCGCGCTTTCAGATCCTCCGGCGAGGACCGGTTCATCAGAAAGCCGACCGTGCCCTGATGCACGCCGAAAAACCGGGCGCGCTTGTCCATGTGGGCGCGGAGGGTGTCGAGCATGAAGCCGTCGCCGCCAATGGGCGCGATGACGTCCGCCGCCTCCGGCTCGACATGCCCATAGCGGGCTTCGAGATCGGCGAGGGCGGCCTGCGCTTCAGGCTTTTCGCTGGCGAGAAAGGCGATGGTCGGTTCGGTCACGGCAATGGGATATCAGCGCTCGTCTCTACCGCCAATCGCGCCTTGCGCCCCGTGAACCGGACCGCTTTAGTGTAGGACCGATGACCGGAGATGGCTGATGGCTTTCGACAGCCCCGCTGCCGCACGAGACGTCGCCAGCATGATCGCCGCGTACCGGAAGGTCCGCGCCCGGTCCGACGCTCTCGCCGCCCCCTTGTCCGATGAAGACTGGATGCTGCAGCCCTGCGTGGAGGCGAGCCCGGTCAAATGGAACCTCGCCCACACCTCGTGGTTCTTCGAGACGTTCCTGCTGCAGCCCGCGGGCGTCGCGCCGGTCGATCCGCGGTTCAATTATCTCTTCAACTCCTATTACCAGCAGATCGGCGCGCGCCAGCCGCGC
Source organism: uncultured Caulobacterales bacterium (assembly GCA_964342855.1). Lineage (GTDB taxonomy): Bacteria > Pseudomonadota > Alphaproteobacteria > Caulobacterales > Parvularculaceae > JBCBJX01. The sequence goes on from CAYFIB010000019.1 coordinate 17,376, forward strand.
GGCGAGCGCGGTCTTCTATCCCGTCCGAGCGCGGAGGAGGTGCGCGCTTATCGCCGCGAGGTCGACGGGCGCATGGTGGATCTTCTGGAAAAGACCGATGAGGACCGCCTCATCGAGCTTGCGCCGCTGATCGCCCTCGGTCTCGCCCACGAGGAGCAGCATCAGGAGCTCTTGCTGACGGACGTCCTCTACTCTTTCTCCATGCAGCCCTTCGCTCCCGCCGCATATCCCGCGCCGGAAGCGGGCCCGAGCGTGAGCGCCGCGCGCAGCGAGACGACGTGGACCGCGTTTGAGCCGGGGCTTTTCGAGGTTGGCTATGCGGGCGACGGGTTCCACTTCGACAATGAAGGTCCGCGCCACCCGGTCCACACCACGCCCTTCGCGCTCGCCGACCGGCCGGTGACGAACGCGGACTATTTCGCCTTCATCGAGGATGGCGGGTATCGCGAACCATCGCTCTGGCTCGCCGACGGCTGGGACATGCTGGCGCGCGAGAGCGTGACGGCGCCGCTCTATTGGCGCGGCGAGCCGGGCGCGTTCGTTGAGTACGGATGGTTCGGCGAACAGCCGCTGGACCCGGCCGCCCCCGTCCGCCATTTGAGCTATTACGAAGCCGACGCCTACGCCAACTGGACGGGCGCGCGCCTGCCGACGGAATTCGAGTGGGAGCGCGCCGCGCGCACGCGTCCGGTGGAGGGCCGCTTCCTTGGCGAGGCGGGGCCGGTCGCGCCGACGCCTGTCTCGGAAGGACCGCTGGCGGACATCTTCGGCGGCGTCTGGGAGTGGACCCGCTCAGCCTATGCGCCATACCCCGGCTACCGCGCGCCCGAAGGCGCGGTCGGCGAGTACAACGGCAAGTTCATGTCGAACCAGATGGTCCTGCGCGGCGGCTCCATCGCCACGCCCGAAGGCCACATCCGCGCAAGCTACCGGAATTTCTTCTACCCCGGCTCCCGCTGGCAGGTGGCGGGCTTGAGGCTCGCGCGGGATCTTTAAGGCCCGCTGACGCGTCCGCTGGACGCGCTTTGCGCCGCCGCCTAGGGTTTCTTCGAAACGATGCGACGAGCAGAACGAGCGCGATAGATCGAGGAGACGCCCATGAACGCGCAAACTGCGATGAAGTCGGTCGAGACGCCGTCCGCTGTCGGCGGCGGGCTCGACGTGCCGGAGCCCTCGTCCATCAAAAGCCTGAAGGGCGAGGTTTCCGCCGAGGAATGGGCGCTGCGCTGCGATCTCGCGGCGACCTACCGGCTCTGCGCGCTCTTCGGCTGGGACGATCTCGTCTTCACCCACATTTCCGTGCGCGCGCCGGACGAGGGCGGGGCGCACCGCTTCCTTATCAATCCGTACGGGCTTCTTTTCGATGAAATCACCGCATCGAGCCTCGTGAAGGTCGATGTGGAGGGGAATATCGCTCAGGAGACGCCTTATTTCGTCAACCCGGCGGGCTTCACCATCCACTCGGCGCTGCACATGGCGCGCGGCGAAGACGCCCATTGCGTCCTGCACCTGCATTCTGACTACGGCGTCGCGGTCTCCGCGCAAAAAGACGGGCTGCAGAAGCTGACCCAGTTCGCCATGATCGTGCACGACGATGTCGCCTATCACGGCTATGAAGGCATCGCTCTCGACCATGACGAACGCGAGCGGATTATCGCCGATATGGAGACGAAGAACCTCCTCATGCTGCGTAATCACGGCACGCTGACGGTCGGCCCCAACTGCGCCATCGCCTTCGCGCGCATGTATTTTCTGGAGCGCGCCTGCCGGGCGCAGGTGCTCGCGCAGGCGGGCGGCGATCTCACGGTCTGCGACGACGATTTGTCCGCGAAAGTCGCAGGGCAGGCGGCGGCGGGTTTCACCCCGGGTCTCGGCGACGCGCTCCTGTGGCCCGCGCTCATGCGGAAGCTCAATCGTGAACTGCCGGGCTTCGACATCTAGCCTGGTCGCGGGGGCGCCCCTCGCCCTCGCCCTTTCCCTCGCTCCGTCCCCGTCCGCGGCGGAAGCGTGGACTCTTGAGAAAGACCGCCAGCTCTTCATTCTCGGCGCGCTCTACGGCGCCGCGAACAAGCGTATCGGCGGCGGCGCGGCGGATTTCTCCAAGACCGAGTTCGGTTATTACACCGAGTACGGCTGGACGGACCGGTTCACCGGCGTCCTGCGCGCGCCCGTCCGCCTCGCTGATGATGGCGAAAACCGCGGCTGGGGCGGGGAGGGCGAGCTTTACGGCCGCTATCGTGTGCTGAAGACCGGACGCTGGTCCGCCATCGGCTCCCTCGGTCTCGGCTACGGCGTCGCCGATTTCGAGGGGCGCGACATCGCGCGTTCCTATGACGGCTATGCGGGCGAAGTGCGCGGCGCGGTGGGGTATGGTGCCGATAAATGGTTCGCCGAGATCGCGGGCGGGCGCCGACTCATCGAAGGTCAGGGCGGCGACGAATGGCGGGCTGATAGCGCGCTCGGCTGGAAGCCGTACGACCGTACCGAGGTGTTCCTGAAATCCGCCTCCACCTGGCGTGCGCGGGCGGGCGCGCGCCCTGCAGACGATTTCCACAAGCTGCAGCTCTCCGCGACGCGACGCTTCGGCGCGATCCGCGTGGAGCTCGGCGGCGGGGCGACGGTGCTGGGCGACGGCGCGCCGCGCGAGCGCTTTGTTTTACTCAATTTCTGGCGGTCGGTTTAACCCGCCCTTCGATGGCGAACGGGTCTAGAAGAGTCGCGACCCGACCAATTAACAGCCGCACAGGGGAGAGCAAGATGTCTGACCGACAGCTGATCCGCCGAGCCATGACGCCGCGCGGATCCGAAGAGCGCCGTGATCCGCGCGCGCTCATCCGCGCCATCGCTCTGTGCGTCGTGGCCGCGGCCTGCTCCGATGACGACGCGCCACCGTCGCCAAACGCGCCCGTCTTTACATCCGGCGCAGACGGATCGGCGATCGACGAAGAGACGACCGGGGTCGTCTATGACGCCGAAGCGACGGACGCGGACGGCGATACGGTGACCTTCTCCCTCGCCGGCGCGAACGCGTCTCTTTTCACCATCGACGGGGCGACCGGCGTCGTCACGCTGGCCCAAGGCGTCGATGTCGACGTCTCGCCGGGCGTCGTCGGCTTTGGTATAGCCGATTTCGTTTTCACGCCCGTCTTCAACGACGTCACTGATCTCGACGTCGAGATCACGCTCGAAGCGCCCCTGGTCGCCGGCGCCGCCTACGGCGACCCCGCGCTCGCTGAGGTCGATTACAACGTCTTCGGCGTCCTGACGACAACGACGCCCTCCGGTTTTCCGGCCTTCGATCTGCAGCGCGAGATTTTCGGCGAGGACTTCTACGCGCAGGGCTCCTCGCTCTCATTTGAAATCGATCCGACGGCCGATCTCTCCGACGGACTGCAGGTCTCCGAACTGGTCGGATCGGGCGCCGTGTTCATATTCAACGGCCGCGAGGTCGGTAACGGCCGCTATCATCCGGCGCAGATCATTCTGAATGCGGACGGGACGGGAACCTTTCAGAATTCGAACAATACGGGAGGCGTCAATCCCGGCAACGGCATGGTCGTCGACGTCGATTTCGGGGATGAGTACGTTATCGGTCTCGGATTCTCGGCGACTATGCTCACCATCGCCGACGCAAGCCTGTTCGACCGGTCGACGACCGTCGACGTCGATATCGTCGCGAGCGACGGCGCCCGGACGACGACGCGGACCATCTCGGTTCCCATCAATCCGCTCAACGACACGCCGCCCGCTTTCGTCTCGGGACCGGCCGTCGATTTCGCGGAGAACGCCTCAGGGCCAGCCTATCGGGCGGTCGCTCTCGATGCGGACGGCGACGCGATCTCGTTCTCCATCGTCGGCGGCGCCGACGCCGCCGCGTTCTCCATTGAAAGCGCGAGCGGCGCCGTGAGCTTTCTCGCCGCGCCTGATTTCGACGCCCCGGGCGACGCCGACACGGACAACGTCTATGAGATCGAGCTCCGCGCGAGCGACGGCGCGAACACGCGCGACCGCTCGGTTTCGATCAGCGTCGAGCCGGCAATGTGACGAAACGCGTCGGCGCGCGACGAGAGGCGCTGCGCAGGTTAGTCAGGACGCGGATCAAAAGAGGCGCTGACGGACTTCATATAGGCGATGATGTCCCGCCGGTCGGCTTCGTCCGGTTCGCCCTGAAACGCCATGCGGGTTCCGCGAATGTAGGCGGCGGGGTCGGCGATCCAGGCGTCGAGGGCTTCATCGGTCCAGACGACGCCGGACTCTCGCAATGCTCGCGAGTACGCAAAGCCCGGAAGCGACGCCGCCTCGGCGCCGATGACGCCATAAAGATTGGGGCCGACGCGGTGCGGAGCGCCGTCGGCGATTTCGTGACAGACCGCGCAGGCGCGGAAGGCGCGCCGTCCGGTTTCCAGGTTCGGCGGCGCGGCGAGGCGTTCTTCGGTGGAACGTTCCGGCGCATCGCTTCCGCCGCCGCAGGCGGCGAGGGCGAAGCAAAGACTGGCGAGCGCGATTGAGCGAAGCATGACGAGGGTACTAACCCGCGAAGGGCGCGCGCGGGAGAGACAGTTCGACGCTGCCGGGCGACACCGTCTCAAGCCGCGTCCGAGCGCGCGGGCTTCAGCTCGCTCAGAACGGCGCGCAGTTCTTTCGGTTTGATGGGTTTCGCGAGACAGGCCGTCATGCCCGCAGCTCGATATTCCGCGATCTGGTGGGTCATGACGTTCGCCGTCAGCGCGACGATCGGAACGCCGTCTGCGGAGGGGACGGGCTCCCGTTCGCGAATGTGCCGCGTCGCTTCGATGCCGTTCATCTCCGGCATCTGGATGTCCATCAAAATAAGATCGGCGGGGGTCTCGTGATGCTGGGCGACGGCGTCCGCGCCGTTGATGGCGCAGCGGATATTATCCGTGTACTCAGCGAGAAGGAGTTGCATGACCTGCCGGTTGGTCGGGTTGTCGTCCGCTACCAGAATTTTCAGCCCACTCTGGACGCCGCGATCGGCCTGCGGCGCCGGCGCTTGCGGCGCGACAGCGCGCGCGCAACGAATTTCGAAGGAGAACGTCGAGCCGTCGCCCGGTTCCGATGTCGCTGAAATGCCGCCGCCCATGAGCTCCACAAGCGCTTTGGAGATGACGAGGCCGAGGCCCGTGCCGCCGTAGTGGGCCGCATGGGACGCATCGGCCTGTACGAACGGTTGGAACAGCGTTTCGAGCCGCTCGCTCGAGATCCCTATGCCGGTGTCCTCGACGTCGAAACGGATGCTGGCGAACCCGTTGCTCTCGGGTTCCGCGCGCGCGCGTACAATGACGGCGCCGTCTTCCGTGAATTTCAATGCGTTGGAGACGAGGTTATTCAGAACCTGCCGGATACGGAGCGGATCGCCTGAAATCCAGTCGACATCGCCGATCGCGGTCTCAAACTCCAGATCGACGCTCTTCTCCGCCGCGCGGGGCTCATGCATGGCGCGCGTTGAGTTGAGAAGTTCCTTCAGCGAGAACGGCGCCTCGACCATCTCCAGCTTGCCAGACTCCAGTTTCGAGAGATCAAGAATTTCATTCAGCGTATTGATCAGGAGGTCGCCGGACTCCACGATCGTCGCGACAATATCGCGTTCTTGCTGCGGTAGGTTCGCGGACTGCAGAACGTTCGCCATGCCGAGGACACCATTCATGGGCGTGCGGATCTCATGGCTCATTTTGGCGAGGAATTCGCTTTTCGCCTCGTTAGCGCGGCTCGCCTCTTCGCGCGCCTGCTCCAGTTCCTGGGTGCGTTCGACGACGCGTTGCTCGACGGACCCGAGTAGTTCGCTGTAGCGCGCGTCGCGTTCGCGCAGCGCGCGGGCGAGCGCGCCGAATTCATCGTGTCGGCTTTCCATTTCATCATCGCCGGTCAGGGCGAGGCCGGACGTCGTCCGGTTCATCAGCTTGGCGAGCGGAAGCGCGGCGAAGCGGTAGACGACGAGCCCGATTGCGCTGATCGTCATCAAGGCGCCGAGAGCGCCGGCGATGGCGACGTCGCTCGCCGCGGCGAAGGCGTGCGCGCGGATCTCCGACGCCGGCTTCACGGCGACGAAGAACCAGTCCGGCCCTTCAATTCGGGCGTATGAGACGTAGGCGTCCCACGGCGAGTGAAAGATCACGCCCGATGAGGAACCTGTTTGCCGGAAAGCGTTCAGAACCTTCGTCGCACCGATCTGAGTACTGAAGTCTTCAGGCAGGATGGGGGCTTCGATCCCGAACAACAGGTCTTTGTGCGCGATCATCACGCCCTGATCGTCAATGACGAACGTCGACTGGACGCCTTCCGGATTTTGAACGACGTCGCCGAGCCAGCCGTCCATGCTGAGAGACGTGCCGACGCCCCCGACCCAGCGTCCGTCGATATCCAGCGGCGTATGGCATCCGGTGACGCGTCTCCGGCGCGATCGATCGTAGACGATGTTTTCCAGACCAGTGCACTTCGTCGTGCGCTCGGGGTTTGAACCGGGACTGATGATCTCCAGCACGCGGCCCGTTCCGAAGTTGAAATCCGGCGGCGCTGTGTTGCGGTAGTAGTCGAGCTTGTCGTCTCGACCGGGAGCGAACATGACGAGCTGATAATTCGGGCTGTAATAGTAGAAGCTCTCCAGTTTGAAGAGCAGCGCTTCGCCGTAGCTGGAGACGACGTCGTAGGCGGCGAGCAGCGCTTTTTTATCCTCATCGGAAACGCGCGCTTCGTCCCGGATGTAAGCGCCCATGCCGAAGGTGTAGACGCCGGAGGCGTCAGTTTCGCCATCGAAGCTTAGCGGGCGACTGCGGCGTGTCCCGTCGCCGTGGCGAGGGAAGCGCGCATCGAACATGGTGTCGAGATCCAGATCGCTCGGCCAGTTGGCGATCCGGAATTTGATGGCTTCGACCGCCTGGACTTGAGCGGCGGAGGACGTCCGGAAGAGGTCGCTGTGTTCCAGCGCCGCCTTGTCGGCGACCATCTGCAGGGCGGCGATTTCATGCTGACGCGAGCGCTCATAGAACGTCATGAAGCTGACGGCCGTCGTCGCGATCGCCGCGAGGAGCACGGCTATGGCGGAAGCCAAGATGAGTTTTGACGAAAACGACATGCAGTTTTTCGCGGTCAAGGCCCGGTTCGATGAACACCCCCAATTCTGCGAAAGGACGCCGAAATATACGTTAAGGCTGATGAAATTTGTGCCGCGCCGCCGGTGCGCCGGTAAGGCGTTGAAAACAAATGGAAATCATTGGCGACCCCGGCAGGATTCGAACCTGCGACCTTCAGATTAGGAATCTGCTGCTCTATCCTGCTGAGCTACGGGGCCGGAGCGGACGGCATAGCCGATCCGGGCGGCTTGGACCAAGCGCGGGGCGAGAGGCGAAAATGGCGAGGCGGCCGACCCGGCGGGTGATGATCGCGGCGCTCTGCGCCGCCCCGGCGGCCCGCTTCGACGCGCGCGCGGTTGACCCGTTCGATATCCCGCTCGCTGATGGCGGCTTCGCACGCCTTGGCGGCGTTCTCCCGGCGCGCGCCGCGGCGCCAGCGGAAGACGCCGGCGCGTATGACGCCGCGGCGTCGGAAATGCTCGCGGCGGGCGGTTTTCTGGCGAGCGGGGTCGACTTTTCCCATCGCTGGGGCCGGGCGACCGGGGCAGGCGCGGAGGCGGCGCGCGCGGCGCTGCTGACGGCGGGGCTCGCCATCGCCGAGCCAGGGGGCTGGGAGGAGGGCGCCGCGGCGCGGCTTCAACTGGAACGCGCCGCCCGCAAGGCGCGGCGCGGCCTCTGGGCAGAGCGCGCGTTCGCTCCTGCGCCCGCGCGCGACGCCTGGCCGCGCATTGGCTTCTACGCCATCGTCCGTGGACGCCCGGTTGAAACGGCTGTGATCAGCCGTCGGCGTTATCTCAATTTCGACGACGACTATCGGCGGGACTTCACCGCGGTCGTCGAACGCGAAAACGCCCGCGCCTTCGCAGAGACGGACTTCGACGCAGCTATCGGAGCCGATGTCGAAGTCCGGGGATGGGTGGAGCTCTGGAACGGGCCGCTCATCCGGCTGCGCTCGCCGCTACAGCTCCGCACCCTCGGCGCCTAGGCGTCAGAAAACGAGTTCGGCCTCGCGCACTCGCGGCTCCAGCGCCGTGCGGAGCTTTTTGAGCGCCTGATGCTCGATCTGCCGGACGCGCTCCTTGGAAAGGCCAAGCCGCTCGCCAAGGCTCGCCAGCGTCACCGTGTCTTCGCCGAGGCGTCGTTCACGGATGATCACGAGCTCGCGTTCGGTAAGGCCCTGCAGCGCGGCGTTCAGCCATTGCGAACGGGTTTCGGCGTCTTTCGTCAGCATCACTTCTTCTTCGGGCAGGGCGCGGTCGTCGGTCAGGAAGTCCTGCCACTCGCTTTCGCCGTCCTCGCCGATGCGCGCGTTCAGCGAGCGGTCGGAGCCGGAGAGGCGGCCCGACATGGCGTCCACGTCGGAGACGTTCGTGCGCAGCTGGCGGGCGATCTCCTCACGCGCTTCCGGGGAGACATTCGTCCCGGAGACGCCGTCAATCTTCGCCTGAAGACGGCGCAGGTTGAAAAAGAGGCTCTTCTGCGCCGCGGTCGTGCCGGTACGGACGATCGACCAATTGCGAAGAACGAAGTCCTGCAAGGAAGAGCGGATCCACCAGGACGCGTAGGTGGAGAAGCGCACCTCGCGCTCCGGCTCGAAACGGGCGGCGGCCTGCATGAGGCCGACCATGCCCTCCTGCACGAGGTCCGTCATCGGCAGGCCATAGTTGCGGAACTTCGACGCCATGGAGACGACGAGGCGCATATAGGGCTGGGTCAGGCTGTGGAGGGCGCGCTCGTCCTGCTCGTCCCGCCAACGGCGCGCGAATTCGCGCTCTTCCTCGGCTTCCAGCAGGGGGGCTTTCATCGCGGTCCGAATAAAAGACCGGAGGGACGACTTCGCCAGCGTCGTATCGTCGATCGACATCGCAGTTCTCCCGAAGCTTCATGAATTGCTACGGGCGCGCGGCGCTTTCGGATCATGGATATGGAAACGTCCTGGGCGAGAAACTCGCTCCGGGACGCTGATTATCGATCACGAACGCGTCAGGCGTTCGCGGCGGCCGCTTACGCAGCGGCGCGTTTGGCGAGGCTTTCCTCGATCTCGGTGATCGCGGCGCCGGTTTCGACGGCGCGCACCGCGGCGACCTCCCGGGCCATGCGATCAAGCGCGCTTTCGAATAGTTGACGCTCCGAATAGCTCTGCTCCGGCTGATCTTCCGCGCGGAAGAGATCGCGAACGACTTCGGCGATGGAGATGAGGTCGCCGGAGTTGATCTTCGCTTCGTACTCCTGCGCGCGACGCGACCACATGGTGCGTTTGATGCGCGCGCGGCCCTGCAGCACCGTTACCGCCTTATCGACGAGCGCGGGCTCGGAAAGGCCGCGCATGCCGCCGGAGCGCGCCTTCGCCGTCGGCACGCGCAGGGTCATTTTCTCCTGCTCGAACTCGATGACGTAGAGCTCGATCTCGTGGCCGGCGATGGTCTGCTTCTCGACGCCCGTGATGACGCCGACGCCATGCGATGGGTACACGATATGATCCTTCACCTTGAAGGAGGGCTTCGCCGGCGCGGCTTTCGCTTTGGCGGCGGGCTTTTTCGCGGCGGGCGCGGAATCGTTGGCGGCCTTCGGAGCCGACTTGGCCGCCGGTTTCGGCGCGGCGGCGACGGGCTTTTTCTCCGCAGCCGGTTTAGCGGCGGGCTTCGCGGCTTCCGGTTTGGCCGCCGGTTTCGCGGTTTCTTTTGCGGGCTCCGCCTTCGCCGCCGCGGCCTTTTTCGGCGCGGCTTTCTTGGCGGGCGCTTTCTTCGCCGCCGTCGTTTTCTTGGCGGCGGTTTTCTTCGCCGGGGTCGCTTTCGCCGCAGCGGCCTTGGTCGTCGTTTTCGCGGCGGCGGGCTTTGCGCTTGTCGTCTTCGCGCGGGCGGCGGCGGCCGGTTTCGCGCGGCTCGCTGTTGTTTTGCGCGCGGCGGGTTTCGCGGCGGTGGATTTCTTGGCGCTCGAAGCGGCCGATTTGGTATTGGTTTTCGTTGTCATCTCGTCTCTGGGCCTAACGCAGGAACTGACCATCGGCTCGGCGCTGCGAGACGCCGCGCGCGTCGATGATCGGCTTCCTCCCGTGGGAATTCCGACTTCGCGCCCGTCCCGACCAAAGCCGAACGGATGCGAAACGCCTGTTCGCGACCGAGCGGGTTAATCCGGTCCGATCGACGAATCGTCGGCGTGAACACCGTCCAAGTTATTGGACTGTAGCATAAATTTCGCGAAAATGAAATCGGACGATTAAACATGGCTCGCCGCCCGAGCGCATCGGCTCGTTCACTCAACCGAATATGAGCAGCCGAAATCGGCGGAATTCAGGCGCCGCCGGTTCCCGGTTTTTCCGAGAAGTACTTCTCCAGCTTGCCTTTTTCTTCGGCGTATTTGTCCGCGTCGGGAAGGGCGGGAAGCTTCTGGGTGATGTTCGGCCAGATGGCGGCGTATTTGGCGTTGAACTCGGTCCACTTGCCGTCCGGGTCGTCGGTGTCGGGCAGGATGGCCTCGACCGGGCACTCCGGCTCGCAGACGCCGCAGTCGATGCACTCGTCCGGCGCGATGACGAGGGTGTTCTCGCCCTCATAAAAGCAATCGACGGGGCACACCTCCACGCAGTCGGTGTACTTGCAGGCGATGCAGGCGTCCGTGACGACGTACGTCATCAACCGATCTCCAGAACTAAAACGGGGCGTCCGTTTGCCCGAGGCGGCGGGCGGTGTCCAGTGCGCCGCGGCGGCGGGCGACCGTCCGCCGCGGCGAACGGGTCACGATTGCGCGCGCTCGGCGAGAACGCGGTGGCGCGCCGCGCCGCGGGCGGTGTCGGTGACGTGGAGGAGGCCCGCGAGGCGGCGCACATAGGCGTCCTCATCGGGCGTCGTTTCGTCGTCGGCGAGGACGACGCGCCAGACCGCTTCGATGAGCCGCTCGCGCCCGGCCGCGTTATAGGCGGTCTTCGCGGCGCGGGTGAAGCGGACGATGTCGGCGGCGTCCGCGCGGGCTTTCTCGGCGGTGTCGACAAGTGCGCGGGCGCCCGCGGCGTCGACCCCGAGGAAGAGCTCCAGCGCCCGCTCCGTTGCGCGCTGTTCGTCCTCCACGACGACATCGTCGGCGCGGGCGGCCTCGAGAAGAAGCGCGGCGACGGCGACCTCCGGCGACGGGCCTGCCGCTTCCGCCTCGGATCCGAAGGCGGCTTTCAGGCGATCGAGAAAATTCGGCATCGGATCAGTCTCCGGAGAAATCGGGCGCCGAGAAGGCGTCGAGGGCGCGTCGGTCGCGCTTCGTTGGGCGGGGGCCGGCGCGCTCGGGGCGGTCGGGCGGCGGCGGGGATCGGTCGAGATAGAGCGCCTGCGCCTCGGCGGCCGGGCCGCGCCGCGCGCCGAGGGCGAGGATATCGATGATCCGTAGGCGCGGGCCGATCTGAAAAGTGAGGCTGTCGCCAGGCTTCACGCCCGTCGCCGATTTCTCGACGCGCTGGGTGTCGCCGTCGCGCGTGAGGCGTACGGACGACCCGGCGACGAACTTCGCGGCGAGGGTGCGGGTCTTGAAGAACCGCGCCCGCCAGAGCCAGACATCGAGCCGTTGACGGGCGGGTTCGGACGCGGGCGCGCCCGCCGTCATTCCGATCCCTGATCGGAGCCGCCTTTCAGGGCGGCGAGGACCGCGAACGGCGAATTCGGATCGGCTTCCTTGCGGTGGCGGGGCGTGGAGTGCTGGGAGCCGCGTTGAGGCTGCTCTTTGCGCGGACCTTTGGGGCCGCCTTTCGGGCCGCCATGAGGTTTGCCCTGAAATTTCTTCGCCGGGCGCTTGTCGCCGGAGCGGGGCGGGCGGGCGTCCTTGCGCGCTTCGCCATCGCCGCCTTCGCGACGCTCGCCGCCGCGCTGCTGACGGCCGCGCTGATGCTCGCCGCGCTGGTTCGGTTGCCCGCGCGGACGCCGCGGCGCCTGACGCCACAGGACGATCTCGACGGGGCCGGCGTCTTCTTCCGCGGCAGGGGCGGCTTCCGCGGCTTCCGCCGGAGCCGTTTCGCTCGGCGTCGCTTCCGCAGCAGGTTCGTCAGCCGCAGGCGTTTCGGCGTTTTCAGCCGTCGCTTCTTCCGCGGTCTCGGCGACGATCTCGGCGGTCGCTTCGGGTTCAGACGACTCCGGCGCGGCGGGCTCTTCGGCGGCGGGCGCTTGATCCGTAGGCGTCTCTTCGCCCGTCGTCGCGACCGTCTCCACAGTCGGCGTTTCCGGCGCGGCGTCGGCGGACGCGGTCACGCCGGTCTCTTCCGAGGCGCCTTCCGCGACGGCTACTGTTTCTGCGGCAGGCGCCTCGCCAGCGACCGTCTCCTCAGAGGCGTTCGGCGTCTCGGCGTTGTCGGCTTCCGCGACAGGCGCGGCGGCGGCCGATCCCTTCACGGGCAGCCCCTTGCGACCACGCTTCGCGGGCTGGGCGGCGGCGCGCAGCGCGGCGACATAGGCGCGGGCGGCCTTGGCCTCGCCCGCAGGCAGGGTCATCATCTGCTTGCGGAAGCCGAGGGATTGCAGGATCGCCTCAAACTCCTCGCCGGAGCAGCCGACGAGGGACATCATCTGCGTCGTCGCCTCAAAGCCTTCGCGGCCTGAAAACTCGCGCTCCTTGCGGATGAGATCGGCGAGGCGCTCCAGCATGTCGATGCGCACGGCGCGCGCGCCGGAGGGGCGGAAGCCGGCGGCGTAATAGAGGGCGTGCGGGGCGTCCTTGTCGAGCGGAACCGAGGTGAGGCCCGGCGGCGGCGGCGTGAAGGACGCAGGCGGACGATCTTCCCAGAGCGAGCGCAGAAGTATGAGCAGCCGCGCCGGGGCGGGCTTCAGGAGCATCGGCATGTAGAGGCTGAACTCGCCGAAGCGCACGCCGAGCTTGCGCAGCTTGCCGCGGTCGGCCTGCTCCAGATTGCGGATGTCGTCGGAGACCTGGGCCCGCGCGACGGCGCCGAAATTCTCAACGAGACGGAAGCCGAGCCCGCGGGCGACGCCTTCGATGGCTTCAGGGCCGGTGATGGAGACGGCTTTCTGAAGCGCGATAAGCGGACCGATGGCGGTCTCGATCTCGGTGGCGATGACGTCCTTCAGGCGATCTTCGACGCGTTCCAGCGCGCTCGCCGTCAGCATCTCCGGGTTTTCGATGACGATGTCCGGGCGCAGCGGCAGCGGGCCCTTCTTCAGCCGCGCGATGGGGGCCGAGCGCCACCACAGCGAGCCGTCGGCGCGCAGGTCGAACTCCTTCACCGACGCCGAAGCAAGCTGCGCCGAACGCGCGGCGATCTCCGGCCTCAAAGCCTTCAACGCCGCGGCGCGCACCGTCTTCGCATGCGGACCTTTCGCGCGCGGATCGCTCAGGAATTGAAACCCGAGCAGCCGACCGACGAATTCGCCTTCCACCGTCACCTCGCCATCGTCCGACACCGCCGTCTCAAGAGGGGCGTCGTCTTTCAGTTTTCGCATCAACACGCTGGTGCGACGATCGACGAACCGGCCGATCAGGCGTTCATGCAATGCGTCGGACAGGCGGTTTTCTATCTGCCGCGTTCGCTCCTGCCAATACGGGGCTCGGTCAAGCCAGCCGGAGCGGTGGGAGAGGTAGGTCCAGGTGCGCACATGCGCGATGCGGTTCGACAGCGCGTCCACCTGACCGTCGGTTCGGTCGAGTTTCTGGACCTCCCGGGCCGTCCAGTCGTCGGCGATGCGCCCGCGGTCGATGAGCTGGAGAAAGAGGTCCGACAGCATGCGGGCGTGCTGTTCGGGCGACACCTTGCGGAAATCGGGCGTCTGGCAGACCTCCCAGAGGAGTTTGAGGGCCGCGCCGCCCCGGGCGATGTCGGCGACGCGCCGGTCGGCGGAGAGGCGTTTCAGGGCTGCTTCGTCGTCGAGAAACCGGGCGCGGACGAACTCCGCCCGCGGCGGCGGCTCGTCGAGGCTGCGCTGAAGGGCGTGGAGCGAGGAGAAGTTCAGCCGTTCATTGCGCCATTGCAGGGCGCCGACGGGATCGAAGCGGTGCTCCTCGATGGCTTCGACGGCCTCTTCGTCAAGACCGCCGCAGTCCGCCGTTGAGGCGAAGAACCCGTCGCGCACATGGCGCCCGGCGCGCCCGGCGATCTGGGCGAGTTCGGCGTGGGTGAGATTGCGGGGGCTGCGCCCATCCCATTTCCGCGTCGCCGCGAACCCCACCATGTCGATGTCCATGTTGAGGCCCATGCCGATGGCGTCGGTCGCCACCAGATATTCAACGTCCCCGGACTGATAAAGCTCGGCCTGCGCGTTGCGGGTGCGGGGCGAAAGCGCGCCCATGACCACGGCGGCGCCGCCCCTCTGTCGGCGGACGAGTTCGGCGATGGAATAGACGGCGTCCGCCGAGAACGCGACGATGGCCGAGCGCCGGGGGAGGCGGGAGACTTTCTTGTGGCCGGCGTAGGAGAGCTCGGAAAACCGCGCCCGCGAGATGAAGTCCGCATCCGGAAAAAGCCGGCGGATGACCGGCTTCATGGTGTCCGAGCCGAGAAGAAGTGTCTCGTGGACGCCGCGGGCGTACATGAGACGCGAGGTAAAGATCGCCCCGCGCTCGCGGTCGGCGCAGAGCTGGATCTCGTCGATGGCGACGAAATCGCAGCGCACCTCCAGCGGCATCGCCTCCACGGTGCAGACCCAATAGGCCGCCCCCGGCGGAATGATCTTTTCCTCGCCGGTGACGAGCGCGACGGCGCGCTTGCCCTTCTTCTCGATGAGCTTGTCGTAGACCTCGCGCGCGAGAAGCCGCAGCGGCAGGCCGATCATCCCCGTCGCGTAGGCGGTCATCCGCTCCAGCGCGTAGTGGGTCTTGCCCGTATTCGTCGGCCCGAGAACGGCGGTCAGCGGTGCGCCGCGGGCGCCGCGGCCATGCTCGAAACGATGTTCGTCGAGGGGAGACATGGGCGCCGTCCGGGGCCGCGGGCGAAAGGTGTGCGACGCCCGGAAGCGTCGCGGTTGATGGTCAGGATATAGCGCGTCAGCGGCTCGGCGCGAGGATCAGCTTTCCCTCACTCCCGCTCATCCCCGCGACGGCGGGGATCTCCGGCGGCGCGTGCGAATGTCGAGGCTTGCTCCATGAGGCCCTAGATCCCCGCCGTCGCGGGGATGAGCGGGGAGTGTGGCTTCACCTGAGGGACGCCAAACTCACCCCGCCGCCTCGGGCTCCCAGTCCTGCACCCGGATGTCCCGCGCGATCAGCGTCAGCCCGCCGAAGCGGCCGTGGACTTCCGCGCGGACCGGCAGGCGCACGCCGCCTTCGAAATCGGCGAAGTACATGTAGGCCTTCGTCCGATCATTATCTTCCTCGACGACATCCGGTTTGAAGCCCGCGAGTTGGTCGTAGCGAACGCGGCAGCGATAGGCGCGGCCGTTATAGCGGTCGTTGCGGTCTTTCAGCTCGACGAGATCGACCGGCTCCAGACGGAGGTCATAGCGGCGGCGGCCGTCGAAAATCTTCGCGGTCTGCTCGCAGGGCGCAAGCGAGGCGCCCGCCAGGCGCATGCCGACCTGGACGAGGCCGGACATGGGGTCGACCGCGCCCTCGATGTCTTCCGGTCCGACGAAATGGCGCATGCGGCGCTGGGGCTGCGACCACATGCCGACGCGGTTCTCGCCCTCATCATAGGTGAGCTCCACGAATTGGGGCGTTTCGCCTTTCTTGCGGTCGGTGAAGGCGTGGAAGACCGGCTCCGCCGCGCCGTCCTTGAACGCGCCGACCGTAAAGGCGCGCTGCTGGGTGTTGGTGATGAGCGCGGCGACGCCCGCCGTGCGCATCAGGCTGTGCACCTCATATTCCTCCGGGGCCATATAGGCCGTCAGCGACATTTTCCCGACGCGCAGGCCGAGCAGATAGCCCTCGAAGATGATGTTCACCTGCTTCGCGCCCGTCCGGTCGGCGGCGGGACGCGGCTTCAGCTGACCCGCTTTCAATTGCGAGGCCCATTCTTCGGGCGGCGGCGCGTCGTCGGCGAACAACGACATGTCCTGCGGCGCCGGGGCGGCGGCGGTGAGGGCGAGCGCGCCCGCGGCGGCGAACGCGGCGCGGCGGACGGCGGAGGCGCTGAGGCGAAGTGTCATCATGCTCGCGATATGCTCTGAAAATCGTGGCTGAAAAGCGGGACGCGCCCGACGGAAGAAAGGCCGACGGGTCACGTCTCCTCTCGCGGGCGTGAGGGGATGGGCGTTCTCGGCGATACTCAATGTCCCTCTGAAGCGCCGCCGATCGACAGCCCGCAAACTCACGTCTTGACGGCGCCGGGCCGCTCGCCTATCCACCGCGGCTCGCGCGCGGCACGCCTCGCAGCGCGGTTACTGCATGATCAAAACACCACCCGGGCGCGCGATGGAAGGGCGCCGTCGCGCAAGAGGACTTCAGTCATGTCGCGCAAGTGCGAATTCACCGGCAAAGGCCCGGTCACCGGCAACAATGTCAGCCACGCCAACAACAAGACCAAACGGCGCTGGCTTCCGAACCTGTGCGACGTGACGCTCCTGTCGGATCGTCTGAAGCGCTCATTCAAGTTCCGCATCTCCGCCCACGCCCTGCGCTCGGTCGAGCACGCGGGCGGCCTCGACGCCTTCCTTCTGAAGCAGAAGGACGAGCAGCTTTCCACCTCGGCCCGCCGGGTGAAGAAAGACATCGCCAAGGCTGAAGCGGAAGCGGCGGCTTAACGCAAATCGCGTTATAGCGGGCCCGTCATGAACGCCGCCCGTCGCCGAACCGAAGACACCCGCACCCCCGCCGAAATGCTCATGCACGGCGCGCAGGAGGCTCTCGCCTCCGGCGCCCGCATGCTGTCCATGTCCCTCGGCCTCGCGGCGTGCATCCTGCTCGGCGTTCTTTTTCTCGACATTCCGCTGTGGGCGGCCGACCGGTTCTTTGAAACGGCGGCGCTCGCGCCCTCCAACTGGATGCGTCTCGGCGACGTCTTCATGGCGCTCAGCGTCTATGGCGTCCTGTTGATCGCCCGGCGCTACGGCGCGGAGACGGCGGGGCGCGCGGTGATGACCACGTGGACGCTGGTCGCCATCGTCGTCATCGCCGTCATCGTCATCATGTCGCCGCAGCTCGAAGCCGGCGATCTGCCGAGCGCGCGCTTTGCGGCCGTGTTCGCGCTCTCCTGGTTCGCCGGCCACCTTGTCGGCGCGCACATGTTCGATCTCGCGCGCACCACGGTCTGGTGGCGCGCGCCGCTCATCGGCGCTCTGTGGGCGTTCTATCTGCAGTCGGGTCTGTTCTTCACCGGCCAGTTCTTCGGAACGAGCCTTCCGTGGCCGAACTGGCTGATGACCGATCTCGTTCTGAAGACCGGCGTCGCCTTCATCTACCTGCCGATCTATTCCGCGCTCCGCCGCTCGATATCGCCGCGGCCGGGGTATGGGGGGCGTTAACCCGCCCGCCGCGTTGGCGCCGCCGCTTCTTCGTCGAACAGCTCCGAAAGCTTGTCGATCATGACGCCGCCGAGCTGTTCGGCGTCGATGATCGTGACGGCGCGCCGGTAATAGCGCGTCACGTCGTGGCCGATGCCGATGGCCACAAGCTCGACCGGCGAGCGGTTTTCGATGCGGCGGATGACTTCGCGGAGGTGGCGCTCCAGATAGGCGCCGCCGTTCGTGGAGGAGGTCGTGTCGTCCACCGGCGCGCCGTCGGAGATGACCATCAGGATACGGCGCGCTTCCGGGCGGCCCATCAGGCGGTCATGCGCCCACTGAAGAGCCTCGCCGTCGATGTTCTCTTTCAGAAGCCCCTCGCGCATCATGAGGCCGAGATTGGCGCGCGCGCGCCGCCAGGGCGCGTCGGCGGACTTGTAGATGATGTGACGGAGGTCGTTGAGGCGGCCCGGATTGGCGGGGCGGCCCGCCTGGATCCAGTCCTCGCGCGACTGCCCGCCTTTCCACGCGCGCGTCGTGAAGCCGAGGATCTCGACTTTCACCGAGCAGCGCTCCAGCGTCCGCGCGAGAATGTCCGCGCACGTCGCGGCGATGGAGATCGGCCGCCCGCGCATGGAGCCGGAATTATCGAGAAGGAGCGTCACGGTCGTGTCGCGGAACTCCTGATCGAGCTCCTGCTTGAACGAAAGCGGCTGCATGGGGTCGACGACGACGCGGGCGAGGCGCGCCGCGTCGAGAACGCCTTCTTCGAGATCGAACGCCCAGGCGCGCTTCTGCTGAGCGAGGAGCTTCCTCTGCAGCTTGTTCGCGAGGCGCGCGACGACGGCGTGGAAAGCCTCCAGCTGATGGTCGAGGGTCTTGCGCAGGCGCTCCAGCTCATCGGCTTCGCAGAGATCCTCCGCCTTCACCACTTCATCATGTTTGGTGGTGAACGCCTTATAGGCCTCGCCGCTATCGCCCTCGAAGACGGGGCGCACGGCGACGGGCTGCATGCTGTCGCCTTCCGATTCGGACTGGTCCGTCTCCACGTCGTCGATGTCCTGCTCGGCCATCTGCACGTCGTCTTCGGCGCCGTCGCCTTGTTCGGGATCGTTTTCGTCGGGCGCGTCGTCGCCGGAGTCCTTGTCGGAGCGATCCGAGGGCTGATCGTCGTCGCCGCCGCCGTCTTCGTTTTCGTCGTCGGTCTCTTCGTCCTCGCCGCGTTCGTCGGAAAGCTCTTCCAGGAGGTCGAGATCGCGCAGGACCTCGCGCGCGAGCTTGGCGAACGCTTCCTGGTCGTCGCCGCCGCGAGCGAGGGCGTCGAGGCTGTCGCCGGCTTTGGCTTCAATCGCCTCGCGCCACGTCTCGACGAGCTTCATGGCCGATGGCGGGACGGGGCGCCCGGTCATGCGCTCGCGCAGGAGGAGCGCGGCGATGTCGGCGACCGGCGCGTCCTGACGGTCCTCCATCCGGCCAAAGCCTTTCTGCTCGCAATCACGCTCCAGCGCCGCGGCGAGATTGTCGCCGATGCCTTTCATGGAGCGCGAACCGATTGCGGCGCAGCGGGCGTCTTCCAGTGCGCGAAAGACAGCGCGGGCGTCGCCGCCGGAGGGCTCCAACGCCGAATGGCGCGCCTCGTCATGGTGGGCGAGCTTCAGCGCCGCCCCGTCGGCGAGGCCGCGGGCGATGGCGACGGCGGGGTCGGTGAATTTGCGCGGCGGGTTCGGAATGCGCGCGCGCTTGCCGCGCACCACGGGGCGCTCGCCGCCGAAGGCGACCTCCACCTCCGGCTGGGCGGCGAGGGAGCGCGTCGCGGCGGCGAGGGAGCGCTTGAAGGCGTCGTGAGGCGTGTCGTCCATGACGGCTATGTACGAAGCCCCGCGCCGCGGGGCCAGCGGCGAAGGCGCCGCGGCGCTAGAATGCGCGTCTGCATCGCCGCGACGTTTCCGCCACAGCGAAAACATCCGAGCGCGCCTTGGTGAAACCGCCGGCGCCGTCCGCGGCGATCTCGAAGACGGACACCTCGCATACCCGCAGGCTCGGCCGGTTGAGGACGATTTCGTACTGCGCGCCCGGTTGCGGCGTCCCGTCGATCAGGAAGCTGCAGAAATGCGCTTCGCCCGAGAGGTCGGCGCTGGAGCGCAGGACGAGACGCTGCTTCTCGGCGGCAAGGCGGACTTCGGTGGACGCCTTTGCCGGATGGTCGTTCAGCGGCATGTCGAGGGATTTGCGCCGCGCGAAGGTGAGCGGCGCCGTGCCGACAAAGCCGAGTTCCTGAGGCGCGCGGCATTTGTCGTCGGCGACCGTGTAGGCGAAGAGATCGGTCGCCGCCCGGTTCCCGGCGTTTGCATCAGAGACGCCTCCGACGGCGATCCGCACCTCAGCGACATCGCCGCTTTCGGGCGCGACATATTTCGGCGTGATCGTGCATGCGGCGGCGAGCGTGACCCCGGTCAGGGCGGCGAGCGATAGCTGTCTGGTCAAAGCGGGTTCCCCGAGTTGGCGGAGAGTTGGTCTCATGGCGCGCTCAAGGGGGCAATCGGGCCGTTCGGCGTTCGCCGCCGGCTCGCTGTGATTCCGCGCATGCGAAGGAAAAACCAGTACGTGGCGGGGCGCCGCGGCGACATACTGTTTTTCGCCGTTGACGCTGCAGCGCGGCGAAGGCGTTCTGTCCCAAAGCCCGGAGGAGGCGTCCATGACGAAAACCGTCGAGTTCTTTTTCGATTTCAACAGCCCGTTCGCCTATCTCGCGAACACCCAGCTGCCGCAGCTCGCTGAGCGGCTGGGCGCGAAAGTCGTCTACCGACCGGCGCTCATCACCGCGATTTTCGACGGGTCGGGCGCCTCGACGCCGCTCAGCATCCCGGCGAAAGCGAAGTACATGAACGACGATCTTGCGCGCTGGGCGTCGTTCTATCGCGTTCCGTTCGCGTTCAACCCGCATTTCCCGTTCATGACCGTGCCGCTCCTGCGCGGGATGGAGGCGTATAAGGACGACCCGCGCGCGCAGGCCTATTGCGACGCGGTCTTCAACGCCATCTGGGTCGAGGGAAAGAACTTCCATGAGAAAGAGACCCTCATGGAGACCGTCGCCGCCGTCGGAATCGATCCGGCGGAGTTCGCCGAGCGCCTCGGCGACCAGGCGGTGAAGGACGCGCTCAAATCAAACGGCGAGGAGGCGATCGAACGCGGCGCCTTCGGCGCGCCGACCTTCTTCGTCGGCGATCAGATGTTCTGGGGGCAGGACCGCCTCCACTTCGTAGGCGAGGCGCTGGGCGCCGATTTCAAACAGTAAGGACGAAACGACATGGCGCTTCCCAAGCAGCTTGAAGGCAATCTCTCCATTCCGCTCATCGGCTCGCCGATGTTCATCGTCTCCGGCCCGGAGCTGGTGACGGCCCAGTGCAAGGCTGGCGTCGTCGGCTCGTTCCCGGCGCTGAACGCGCGCCCGCAGCCGGTGCTGGACGACTGGTTGCACCGCATCAAGGACGATCTCGCCGAGTTCAAAGAGACGCACCCGGACAAGCCGTGCGCCCCGTTCGCGGTGAACCAGATCTGCCACGCCTCCAACGACCGTCTCGTCGGCGACATGGAGCTCTGCGTGAAGCACGAGGTGCCGATCATCATCACCTCGCTGCGGCCGCCGCTGGAGATCGTCGAAGCGGCGCACTCCTATGGCGGGCTCGTCTTCCACGACGTCATCAACGTGCGCCACGCGCAGAAGGCGGCGGAGCAGGGCGTCGACGGCCTCATCCTCGTCTGCTCCGGCGCCGGCGGCCACGCAGGTACGCTCTCGCCCTTCGCTCTCGTGCGCGAGGTGAAGGAATGGTTCAAAGGGACGATCATCCTCTCCGGCGCCATCGCCGACGGTTACGCCGTCGCCGGCGCCCTCGCCATGGGCGCGGACCTCGCCTATGCGGGCACGCGCTTCATCGCGACCGAAGAAGCGAACGCCGACCCCGGCTACAAGAAAATGCTCGAGGACTACGCGGCGAACGACATCGTCTACTCCTCGCTCTTCACCGGCGTGCACGGAAATTATCTCAAGCCCTCCATCGCGGCCGCCGGCATGGATCCCGATAATCTTCCGGAGGCCGACAAATCCACTATGAACTTCGGCTCTGGCGGCAACACCGAGAAGAAGGCGTGGAAGGACATTTGGGGCGCCGGTCAGGGCCTCGGCATGATCAAGGATTCTCCGCCCACGGCCGACCTCGTCGCCCGCATGAAGGCGGAGTTCGAGGAAGCGACGAAAGCCTTCAACGAGAAGGCGGTGGTTCGGTAGGGGCGCGAGGCGCAGCGCTCGCACGACAAGAGTTTCCCACGGCTTGACCGTGGGACCCATCACGAAACCTCGCCATTCAAGCGGATGGCGAGGTTGTTTGTTTTTCAGCAGCCCGCACTGCGACGCTCGGGCGGGAGCTGGGTCCCACGGTCAAGCCGTGGGAAGTCGGTGAAGCGCTACAATCCCGCTCATCCCCGCGCAGGCGGGGATCTAGAGCCACCCCAGACGAACTGGCTTCAGTTCGCGTCGCCTGAGATCCCCGCCTGCGCGGGGATGAGCGGGATCAAGACTGTTCCGCAGGCGCGCCCGCATCCGGCGCGGGCAGGGCGCCGTCCTCCGCGTCCGCGCCGCCGCGGCCGCCGAAGACCGAGCCCAATCCGTCGGCGGAGCGCACGTGCAGGTCGCGCTGCGGGAACGGGATTTCGACGCCTTCTTCGCGGAAGCGCTTGAAGATGGCGATGCGCAGATCGCGCTTCACGCTCAAGGTGTTGTTGATGTCGCGGATGTAGACGCGCAGATCGAAGTCCAGCGACGAGGCGCCGAAATCAACGAAGTAGACGAACGGTTTCGGATAGGAGAGCGCCTGCGGGTGCTTGTCGCCGACCTCCTGCAGGATCCTGATGATGCGATCCGGGTCTTCGGAATAGGAGACGCCGACGGGCACCACCACGCGGCCCATGGCGCTTTTATGCGTCCAGTTGGTGACGCTGGAGGAGATCAGCTCCGAGTTCGGAACGATGATCGAGGATCGATCGAAGGTCTCGATCTCCGTGGAGCGCACCGAAATGCGTTTCACCGTGCCCTCGCCGGAGCCGGTGACGATCCAGTCGCCGACCTTGATGGGGCGCTCAAAAAGCAGGATCAGCCCCGAGACGAAGTTGTTGACGATCGACTGCAGCCCGAAGCCGATGCCGACCGAAAGCGCGCCGGCGATGATGGCGAGGTTGGAGAAGTCGAAGCCGAGGGCGCTCACCCCGGTCATGAAGGCGATGATGAGGCCCGTATAGCCGATCAGCGTCTTCAGGGAGTTCTGCAGGCCGACATCCATGCGCGTTTGCGGGAAGAGCTTGGTCTCCGCCGTGCGCTGAACGAACCGGGTGATCGAGAAGACGACGATGAAGCCGATGGCCGCCGCGATCACCTTGGAGAAGGAGACGCGCACCTCCGTTCCCGGGATGACGAAGCCTTCGAACGCGTCGCGGACGATGCCGAAGACGTCCGACCACGCTGCGCCGAGAATGACGAAGGCGATGGGCGCCATGGCGAGGACGACCATGGCGTCGATGACGGCCCCCATCCAGAAGAAGAGGGCGCTTTCGCTCGCTTCTTCGCCGCGCGCTTCCTTGCCGTCGCCGAGGCGGCGCTCCAGCGCGCGCAGGCCTTCGCGGGCGAGGGCGCGGGCGAACCAGCCGACGGCGAAGACGCCGCCGAGCAGCACCGTCCGCGTCGCGCCGTAATACGCGAGGGAGACGTACCCGACCGCCGCGGCGATGATCATCGTCACGCCCGCGACCAGGGCTGCGAAGCGCAGATGCGAGCCGCGGGTTTCGTTCTTTTTCTCGTCCGTTTCCGGCGCGTCGGCCTCCGGCGCCGCCCACAGCGCTTTCGATGAGGCGAGGATGAGGATCGCGCCGATGGCGAAGGCGACGGCGGCGCTCTGAACGCGGGAGAAGTCTTCAGAGCCGCCGAGCAGCGGCGAGAACCGGGTGAGGACGAGATCGGCGGCGTAGACGCCGACCGCGCAGACCGCGAGCAGCTTCAGGAGCGCCGCCGCCGTCGTCTCGACATTCAGCACCCGCCACGCCGGAAGACGCGGCGAGAAGACCGCGTTGGAGAACGCGTCGGTCATCAGGATGGCGACGAGGCTGAGCCATGCGGCGTTCGCGGCGGGTCGGAGCGCCGGCGTCACGATGTTCTGCGAGGCCAGCGCCTCCAGCACGATGTAGCCGCCGAGAAGTCCCGGCGCGACGCGCGCGATGGTGCGCGCCGCGGCGGCGAGCGCGCGCCGCGTCGGCGTCGGATCGAACTGCTCGATACGGCGCGTCAGACGGTTGGTGATCCAGTTGCGCGCCGGAACAAAGAGAACGATGGCGAGGAGGATCGCGACGCCGACGACGCCGAGGGTTCGAGAGAGGGCGCCCGCCTCGCGCAACTCCGCGATGCGCGCCGTGGTCGCATCAGCGGCTCTGGCGAACCCCGCGCCGGCGTTGGCCGCCGCGGCGGCGAGAAGTTTCGGCGCGAAGGGCGTTTGCCCGCGCTCGAACACCTGATCGTAGAACGCCGCCTGCCGGCGGTCGTCGATATCATCGAGCAGGATCTGGAAATCGGTCTGGTTCACCGCCGCCTGCCGCAGGATCGCGTCCATGGCGACGATCTCTTTCTGCAGGCGCTCGCGCTCGGCGGTGATCTCTTCAGCTTCGGCCCCGTCCTCCGGCGCCGGGCCCAGTTGGTCGAGGCGCGCGCGGGCGTCCTGCAGGGCGTCGCGGACAGGCTGCAACTGCCCATCGGACCGCGAACGCGCCGCGCGCAGGCGCTCGCGCAGATCGACGAGGTCGGTCGTCCCGTCCGCGCTTTCGAGCGCGACCTTCAGCTCCGCGACGAGCGCCTGCCGCGTCTCGACGCCCTGGCGGGCGGTTTCAATCGGATCGATGGTTTGTTGCGCGGCGGCGGTGGAGACGAGGGCGAAGAAGGCGAGCAGGAACGTGCGCGCGACGGTGGTCATGGAGCCTCGCAAGGGAGTCGGGCGCGGCGCCCGCGGACGGACGCCGCCGGTTCGCCCTCATATATCGCGCCCCGACCTCCGGTCGAGATCGTCGGCCGAGCTCAGACGACGCCGACCTGCGGGGCGGCTTCCGGCAGGTCCTCGCCGAACGCGCGCTGATAGAACTCCGCCACGATGGGGCGCTCCAGCTCGTCGCACTTGTTCAGGAACGTCACGCGGAAGGCGTAGCCCATGTTCTGGAAGATCTCCGCGTTCTGGCCCCAGGTGATGACCGTCCGCGGGGACATGACGGTGGAGATGTCGCCGTTGATGAAGGCGTTCCGCGTCATGTCGGCGACGCGGACCATGGCGTCGATGGCGGCGCGCCCGTCTTCGGAGTCAAAGGACGGAAGTTTCGCGAGCACGATCGCGGCTTCTTCGTCATGGGGCAGATAGTTCAGCGTCGTGACGATCGACCAGCGGTCCATCTGGCCCTGATTGAGCTGTTGGGTGCCGTGATAGAGGCCCGTCGTGTCGCCGAGGCCGACCGTGTTGGTCGTCGCGAACAGCCGGAAATAGGGGTGCGGCTTCAGCACTTTGTTCTGGTCGAGGAGGGTGAGGCGGCCTTCGGCCTCCAGCACCCGCTGGATGACGAACATCACGTCCGGACGACCAGCGTCGTATTCATCGAACACCATGGCGACCGGGCGCTGCAGCGCCCACGGAAGAATGCCCTCCTTGAACGCCGTCACCTGCACGCCGTTTTCGACGACGATGGCGTCTTTACCGATGAGATCGATCCGGCTGACATGGCTGTCGAGGTTCACCCGCACGCACGGCCAGTTCAGCCGCGCGGCGACCTGCTCGATGTGGGTCGACTTGCCGGTGCCATGATAGCCCTGAACGATGACGCGGCGGTTGCGCGCGAAGCCCGCGAGGATCGCGACGGTCGTCTCAGGGTCGAAGCGGTAGCTCGGATCGATCGCCGGAACGTACTCATTCGGCTCGGAGAACGCCGGCACGGCGAAGTCCACCGCGACGCCGAAGGCGGCGCGGGCGGAGACTTCGACATCCGGGAGATCAGGGAACTGGGCGGTCGGTTCGGCGTGGCTCGACATGGTCACTCTTCTGGCAGGATCGCGTGCGCGGAAACTTGCGCGGGCCGCGCGGCGGCGCAAGGGCGTGCGGCAGCAGGCCTCGCTACGCCGCCTATTTGCAGAGACCTGCCTTCTTCAGAATGCCGTAAGCCTTGATGACGGCCTGCAGCCGCTCTTCGGTCGAGCGGTCGCCCTGGTTCGCGTCCGGGTGGAAGCGCTTCACCAGTTCCGCATAGCGCTTGCGGATGGCGGCGTCCTCGGCGTTTTCCGGCAGATCGAGGGTGCGGAAAGCCTGCGCCTGCAGCTTGGTGACCTTGCGCGCCGACGGCGCCGCCGCGGCGACGTTCTCGGCGGCCTCGCCCATGATGTCGAACGGATCGCGGATGGAGCGCCGACCGCTCGCCGCCGCCCGCGCCGCCGCGGAGCCGCGGGCGTTGTCGGACATCTTCCAGGTCGGTCGCTCGCCATAAAACGCCGCTTCGCGCAGAGCGGCGGCTTCGGCGTCGGACATGCCTTCGAAGAAATTCCAGTTCCGATTGTGTTCGCGGGCGTGCTCGGCGCACAGGGCGATACGCACGTGCTGCTGCCGTGGCGATTTCGGCACTTTCACCGTCGCCGGCTGTTTGCATCCCGGGTACTCGCAGACCTCAAGCGCGGTCGTCTGCGTTCGACGCGCTTTGGTCTTCGCGCCGCGGCCGCCGCCGGCGCGGATGTCGAAGCCCATACGGGGGCGGTACTCATAATCATCGGCCATGGCGGGGGAGTATGGGGTTTCGCGACCGCGAAACCAGTCTTGACAGATCGCCCGGCGAAGCGCGCCATACGCGGTTATGAGCGTTGCAGACCGCATTCACGAAAAACTCACCAAAACCTTCGCCCCGGCGAGCCTTGAGGTGATCGACGAAAGTCATCTGCACGCGGGCCACGTCGGCGCGCGTCCGGACGGCGAAACCCATTTCCGCGTACGGATGACGGCGTCGGACTTCGCCGGCAAAAGCCGCGTCGACCGCCAGCGCGCCGTCAACGCCGCCCTCGCTGAGGAGCTGGCAGGGCCGGTGCATGCGCTCGCGATGGAGGTGAAGGCTGAGGGAGAGTAGGGCGCTGCGCTTGAGGCTTCGGGCGCCCGCCCGACGCCGCTAGGCTCCGCGCGATCAGCGAAGGAGCGCTCTCATGGCCGACCAGACCCCCGATTTCCGCCCCGTGCCCGAGATGGTGCGCGACGTGGCGGCGCGCGCGCCGGAGCGCGCGGCGATCGCCGATGAGATGGGCGCTATAACCTTCGCCGACCTCGACGCCGCCATGGACCGCGTCGCCGCCGCTCTGCAGCGGGAGGGGCTGAAGCCGGGTGACGCCATCGCGATCTCCGCGGCGGCGTCCACCGCTTACGGAACGCTCTTCTTCGGCGCCCTGCGCGCGGGCGTCGCCGTCGCGCCGCTCGCCCCGTCTTCGACGCCGGACGCGCTCGCCGGCATGGCGCGGGACGCGGACGCGAAGCTCTTCTTCGTCGACGCCGAGAATGAGACCGCGCTCGCGCCCGTCGCGGGGGACCTCGACGCGCGCTTCATCCGTCTCGATACGGACGCTTTTGAAGGCTGGCTGGGCGAGGCGGGCGCCTTCGAGCAGGTGGAGCTCGACCCCGAGACGCCGTTCAACATCATCTATTCCTCCGGCACCACGGGCGCGCCGAAGGGCATCGTCCAGAGCCACCGTATGCGCTTCGAATACGTGCAACGCGCGGCGAGCGTCGGATACACGGACGGCTCCGTCGCCCTGTTCGCGACGCCGCTTTATTCGAACACCACGCTCGTCGGTTTCTTCCCGTGCGTCGCCTTCGGCGGCACGGCCGTCCTGATGCGGAAATTCGACACCGAGGGCTATCTGAAGCTCGCCGAGAAGTGGCGCGCGACCCACACCATGCTGGTGCCCGTGCAGTACCGCCGGTTGATGGAATTCGAGCGCTTCGACGATTTCGACCTCTCCAGCTTCCAGTTCAAAACCTGCACCTCCGCGCCGTTCTCGGCGGAGCTGAAGGCCGAAGTCATGCGCCGTTGGCCGGGGGTGCTCGTCGAATTCTTCGGGATGACCGAGGGCGGCGGCTCCTGCGTTCTCGTTTGCGATCTCTACCCGGACAAACTCCACACGGTCGGTCAGCCAGCGGAGGGTCACGACATCCGC
Organism: uncultured Caulobacterales bacterium; assembly: GCA_964342855.1. Taxonomy (GTDB): domain Bacteria; phylum Pseudomonadota; class Alphaproteobacteria; order Caulobacterales; family Parvularculaceae; genus JBCBJX01. Next base: position 45,083 of record CAYFIB010000019.1, read on the forward strand.
GTCATCGACGAGGACGGGACGGAACTGCCGCGCGGGGAGGCGGGCGAGATTGTCGGCCGCTCCTCCATCATGATGAAGGGCTACAACAAGCGCGATGACGCGACGGAGGCCGCCCGCTGGACCTCGCCCGAGGGCCTCACCTTCATCCGCACGGGCGATGTCGGCCGGTTCGATGAGGATGGCTTCCTGCAGATCCTCGACCGGAAGAAGGACGTCGTCATCTCCGGCGGCTTCAACATCTATCCGAGCGATATCGAAGCGGTGCTCGCCGAGCTTCCCGAGGTCGCGGACTGCTCCGTAGTCGGCGTTCCGTCCGACAAATGGGGCGAAACCCCGGTCGCCTTCGTCGTCGCCCGCGGCGGAACCGCCGAGGCGATCAGGGAGGCCGCGAACGCGAAGCTCGGCAAAACCCAGCGCCTCGCCGACGTGGTGCTCATCGACGAAATCCCGCGAAGCCATATCGGCAAGGTGCTGAAGCGGGAGCTGCGGGACGGGTACGGGTCGGCGGGGTAGGGGGTGGTTCAGATTTCGCCTGACCGGCGCCTTCTCAGCACCATTTCAGGCGTCGATACGAGGCGCTCGCCGGACGGAAGAAGGCCGCCTTGTTAAAGTTCGTAATCGGATTGTGTGGCGTGCTGTTGCTCGCCTGTCACGCCCTGATCGGTCTTTTTCGCTCTTCCTTTCGCCTGGGCGGACAACGCGCGCGGCGTGGAAGACGTCTGGCCTTCCATCGCCGCTCTTCCGCTCATGCTGATTTTTCATTTTTCCGGCCATCGCATCCGGTTGGTCCAGCACGGAGCCGGAAGTCATCGCAGCGGTCGGCGTATATTGGCTGTTTATCCTGACTTCGCTGTTCCTGTTGATCGCTTTATGGAAGAACTGACTCCGCTCGGAGACCTGCGGGCCCAAGTCAGCCTTGCCGCATAGTCCCCGCCTCAACCGCAGCCGTGCGCTTCGACCTCGATCTCGAGCATGAATTCCGGCAGGGCGAGGCCCTTCACTTCCAGCCAGGTCCCGGCGGGGAACTGCTTGGTGTAGATCGTTGCGCGGTGGCCGGCGAATTCGAGGAAACTCGCCATGTCGGTGGTGAAGACGTCCTCGACGATCACGTCGTCGAAGGTGCAGCCGTAATGGGCGAGCACGGCTTTCAGATCGCCGTAGACGTTCTTCATCTGCTGCTCGAGATCGCCGACGGCCGTCGGGTTGCCAGCCTCGTCCATGCTCACGGCGCCGGAGACCTTGACCGTCTCGCCGATGCGCACGGCGTGGGTGTAGCCATAGGCCTTCTCGACCTCCGGCCGCAGCATGAACCACTCCGGTTGTTCCGAAACGCCGGTCGCGGGCGCGTCGCCGCAGGCGGCGGTCAGGCCGGCTGCGGAAAGGGCCAGACACAGTGCGATCACTTTATTCATGAGTTCATTCCCCCTCGTTGGTCGCGCACGCCGCGATGGCGTGCGCGAGGCGCTCAAGCGCCGCATCACCGAAGTGGGCGTGCAGTCGCGCACGAAGTCAATCAATGCGCGTCGCTCCCGCCCGGTGCGCTGTGCGCCCCAGGCGCGATCTCAATTCTTGCGTCGAAGAAATTTGAGGCCGGACCAGTCAGCGTCGACGGCGCAGACTTTCACATCGACCCAGCCGAGCGGCAGGATGACCGCGCGCAACTGGTCTTCGGTGAGGTCGACGAAGCGCTTCGACGCCTTCTTCGGCCACGAGACCCACAGCATGCCGCCTTCCGCGACGCGGGAGAGGGCGGGTTCGACGCCCGCGTCGAGCGCGGCGCGATCGGCGCAGAACAGGTGGACGATGTCGGCGCGCTCAGTTTCGCCAGCCGTTACGACGCCCTCGGCGCCCGCGATCAGTTCGTCATAGTGCGCAGGCGGATTGATCGCGAGCACGCGCGATCCCGGTTTCAGGCCAAGTTTCTGATAGAGCGGCTTGCCGGAGTATCCGTGGGTCTGCGGGGGCACCATGGCTTACCCCGCCGCCCGAACATCCGTCTCGGCTTCCGCGCCGACCATCCCTCGAAGTTCCGCTCCCGGAACGCCGCGGCGGTGGAAGTAGATGCGACGGGCGAGCGCCCGCATGGGCGGCGTGAAGAGCGTTCTGTCGAGCAGCCAGTTGGGCGGGGCGAGGCCCCAGGCGCGGCGGAGCCATTTCTTGGCGGTGAAGCGGGGATAGTCCTTCGCCATGACGCGCCCGGGCTCAGGACCGCCGTCTTCAAGATGCTCAGCGATGACGCAGCCCGCCTTGCGGCCAAGCTGCATGGCGAGGCGGATGCCCCCGGCCGTCAGCGGCGAGACAAGGCCCGCCGCATCGCCGATGAGGAGAACGCGGTCGCTCGCGTAAGGTTCGACGAGGCCGCCGCAGGGAATGGGGCCGGAGCGGCGCGCTTTCACCTCCATATCGGAGAGCCCGAACAGGGGATCGATCCGCCCCATGAAGGCCGCCATATCGGGTTTACGCCCGTCGGAAACGGCGAGGCCTGCCTGCGTTAGTCCGGCGCCGGGCACGACCCAGCCCAGATAGCCGGGGGCGAGGGCGGTGTCGACGAAGCAGTGGAGGACGTCCGGGTCGACGCGGTCCGTCTCCGGAAATTCCGTCTCCATGCCGATGAGGAATTCGCGGTTGCGCCCGAGCCCGAAGGCTTCCGCGACGCGGGATTTCGCCCCGTCCGCGCCGACGAGATAGCGCGTCGCGAGCCCGAGTTTGGAGAGCCGGATGAGCCCGTCCTGCCGCCCCGCGCCTTCGAAGCGGTGGCCGAAGAGGAGGTGCGCGCCCGCCCGCGCCGCCTCGCGCGCCATCCAGCGCATGAGGCCCGGCGTGTCCGTCGCGAGGAAATAATAGCCCGGCGCGTAAAGGTCCGTGTGCGCGCCGGAGGGGGCGTAGAGCCGCACGCCCCGTATCTTGCGCGTGAGAGCGGCGGGCACGTCCGTCTCGTCCACCGCTTCTTTCACGAGGATGCCCGTCGTGCGCACCCGCGCGCCGGGCTCGATCTTCGCGTCAAGGACGGCGACCTTCAGCCCGCGCATGGCGGCGGCGCGGGCGCAGGCGAGCCCGGCGAAAGACGCGCCGACGACGATAAGGTCGTAGACGCCGTCATACATGCGTCCGTTGAAGGCGCCCGCGCGCGTTCGGATCACGGTCATGGCGTTTCTCCCCGGGGCTCCCGTTCGGTTTGCCTCGCAACGGTCGCATCGTCCTCAATCGGGGTCTAGAGTGGCCCCGTCCGCGCGACGGAAAGAAGGCGGCGCGGCGGCGGAAAGCGGGGCGGTCATGTTTGTGGGTCATTACGGCGCGGCGGCGGCGGCGCGGTCGTCAGGCGTGAAGCTGTGGCACGGCTTTGTCGCGGTTCAGTTTCTCGACATCCTCTGGGCGCCGTTCATTCTTCTCGGCGTCGAGAGCGTGCGGATCGCGCCCGGCTTCACCGAGGCGAACGCCCTCGATCTCCACCATATGCCGTATACCCACAGCCTCGCCGCGGCGCTTTTCTGGAGCGTCGTCGTCGCCGGGGCGTGGCGGCTCATCCTGCGCAAACGCGGCGCGCTCATCATGGGCGGGCTCGTCTTTTCGCACTGGGTTTTTGACTTTCTGGTGCACACGCCGGACCTGCCGCTCTGGCCGGGCGGGCCGAAAGTCGGCCTCGGGCTCTGGAACACGATCGAGTATTCGCTGCCGCTGGAGCTCGGTGTTTTTATCATCGGGTACGGCGTTTATCTTCTGCGCACGACGGGCGGACGTCTCGCCGCGGCGGTTACGCTCGCCGCTGGGCTCGCGCTGCAGGCGGTCGCGAATTTCGGGCCGCCGCCCGCCTCGCCGGATGAGGCCGCGATCTCGGCGCTCGTCGCCTACGCGGTCTTCATCGCGCTCGCCGTCTGGAACGATGCGACGCGCCAACTGAAAGGCTGATCGCCATGACGACCGACCCGCACGGTCTCCGCCGTATCATCACCGAGGAAAAAGACGGCCGTTCACGGATCGCCGCGGACGGCGGCCCCGCCGCCGAACTGACCTCCGAGGACGGCGAGGTCTTCCTGAAAGAGATCTGGACCGCGGCTCTCACCAAGGAGGCGCTGCACGCCGCCGCCGATCTCGCCGGCCGGCCGGTGACGCTTGAGCCGGAAAGCGGCGCGGTGAAAGTGCGCTGGTTCTCCGTGCCGCCGGAGGACCCTACGCTCTCTTATGAGGATCGCACGGTCCTCGCCGAACTCGCCTTCGCGCTCGCCGGCGCCTCGCACGCGCGCGTCGATACGAGCCGCCACCCGATGATGCACAGGACCGACACGCTCGACGTCATCGTCTGCGTGAAGGGCGCGGTCACCCTGTTGCTCGACGAGGGCGAGGCGCGGGACCTGAAGCCCGGCGACGTCGTCATCCAGCGCGCGACGAACCACGCGTGGGTTAATCACGGAACCGAAACAGCGGTGCTCATCGCGGTGCTGATGAACGCGGGGTAAGCCCCCTAAAACGCCACCGCCACCGAGAGGGCGCCGAAGACCTGGTTGTCGTCCTGGGTTTCGAACTCCTCGGTGCGCGCGACGATCTGGTAGGAGAGCTGCGTGCGGCCGAAGCGGGCGACGGCGCCGACCTGCATTTCGCCGACGACGGGGATGCGCTCCACCTGCGGTTCGCGGTCGCCTTCGAAGGTGTTGCCGTCGAGGAAGATGTTCCACGCGACGGCGCGGGCCTGCGCGCCGACGAAGACGTACCAGGAGTTTCCGGCCGAGTTATCGAAAAAGCCGCCGCCGGCGAGGGCGGGGCGGATGCGCGGCGGCCCGGCGTCGGCGGAGAGATTGCGCCCGAAGCGCAGCATGCCGCCGAATTTGCCTTCGGTGATGACGTTCCCCGCCGTGCCGCCGATGAGGCCGACGGCGTCGCTCTCCAGCCCGAAGAAGGTCGGCGTGTCGAAGACCACGCGTCCGCGCTCATAGGTCAGCGTAAAGCCGAATTCGTCGCGCAGCTGGTTCTCCCAGCCTTCCGCGATGGCGCCGCCCTGCACGCGGTGGACGGAGTTCTGGGCCCATTCCCCGCCGGCGCTCGGGCCCACCACGCCCATCTGCGTGACGAGGCGGGAGATGCTCTTACGCTTCACGGCGATGACGCCGTGTTCGAGATAGAGCCAACCGGCGTAGGGGTGCTGATCCGGCAGGGGCGCGCGCTCCTCGAAATCCTCCGGCGTGAAGATCGACTGGCCAAGCGCCCAGCTGACGCGCATGCCGTAATTGTCGTCGGCGCGGAGGATCTTCTCGGCGATGAACCCGGAAAACCCGCGGGTCTTTTTCGGCGCGGAGACATACGCCGCGCGGACCCCGTTGGTGTAGTTGCGGTCGGTCGAGACGAAATAGTCGTTCTCGAGGGTGATCGAGAAAATCGCGTTCTCGCCGCCGATCAGCCGGTAGTCCTCGACGCGGGCGTGATCGGAGGCGGCGGTCGCCCCCGTTTCGCCGGTCAGAGCCGAACTCGCGGGCGCATCCTGCGCGCTCGCTGAAAGCGTCGCCAGCGAGAGCGTCAGGCTCGTCGCGCTTATTTTAAGCCAGTTCCGGCCCATGACTTCCCCCCGGAGATCATTCCGCCCCGTGTTGTGGGGAGAGGTTAGCAGAGGCGGGCGGCGAAGCGCCATCGCTGCGGGTGAATATTGCGAAGGCCGCGGCGCCGATGACGAAAATGAACGTCGCGAGCGCGTAGGGCGCCCCGAGAAAGAGGAAGATCGGCTCCGGCGGGGCGAAGAGCGCGAACACCTGCGTGAACATGAGCGGCGAGATGATGAGCGTTATCGCCTGCACGCTCGAGACCGCGCCCTGCAGCTCGCCCTGTTCGGAGGCGGAGGTGCGGTTCGACATCATCGACTGCAGGGACGGCATGACGATGCCGCCGAGCGCCCCGACGGTGAGGCCGAAATAGACCCACCGCCAATCCGGCGCGAACGTATAGACGACAAGGGCCGAGCCAGCGCTCGCCATGCCCATGAGCGCAGCGGTGCGCGCGCCGCAGCGTTTGACGATCGGCCCCGCGAGCCCGCCCTGGACGATGATCGACGTGACGCCGACATAGGCGAGGGACCAGCCGATTTCGTCCGGCCCCCAATTGAAGCGGGCTGTCGTGAAATAAGGCCAGGTCGAGGGCAGCACCATCCAGGCGAGCTGCACGAGGAAAAACGTCGCGAGCACCGAGAGGATCACCGGGTTGCGGGCGATGGAGAGAAGCCCGCCGACCGGGTTCGCGCGCTTCAGATCGAAATTGCGGCGGTTCTCCGGTTTCAGGGTTTCGGGCAGCACGAAGAAGCCGAAGAGCGCGTTGGCGAGGGCGAGGCCGCCAGCGGCGAAGAACGGCGCCCGCGGTCCGAACTCCGCCCCCAAGAATCCCCCGATGGCCGGGCCGATGACGAAGCCCGCCCCGAACGCCGCGCCGAGCTTGCCGAAGCGCCCGGCGCGTTCATCCGCGTCGGAAATATCAGCGACGTAGGCGTAAGCGGTCGAGACCGTCGCGGCGAAGACGCCGGAGAGGGCGCGGCCGATGAACAGGATCCAGAGAAGGGGCGCGAAGCCCATGACGAGATAGTCGATCCCGTATCCCGTGAGCGAGGCGATGAGGACCGGTCGACGCCCGAACCGGTCTGAGAGGGCGCCGACGACGGGCGCGCACAGGAATTGCCCGAGCGCGAAGACAAAGGTCAGCAGCCCGCCGATCCGCGCCGCATCGCCGATTTTCACGTCCGCGACGTCCATGATGAGATCGGGCAGGGCGGGGAGAATGATCCCGATGCCAATCATCTCGATCAGCACGGTCAGGAAAATGAAAAGGAAAGCCGTCGAGCCGGGCGTGCGGGCGGAGGTCATTCAATCAAAACTTCTTGCTGCGACGCGCCGAACGCGCGATATGGTTAACGCCGTACATCTGAAAAGGGGACCTTATGATTAAGAAGCTACTCGGAGCGGTCATCGGCGGCTGCTCGCTTTTCTCTGCCGCACTCGCGGCGCCCACCACAATCGATTTCGACGCTCTTGGCGGCGGTTTGATCAACCCTGCTGACTTTGCGGCGCTCGGCGTCGAGTTTTCCAACGCCACCGTGGTGTCCACCGGCTTCGAGCTTTCGGGGGCGAACAGCATCGTCTCCGCCACAGGCGGCTTTTCCTGGCTGAAGCCGGACGCCATCGTCGTCACCTTCGCGCCGGGTGTTCAGCTCGCGGGCATCTCCGGCGCGAATGTCGGCTTCAACGGTCTGCGCATCGAAGCGTTTGACGCGATCATCGGCGGCACGCTCGTCGCGGCGCAGGAGCTTTTCGGAACAACCGAAGGCGGTACGGCCGCGCCGAACCCGCCGGGCGACGTCGTCACCGTCTCGACCGCCGGTCCGGACATCCGCCGCATCGAGATTTTTCAGGTGACCAACCAGTTCAACGACACCATCGTGCTCGATAACTTCTTTTTCGAACGCACGACGACAGGCGTCAGCGAAGCGCCGCTCGCCGGCCTCATGCTCCTCGGCCTCGGCTTCATGGGCTGGATGGGACGTCGCCGCTCAGTCTGCTGAATGACGCGTCTCGCGTAAGACGTAAAAACTGAACGCGTCCGCCTCACGGCGGGCGCGTTTTTTATTGTTCAGCGGAAGAGCGCGCGAACTCAGGCCGCCGCATCGAGCGGGGTGATCTTCAGGGCGGTAATCTGGTTGCGGCGACGGCGGAGGATTTCGAATCGGTATCCGTGGAAGGAGAAGACCTGTCCGGGGTCCGGAATGCACTGGCCTTCGTGGATGACGAGACCGGCGATCGTCACGGCTTCTTCGTCCGGCAGGGCCCAGTCGCGCGCGCGATTGAGCTCGCGGATGGTGACGTCGCCGTCCACATGCACCGAGCCGTCCGCCTGCGGACGCACGCCTTTGACGGGGAGGTCGTGCTCGTCCTCGATCTCGCCGACGATCTCCTCGATGATGTCTTCCAGCGTGACGAGGCCCATGAGCGCGCCGTATTCGTCGACGATGAGGGCGAAGTGCTCTTTCTTTTCGCGGAAGGCTTCCAGCTGCTCCTGCAGGGATGTTGATTCCGGCACGAAGTACGGCGCGCGCAGGACCGCTGAAATGTCGATCTTCGACGCGTCGCCGCCGACCTCGAAGAGGGCGCGCAGAACATCCTTCGCGTGCAGGACGCCGACAATGTTCTCGGTGTCCCCTTTCCAGAGCGGAATGCGCGTATACGGGCTTTCGAGCGCGAGACGCACGATCTCCGCGCACGGCTGCTCGAAATCGATCATCTCCATGTTCTTGCGGTGGACCATGATCTCCGCGATGCGGATATCGTCGAGATCGAGCGCGCCTTTCAGCATGTCGCGGGCGGATTTCTCCACGCGTCCCTCAACATGGTGCAGCTCGATCTCGCCGCGGATTTCATCGGCGGCGGAGAAGACGTGGCCGTCCGTGGAGACGCCGAAGAGCTTAAGACAGCCTGAGACGATCAGCTGAATGATCTTCGTCACCGGCGCGAGCAGGCGGACGATCCACAGCATGATCGGCGCGACGATCATGGCGAAGCGGTCCGGCGAGGCGATGGCGGCGGATTTCGGGGTGACCTCTGCGAAGATCAGGACAAGGAGCGTCATGACGAGGGTCGTCGCGAATTCCTCGTTCACCCAGTCGGGCGCGTTTTTCAGGAGCGCCGCGAAGAGGCTCGCCGACAGGATCGCCGCGAGAATGTTGACGAGGTTGTTGCCGAGAAGGATCGCGCCGATCAGCCGTTCGCGATCGGCGATGAGTTTGGAGACCGCCTCCGCGCGCTTGTCGCCTTCCTGCGCGAGGCGGTGGATGCGCGCGCGCGAGGTGGCGGTCAGCGCTGTCTCAGAGCCCGAGAAAAAGGCCGAGCACAGAAGAAGAATGAGAATGAAGAGGGCGGGCCCGAGCAGCGACCCGTTCTCCGCGGCGATCTGCGCCGTTTCGGCGTCCATGACGCGTCGGCCGCCTTTAAGAGGCCAGCCGCTCCCTTAAAAACTCCTCGACCTCCGCTTCGGCGACATCGCCGACGACGCGCGCGCGTCCGATTGCTTCGGGAAGGATGAAGACAAGCCGTCCCCCGACGACTTTTTTATCCTGCCGCATGTGGCGGGCGAGAACGCCGGCGTCAAGCGCGCCGCCGGGTACGTCCTGAAGGCGGGTCGGCAGGTTTGCGGCTTTGAGATGGGCGGCGACGCGGGCGGCGTCATTGGCGGGCGCTTCTGCGCGCCAGGCCGCGAATTCAAAAGCGAGCACCATGCCGAGGGCGACGCCTTCGCCATGGGTGAGACGCTCGGAGTACCCCGTTTCGGCTTCGAGAGCGTGCCCGAAGGTGTGGCCGAGATTGAGGAGCGCGCGCCGTCCGGCCTCGCGCTCGTCTTCCGCCACGATCTCCGCTTTCGCGGTGCAGGAGATTTTGACCGCGTGGGCGAGGGCGGCCGGGTCGCGCTGCAGAACGGCGGCGCCGTTCGTTTCCAGCCATTCGAAGAAGGCCGCGTCGCCGAGGAGGCCGTATTTCACGACCTCCGCGTAGCCGGAGGCGAGGTCGCGATCCGGCAGGGTGTCGAGGAGTTCGGTGTCGGCGAGGACGAGCGAGGGCTGGTGGAAGGCGCCGATGAGGTTCTTCCCCTGACGGACGTTGATCCCCGTTTTTCCGCCGACGGAGCTGTCCACCTGCGAGAGGAGGGTTGTCGGGATCTGGATGACGCCGCAGCCGCGCCGCAGGATCGCCGCGGCGAAACCGGCGAGATCGCCGACCACCCCGCCGCCGAAGGCGACGATATGGTCGCGCCGCTCCACGCCGAGATCGAGGAGGGCGCCTGTCACCCGCTCCAGGGTGGCGAAGCTTTTGGAGCCTTCGCCGGGCGCGACTGTTACGACGTCGGAAGAAACGCCGCCGGCTTTCAGCCCGGCCTGCAGACGGTCGAGATGCAGCGCCGCGACGCGCTCGTCGGCGAGGATCGCGACGTAATCCCGCGCGAGCACGGGTTTCATGCGCGCGCCCGCCTCGTCGATCAGCCCGCGGCCGATCTCGATATCGTAGCCGCGGCCTTCAAGGTCGACGCGCACGCGCGCCGTCGCGCTCACTGCAGCGCCTCCAGCCGGGCGGCGAAGGTTTCGACCGCCGCCGCGACCGCCTCGACCGTGCGCGAATGCGGGCCGTCGATGCTTTCGATGGTGATATCGGCTTCGGCGTAGATCGGGTCGCGCTCGTCCATGAGTTTCGCGAGGATCTCCCGCGGGTCGCCCTGACGTAAAAGCGGTCGTGTGTTCCGCCGTGTCGCGCGCTCCACGATGAGATCAAGATCGGCGCGCAGCCAGACCGAAATCGCGCGTTCCTTGATGAGGTTGCGGGTCTCGCGGTTCATGAAGGCGCCGCCGCCGGTCGCCAATACGTGCGGCGGGCCGGAGAGGAGCCGGCGGATGACCCGGCGCTCGCCGGAGCGGAAATCAGCTTCGCCGCAGACCTCGAAAATATCGGAGATCGACATGCCCGCCGCTTTCTCGATCTCCGCGTCGGCGTCGACGAACGGCAGATCGATCGCCGCCGCTAGGCGACGCCCGACGGTGGACTTGCCGGCGCCCATGAGCCCTACGAGCACGATCGGCCGGTCGAGCTGGGCGCCGATGGGAGGGAAATCGAGGCGCGACATGACCCGCATGCCTAGCCGAGGCCCGCGCGCGCGGCCAGTGCCGGAACGCCGCGTCCGCCCTGAATTCGCTCAATCTTTGAGCCCCCGAGGTTCCGGGCGCGTCGGTAATCAGCTAAACGGTGAGTCGAGCTGGGGCTTCACGCAAAGACGGTTCGGGGGCCGGAATGAGAATATTGATCTTAGGTCTTGGACTGGTGGTCGGCGCGACCGGCCTCCTGTTCTATCTCGGCGAAACGGCGCCGGTTGAACGCAGCCCCGTGGAAATCGAGGTGAAGACCGATGCGCGCTAAGCACTTTCTCGCCGCCGTCTGCGGCGCCGCCGCGCTGATCGGCGCCGCCTTCGGGCAGGCGATCGAGCGCGAGGATCTCGGCTCGAACCTCTTCGCGGTCGGCACCCTGCGCGCCGCTCAGGGCGCGTTGCCGCCGACTCTCTGGCGCGGCGCGGACGCCGAAGATGTCCGTTTCCTCCTGCGCAATGCGCCGAGCCGCCCGGGCTCGCCCGCGACCGCCGATCTCCTGCGCCGCGCGCTCCTCTCGCCCGGAGCCGCGCCGGCGGACGCGGACGAGGAACTCGCCGGGCTGAAGCTCTCCATCCTCGCGCGCATCGGCGCGACGGACGGCGCCCGCTCGGTCGCGAGCCTCGCCGACGTCTCCGAAGACCCGTTCGCGGCGCGCGCCCTCGCGGAAGCCGATCTCTCCGACGGCGATCTGCGTCAGGCCTGCCTGCGCGGCTCCGATCTCAAATCCGGCAAGGACCGCTCGTTCTTCCTGAAGCTGCGCGTCCTCTGTTACGCCGCCGCCGACGAGATGGAGGCCGCGGACCTCACCCTCGGCCTTCTGCGCGACGACGGCGCGGTCGATGCGACGGACAACGCGCTCTATGCGACCCTCATCACCGGCAAGCGCCCGAAAACGCCGCCGCCGCCGCGCACGCCGCTGGAGCTGGCGGTCGCGCGTGCGGGCGGTCTCCCCGTCGCCTCGGCCCTCGGCGCGGCGTCCGACGCCTCGGTCCTGCGCGCCCTCGCGCTCGATGCGGAGCTCGACGAGAACGCGCGCCTCACCGCGGCGCAACGCGCCCGCTACGCCGGCGCCATCTCCGTCGCCGAAGCGAAGCGCGTGCTGCAGGGGCCGCAATTCAAGATCAAGGACATCACCGACGCGGACAGGATCGCCAAGCGCAATCCGGATGATCCGCGTACGGACTCGCTCCTCTATCAGGCGATCACCGAAATGACCGCGCCGGAGCTGGAAGAGCGCAAGATCGAACTGATGGACCTCGCACTCTCGCTCCCGAAAACGCCGGACCGGCTGCATCTCATGGCCTCGGTCCTCGCGGGCGAGATCGCGCGCGTGCGCCCCTCGCGCGAAAAGCATCAGGTCGCGTCCTCCTTCGCCCTCGCGCTCATGGCGGCGGGCGAGGGGAAAGCCGCGGCGGGCTGGATCGCGGCGCTCATTCCGGGCGCGAACGGTCAGCCGGCGGACGGCCCGTGGAAGAAGCCGCAGATCGCGGCGGACCTCACCCACTATCTTGAGCCGCTCGAGCCCGAACTCGCCGGGGCGCTGCGCTCCATCGCCCAGACGGCGGGCGCGAATATCGGCGCGCCGGTCGGCCCGAAGATCATCGATCTCGACGCGGCAGTCGCAGGCGATGTGGAGCGCGATCCGGCCAGCTATGCAGCCGGGCTTGTCGATGCGCTCGTCAACTGCGTGGAGAGCAAATCGAAAGGCGTGTGCGCGCTGACGGCGGTGGTCGCGACCGACGCCCCGGCGGAGCTTGCGGCCATGGGCGACGTCGTCCGTGACCGCGCGCTCGAAGCCGGCGGCTTTTCGGCGGAACGCGCCGCTTTCCGCTTCGAAGAGCTGGAGCGCGAACGTCTCGCCCTGCGCGCCATCGGCGCGGCCGAAAAGGACGGAGGGCGCCGCTGAGCGCCGCCCCCGATCCTGCGCCAAACGATCCCGCGCCAATCGATCCCGCCGACGCGCGCGCGATCGAAACGTTTCTGGAGATGATGGCCGTCGAACGCGGGGCGGCGGCCAACACCCTGCGCAATTACGGGCGCGATCTTCAGCGTTTCGCGGCATTCGCGGCAGGGCGGGGGGCCTCCCTCGTCGGCGCGGACGGGTCGCTCGTCTCCGCCTACATGTCTGACATTTCCGCGCAGGGGTTGTCGGCGGCGACGGCGGCGCTGCGCTTCTCCGCTCTCAGCCAGATCTATAAATTTCAGTACGCCGAGGGCCTGCGCGACGACGATCCGACCGCCGCTCTCGACCGTCCGCGCGCGCGCCGGCCGCTCCCGAAAGTTCTGACGAAAGAGGAGACGCGCCGCATCGTGGAGGCGGCCTCGGGCCTTGAGGACGAGCCCCGCCGCCTTCGCCTCATCGCCATGATGGAGTTGATTTACGGCTCGGGGCTGCGCGTCCACGAACTCGTCGGCCTGCCGCTTTCGGCCTACCGCGCCGGGCGGCCGATCCTCTATGTGCGCGGCAAAGGCGGGAAGGAGCGCGCCGCGCCGCTTTCGCCCCCGGCGGCGGCCGCGCTCGAAGCCTATCTGCCGAAGCGCGGCGCCTTCATGCATGGGGCGAGCTCGCCCTTCGTCTTCCCCTCTCACGGCAAGACCGGACACCTGACGACGGCGCGCTTCGCGCAGCTTCTGAAGGAGCTGGCGGCGGAGGCGGGCGTCGACCCCGCCCGCGTCTCGCCGCACGTCCTGCGCCACGCCTTCGCGACTCATCTTCTGGAAGGCGGCGCGGACCTGCGCAGCGTGCAGGACATGCTCGGCCACGCCACCATCGGCACGACGGAGATCTACACCCACGTCGCGAATTCCCGTTTGCGCACGCTGGTCAACGAGCGCCATCCCTTGGGCGAGAAGAAGGGCTGACGATATTCTCCTCTCCTGCTTGCGGGCGAGGGACGGCGGCGGCGCGATTGCACGCCCCGAGGCGCAAAACACCTTCGACGCGACGTCAGTTGAGCCTTAACGCCGGTCGGGGTAGCGATAGCCGCTGATTTCAACGGCCTGTTCCTCGAAGGAGGCGCCCATGCGCACCTATCTCGAATTCGAAAAACCGCTCGCCGACCTCGAAGGCCGCATCGAGGATTTAAAACAGATGAACGGCGAGGCCGCCGAGAGCGGCGTCAACGTCGCCGAGGAGATCGAACGCCTTGAAGGCAAGGCGGAGGAGCTCCTGCGCGAGACCTATTCCAAGCTTACGCGCTGGCAGAAGACGCAGGTCGCGCGCCACCCGACGCGCCCGCACTTCCGCCACTTCGTCGAGGCCATGTTCAACGACTTCACGCCCCTCGCGGGGGACCGCGCGTTCGGCGAAGACGCCGCCATTCAGGGCGGGCCAGCCATGTTCCGCGGACGGCCGGTGATGGTCATCGGCCATGAAAAGGGCGAGGACACCGAAAGCCGCATCCACCACAATTTCGGCATGGCGCGCCCGGAGGGCTACCGCAAAGCCATTCGCTTGATGGAGATGGCCGAACGCTTCGCCATTCCCGTCGTCACTCTGGTCGATACGCCCGGCGCCTATCCCGGCAAGGGCGCTGAAGAGCGCGGGCAAGCCGAAGCCATCGCCTCGTGCACGGAGAAATGTCTCTCCCTCGGCGCGCCGATCATCTCCTGTGTTGTCGGCGAGGGCGGTTCCGGCGGCGCTGTGGCGCTCGCCGCGGCGAACGCGGTCATCATGTTCGAGCACGCCGTATATTCGGTCATCTCGCCGGAAGGCTGCGCGTCGATCCTCTGGAAGGACGCCGCAGGCAAAGGCGAGAACAAGGCGCCGGACGCGGCCGAAGCCATGAAGCTCGCCGCGCAGGACCTGCTGGAGCTCGGCGTCATCGACGCCATCGTCACCGAACCCCTCGGCGGCGCCCACCGCGCGCCGGAGACGGCGATGAAGAGCCTCGGCGACCAGATCGAGCAGACCCTCGGGCGGCTCTCCGGCCTCGCGCCGGAAGCGATCCGCGCGCTTCGCCGCGAAAAATTCCTCGCCATCGGTCGGCTCGACGCGGCCTGAGCCGCGCGACGCTTCATTCCGGGTGCGGCTGACGCTCCATATCGGCGCGACGAAGACGGGCTCGTCCGCCTTCCAGCGCCATTGCGCGCGGCGGCGCGACGCCCTCGCCGAAGCGGGCGTTCTCTATCCGGAGCAGGGGCTCGTCTCCGGCGCGCACCACCTCGTCGCGGCGTGCCTGCACCCGACGGCGCGCGGACTGCACAAGGCGTTCTTCAAGGAGATCGACCGCACCGGCGCGGAGATGCTGCACCAGTTCGCCGCGGAGATCATCGCCGACGCCGAACGGGCGGGGGCGGAGGATATTCTCCTCTCCAGCGAATACCTCTGGGGCGCGTTTCCCGAGACGTTTTACGAGGAATGGCTCGCCGCCTTCCACGGGCTGGAGCTCCGCGTCCTCGCCGTCGTCCGCCGACAGGATGACTGGGCGCAGTCCTCTTACCTTCAGGGCGTGAAGAACGGGCTCGCGGAAAGCTTCGCTGACTGGTGGGCGCGCCGCTCCGCACAGGCGCATTTCGGGGCGGACTTTGACGCGGTGCTGCGGCCCTGGGGCGAAGCGCTCGGCCCGGGAAACGTCCGTGTCCTCACCTATGACGATGTAGTGGAGGGCGGCGACGCCGTGCGCGCGCTGCTCGCGGCGCTTGAGATCGACCGCCTGCCGCTGGAGGCGCCGGCGCCCGACAGGGTGAACCCGTCCCCCGCAGCGGAAGTGGTCGATCTTCTTCTAGCGGTCAATCAGAGCGGCATGGCGGAGGCGGCGAAAACGGAGATCCGCTCCATCATCCTCCGCGACGGCCCGAAACGCACCCTCGGCGCGCCCCTCGACATCATTCCCGACACGGAAAAGCTGCGCCTCCTGAACGCCGCCGCCCGCGCCAACGCCTA
>CAYFIB010000020.1:0-57803 GCA_964342855.1 uncultured Caulobacterales bacterium
TAGCAAAACTTTGAGATATGGGATGTAAGCACCTTAAATGAAAGATCAAAGTACTGGGGCTAAAAAAACAGGATTTTTCTTGAGGGACTGCTAGACAGTAATATAAAGGAGACCATCATGGACAGGGATTTCAATATTTTAAAATCCCGTTCATGACCTTTCTTACATAGATTGGACAAGGTCCATGGTATCCACCCTTCTTTGTATCCATGCGATTGTTTTCCTATTTGGGATGAAAGAAAGGCATTGATAAAAAGAGTGGCAAACCAAAAAGGGAAATTTTCCTATTAAGACCATAAGTTGAAAATCGATAGTTTCAAAGTTAACAATCGGGTAATTGATGCATAATTATATGCACTCAACCTGGCTTTTAGCCTTCTTTAAAGGCTTTGTTTGTATCTTACTTTGGGATTTTAATAGGAAACTTTTTCATCATCTGGTGGATAACTGGATGCAAATCATCATACATGATATTCGGATCATAAAGATTGCCTTGAGCTATCCCCTCCCATACTTTTTTATTGGTACGTCTATCGATAACCGTTAATCTGGCACCTCCATGGGCATACTCTACAGTTTCCATTTCAGGATATCCCTTACCCCAAAACGGTTTACCACTCACTTTGCCCTTAGATATATAAACTGTTGGTGCGCTGTAATGATCATCCAGGTCTCTTACTGGTGGCAGTTCCATTTCCCTTGTATGACTCAACCACTCTACACGCAATAAAAGTTGTGGGTTTATGGTGTCATGTTCAAGCTGACGTTGAACCATACAATGCACGAAATAGTCGTGGGTCTTTTGCCGGATAAAGTCATTATTGTAATCCGACTCACGAGTATTTTCAACATCAGGGAGCCAAGCATAGGTTTTGTATTGAGAGAAGTCCACACTCTTATCCTTTGAGATTTGAACATCATGATACACATTGCATGATATAAAAAGAACTGCTAAACTTATAATCAATAGATAGATATATTTCGTCATAGTTCGGTATTTGTTTCCAGAAACAACCCATCCCAACACCGCGAGCAAACTATGCTCCAGGGATTTTAGGGAAAACCCATACCTCAAATGTAAAAACCAATATTTCAATAGGTCTTATGATGTCTTAAGAAGTATTTAGGAAATTTTGGGAAGTACCCAATGAACTGTAAGATTTTGAGGATGTCAGGGTCGTATTTTGGGGTGTTCTCAGATTAATAGGAACAAAAGACACAATATTGATCTTTGTATTCATCACATTTACACAGTGAACAAGCTATATGGATGCCCCCTTCAATAAAAGGTACATAGCTATAAAAATATGATGACAGACCTTACAAGTAAATAAGAGTGAACAGGGTCTTGAGAAAATTTTCCAAGATTATTTGTCCTCAGGTAAATCTCAAGTTAAAAATCGATGGTTTCGAAGCTAATTAATTGTTAATTGACCTTGACTGTTTCCTTCTTTAACAAGCCGCTCCAGTTCTGCGAATAGATTATCATGGGTCAGTCAAAGTATAACAAATTAAATTCAAAATTTGGCAAACATAAATCAGGTGACCAACCCTAAATTGCAGCAAAGTTTGGGATTTACAATAAATAACAATCATTCAAGCTCACAATATATCATCAAGGTATGCTACACCAAAAATATCTACCATCTTATCTGGTGTATATAATGTTTTTTCTGGCTTTCCGTACCCCTTCTGTGGGGCAAAAATACTATACCAGCACTAAAGGAAGGGCAAATATACAATTTGTTATCTCAGGGGAACTCGAATCGGCCACTACCAATAATGTAGAGATTATCTATAATAAAAGAACAGAGACCATCTGGCTCACTTTCACCATAAATTCATTTCTGGTTGAAGATAAGAAGATGACAAAAAAATTATTTAAAAAAAATGATATGTACTTTGCAATAAAAGGAAAGGTGTCTCAAAAAAATATCCGAAATGAAGGCGTTGATTTCCGACAATTTGCTTTTATTGGCAGAATATTTAACAATAATGTCAGAGGGCCTGTCAGTGCAAAAGGCCGCTTTGATTTTTCTCCTACAAATGAAGCCAAAGGATATAAATTTACCTTATCTACAGGTATAGAACCCAAGTGGTTTGGCCCACAATTTGAAGCTATAATAGGATATCCAATCGTGAACATCCATATCGTTCCCACTTTGCTCAGTCCCTTTATTAAGTAAGATTATATAAAACTGATCCAAAGAGGTCTTTAGCCTCCGAATCACATATATTTTCTTGAATATAAAACTCCTTTAATTTTTATCATGATATCATAAATGAGCGTAGAACTTTTTTCCGAAGTTTATTTAGAAATGATTCAAAGAATATAGTTCATCCACCATTTAGTGGATAGGGATGTTTTTTGAGTTAATACCATATCTTTTTTTGACTTAGACATGATGATAAATGATGATTAATATATTGATGATTATTTTAATGATTCTCCATGGAGGAATGCAACAAGACAAGTGGAAGGCCCCACCAGAAGCAGATGAACTCAAAAACCCGGTAGCGGGCCAGGAAGAGGCGATAAAAAGAGGTAAAAAACTTTTTGCAACCATGTGTGCCATATGTCACGGAGAAAAAGGAAAGGGCGATGGTGTAGCTGGCGCAGCGCTCAATCCAAAACCGACTAATCTTATTACAGCAGCTTTTCATGCTCAAAGCGATGGTGCTATCTATTGGAAGATTACGGAAGGACGGGCACCAATGGCTTCTTACAAAGCTACTTTATCTGAAGAAAAGAGGTGGCAGTTGGTCTCATACCTACGCACACTTAAGAAACAATAAACACACTGGCTTATGAAATACGATTACCTACTATGCTTAGCCCTGATATTAGGCATCTTACCAGACATCAATGCACAGTCCCAGGGTACACTGAGTCCCCAGCCGGGTAATAGCCGGTTTTTACTTAGGGGCTATTCGGATGCCACGTTCATGTCAAATGAAGAAGGGGCCACTTTCGGAAATGCCCGCTTTGTCCCGCTGTTTTTATACAAGCAGTCCGACAAGCTCCTATTTGAAGGTGAATTAGAATTTGAGGTTGAAGATGGAGAAGTGGAGATCGCACTGGAGTACGCCAACTTTTTCTACAGTCTGGCGCCCAATGTAAATTTCCGCGCAGGGAAGATATTGGTTCCGTTCGGGATCTTTTTTGATAGGCTCCATCCTTCCTGGATCAACCGACTTCCAACCAATCCGCTAGGATACGGTCATGATGGTATTTTGCCCACTTCCGATCTGGGTGCTGAAATAAGGGGAGCGTCTTACCTGGGTGGTATGAAGTTTAACTACTTAGTATATGTTACCAATGGTCCAAGGATTGAGGATGGCGAAGAAGAGGCCGAAGAAGTGGGTATGATCGTGCATGAGGCAGGAGAAGATAATAATAACAACAAGGCCATAGGCGGGCGAATCGGGTTATTTCCACTTCGAGACCAATCGCTCGAATTAGGTTTTTCCGCTCAATCAGCGAAACTTGGGAACCGCGATTCAGAGCTAGAAGATGTTGGAGCGTTCCTTTATGCTTTTGATTGGACATACGTGAGAAAAGTTTCCTTCCTAAATGGAGTGATAGACCTCAAAGGACAGGTAAATTTTATCAACCTTGATGATCAGACCTACACGGTGGAAGAAGACGGTATAATGGAAAACTACAGTTTTGACAACCAATCCAATTCAACCTTTTTCCAGATAGGTTTCCGACCCACTTTTGGTAATCAATTTGTGAAGAATCTTGAGCTCGTAGGACGCTACTCTACCTTGAATACCCCTGAAGAAGCTCCCTGGGAGTCGGAAAGCACTCAATTTACACTCGGACTGAACTACTGGATCGATTGGCGCACGGCCATCAAGTTTGCCTATCAGATGGATAATGTTTCAGGTGGACATGGGGAAGATGGTGCAGGACCTGAGGAGATAGATGTCAATACTTTTTATATACAATGGACCCTTGGTTTTTAACACTTGAGTTATGAAAAACATAAATCAAATATTGTTTATGATCTCCTTGATCGTATTTTCTGTGGTAGTACTGAGCGGATGTGCCTCTCAACAAGCAGCCTCTAACAGCAGTGATGCACCTAAAGGCGCTCCGGAATACGTATTGCAAAAAAGTGGGGCGCAGCTTTGGGCAGAATCATGTATCAGGTGCCACAACACCGCCTCCCCCGCCACGTTCAGCGATGTGCAATGGGATGTGGCCATGAAACACATGGAGCTGCGCGCTCAACTCACCCGTGTGGAGGCTGAAAAGATCCGTGAATTTATACTATCGGCCAACTGATACAATGCAAGATTACATTTATACTCTTTTAATGACCTTGGGGCCCCTGAGTTTATGTTATGGAAGCTATGCCCAGGAAGTAGATGGGTCGGTCATATTTGCTACCAACTGTGCCGCCTGCCACACCATTGGACAAGGCCGGTTGATAGGTCCTGACCTAAAAGGAGTATCGGAAAAACACGATAAACCTTGGATTGCACGGTTTATACGGGAATCTCAGGCTATGATAGGAGAGGGGGACGAAAAAGCTGTGGCAGTATTTAATGCTTACAGCATGATTCCCATGCCTGCCATGCCACTGAGTGATGAGCAAATAGATGCTGTACTTGCCCATATCAAAAAGGTAGGAACAGGTGGTCCCGGACCTGGGCCGGCATTGGTCCAGAAGAAAATTACCGCGACTGCCAAAACAGAAAAGCAGATCGAACGCCCCCCCCCCCAAAGAGTCTCGCAAGGTAGTAAGAGATGGCCTAATGACGGGCTTATTGGTGGCAATGGTGGCATTTACTGCTATGGGCATAGGTATTTGGTGGGCAACTAAACCATGAGATGAGCAGGCATATAAAAACGATAAGGAAGTTTTTACTGGTACTTGTACTACTGACCAGTAGTAGTGCCGTGCTCGCTCAAAAGACCTACATCACCCGGCAAGGATCCATGGTAATCAAAGCCTTTGATGGAGATTCACTGAAGAGTTACCGGTTTAATAACATAGTTGTACTTCTTGACTATGAGAGGGCAACTGTGGACCTGAGCTTTAAGTTAGATGATAGTCTGGACGATATAGTAACTTCCAATCGATTTTTCTCCGATCATGATGTGAAAATTACTACACAACTTTCCATTCCAAAGATTGAGACGCAACCACATCCCGATCGTAACTTTATAACAACAGGAGAATTGTATTTTGATGAAAAAGTGTATTATATGGTGGGAGATGGTGAGTTGGAGCACCATGATGGCAGTGGGATATATTCATGCTATTTGATGCTGAAGCTACAGCCTGTTGATGGTGTAGAGCTGGTCATGGGGCCCTTTGGGGAAATTCAAGAACTATACCTATTCCAAACGGTACTCGATCATGTTATCCTTGATGATGGCAGGGTAAATGATCACTAACAATGTTAAAAATACCAGATACATGATGGTAAAAAACATTCCGGACAAAAGAGCTACTCTCGGTTGATAAGCTCGTACGGTCTCTTCACAACATTGGGGTTTCACCAGCAACGATCCGTCCTGTTTTATATGGAATATGCGAACAGTTGTATCATGGTATATGAACGGGGAAGCCCTATCAGGAAGTCCTAAAACTATTGTTCAAATCAGACGAAAGTGCTTAAAAATGTTATCTAAAGCAGGTAATTCACGAACGGGTGAGTTCAGGTTGTCCTTTTGATAAGTACATAGGTCTCATTTTTCAAGCCATGGACGATGAAACCCATGTGAAAGTACTGAGCGGAGTTAATAGTCTTTCTAGAGCAAGAGTCATCGTGTGTGACTAATTGAGTGGATATTCCACCGGTTCAGGTTCATCCAAATCCCAATAAAAATGTCAACTTTTTAATCCACTGGTGGCATATCATACTGATTGCTGCCAATTAAGGCCATAATTCCTATGTCTTCTAGCTACCTTCTTGATTTATATCATTGTTTCAAGATAGGATAAAAATCTCCCAAAACTTGATAAACATTCATCCTATCTACCCACATATCTTCACGTGTGGATATCAGAATCAAGAGATCTGATCGAGAAACTTAAAATATCCAGATATGTCCTTATTCATACGGGCCTTTGTACTATTCATCATGGCTAATAGTGCATACTCACAGGTGCTATTTCATCCTGAAAAAAGTGAAATGACCCTGTCAGGTACATCCTCGCTTCACGATTGGGAATCAGAGGTCGATACAGAGCAGATGGATGTAGCACTACACATTGAAGATGTGGATCCTCTGCTGCTAGGTCATTTGAGGCTCAAAATACCAGTCGAATCCATTAAGAGTGGGAAAAGTATCATGGACAAGAAGACTTACGAAGCACTCAAGTATAACAAATTCCCTACCATAAGCTATGAGGTAGAAGTATTCGATTATAACAATGGGGAGGTAATCACTTCTAATGGGAAACTAAAGGTGGCCGGGGAAGAACGCTTGGTCCCCGTCACTGTCTTTTATGCAAAAGAAAATAACAGCCAGATCATGATGTTCCGGGGCTCTGTTTCCTTCAATATGACTGATTTCAATATAGAGCCACCTACAGCCATGCTAGGTACGCTCAAAACTGGAGATGAGATTACAATCACATATAATATATCCGTAGAACTTGATCTTTAACTAAAGCAAACAACTATGATAAAAATGAACACGCACAAATATGTATCAATGTTGGCGATCATATTTCTCGCCATGGGTACTACCTACGCTCAGCAGCCTTCAATAGGGTTTTTTAGACCTAATGACAAACAAGGACTCAATTTCTTTGAAACAGGCAAAGAGGATACCATAAAGTTTGAAGGGGTGAAAGTGAGGATTGGTGGGGATTTCGCTATCCAGTTTCAAGGGCTCTCCCAATCAAATGATCTGGTTGGGGATACTTTGATCGATCTTGCGAACAACTTCAACTTACCTACGGCCAACCTGAACATTGACGTACAACTGGCTGATGGGTTGAGGGTACATCTGAGAAATTATCTTTCTTCCAGAAACCATAATGAAGGATGGGTAAAAGGTGGATACCTGCAGGTAGACAAACTGGATTTTATCCGGGAAGGATTCCTGAGTGGATTTATGGAGATAGCCACTTTGAGATTTGGCATGGATGAAATCAACTATGGTGATGCACACTTCAGAAGAACGGATAATGCGCGGGCCATATTCAATCCCTTTGTTGGCAATTACATTATGGATGCCTTCACCACTGAGCCATTTGCCGAACTTACCCTGCAAAGATCAGGATTACTGGGTGTAATTGGGGTGAGCAATGGACGGCTCAATCAGAACCCGGTTTCCGGGGATGACGGGATTGCCTTCTTTGTAAAAATGGGATATGACAATCAGGTAAATGATGACCTGAGATTAAGACTAACCGGATCCATCTACAGCAGTTCTGATAAAAGTACGAGAGACTACCTCTACAATGGGGACAGAGCAGGGGCACGATATTATAGCGTATTAGAAGGTATGAATGATTCTCGCATAAGTGCCTTTTTACCGCGATTTAATCCTGGTTTTGGGTACCAGACGGCTTTTCAGGTCAATCCTTTTGTAAAATATCAAGGGCTAGAGTTTTTTGGGGTATTCGAGGTGACCAATAATGGTGATGATGCTACCGGTGGCGGATATACACAGCTAGGCGTGGAAGCTATTTATCGGTTTGGAAATACAGAGCAGCTGTATTTAGGAGGAAGGTATAATGCAGTGAGTGGTGAAGCTTCCGATACAGCACCTTCCATTGATATCAACCGCCTAAATATCGGTGGTGGATGGTATGTGACCAAAAACTTGCTTACCAAAATTGAATACGTCAGCCAGACCTATGACGAATCGGGATACGATGGTTCCAAATTTCAAGGTGCAGAGTTTGATGGAATCGTGATTGAAGCTGCTATAAGTTTCTAGGCTGTTTTAATGGGTAATAATAGTGAATAGGTGGTTATTAGCAGTAAGGTCTGCCACTAACTGGCAGACCTTTTTTTACATTATCCGTCCTGATAGAAGCATTCTTTATATATATGCCTTTCGAAAACTTCCTTTAACTGGTCGTGTCTGAAATCATTTTATCGCCCGGAGTATGCCCGTCCGAATTGTCCTTTACCCACTCCTTCAAGGGCAATCGATGAATTTTTGATATCAATTTAGTTGGGTACAGTATAAGCTATTTATTCATAAGATGCCCTGAGTGGGGAATCCTTTTATTTCTTTAATATTTTGAGGGTCTCTTCAAATGACTGGTTTATGTTGGGAAAATAAAGATATACTTTTACTAAATATAATCCATTTTCTACATAATTCCCATTACTTCCATAACCATTCCAATTTGCAATATTAATATTTGAAGTAGAATTTGCAATATTCTTACTATATTCATTTACAAGCCTGCCACTAGTATCGTAAAAATATACAGAAGCATCTATACTTTCTCCAGGAAAAGCATTAAAACAAGATATATTAACTTCACCACTAAAAGGATTGGGGGCTGCTGTTATATTACCCATTTGGTTCTCAGCTCCATCATGAACCCTAAAAATTATCTCTTCTTCTGCCAAATTGTTTTGATTGTCCCATACTTTCAAAACTAATTTATGTAATCCAGGCGTAAGATCTTTTAATCCAAAAACTACTTGTCCTTTTCTAAAATCATCAATTGTACCAGTATAAAAGTCATTCAAATTAAAAGTGATTTCATCATCTAATATTGTAGTAATTGTTTGTCCAATTCCGTTGCCTGTAATATTAATACCACTATCGTCGAAAATATCTGCATACAAAATAGTGTTTTCAGGAACAAGATCACCACTATTAAAATTTTCATTATCTAGATAAATACTTAGTTGGGGTGGTTCATTTTCTGGGATAAAATTACTAGAAGAGCCCCCTATAATTAAATCATCTACCGTACCTGAAGCATCCCTTAGTGCGGTTTCATGTCTGGCATAAAGACTTATCTTACCGGCATCAAATGTATAATCAATATTTTTTGGTACCACAAACTCAGCATTGAAACGACCATCCTTAACAGTCGTACTACCCCTGTAAATTATGCTCAGCCTATCTTCAAAATCCATTATAGTATTCGGACCTTCATCGCCTAGTGTAGTAATCGTAGTAGTTTTATCAAAAACTGTTATTTCTACCGTTCCATTGAAATCAGAGGCGATAAAGTCACGCTGCCTTACTTCGCCTTCTAATTTTATATTGTCCAAAGATTTGATTGTATCTATCACACTGCCATTCCTGTCCTTCACTGCAGTTATCACGATATCATCTTCTGGATAGGCTAATCGCATTGAAGGATCTCCTAGTAAAGCAAAGTTTCTATTAATTACCCCTGTAATACTATTGTTTTTAGTCTTCACCAAGATATCTCCTAGCCTGGGCATTTCCCCGTTTATTTCTTGAAATGCTGCATTATAAAATGCTTCATTCACTTCAAGATTAGTATTTGAAAAAACAGGGCGGGTCGTAGTAAGTAGTGCAATGGCCCCTCCATTTGCATTCAACATTGCTAGTTCAGCACCAGATTTTAAAGTAGGATTATCATAACGACCAAATTCACATGTGGCAGTTAAAAACATGGGCATCTTATATCTATTCTGCCAATTTACAACTTGACCATTTGTAAGGATATCTTCACTAGTCCATCCTGTTTCTGAACCATGGCCAGTAAAATTCATTATTAGTACACCATTTTCTATATTCTTTTCTATTTCTGCCCTAGCTGCTGGAGAAAACCGTTTCCCAGTATTGGTTGACACAACCTGTGGAAATGCATCTACAAAAATCCTATTCGTATTAAATTGCTCATAATTGGTCTCAACGAAACGGCTCAATCCGTCTGCTTGTCTCTGATGTATATTGGCATCACCATCATCAGCTACGAATACTATCCGTTTTCTCCAATTACCCAAAGCTTCATTGGCTGTTGCATACCTGATCAATTTGTCCACAATTGCTTTGGCTTCTGAAAGTGTATTAATGGGAAGCCTGCCTATTGCTAAATCCATTAAATGGGATTCATCATTAAAACCTTCGCCCCAAATCCCTTCTTCTTCATCCATAAAGGAAAAATAATCATCAGATGAATAGCTATAAATTGGATGAAGGGATTCGTATGATTCATAAATGGGGATAAGACTACTATTGGCATTTTCTGGGGTTCTATCTTTAAAGTCATAACTTCCATCACCAAAAAGCAACACATATTTTAAAGAATCAGTCCCACTACTTTGCAAGAAAATATGTCTAATAAAATCTCGTATTGCAGTAATATCTTGTCTCCCTGAAGCAAATTCATTATATACTTCTTCAGTAGTAACTACACGCGTACTTAAACCATCATTTGTTTCCCTAAAATCAGCTAATCTCTCAGCCTCCGTTTTAAAACTTTCTGGTGTAACTATCAATAAGTTTACAGCACCAATACTATGTAAGTTTTGGTTTTCGACCTTTCCAATAGGTAATGGAGAAGCAAAATCGCTACCTCTAAAAATCACAAATTCTTTAGGTTCGCCCGCTTCAGCAATAGTATATTTATTATCTCCTTCAATGTTCAGGGTTTGCCTACTTACAGTGTTTAATTCAGTAACATCCCAAATTTCAGTATCTTCAGATAAATTCTTTGCCAAAAACTTAATTGTCTGATAGTTCTTTGCTTCAGATACCTTGGCTATTGTTTCATTGCCATACAATGCATTTTCTCTCTGGTATTCAATTGTAAAGTAATCTAAGTAACCAGCATCTTTAGATGAGCTTGAACGCTTTTCATATTTAAACTCAACTTCAAATAAACTTGAGTTCTGTAAAGCAATCGATAATGATTCTTTGGCAATCCTACCTTTGATGCCATAAGTTGATTCAGGTACAGAAGGGATATTTATAGTTTGTTCGACGTTTTGATTTGTTACAATATTAAATCTACCTCCAACCGGAGAAGAGGACATTAATTCAGCAGTGAATGTTAAAGGTTGAGTTTCAACTGCACCTTCTATGGAAAAGGAAAAAGAATATGCTAGATTGAAATCAAACTTTTCCCCAAACCATCTCCTTCCTGAACCTGAGCCAGAACCTCCTCTTGAAGAGGATTGATTCAAGTGGTTGATTTCATCAATTTCATGATGGATTACTTCATCAAAATAACTAATCTCTATAGCTTCATTGCTAGAAATTGTCGTATCAGTTATTTTCCTCGAATCTTTTTCTCCAATTTTTATAAAGTAGTAGGATGTATCGGAATACAAGTTCTTTTCATATACCCACCTTTCTTCATCATCATTATAATAAGTTCTATCAGGGCCCTTGGCAAAAAAGAGTATATAATCATTGCTACCAAAACTTCCATCGCCACCTCCAATTACTTTTACAGGGTTTTCTATCAAATCTGCATATCTTTCAGCATTGTTTGATTGAGGTAATATCCCACCACCATAACCTAGAATTCGTATCTTATCAGGATCTGTTGTGCTCGCATCAACCCCTAAAGCATTTAATAAATTTGCATCAATCTTATGTATCCCATCATCTGTAATTGCAACTTTATAGATATCACCTGAAGACAATACAGAATTTTCTACCGTTTGCCCAAAAACAGAAAAATATATAAAAGTCGAAAAGATGAATACAGTAAATCTCGCAGTCATAAGTTTATAACTATACCTCATCAAAGAAAAAAAAACATAAGATGAAAGTTCCTAAAAAAGCATAAATAAATGCTAAAGCCAAAATAATAGTTTTAACTTCTCATGAATAAACGAGGACTATCAATTTTAGTGCTTGAAACTTACGTAGTCGCTCCTTAAGGGCCATATAAAAATTTATTTCATAATGGCTATAGTTCGATGCCTTAGTGATATGTAAAATTGCTAGGGGATTGATATCAACCCATTTCTACCAAATGGGAAAGGATACTGCATCCAATCACTCTATGCCCTGAGAAATATTGAATAGTTCAGTTATGGTTGTATCCATGGTGGCAATGATGTTGTAACTTTAGGTGAAAAGGTCACTATGAAATCTGGCATCTTGGTTAGATTGAAACGCAATTTTTCAGAATCATATCTTTAGGTCAAGAACCTGTTTTTTTCAGGTATAGACTCCCTCCTGGGTAGGGAGAGATTGCTTGGTATCTACTTACCGGTATATTACCTTGTCATCCTCAGATACTCCTCCATAAGCTGCGCCGCCTCTAATCACTTTGACCATATCCATGTTTTGGGAATCCATTTGATGTAGCGGTTCAAGTCCCGCTTCTCCATCATGATGATCGGTCGTTCCTACATGAATTGCCCATGGAAGTCCTAAAGTATCAACTGCCAAGTACCTTCTTCTACTATTGCCATGGTGGCCATTTATCTTCATATTCCCGTCTATTCCTTTTGCCTCATTTATACAAGATGATACTTTTATGCTTTGAATACCCACTGCCGCTAACCAAGGAGTAGACTGTTTGCTGCAATTCATTCGCTGCATCATTACCAATGTGTCCATAATCATGCCCATGATACCATAGATTGACCGTTTTCTGTGATTATAATTGACACTCTGTCATTTTGGAAAGCTGATGACCTGTCCAATCTGTCCCAAGGATCACATTATCCTTGTTCAAACAGGTTATAGATGGCTATCTTTTTTTATTCAAATCGCAACAGTTGAGCCTGCGGTTTCCAAAAGAGGTTTTATTGTCCGCTGCCAACTTCTCTAACAATCTTTTAAGTATGTTTTTCTTAGGCTGGACCTTTTCTATGAACCCCGCATCTTTGACCAACTGAATAAGGTATTCCTTACCATATAAATAGGTCAGAAATGAAACCTTCAGCCCTGATTCTCCAGTGCGTTTCACGACTATACCCTCTTTTTTCCCAAGAGTTAGCTGGATTTTATTCCATAACCGATCATGAATGATCCCCTCATGTTTTAATTGAAGTGTTTGTGTGAAGTCTTCCATATCAGATATTATATTGTTGTCACCAACTTGGTTTACTCCATAACTGCATACCGGTTTGATGAAGTGTTGTGGTTTGTTCATGATTTTAAGGCAAACAATATCACTTCATCAATCTTAATCATAATATCATAACCGGAACGTCCTAGAAATTAAGAACTTCATTTAAAAGGGCTGTTATGGTAAACAAGTCAAAAATATATATCAAATCTATCGTTACATGCACGAACTGCAATCACTCATTCGTGGCACAAATGCCCCTTATTGCAAAAGTCCACCGGGTATTTTGCCCCGCTTGTAAAAAGATAATTGAAACCGATGAGGGCGATTGTTGTGTGTACTGCTCACATGGTTCAGAAAAATGTCTGAAAATGCAACTTTGGGAATTCCTCAGTCAGTCACTCGACAATACTCTGTAATGTTCAAAATACATTAAAACGTTCTCAAAACATCATAAGACGGTTTTGACCCAATCACGTTATTTTGTAAAAAGAAATTATATCTCCGGGAGCATTTCCGGTTTAAGTAATGGCGAAAGCTGAGTATAGACCGGTTTTCCCCGGGGACCAATTGAGTGTATGATAAAATCTGCTAATCGTATCTTTCCAATGAGACTCCTTATCCTGAGTTCGTCCTGTTCGGGACCAGCATCGACATTCACGGAAAGGTCCATCCATTGTAATACCTTCACCGTTAAGGATGTCCGCCAATCCTTGGAAGTACCTTCCTTTATAGAACAGGTGGTGCCTATTGCCCTCCTCAAGCTTGGAAGCGGCCAACAACACACCATTGGCATCCGAGAGACAGAGCATATTGGCCGTTTGGCAGACTTTACTCCCTTGGTAGCCGACTGCTACCCTACTGCAAGAAGTATGTGTACTGTCAATTTGCCCACTCGATAGGTCCAGTGCCCATTGTTATCCATGACCTGATTGACCCAAGTATACTTCCAAGTTTTCAACCTTATCTTGATATACCCAGTTGTATCAAAACATCTTTGGTCATGGTATCTTTACTTCGAATGATAATGTGATATAATACCAAAGATGGCGAGAATTCCTAAGTCAATACGAGCATTTTTTATTTTGGATAACTTCATGTATCCTACTCACGATCTTGATAGTAGCCCGCATATAAGATTTATGTGTTCTTTAGCAGTCAACTTTGAAAAAAACATTAGTGGTCCTTCCCCGAATAGATTTACTTTTTCCCTAACTCGATCATGAAAAACTACTTAAAAAAAAATCAAAATTTCATAAAACTTATCCAAGTTTAAAGTCATATATTTGCAGTCAATTGAAAAATATAATATCTATATCATTAATCTTTCCTATATTATTTTTGAATATAGGATTCTCTATGAACACTCACTACTGTTGTGACAAAGCAGTGGCAACAACACTCGCACTTGGTCCACATAACCTTGACTGTGGTATGGAAAATATGAAGCAGGAGTGCCAAAAGATACCAACAGAACATGAGGGGATCTATCCAAAACCTTGCTGTAAGGACCAATACAAGGTTCTACAGCTCGACGATATGGTTCAACTTCAAATGGAATCTTTCAGCTTCGATCCTATTTTTTCTGTTGTCCTGGTTTATACACTGTTCGAGCCTTTGATTTTTGGTAACAAAAATCAAAAAAAGTATGTAGACCACTACCGTCCTCTCCCTAACAAACGTCTTCAGATCCTCTTTCAAACCTTCTTGATTTAGGCCACTATATACGATGTAAAGCCCTTTGCTATACAGCAAGGGCAATTGTCGTAGTCTTTTACTACTGGACAATCCTTTTCTGTTTGATCAAATCCAATTGTAACATGCTCAATGAAATCATTGAATATTTCATTGATACAAGTTGGTCACAGTTCTCATTCCATACAATCAATATATATTTTAAAAATAGATATTATGCTTAATAAGTTGATCAGGTTCTTCCTAGAGAACAAACTAGTTACCGGATTACTGGTACTTATTTTTGTTGGGTGGGGGGTATCTACTGCACCATTCAACTGGAAGATGGAGAATCTTCCACGCGACCCTGTACCCGTCGATGCTATCCCGGATATAGGTGAAAACCAGCAAATTGTCTTTACCACCTGGATGGGAAGGTCTCCACAGGATATAGAAGACCAGATTTCTTATCCACTGACCACAGCGCTCCTGGGTGTTCCCGGAGTACAAACAATACGTAGCAACTCCATCTTTGGGCTATCTACGATTTACATCATTTTTGAAGATGATATAGAATTTTATTGGAGTCGTACCCGGATCCTTGAGAAATTAAATTCGCTTCCAGCCGGGACGCTACCTCCTGAGGTTCAACCGGCTTTAGGACCAGATGCTACGGCCCTTGGTCAAATTTTCTGGTATACGTTGGAAGGTCGCAATCCAGAAACCGGAGAGCCGGCAGGAGGATGGGATCCACAGGAATTAAGAACAATCCAAGACTTTTATGTCGGATATGCTTTGACCTCAGCATCCGGAGTTTCAGAAGTTGCCGCAATAGGAGGATTTGTAAAGGAATATCAGGTAGATATTGATCCTGTGGCCATGAAAGAGTACAATGTTAACGTAGCTCAGATCATGCGGGCGGTAAAGGAAAGTAACCTGGACGTGGGTGCCCGGACCATCGAATACAACAAGGCTGAATATCTGGTCAGGGGTTTGGGGTACATCCAAAATCTTGAAGACCTTGAAGAAGCAGTGATTACCCAGCACAACAACACCCCTATTCGCGTCAAAGATGTGGCTGTTGTCAATTTTGGTCCGTCAACTCGTAGAGGAGGGTTGGACAAAGGTGGTGCTGAAGCTACAGGGGCAGTAGTGGTCTCCCGGTATGGAGCCAATCCATTGGCCGTAATTGAAAATGTGAAAAAAAAGATTGAGGAAATATCACCAGGGCTGCCTTCAAAAGTACTTCCTGATGGTACCGTATCGAAGGTGACGGTAGTTCCGTTCTATGACCGTACCGGGTTAATTAAAGAAACCCTGGGCACACTGGAGGAGGCACTGACCCTGGAAATACTCATTAGCATCATTGTAGTAATCATTGTTGTTATGAACCTTAAAGCTTCCATCCTCATCTCCAGTTTACTTCCTATTGGCGTCTTAATGACCTTCATTGTGATGAGGTATGCTGGGGTAGATGCTAATATAGTAGCTCTTTCAGGAATAGCCATTGCCATAGGGGTAATGGTGGATGTGGGTGTAGTATTTACTGAAAATATCCTCCGGCATCTGGAATTGCCAGAAAACAAAGGTATTTCCGGCAAACAGAAGTTAGAGGTAATCTATGTAGCCACGACAGAAGTAGCTTCAGCAGTCATTACCGCCCTCACCACTACAGTTGTGAGTTTTCTCCCTGTTTTTGCCATGCAGGCAGCAGAAGGGAAGCTGTTCAAGCCCCTGGCCTTTACCAAGACTTTCGCCATGTTGGCTGCCCTGTTCGTAGGACTCGTTGTGATACCCGCATTGGCGCATGTGTTATTTTCTGTTAAGATCGGAAAGGAAAGAACAAAAAGAATATGGAATTCAGCACTTATCGCCCTGGGATTACTCATCCTGATCTTAGCAGGAAATTGGCTCGGGATCGTTCTCATAGCTCTGGGAATCAATAATATTGCAGAGAAATTTTTACCTGAAAAACGGAAATGGCTTACCGAATATCTCAATATTGCCATTATCATGCTTACAGTTGCAGCCTTTCTAACGCGTGAATGGCTCCCGTTAGGTGCGCAAAATAGTCTGGTATCGAATTTTCTGTTTGTTGCTGTAGTAATAATTCTCGTACTAGGCTCACTACTATTGCTGGTAAAATACTATACCCCGATATTGAGGTGGTGCCTGGATAATAAATGGAAATTTTTCACAGTCCCGATCTTCGTCTTTTTATTTGGAATACTTACCTGGATAGGTTTTGAGGGTGCTTTTGGGGCCATAGGAAATACCATTGAAAAGACAGGCTGGGAAATTCGACAAACCAGTTTTTGGCAGTCTCTCAATAAAACCCTGCCGGGAATCGGGAAAGAGTTTATGCCGGCCCTGGACGAGGGCTCATACCTTTTGATGCCCACCACCATGTCCCATTCAGGAATTGAGGAAAACATTGACGTGATCCAAAAGGTAGACGGGTATGTCGCCCAGATCCCTGAAGTCCAGTCGGTTGTAGGTAAGTGGGGACGGGTAAACTCTGCATTGGATCCGGCACCCATTTCTATGTTTGAAAATACCATCAATTATAAGCCCGAATACATGTTGGATGAAAACGGGCACAGGTTGCGATTTAAAACCGACAAAGAAGGAAATTATGTACTTCAAGACGGTGGTACCTATCATCCGGAGCGGGATGGTTTTAGAAAAGTAGAGAAAGACGAGCTGGTGATCGATAAGAAAAAAGGGGAATATTTTAGGCAGTGGCGTGATCATATCCAGTCTCCAGATGATATATGGGCTGAGATTGTGAAGGCTACCAACATACCAGGTATGACCTCTGCACCTAAGCTACAGCCTATCCAGACCCGTTTGGTCATGCTGTCCACAGGTATGCGGGCACCCATCGGTATCAAAGTTTTCGGTCCGGACCTTGAGACCATAGAGCGGGTAGGACTTCAGTTAGAAAAAATATTACAACAGGTGCCAAGTATAGAATCCTCTTCTGTGTTTGCAGACAGAATTGTGGGTAAACCCTACCTGGAATTTGATGTAGACCGGAAAGCCATTGCAAGATATGGACTAAGTATGAAGGATATGCAGAACTACATAGAAGTGGCTATTGGAGGTATCAAACTTACTACGACTGTTGAAGGAAGAGAGCGTTTTCCGGTCAGGGTAAGGTATGCACGTGAGTATCGGGACAACCCGGAAGACCTCAAAAAAGTACTGATACCTACGCCATCAGGGGCGCAGGTGCCACTCATTGAGTTGGCAGACATCACCTACCGAAGAGGTCCACAGGTAATTAAAGCTGAGGACACCTTCTTGAACGGTTATGTCATTTTTGATAAAAAAGCAGGCGAAGCTGAGGTGGATGTGGTAGAAGAAGCCCAACGGTTCATTCAGGCCAAAATGGACGCAGGTGAGTTTATGTTACCTGCAGGAGTCAATTACAAATTCACGGGAAACTATGAAAATCAGATAAGGGCTACCAAGAGGCTGGCTATAGTTGTACCTATATGTCTGCTTGCCATTTTTCTTATTCTCTATTTCCAATTTGGAGATGTATCCACTACTATGATGGTTTTTTCCGGGGTTTTTGTAGCCTTTTCCGGGGGCTTCCTCTTGATGTGGCTGTTCGGACAAGACTGGTTTCTAAACGTTCCACTTGCCGACACAAATTTGAGAGACCTTTTTCAGATAGGCCCAGTAAACCTAAGTGTGGCAGTGTGGGTAGGTTTTATAGCCTTATTCGGTGTAGCCTCTGATAATGGAGTGATCATGGCAACCTATCTCAAGCAAATCTTCTCAGACAGGAAACCAGGCGATGTGTCCGAAGTAAAAGAGGCGGTACTCCACGCTGGTAAGTTGAGAATAAGACCGGCAGTTATGACAACCGCCACTACACTCATTGCCCTGCTTCCCATCTTTACTTCTACCGGTAAAGGTTCTGATATTATGGTACCGATGGCCATTCCCACTTTCGGAGGAATGTTGGTTCAGGCCATTACCGTATTTGTCGTGCCCGTATTGTATTGTATGTGGCAGGAAAGGTCAATCAAAAAACAAGTAAAATCTGCTTAACATGAAAACGAAGATCAAAATCAATATAATCATGCTTCTGTGGTTGCTGGTCCCGATTGGTAACACAATGGCTCAGGCACAACAATTAGAAGGGCCGCTACAAGGATATCTGAAAATTGCTGCAGAGAATAATCCTGAATTAAAATCAATTTTCAACAGTTACCTGGCTACTCTGGAGCGTATACCGCAGGCAAGGACCCTACCAGACCCTACGGTTATGTTCAACATTTTTACCAGCCCGGTAGAAACCAGGGTCGGAGCGCAAAATGCTGGTATTTCCCTAAGTCAGGCTTTCCCTTGGTTTGGTCAGCTGAGGTCCCAGGAACAAGCCGTGGCTATGCTGGCGAAAGCCAGATATGAGGCATTTGAAGATGCCAAAAACCAACTATTCTTTGACGTAAGGTCTACATATTATGATTTGTATGTGCTAGAAGCAGCTATTACCATTACCGATGAAAATGTCAGGCTTTTGGAATCCTTCAAACAATTGGCCAATGTACGGTTGGAGTCCAATACCGGAAGTGCAGTTGACTTACTACGAGTAGAAATGGATTTGGATGAACTGAACAACCAACTATTATATCTGGAAGATTCACGTGATCCGATACAAGCAAGATTCAATGAACTTTTAAATGTTGAACAGTCCATACTTATTGACGTGCCAGACACACTGAAGACATTGGCATTTGATGAAGGAAAAAATGTGTTACTGGATTCTATCATCACCCATAATCCCACCTTAAAAGGATTTGATTATGAGATGTCTGCACTTGATGCAGAAGTTGAAGTGGCACAAAAAATGGGATTGCCATCATTTAACCTGGGACTTTCTTATATTAATATTTCACCTCGAACTGACGTGGAAGATTTTTCCGGAAATGGGAAAGATGCACTTATTTTCCCTCAAGTAGGTGTAAGAATGCCCCTTTATCGTAGTAAATATAGGGCTATGGTCAAGGAGAAAGAACTGCTTAAAACATCTGTAGAAAACCGCAAGGAGAGCAGGGAAAATAAACTGGAAACAGCCCTAGAACAAACCTGGAGAGATTATGCAGATGCAGAGCGAAGAGTGGGTTTATACAGTAGGCTGATTGCCTATGCCACTCAGTCTCTTGACATACTGGTAGCACAATATACTACAGCAGGGGCTGATTTTGAGGAAGTCCTGCGGATGGAAAGGCAACTGCTCAGGTATGAGCTGGAGCTTGAAAAAGCACGGGCCGACCAAAATACATTCGTAGCATATATCAATTACATCACCGGAAAACAATTTTGAAAATGAAGATATTAGAAATAATAAAAGGTAAAAACATACTTCCTTATCTGGGAGTATTGATTGTGGGTGTACTTATAGGCTGGCTGCTGATTGGCGGAAGCAGTAATGAACAACAGGAGACATTACCCACGGATCATTCTGCCATGGACCACGCAGAAGGCACAATTTGGACCTGCTCAATGCACCCTCAGATACAGAAGGACGGGCCGGGAAACTGTCCCATCTGCGGCATGGAATTGATTCCCATGAAAGAAGATGAAGATGATGGGGAGGCAGGCCAATATTCTGTCAAACTATCCAATGCAGCTATGAAAATTGCGGAGGTGGAGATGTCTACCATCCAGAAAAAAGCACCTTACAAAGAGGTCTATTTGCCAGGGAAGATCATGGCCGATGAGCGGAACATCGCAGAATTGACTGCACGTTATCCAGGGCGAATTGAAAAGCTCATGGTCAATTTTACCGGTCAGAAAGTACGCAAAGGACAAGAACTAGCTAAAATATACTCACCTGAACTGGTAACTGCACAGCGTGAACTTTTTGAAGCAATGAAGTTTAAGGAAACCAACCCAAGCTATTATAAAGCCTCACGTAACAAACTTAAACTCTGGGATCTCACTGATGCTCAGATTGATCAAATAGAAGAATCGGGAGACGTTGATTTCTATTTTGATATATTATCCCCGATTACTGGTACAGTTACGATGCGACATATTGCATTAGGAGATTATGTGAAAGAAGGCTCAGCGTTGCTCGAGGTTGTGGATTTAAGTCATGTATGGGTCATGTTTGATGCTTACGAAACAGATATTCCTTGGATCAAAATGAGGGACAAGATCAAATTTTCGATCAAGTCCATACCCGGTCGGGAATTTGAGAGTACGGTAACCTTTATTGATCCGGTACTCAATCCCATGTCGCGAGTGGCGAAGGTGCGGGCTGAACTGGATAATCCCAAAGACTTACTTAAGCCGGAAATGTTAGCCGATGGTATACTCAAAACCATGCTGCCAGGATCAGGTGATCAATTGGTTGTTCCAAAGTCCGCTGTACTTTGGACAGGAAAAAAAGCGGTGGTATATGTGATGACCGATGATCATAACAATATGTTCAGGTTTACGGAAATTGAATTGGGAGCGGATGCAGGAGATTATTATATCGTAGAGGCCGGGCTTAGTGAGGGAGAAATGGTAGCTACAAATGGCGTATTCAAAATTGATGCAGCAGCCCAGCTCAAAGGGGAAAAAAGCATGATGAACCCCGAAGGTGGAAAAGTATCTATGGGGCATAATCATGGAGGCTCCAGTGATGAAAAAAAGCCAGCCTCGGGAAGTGAGCATGAAGGTCATGAGACCGGTGGTGCCGACAATGCTATGAAAATGGAAATGTCAGTAGATGAGAACTTTAAAAAACAACTAACAGCTGTTTACAAAGCACACCTTGGGTTGCAAAATGCCTTCATTGCGACTGATGCCACCAGGACGAAAAAAGAGGTGCCTTCAGTAAAATCAGCACTAAATAAGGTGGACATGAGCCTGGTCAAAGGTGAAATGCACAATCACTGGATGACCAGCCTAGGGATACTCAACGGGACGCTGGATAAGATACAAGGTATCAATGATATTGAAGAGCAAAGGTTGGTATTTGCGGATTTCAGCGATACTTTGTACGGAGCGATACAAATGTTTGGTACCACTGGTGAGACTATCTATTACCAGTTCTGCCCAATGGCCAGGGACAACAAAGGAGGGTACTGGCTAAGTGCCACAAAGGAAATTAAAAATCCTTATTTTGGGGATGCGATGCTCTCTTGTGGTGAAAACAGAGCGGTGATTAAGTGAGTGGTGGTGATTCCGCGGTCACTGATTTTATACCGGGGATTGTCCCACTTCCATAAAACGGAAAATCGAATATGAAGGAATGTTGCAAGACTGAAGAAAACAAAAGACCGAACCGGTTTTTCAAGATGCTTCGAGGGTTGTTTTGGGTGTTGTTTCTGGCCACTATCGCAGTGGTGTAATGAATGGTTTGATAAGTATAAATGACAGATGATAAAATCATGAATCAAAATGAACGATTGAGATGATAAGGCCGATTGAAACCCAATGTGATATCTTTGGCATTTTGAATCCGGGGAATCACTTCAATCTAAACCTGGATACCTTAAAAAAGTCTCGATTAAGTTACGTTCTTTTGAGAATGGAAACAATGAAAACATTAATATCATGAAAACAAAAATCAGTATTTCGATAGTAGCGGCCTTAGTCCTATTTGCAAGTGGTTGCTCGATAGTAAGGCCGGGTACACATGCTATGAAGTGGAAACCTTATGGTAAAGGTCTACAGACCCAACGAGTTTATAAAGACGGGGTAGTATGGCACATGCCCTGGAACGGGGTAGTACGCTACAGTTTGCAATGGCAAACCTATACCGAGAATGTGGCGGTCCTAACAAAAGATGAGCTACATATTCCCATTACGGTATCAGTAACATTAAGACCTATTGAAGCGGAACTTGCGCAGTTGGAACTCGAAGTTGGGCAAGACTATTACAATAGTGTTGTAAAACCAGAATTTGTCAGCCTGACCCGGAACACCTTCGCAGACTATGATTATAAGGTAGTATCACCAAAAAGCCCTGAGATCGAAACAGCCATATTTGAACAGTTAGTGGTTAAAATAGATGGGAAACATCTTGAAATTGACAATGTGACCATTGACCACATCAAATATCCGCAAGTAGTAACCTCAGCCGTTGATCGTAAACTGGCTGTAGAGCAGGACATCCAGCAAAAAGACTATGAAATAAAAATTGCTGAAAAACAGGCTGAGATCCAGAGGATACTGGCCAAAGGCCAAAGGGATGCCCAGCAAATCATTGATGCGGGGCTTACCCAAAGATACCTGCAATACAAAGCATTAGAAGTCCAGGAGAAACTTACCACCAGCCCGAACACCAAATTCTATTTTGTCCCTATGGGTAAAGATGGACTGCCCTTGATAGTGGATACAGGGGGTGATGGAAATTAAACAATCAATATAAAATGTAATGAAAACAAAAACTATATGAAAAAGCAGATAATGATGGTATCGGTCCTCTTTGTAGCATTGGGGACGCTAAATGCACAACACGACCATGGTTCATACGGTCAAAAAGAAGGATCAAAAATGGATCACTCCAAGCATGAAGGTATGAAAATGAAAGACGGCCAATTGACCTATGACGTCTCTAGCGACTTTAAACAACAGCTTACAGAGGTGTATAATGCATCTCTTGAGTTGACAGATAGTTTTATTGCCAGCGAAGTAAAAAGTGTATCCACCAGTGGTACAAAAGTAAAAGCCGCTTTAGGAAAAGTAGACATGGGCTTACTGAAAAGCTCAGAAGCGCATATGGATTGGATGATGAACCTAAAAGAGATGAATACGGC
This sequence comes from uncultured Caulobacterales bacterium, assembly GCA_964342855.1. Classification (GTDB taxonomy): domain Bacteria; phylum Pseudomonadota; class Alphaproteobacteria; order Caulobacterales; family Parvularculaceae; genus JBCBJX01. The sequence continues at coordinate 23,399 of CAYFIB010000020.1, forward strand.
ACTTGACAAGATTGCTGCATCCATAGACCTAAAGGATCAGCGAGCTGCCTATGCCTCATTTAGTCAGGCCCTTTATAAAGGTCTCAAGGCTTTCGGTACCACTGCAGGTACGGTTTACTACCAGCACTGCCCTATGGCATTGGATAACAAAGGGGGCTACTGGCTCAGCAATAGCAAGGAGATTAAAAATCCCTATTTCGGCAGTACCATGCTGACATGTGGGAGTACAAAAGAAACGATTAATTGAGAAGTATGGACTATAGAAAACCATGAAATCCTTCAATTAATTGAACACATCCTGTTCCAGGCAAGGGGTAGCACGAGAAAAAGATCGGTAAAGGTAACCTGGTGTCCCTGGAACAGGGCAAAATTGATGATAAATGAAACGAAAGAAGTCTTTTATGAAAACAGGAAAGAAAGCTAAGTTGGACAAAGAGTCCATAGTAGTGCTTTCTTTCTTTTTGATGGTCATCCTTGGGATCATTACCCATAATGTGTGGAATAACACCCCTCCATCTACTTGGGTATCCATGGATGATCCATTGCCCAACAATAAAGTATGTATGGTCAATGATGCGTACATGGGCATTGATCAGATCGAAGTACCGGTAGCTGGTAAAATGTACTATGGCTGCTGCGAAATGTGCGTAGATAAGCTAAATAATAACATAGATTCAGTAAGGTATGGCATTGACCCATATAGTGGTAGGGCGGTTGACAAAGCCGAAGCCTACATTGTACTGAAATCAAAAGCCACTGGTGAGGTATATTACTTCGAATCAGGGAAAACCCATCAAAAGTTCAAAGAACGCATATCGGATTAGTGCATTTTAAAAAAGAAACGATATCACCCCGGAACCTGACCATACCTGTTGCATTTAAGGCTTTGGCGTCAAGAGAAATTGCGCTTATCCTACTGCTTCTGTTTATCTACAACCTCCTGCTATGGTTAATCCCACATCATGCTTATGCCAGTACACTTTCAAAAGTAGTGGTCCTGTTTTCTGCGATCAAAGTGTATTACCTACTGGCTTTTTCCATAAGAAGGCTAAAACCCTGTCTGGAATGTTGCCACTCATTCTATGAGATCCTGGGTGTATATGCCCTCATCCTTGGCATTATGGTGGTATCTTTTGCGGTAGATCACTACTGCCTGATGACCTGTAAGCCTGATGCTTTTTTGATGACAGAAGAAACTGGGGATACTATATTGAGAGCTTTTGACTTTTTATATTTCAGTATGGTGACCTTTGCCACTATTGGTTATGGAGATATCGTACCTATGGTATTAGAGGCCAAAATAATCGTCTTATTCGAGATTTCTTCGAGTTTCATTATGATCACTTTTGTGATTTCCAACATAAACAGAACCGGTCAGGCAGTCATTCAGAAATCCAGTAGCACAACTTCTACACATGAGAAAGAGTAATCAGTACTATATCCGAAAAGCTCATCGATGGTTAGGGGTGATCATCGGTGTCCAATTTATTTTATGGACGGTCAGCGGACTTTATTTCAGCTGGACTGATATCGACGAAATACATGGTGATCATTTCTTGGAAACCGTTCATGGATCAGTAAAATTGAAGGCGCTCAACATTCCCGATTCGTTACAGGTGAACGAGCTGGCCCTCAGGATGATCGATGGCAAACCTTACTTATGGATGAATGATTCCCTGCTGATCGATCCAAAGACCGGGGAACAAAAGCAGGGGATAACAAAAGATGAAGCAGAGCGGATCGCCAGGAAGTATGTAAAGGACGATTTACAAATTGTGTCAGGCTCATTGCTCACAAAGGTAGGTGCTCATCATGAATATAGGGGAAGGCCTTTACCAGCCTGGGCTATAAAATTTGACAGTCCTGATGAATTGACGGCTTACATCTCTCAACGAGATGGCAGTTTCCAACGGGTAAGATATCGATCATGGCGTTGGTTCGATTTTCTATGGATGTTCCACACAATGGATTACCAAGGAAGGGATGACTTCAATAACCTTTTGCTGCGGGTATTTTCCTTGTTCGGGTTATTTACCGTAGCATCAGGGTTTGTCCTGTTTTTTATCACTACAAAAAAGAAGAATTGAAACCTAAATATCAAAAACTATGAGATACATCTATGCAATCATACTAGCATTGTTTTTCACCGCATGTTCCAATTCCGGTGAAAAGCAAACAGAAGGGAAGTCAGATGAAATTGATCATTCCGCCCATATGGCTGAAGGCAAAGAGCAACCAAAGTCAAAAAGTCCCATGCAAATGGTGATGACGAATGTTGGTGAGAACCATGTTCATATTGAATATCATTCTCCAAATAAGAGGGGCAGACAAATATTTGGAGGACTTGTTGCCTATGGAGAAGTATGGGTCACAGGAGCCCACAATGCCACATCTATCCGCTTTTCTAAAGATGTGGAAATAGGTGGAGTAAAAATCACAGAAGGGAAATATGCACTTTTCACGATACCAGGAGAGAAAGAATGGACGGTCATTATCAACAAGAATTGGGATCAACACTTAGCTGATGAATATGATGAAGCTGAGGACATGGTTAGATTCACGGTTACGCCTGAAGCTCTAGAAAAATCCGTTGAGTCTTTGACTTATGAGGTAATCCCAGAAGGCAACGATACTGGAACAGTTGCAATCTCCTGGGATGATGTCAGGATTTCCTTCGAATTGAAAAATGTAAAATAAGTTTTTTGATCCTTAAATATAAAAATCATGCAGATTAAAGTAATTATCACAGCAGTACTGGTCAGCCTCTTTTTGGGAGCTTGTAGTCAAAAACAATCAGGCGATCAAGCCGAGATATCATAAAAACAAGATAATCAGCGACTTGTTGACGTGTGGGAATTATCTTCACTGAGTGTAGAGAAAAATCTACACATAATTACTTCTTTATAGTTGATAGAAATGTAACTGACTGAAAATAAGTCAGATGCAGTTCATTCTCTATACTGGTACAGATTTTTCCTAACAGGTAGACGAATTGGTATCAAAAATAGTAACCTAAAAATTATCAAACATGAACAGAAGGCAGTTTTTTGCTACAAAAGCCATGACGAGAGCGGGATTAGTAATGTTTCCTAGAGATTTCTTTTCCATTAGTACCAAATCCATTTATAAAAATCGATATCCCAATCAACTGAGGTCTGCATTATTCCTATTTACTACTCTTTTTGTGTTCATCAGCCAACCTTCCAATGGCCAAAACCTTATGGAGAAATCAACTGAGGGGAATGTAGATAACCTTCCTGTAAGGGAACACTCCATTACAATTCGGGCAGAAAAAGTGAACAAAGCCGGGAAGGAAGTAATGGGCATGACTATCAATGGCAGTATACCAGGACCAACCTTGCGTTTTACAGAGGGTGAATATGCGGTGATATATGTGAAAAATGAGTTAGACGAAGAAACTTCGGTTCACTGGCACGGATTAATTCTCCCAAATTTTTATGATGGTGTTCCCTATCTAACGACTCCACCCATTCAGCCAGGAGAAACCCAGAAGTATGAATTCCCATTAAAACAGTCTGGCACCTATTGGTATCACTCCCACACCATGCTTCAGGAGCAAAGTGGTGTTTACGGATCGATTGTCATAGAGCCTAAGGAAGAATCGCTCGAACATGACAAAGAGTTGGTCATGGTGCTATCCGACTGGACGAATGAAGACCCAATGAGCGTATTACGCTTTCTGAAAAGAGGCACAGAATGGTATAACTGGCGAAAAGGGACCGCCACTCCACTCAATCAGGTCATTGCTCGTGGAGCATTAGGTGCTCAAGTGAACTTTTGGAGACAAAGAATGGAAAGTGCAGATATCGCTGATATCTACTACCCTGCCTTTCTTATCAATGGACAGCAAACCCAAGAATACCCAGATTTTAAACCAGACGAAAAAGTACGTTTGAGAATTATCAATGGGTCAGCGTCCACTCAGTTTTGGATGACATTTGGAGGAGGTAATCCAACTATTGTATCGGCAGATGGCCTCAATGTGATTCCAGTGGAGCATGACAAAACTTTTATTGCTATTGCAGAAACCTATGATTTCATTGTAACCATCCCTGATGAGGGAAAAATAGAATTTAGAACTACGGCACAAGATGGTTCAGGCACTGCTTCGGCATATCTTGGGCAAGGAGAGGTAATAAAGGCTCCTGACGTACGTCGTCCAGATAAAATCGGGATGATGAAACAGATGTCTAAAATGGATATGCGGATGGGAGCTCCAGCATTAAAATTCAGACCTAAAAAAGACAATCCCCAAGAACTCATGAGCAAGTGGGGAATGCAAATGAAAGGTATGGATATGAATAGTGGGGTAATGGATATGAATTCAGGAATGATAAATCATTCCAAAATGGGCGAGATGCAAAAGAAAGAAGAAGGTATGAAGAGTAAGGATGCGGAAAGGCCTAAAATGGATATGTACTCCGATTATAATTATGACTACCTAAAATCACCGAAAGCAACGACATATGACAAGGATGTCCCTGTCAGGGAGGTGCTACTTAATCTCACGGGTAATATGAGCAGGTATATCTGGAGTATGAACGGTATCCCTCTTTCAGAGACTGACAAAATCAAAATCAATGAAGGTGAGGTGACGCGAATCACGTTCAACAACCTTACTATGATGCACCATCCGATGCACCTGCACGGACATTTTTTCAGAGTGATCAATGAGAATGGAGAATATTCTCCACTCAAGCACACCGTAAATGTGCCCCCGATGCAGAAAGTAACGATTGAATTTTACGGTAACGAATACGGAGATTGGTTCTTCCACTGTCACATATTATATCATATGATGGGAGGCATGGCCAGGGTAGTTAGTTACGATACACCCAGAGATCAACGAATGGGTTCTTATCCTCTTTCTAAACTCGTCCATGAAACCAACAGGTTTTATTCATGGGGGCTGGCAGATATAGGTTCGCACTCAGGAGGACTAAACTTGGTTGCCTCCAATATCCGAAACCAGTTCAATCTAGTGGTTGAGTATGGTTGGAATGAAAATATGGAAGCAGAGTTTTCTTATGAATATTATCTATATGATTATCTCACGGTATTTGGAGGGTTAAATGTGGAAAATACGACCAGAAACAGTCTAGATGAAATAAAGACCATTGCAGTAGTTGGCATCAGATGGTTCACCCCTTATATGTTCAATGTAGACATAAGAATCGATAATGAACTAAGACCTAGAGTTGGTATTGGCAGATCGCTGGTGCTGTTCCCAAGATTTTCAATATTCGGGTATTACGAATATCAAATTGATATAGGAGTGGTCAACAACTTGGAAGACAATGTGGATTTTGAGGAAGAAATCGTTTGGAATACCGGTGCTGAGTTCATGCTTTCTAAAAACTTCTCACTTATGGGAAGCTATGATAACCGATTTGGTGGTGGAGGCGGATTATCAATACGATTTTAAATAAAAGATCAAAAATTATATAAATATACTAAGTTAAGATGGAAAACGAACAAAAACACAAAAACAACTACGGTAAATTTTTTGCAATGATCGCTACTTCTATGGTAGCAATGTTCTTCTTAATGTATACGCACTCGTACAAGATCATCGATCATTTCTGGTTCAGTGAAACCCGCTTCTTCATGACCCTCATCATGGCCGGGTCGATGATTATTATCATGCTGTTGTTCATGCTGAATATGTACAAAAAGAGCAATGTTAATGTCGCAATAATTGTACTGGGAGTATTGCTCATTACTGGTGGTATCGGGCTTGTAAGAGGTCAATTGACCGTTACAGGTGCAGACTATATGGAGGGCATGATTCCTCACCATTCGATAGCCATTTTAACCAGTGAACGGGCTCAGATAAAAGATGTACGAGTAAGAAAGCTGGCTGACGAAATCATCAAAGCGCAGCGAAGAGAAATAATGGAAATGGAATGGTTGATCAATGACATCCGAGAAAATGGGACAGTAGAAACACAAGAAGAAGCAAAGAACAGACCTATACCCAAATTCGAGGGTTCACTTAAAAAGGAAACCCAAGAGCAAGAGCAAGAGCAAGAGTTAAATGAATAGGGGTAGCTTAAACAGCGACTTCTTAAAAAGGGCTATAGGATAGCCTGGTCTTAAATTTATAAAACATACTGTAACTATGGCAGAACACCACAATCACTCTGATGATCATCACAATCATCCAGAGCATCAGCATTCAGGACACCACGATTCACATGGAGGTCATCACGACCACCACGCTCACATGATTGAAGATTTTAAGAAGCGTTTCTACATCAATACAGTACTTTCCATCCCGGTATTGGCTTTCTCCGAGATGATACAGGGCTTCCTGGGCTTTTCATTCAGCTTTACTGGTATGGGATACGTGGCTGCTGCATTGGCCACCTTCATCTTCATTTATGGAGGTTGGCCATTTCTCAAAGGCTTGAAAGACGAGCTTTCAGAAGGTGTGCCGGGCATGATGACACTGATCGCCATAGCGATAACAGTTGCGTGGGCGTACAGTACAGCTGTTGTATTGGGGCTAGAAGGAAAGATATTTTATTGGGAGCTGGTGACTTTGATAGATATCATGCTCTTAGGCCATTGGTTGGAGATGCGTTCTATTATGGGTGCATCAAAAGCCTTGGAGAAACTGGCTGAATTAATGCCTTCTGAGGCGCACAAAGTACAAGGCGATGATATACGTGATGTCAAGATCAGTGAACTCAGAAAAGGTGACATTATCCTTATCAAGCCTGGTGAGAAAGTACCTGCCGATGGTAAGATTGTAGAAGGCGATAGTGATCTGGATGAAAGCGCATTGACCGGTGAGAGTAAACCTGTAGAGAAAACCAAAGGCGATGAAGTCATCGGGGGAGCGATCAATGGCGATGGGAGTATCAAGGTTGAAGTAAGATCTTCTGGTGAAGATAGCTATCTCAATAAAGTCATCAAGCTGGTAGAGGAAGCACAGCAAACAAAATCCAAGACCCAGAACCTAGCCAACAAAGCAGCTGGATGGTTGGCTTATATCGCTATTGGAGTTGGCGTTACCACCTTTATTACTTGGGCTTTCTTTAGCTCTCAGGGAATGGATTTTGCGCTTGAGCGCATGGTTACTGTGATGATCATAACCTGTCCTCATGCGCTAGGATTGGCAGTACCATTGGTCGTTGCCATATCGACCGCCTTATCCGCCAAGAATGGATTGCTTATCAGAAACCGCACTGCATTTGAAAACAGTCGAAAGATTTCGGCGATAGTTTTTGATAAAACAGGGACACTTACAGAAGGTAACTTTGGTGTGAACCATATCGAAGTTCTTGGTGACAGCTCGGAAGATGAATTATTGGCTATTGCTGGAGCTATTGAGCAAAGCTCCGAACACCCGATTGCTAGGGGCATTGTGAATGAAGCCAAAAAGCGCGGACTCAAACTCCCTTCAGCTTCTGATTTTAGCTCTACCAAAGGCAAAGGCGTAAGTGCAAAAGTGGATGGTCCGACCTATCAAATAGTAAGCCCTGGTTATCTGAAGGAAGAAGGGATCGACGTACCAGAAGGAGCTACGACCGACAAAGCCGAAACGGTTGTCTTCATTTTGAAGGAAGGCAAATTGATTGGGTCCATCGCTTTAACTGACCAGATAAGAAAAGAAAGTAAGGGTGCTATTAAGACCCTAAAGAACAAAGGGATAAAAGTTCTCATGGCCACAGGGGATAATGAGCAAACAGCCAAAGCAGTATCGGACGAACTAAAACTGGATGGGTATTACAGCCAGGTGCTTCCACATGAGAAATCGGAGTTGATAGAGAAGCTTCGACAAGAAGGTGAGTTTGTGGCCATGACCGGGGATGGCGTGAATGATGCTCCCGCACTTGCCAAGGCAGATATCGGGATCGCAGTAGGTTCAGGAACAGATGTAGCTGCTGAAACAGCCGACATTATCCTTACTGATAGTAGCCCTTCCGATATAGCCAACCTCATTTTATTCGGTAGGGCGACCTATAAGAAAATGGTACAGAACCTTGTTTGGGCGACAAGCTATAATGTGGTAGCTATACCACTGGCAGCAGGTGTCCTGTTTTATCAGGGCATTATGATCGATCCGGCTGTGGGGGCTGCTTTGATGAGTTTGAGTACGATTGTTTGTGCGGTGAATGCCCAATTACTGAGGTTTAGATTAAAATAGAAAAATGATAGATCAATATATTCAGCACAGTTCATTATTTAATTCATATTGTAAATAATCGAGAAAACACAGTAGAATCTACTGACTTCTTGATATTGGCTATACATGTATTAAGCGAGCTATCTTGGAGAAAAGACCACTATAAATCGGCTTGTTCACCAAATGATTCATTTACTAAAAAATAAATAGGAAAGATTTTATAGAATAAGTTTGGTCGTCTTTTCCTTGAAAGTTGAGGTCTTTAAGGGTCAATACCATAACCAGTATTTAAAAATAAAATCATGACAAGCAGTATAAGCAATCTAGAGAAACTATCTGATCAAATTTATCAGGAGGGGATTGAAAAAGCAGAAAAAAAATCGCAGGAAATCCTCCAAGAAGCTGAGGTTGAAAAAGAAAAGATGTTAAGCCAAGCCCGAAGCGAGGCAAAATCAATTGTTGAACAAGCCAAGTTAGAAGCTACCCATCTAAGACGAAGTATTGAAAATGAATTAAAACTAAAGGGCAAACAATTTCTGAGCGATTTGAAGGCAAAAATTGAAGATTTGCTATCAGATAGGATTATAAAGACCAATACAGAAGAGGCCTTTGCCGATGCGAAATTTATGCAATCAGTTATAACAGAGGTAGTAAAAACATGGGATACTAATGAGGATTTCATACTTACGCTTCCAGCTGATTTAGAAGAAAAATTAAAGGGCTCCTTTGCGCGTAGTATCAAAGAATTATTACCTAATATTTTCATCACATTTGAAAATGTCATAGATAGAGGATTCAGGATAGGTAAAAAGTCCGATAGTTTTCATGTGTCTTTTAGCGAAGAAGATTTCGTTGAGATTTTCAGATCATATCTTTCTGAACAAGCAAACCAACTTTTATTTAAAGATTCCGCATGAGCTATTATTATCTTATATCAAGCCTCCCGGATCTTTCAATAGGAATGGATACAAAGCAAATCGATTTTGAGAAAACTTTCGATTTGATACAGCGTAACCTTACTCCAGAAGATAATGAGCTATTCCAATATCTTATTTATCCCAATGATATTAGCACTCTTCTGTCTATTTTATTTCATGAATATCATCAATTGCCTTTATTTTTACTCAAAAAAGTTGCTGTCTACAGTGAGGAAGAGGTACGTGAATATAGATTTTTCAAGAGTAATTTCCCTGACTTTTTAAATGATTTTCTAGTTGAAAACGAAGCCAGGTTTCCTACTATGACAATGCAGGAAATGGAAGAAAAATTAATGGCCAATTTCTATGAGGAAGTGGCTAATTTAAATAATCCTTTTATCACCGAATACTTCCATTTTCTTAAAAAACTAAAAAACCTAGGCGCCGCTTTCAATTATTCGGCTTACAAATTCTTATCAGCACCTCTTATTAAAGATTCGGAGCGGCTTGTTGGTCAAATAGGACCTAATAGTTCACCCACCGCTACGCTTACAAAAGATTATCCATATGTAGAAGAGTTTGTCAAAGTATTGTCTGGAGGTAAACCTGAAAAAATCGAAAATTTTATTGACAGAATTCTGTGGGATTTTTTAGAGGATAATAACAAAAGTTCCTTTAGCAGAGAAGAAGTTTTTACTTACACACTCAAATTACAAATGATACAAAGATGGTCTTTACTGGATTTTAACGAGGGTTCAAAACGATTTAAAAAGCTACATAAAGATATTATAAGCAATGTTCAGTTTCCTAAAGCATCTATGATATGAATACTGGAAAAGTAACCGGCGTAATTGCTAACCTCATTATTATCGAGGCTGAAGGAGCCGTCACCCAAAACGAAATTTGTCTAATTCATGCAGAGAATAAATTGCTCCTTGCTGAAGTAATACGCGTGAAGGATTCTCTTGTATCTGCACAGCTCTTTGAAACCAGTATGACTATAAAAATTGGTAGTCAGGTAGACTTTACTGGTAAAATGCTTGAAGTAGAATTGGGTCCTGGTATCCTATCCAAAAAGTACGATGGCTTGCAAAACGATTTGACCAAAATGAGTGGGCTTTTTATAGAAATTGGACAGACCACTTCACCTCTAGACCAAGACGTACTTTACAATTTCACCCCCTTGGCAAAAAAAGATGACAAAGTGCTTGCAGGTGATTGGCTAGGTAGTGTCACAGAAAATTGGATTGACCATAAGATCATGGTACCATTCAAATTAAAAGGAACCTATAAGATTGCATCAATAGTAGAAAAAGGGGATTACAGGATAAAAGATGTCATTGCCACACTTACATCGGAAAAAGGGGAAGTAGTAGAAGTAACCATGGTACAAAAATGGCCAGTAAAGCGAGCGATAGATGTATACCGTCAAAAAGTACGGCCAAATATGCTATTACAAACTGGGTTACGTGTAATTGACACGCTTAATCCTATTGCGGAAGGAGGTACCGGATATATACCTGGACCTTTCGGAACGGGCAAAACCGTATTGCAACAAGCAATAGCAAAAAATAGTGAAGCAGATGTGCTTATTGTGGTGGCTTGTGGTGAGCGTGCCAACGAGGTCGTAGAAATTTTTACAGAATTCCCTCAACTAACCGACCCAGTGACCGGTAGAAATCTGGATGAAAAAGTGACAATCATTTGCAATACTTCCAACATGCCCGTTGCGGCGCGTGAATCCTCTGTGTATGTAGGCATGACACTAGCAGAGTATTACCGCTGTATGGGTTTAAAAGTGTTGATTTTGGCAGATAGTACTTCCCGATGGGCACAGGCACTTAGAGAAATGTCTAACAGGATGGAGGAATTACCAGGTCCCGATGCATTTCCGGTTGAGCTCCCAGCCACAATTGCGAATTTCTACAGTCGGGCAGGGATTACCGAGCTTAACAATAGAAAATGGGGCTCAGTCACTTTTATAGGTACTGTATCTCCAGCTGGAGGTAATTTTAAAGAGCCAGTGACAGAATCTACAAGTAAAGTAGCTAGGTGCTTTTTCGCGCTATCCCAAAAACGTGCTGATGCCAAAAGATATCCTGCGGTTGATCCATTAGCTTCTTACTCTAAATATTTAGAGTACCCTGAGTTTGCTAAAAATACAAATGAACTCATTCAAGAAGGCTGGGTAGAAAAGGTAATGCGATGTAGGGATTTAATCAGAAATGGCCTTGAGGCAAGAGATCAAATCAGCATTTTAGGTGATGACGCAGTGCCTGTAGAATATCATACAGCTTTTTGGAAGAGCGAGTTGATTGACTTTTCGCTCATTCAACAGGATTCTTTCGATGATGTGGACATGAACGCCCCTATAGAAAGACAACAATATATGCTTAACAAGGTGATGGAAATCAGCGAAATGGATTTCCCACATACTGAATTTGAAGAAGTAGGGACTTTTTTTAAGAAACTGATCAACCTACTCAGACAAATGAATTATTCTGCTTTTAACTCTACAAAATTCAAAAAATATGAGGAAGAGCTAGATGAGGAACTAAGGAAAGTACAAGAAGAATTAATTACCGAACCATGAAAAATAAGGCTTTCAAAAGAATTTATACTAGGATTTCAAGTATCACAAAAGCTACTTGTTCATTAAAAGCCAGTGGTGTGCGCTATGGAGAACTGGCTTGGGTCAATGGCATGCCTGCCCAAGTTATAAGTGTAGTCGGCGATATGGTTACCGTGCAGGTTTTTTCTGGTACTGAAGGAGTTTCCTCTCATTCAGAGGTAATATTTTCGGGATCACCACCCACTTTAAAAGTAAGTGATCTATTGGCTAGCCGCTTCCTCAATTGTTATGGTGAACCCATTGATGGTGGCCCAGAACTTAGAGGAGAAGAGCGGATGATAAAAGGCAATGCGGTAAATCCTGTAAAACGTTCAAAACCTTCCACCTTACTTGCTACTGGCATTGCGGGTATTGATTTGAATAATACGCTGGTAACTGGGCAAAAAATTCCTTTTTTTGCTGATCCCGACCAGCCTTATAATCAGGTTCTCGCCAGTGTTGCTATGCGGGCAGAAGCGGATAAAATTATTTTAGGGGGCATGGGTTTATCAAATGACGATTACCTTTTCTTCAAAAATACCTTTACTGAAGCTGGTGTATTAGATAAAGTTGTTTGTTTTATTAATACATCGGAAAACCCTCCATTAGAGCGCTTACTAATTCCTGATATGGTATGTACAGCGGCAGAATATTTTGCCAATGATAGAAAGCAAAAAGTATTGGTGTTACTCACAGATATGACACTATATGCTGATGCCCTGGCTATAGTAGCAAATAAAATGGATCAAATCCCTTCAAAAGATTCTATGCCAGGTTCATTGTATAGCGATTTAGCAAGTATATATGAAAAGGCAGTGCAGTTTGCACACGGTGGTTCTATCACTATTATTGCTGTAACCACACTTAATGAAAGTGACATTACACATGCCATTCCTGACAATACTGGCTATATTACTGAAGGGCAGCTTTTCTTGAAAAAGGATACAGATATTGGCAAGGTAATCATAGACCCATTTCGCAGCCTCTCTAGGCTGAAACAAAATGTAATCGGCAAAAAAACAAGGGAAGATCACCCTCAAGTAATGAACGCACTTGTCCGTTTGTATGCAGATGCAGTAGATGCCAAAAGCAAAAAAGAAAATGGGTTTGACTTGAATGAATATGATGAGCGGTGCCTGGCTTATGCCAAGGAATATGCCAGAGAGCTACTAGCGGTAGATATCAACCTATCTGTGGACAAGATGCTGGATACGGGTTGGTATCTCTTGCGGAAATATTTCGAAAGGTTTGAAGTGGGTATCAAAGAAGCACTATTGGAACAGTACTGGGATGATAACAACCCAAAAGAATCGGTAAAATCAGAAAGCTATGGCCCTAAAGTTTCACTATAACAAGACTACTATTCAGCGATTTAAGCGGCAACTTTCTATTAGAGAAAAGGCATTGCCCATCCTGAAAAATAAAGAAACAGCACTACGTCTTAAAGTAGAGAAACTGATGCATGAACTAAGTGAAGTAGAAGAACAAATTAAGAAACTTGATGGGAAGATGACTCATTTTAATGCTTTTTGGAATGAATTTCCAGAAATTCTCCAAATAGGTGACTTAGAGGTTTTTCAAAAGAGGGTCATTGGAGTAAAAATTCCAGAGATCCGACCAGTTAAATTTAAGGTAGCCGATGTAAGCTGGTGGAACCTACCTGCTTGGGTACCCTCTGGTATTGAGTTAATGAAAGAAACAATCAAGATAGAATTGAAAAAGGATATACTTCAAAAGCAAATAAACCTTTTGGACTTGGCCAGAAAAAAAACTACCCAGAAAGTGAATTTGTATGAAAAGGTACAAATTCCTGAATATGAAAGTGCCATTCTAAAGATAAAACGCTTCCTAGAGGACAAGGAAAATATTTCCAAAGCAGCCCAGAAGATCATGAAAAATCGAAAAGAAAGAAGAGTGACATGAAAGCTTTATTCAAAAAATTGAATCTTTTGGTCTTCCACCGTGAAAGGGAAGCAATCACTGATTTGCTTCAAAAGATAGGTGTGTTAGATGTTGAAGTTGTCTCTGATTTTAGGAACGAAGATATAAAGGAGTTGGAACGCCAAAAGAATGAGCTCGCTAAAGCAATTGAGGTTATAGAAGAGCATGCAGATAAGAAGGCTCAAATCATAGAAAAAATAGAAGAACCTATTGGTCTAGTGGCTCAAAAAGTCATGGAATTAAAGTATCGAAACGAGGAAAATGTGCAAAAAAGGGAATCTCTTAGAAAAGAAAAGTTGCAACGTTTGCCTTGGGGAAATTTAGACTTGGGGAAACTTTATCGCCTAAAAGAACATGGCCTGGAAGTACTGTTTTTTATGGCTACATTGAAAGAATTTGAGAAATATGATTTTAAATCACTTGTAGTTCAAGTAGTCCATCAAAGTTCGAATCGGGTATATTTTGTAGTAATAGCAAAAGAAAAACGCTCTTTTCCGTTTGAGTCTGTGAAAATTCCTGAAAAAACACTTTCTGAAATTTCTGCAAGGGAAGAAAAAATTGAAGAGAAAAATAAAGAAATTGAACATGAGATTGCTACTTACGCTTCCTTCATTCCACAGATAAGGAATGAATTGATAATTGTTGAAAATAAATTATCATTTGCCTTAACAAATGGAAGTTATAAGGAATATGGGGCAGGCTCGATACTATCACTAAGTGGATGGGTTCCAGTAGGCATGGAAGATAAACTAGTTAAACACTTGAATTTAAGAAAGTTATCTTATTCTATTGAAACTCCAGGTCCAGGGAGTAAAGTACCTGTTTTATTAATTAATAAAAACTATCCTAAGCTATTTGAACCCATTACAAAAATATTCGAACTCCCAAACTATTACGAACTTGATCTTACACCGCTCATTGCAGTTTTCTATCCAATTATGTTTGCTTACTGTTTAGGGGATGCAGGGTATGGATTAATATTTTTGATAGTATCCGTGGCAGGTTGGTTCACATTTTTAAAGAAAGAAAAGCGCATTGCAATCTTGGGAATTATCCTTGGCCTATTTACTACCATGATGGGCATTGTAAAATCTGGGAGCGTTTTTGGTATACCCACCACAACCAATGACTCTTGGATACTTTTTCAATACCTCCGTCAATATGTGATTATTCCCGATGATCGAGATTTCATTTTTAATGCATTCAATGTTTCGCTGATGTTTGGGGTAGTCCAGATTATTACGGGGATTGTTATTTCTATTGTTAACAAACTAAGGTTTGAAGGGTGGATATATTCCCTTTCGCAGTGGGGCAAACTGTTGATAGTTTCCAGTGTGATTTGGATTTTTTTAGCTGATATGCAAGGAATTGAAACATTACAATCATATTCAACTTTGAGGACTGCATTACTCATTACAGGGGTTTTGATGGTCTTATTGTTTCATGACATGACACAAACTTTACCCGTTAGGGCTGCTAACGGATTCTTACCCCTGTTTTTTATTTTAACAGGTATTTTAGGAGACGTGTTATCCTATGTCCGTTTGTTTGCCCTAGGTGTAGCTTCCTCAGTATTGGGGCTAGTAGTCAATCAGATTGGTATGGAAATTTTTAAAAATGAGTGGTGGGGAATTGTTATTGGAGTAGTGTTTTTAGTTTTTGGTCATACCCTTAATTTTTTCATAGCCATGTTAGGTGCTTTTGTACATCCGCTCAGGCTAACATTTGTAGAATTTTATAACAATGCACAATTCAAAGGTGGCGGAAAAGCATATCGCCCATTTAGAAAAGAAAGTATAGATTTTGAATAAAAAAATATGGAAACACTACCTTTAACACTCGCATTTATCGGAATTGGCCTACTCGTAGGCCTAGCTGGCTGTGGTAGCGCTATAGGAACAGCTATCGGGGCCCAGGCTACATTAGGTGCTCTAAAAAAAAGACCTGAATCGTTTGGTTCATTCATTGTACTTAGTGCCCTTCCTGGTACCCAAGGGCTTTATGGATTTGCAGGCTTTTTTATCTTGCAAGATTTAATAAGCAATCAAATGACCTTGTTACAAGGGGCAGGAATTCTTGGTGGGGGATTGGCACTAGGTCTTGCAGGTCTTTTTTCTGGAATGTACCAAGGTAAAGTTTGCGCCAGCAGTATTGATAGTATTGGATCGGGGAACGATGTTTTTGGTAGGGCGCTTATCCTGGCTGTATTTCCTGAACTGTATGCCATCATCGCATTTGCATCCCTGTTTCTTATACGAGGTATTTTGTAAAATATATGACCGTATTTCTAGTCGGGTAACTCAGGCAGATTTCTCTGCCCTCGTCCCCTAAGAACCACTCGTGCTAGTTTCCCAGCAAGTGGCCGTGAATTCTAAGGATAAAACAAATTTTCACGATATAACTTTTCAAAGTTTATCATGCGTAAGACTTTTTGCAGATTATTAGTTTAAGGTTACTACCGCCCGACGGTTGGTGTTTCTTATCGAGCAGTGTAAAGCGTTGCTTTTCACTGCTCGATAAGAAAGATAATCGTACTTCTGAATCGGTCACGCCGACTGTCCATAATGTCGCAAGACTACATATTCAGTACCCCGGTTAATGGTGGAAAAAACGCGGTTGATCAGCTTGGCCCTGATAGCATTGATGACTACCATTTTAGGTTTTCCTTCTGCCACTTTGCGATGAAAGTAAAATTTTAATTCTTCATCTGATTGGATAGCTGATGCAGCCCCGTTACTTAGTAAAGCCTTGACTTGTTTGTTAGCCAGATGGCTAGTTTTCGTCCTACCCCGGATACTAGTACCAGAGGTATGTTCAAAGGGGGCTACCCCACAGTAAGAGGCGAACTTGCGGCTGTCGCTAAAGGCAGTAAAATTGTTGGTTACTAGAATCAGTGCTACGGCAGTCACTAGACCGATGCCAGGAATAGAGCAGAGAAGCCTCAAAGTAATTTGTAACTTATCGTCTTCGTTGATGGTATTCTCAATCTGCTCTTCAGTCTGTTTTACTTGCTGCTTGACAAACTTTAGCTGCTTTTCGGACTCTCTGACAATGAATTTATTGTCTACTAAGTGAGCGGTATTTTTCAGGTCCTTAATGGTCTGTTTGAGGCTGGCTTGATTCTTCACGAGTCGCTCCCGGAAGGCAAAAAGATTCTTGAGTTTTAGTAGGCTGGCCGAAGGGAGTTGTGTAGGTGTAAGCTTATGACGGTACAGGAAAGCATAATAGGCTATCCGTTGCGCGTCTACCTTGTCATTCTTTCCTCTGGCAAGTCCCAGTGAACGCTTCAAATGTAAAGGAGAATAAAGTGCAAAAGCCAACCGTTGATCTTGCAGGAAGCAGCATAACTCCAAAGTGTACCATCCAGTGTGTTCCATAGCAAAAAAACACTGGTTTAAGATTACTTTATGCTTTTTGAGCCACGTGAGTAGCTGTTTACAACCAACCGCTGAATTGGCAAACCTGCTGTGAATAAACCTGTCAGGAAGTTCTTCAGAACAGAAGCATACATCGTAACTGTCCTTGGAGATGTCAATACCTATAAAGTGAGTGAACTTCATATTTTAGATTGGATTAGATAAAAAAAATTGAAATCGCTTATCCCTTTCGTAAGCCTAAAAGCTTAATACTCTAATTGGCGCATTCAATCGAAAATAAGAGCCGAGGACTAATTCACGGCATGAATCTGGAAGTTTCTGGCACGGTGGTAGTTCACCTCAACTCTTGTTAAAAATAGTACATTTCCAGTACTATCTCTACAATGTAAATCTAAAGGGCACGTCGCCTCAAGCAAATGAAACAGCAGACTGGTTTGTTGTCTGTTGCGGCTGTGTTGATAACTTTTGTTGGTAGTGTAACTGCCTGTGACAATTTGGATGTAGTAGCTGTAGGTTATCCATATTATCTGAACCACCCAAGTGTTTGGCTACTACATGATGTGTATGCCATCCCGTCTCTTTTGTTATTTTGGTCTGGCACACTGTACATTTTCCTCGTTGCCTTTGATAGAGTCTGCGCAGCTTCCCAGTAGCATTCCGTAACATCACTTGGTCATATTTTCTTTTAGGAGTTGCACTTAATCCTATTCTTTTCGGCAATGTCAAACTTGTCATCACCTCTTTAACTTGAATAGGTAGTGATAATTATCGTATTTTTTCTTAGACCAGCCTTGAAATTAGACACAAAATTTGGTAGAAACTGCATCCCATCATGCCCTCCTCCAATTACGATTATATTCAAAAAATTAAATAGGGAAACTTCTTCTATCCATTGTTCTAATAAAGCTTTATAAGGGACGAGAATAATAGCTATTTGTTTTCCTATACTCTTCTAACAAGCAATTAAGTGAAGTAATTGTCTTACCCGTACCTGTCGCCATTGCAAAAATTCCCTTATAACAATTTTTCAGCCAATTATGATAGGCTTCTAGTTCCTCTAAATTCTCAGAAAGTCCATACAGAGTGAAATTACATGAAGCTTTGTAACCAACATAGTTTTGCCCATCATTAAAAACACCTGATTTATAATGGGCAATCCCTTTTCCATTTTTTGGTTTAAGAACTTTAATTTTAATGCGTTTTTCAGAAATTAAGTAAGTTAAGCACTCAAAAAAATGTACATCATAATCATCCAATACCCTCCCGAGCGAAACTACATCAGATAGATCAAAAACTTTGTCAATAGGTTCTTGATTTGCTTTTTCCAGAGCTTCTTTATCTTTTGCGGAAAGTAAATGATTTATAACCATTTTCATTTTACCATCTTTGCTTATAAAGGTGGCAAACCCAACAGAAAGTAAATTAATAGCAGATGAACTGAAGTAGCCTAATAACAAATTAAACTCTGTACTATTACCAAGTCCGTCCAAATAGAATTGTAAAGGCTCATCTTCTGAACCAGTTTTATAATCTCTATCTAAAGACCAATCACAATTCTTGAGCATTTTTAATATTCGGTAGTAATAGTTTTTTCAAAGCATTAATAACTGTTTCTACATCTTCATCAGTATTATACTTACCTAACGAAAAGCGTAATGATGAAAAGGCATCATCATCATTTAATCCCATAGCTTTTAATACATGTGAGGGTTCTATAACAGAAGAAGAACAAGCAGAACCATTAGAAACTGCAACATCTTTCATTCTACCGATTAAAATATTTGCTTCGTGTCCTTTGAAGCAAATGTTTGTAGTATTATAAATCCTGTTTTGGGTACAGCCATTCAATATTGTATTTGGTAGCTCCAATAGTTTTTTCTCTAGGTTATCCCTAAATTTAGAAATTAATTTCTTGTTTTCTGCCATTTCTTGTGTAGCAATTTCGCAAGCTTTGGCCAAAGCAATAATTCCAGGGACATTTAGCGTGCCACTTCTCAATCCTTGTTCATGTCTGCCTCCGTGAATTTGCGGACTAAGTTTCATTTTGTCACCTGTTTGTTTAACATATAATACACCTATTCCTTTAGGAGCATACATTTTATGACCACTAAAACAAAGTAAATCTACATCTAATTCGTCAACATGAATTTCAAGTTTGCCAGCGGCTTGCGTAGCATCTGTCATAAATAAAGCTCCCTTTTCATGAACTAAAGAAGCAATTTTTTTAATAGGTTGAATGACTCCTGTTTCGTTATTGACATACATTACTGAAACTAGGATAGTATCAGTTTTAATAACTTCTTTTAATACATTTAGCTCAATCAATCCACCTTTTTCAACAGGTAGGTAAGTAACTTCAAATCCTTTATTTTCTAAATCTTTACAAGTATCAATAACCGCTTTGTGTTCCGTTGAAACGGTAATGATATGATTTCCTTTAAAAGAGTAGCCTTCTGCCACCCCTTTAATGGCTATATTGATAGCTTCTGTCGCTCCGCTTGTAAAAATTAATTCATTAGGTTTTGAATTTATAAAATCAGCTATTGTTTCACGGGCATGTTTTACTTCTTTATTGATGGTTTGACCAAAATGGTGGGTACTGCTAGGATTGGCAAAGTTATTTTTAAAAAAAGGCAACATAGCATCAATTACTCTTGCATCGATAGGGGTGGTAGAGTTGTGGTCTAAATATGATATATTATTCAGCTCTTTCAATTAAATACCTTCTAGAACATTATCTACATCTTCATAGGAAATCTTTGATGCGTACCCTTCTTTTAATTTATTCAATTCTTTAGGAGAAAGTAAATTTCTATTATATAGATATATCAATAATAAGTATGTCAATGATGAAGAATTCATTATCATTTTCTTTTCTATAGGATTCCAAATAACATAATGCCAAGGTCTACTATTTATATTTAAATTAACACTATTAAATTGCTCGAAAACTTCTTCAAATGATTTTTCTTCTTTTTTATAGCTTAATAAACTTGCTTTAACAAATGGCAACAAACCAATTGGTCGAAAAAGAAGGTTTCCTCCATTTTCACTATTTCTATATGGTTCAGCGGCATTTGATGTGAGTCTGAGATAGTCACTTATGGATAATATTTTTTCTTTAAATGCGTCCCAAAACTGAACACAAAAGTTTTGGAATCTTTCAATCTCTTCATCCGATTTTCTGAATTTTAAATAAGTTGCTACATTTTTTTGTGTCGGCTTTTTGTTAAATTCATTTTCAAAAAACACTTTGAATAGTTCAATATTCGCCTGATACAATGTAATAATTGAGGTTAATGCTTCTTTGTCACTTGAAGGTATCGCTTTTTGTTTAGCATAAATCACTCTTTTACCAGAAAATAATTCATGTTCTTCTAATAAGAATCTTGTTGTGATAGCAACAGAATCATCTTCATCTAAAGCAATGATATCATCTAAATAAACTGGTTTTGCATATCTATTAAGGGTAGTGAACAATCTGCGTGTTCTTTGTTTGCCTTCATTATCATTTTTGTGGCCTACAAATATTGCAGCAATATGCTCATTTTCAAGTGCTGGATTTTTCTCCAAAGCAGCTTTTATTCCTTCAACTCTATGTTGGCCATCTATAGGAAATATTTTATGGCTACCAGGGAATTCTAATAATCCCATTTGGTAAGTTTCACCATCTTCATATTTAAATTCAATTTCACGCCAATTTGGGTAGTCATTATAAACAGCTAAAACAAGGGAATTAAAAAATACTTCTGGTTGATTTAAAATATATTCTTTTATACTTTTGAAATTATTGGTTATACTTCTTTGAATTAAATCTTTCAAGGATTCAGATTTATGAAGGTTGTCATCGATTTTTGAAACATAGGTTTCAACCTGTTTAAAAGTTAGTGTCGTCACATAATAGTCCCAATTCCCTATTTTTGCTTTAAGTGCAGGTATTTTCATAATTAAAATGCTTGTGTAGCCTGTTTGATTTCAGTATCAGGTATTTCATCATTCATCGGTAAAAGCAGGCAATTGATGATTTGTTTTTCTATTTCAATAATATCTTCGTTACTTTCTAAAGGAAAGTAAGCTAAATATAAATCTTTAGACCAATATTTAAACATTCTAGTAATTTTAGGTCTTTCATAATTTCTTGCGTATTTACGAAAATATTCCCTAACTCTTTTTCTTAGATTTTGATGTTCAGTTAACTGAGCTCTTCCAATATATAGGGGATATTCAGTGAGTCCTGTTATTATTTCACATTTAACAAAAAATATATATAGACCTCCTTTATCCCTAGGGACATAATTTATGTCAGAATTAAAATCGTCGGCATTATCATTTAAATACTTTAGTTTTTCCCAATGTTCAAATCCAAGATTTAAATTTAAAGATTTGAATCTACTCCATAAGGTGCCGTGTAATTTAAATGGTACTTCTCTAAGTCTTAATTCCTCACCGAATAAAAAAGCATTTGCTAGCATAGATTTAACCATTAAATAAAACAAGCTGCACACCCTTCTCCTTCAGAGTCATCAAGAATATCCACTAAATAAGGCGATTTAGCTTTTGCTTTTCTTTCCATTCTTTTTAAATATTCTTCTTTAATCTGATTCATCCTTTTAGGTTGAATCAATTCTTCTAAACTCTCGTGTTGCCCCCATGTATATCCTTCTTTTTCATACTGCATTGCCTTTTTGTATAATTCAGGATGTTGTTCATAGAGCCATATCCATTCGATTTTTTGTTGGAAAAAGCAAAAAAAACAACCTGATCTACTTCTAGCATACTGTCCTTTCTTCCCATTAATTTCAAAATTAATTTTGTTGTAATAAGCAGGTACACCCACACCACTTTCTTCCAAAATCTTGAAAATATCTTCTCTCACTAAAACTTCATCATTTTCCAAAAGTGGAAATGTAGCCTCTTGTCCTATAGGGTAGTCCGTTGTTTTCAAAAACTCAAAAACAAGTTGGTTGAATGATTTTATATTGATGTCAAGCAAAGAATTAAGTTTTTGATCAATAGTAAAACCCATATTTATTTTTCTGGCAATAGTTTGAATTACCTTTTCCTGATTTTTACCAAAATCTATATCTTTCGATATTGCTAGAAGTGATTCTATATTTTGGTTTAATAGCAATTTTGTAACAACATCTTTGCTCCAGATATTCTTACGAAATGGAAAAATTGATTGGATATTCTTCTTAGTAGAAATATATCCCTCTCTATCTTCATCTCCTCTTATGCCAACATATGAAACTACAGGAGTTGTACCAACGTAATTTTCAAATGGTTCTAGCTTTAATTTTTTTGTACACCAACGTGCCTGTGAAGATGGCAAAAAACCACCGTATAATTTTAAAAAATGGTCAAATGGATTTTCAGAACTATTTTCTGCACCTTTTAAGAGGTTAATTTTTATACCTAGATAAACTTCTAGATTTCTAATTAACTGATAAGTTTCTTCTAATTCTTTACCGGTGTCACAAGAATAAAATTCTAAATCGATAGATGGATATTTTGTTTTGACATAAATAGCCAAAGCAGCGCTATCCTTTCCTCCCGATATACCTAATACGTGTCTTACGTTGTTCATTGTAATAGTTCTTTAAGTAGATTTAAAACAGCTGCTATATTCGAAGTGTTATCTTGACCTAGTTTTGTTTTCAAATCGTTTTTTAATTGATTTATTTCTTCACTTTTTTTCTTTGGTACTCTAATTACTTTGGGGTTGATTTTGCTTAAGAATGAGTCAATTTTCACCCCAATCACATCTTCTTGCTTCTCATTGATATCTATTTTAGAAATTGTAGTCAGGCTATCTAATTCCAATACCATAGATTTAAACTTTTCATAAAGTAGAATTTCATCTTCATCTGAAAAAGTTTCTAGTGTTTTGCCCAAAATAGCTTGTGCAATTGAGTTTAACCAAGCTTTTTTATCATCTAGTGGTGAATCAAGTCGTTGAATAAATGTTTTTTGATTATTTAAAAGCATATGTTTTTTCAACTTGACAAATCTTTTTTGTAAATGTTCCTTATATGCTTTAAAACCTATTGAATTACCAACAAATTCATCACAAATGAATTCCTCAAAACGCTTTATAAGTCCATCATAAGCTGTTCTCAATTCCCTGACCGATTCCTGAAGATTGATCGTATAACTTTGGAGCTTTGATTTATCTTTTTGCAAAGCAGATAGTGTTAATCCCAAAGCATTAGGGAAAGCTTCAAAGAAAGTTTTTTCTGGATCTTTACTACTGACAATAGCTTTCCGAATTTTTACAGCTGAAGGAGAGAGTCTTTTTGTGCTTTTTGTGTATTCAGGTAATTGTTTGTAAAAAACTATGAAAGGTTTTATAGTTTCAATAAAAGAGCTATTATCAAATTTTATTTCTGTTGATTGATTCAAAAATATTCTATAACTATTAAAGATATCGAGTTTGACACCTTCAATATCAAAGGTTTTGATAGAATACTTTTCAGGGTATTTAGCAATTAACTCTAAATTTTCTTCTGATAAGTTTGGAATGTAACCTTCATCATTGAAAATAGCAAAGTCTTCTCGTTTCAGAAATAAGAATGTGGGAATCCAAAAATCAATCAAACCTTGTTTTAGTTTAAAAGGTCTTATATTTAATAAATCACTCAGTTCAGAAACTTTAAGATATTCTGACTTGGCACTTTCTAGAAAATCTTCTGATGCCCTCCATAACTTTTTAAAAGAAGAATGATTATCAATAGATATTAATTCTAGTGAGTTCTCCCTAATAGGTGAGATACCATTTTCTTTCAAAATTGACAAATAAATAGTCTTTTCAGGAGGGAACTTAGAATCACTAAACCCCAAATTTTCTTTATGCCAATTATTTACTAAAGCTTTAAAATAGTTTCTTTTTGCCGTATGAATAGATGATGAAATTTTATGTTTATTCACCAACTCATTTTTGAATACTGGTGTAGCATCATATACTATACTGCATACCTGTGATAGTAATTTATGGAAATCCCTTTTATTGGCAATCTTCTTTTCTTGACCATTAAAATACCATACTACATTCTTACTCCCTGCAAATAATCCTTTTCTTGAAATGTAATGCTTGAGGATTTTTATTTGTGAATCAACGATATTTTCAAGTTCTCTTTTTGCAACTTTATCATCCTTATTTTCTTCAAGTACCTTTTGAATTTTCTCAATTTCAAACAACAAATCTTTTATTTCAGAAGAATTTTTAAAAAAACAATAAATTATGGCTTCATCATGCTCTTGAGATTTTTTTTGAATATCATTTTCCTTCAGCTTACTATTGAAAACAAGATTAATAAACCCATCAACTTCTCCCTTTGGAGTTTCTAACTTTGGATAATCTGAAATTAAAAACTCAAAATATCTTGGTGTTCCTGTAATATAGGAATATTGTTTTGCAAAAACTGGAGTGAATTGAATATGCTTATTTAAAAGAGATGTAATATCTGCTACTTCTGAAATCTGATTCGCAGCCTCTATCAGTGCAGATTGAATATCTAGATCTGTTCCTTCAAACAAAATAAATCGCCTAGAGTGCGAACGATATCGAATGATGTTCTTGTTTTCAAGATTTTTGATCAATCTTGTGGCATTAGTAATGCCACAAGTAGTTTCCAAATAATTAATTAAGAAATTTAAATCAAATATTGAACCAGCAGCAGAAAAAATATTCAATACCCCTATAGTTTTTACTGCCTTTACATAATCATTGATAGAGGAGTCAAACGTTCTTTCAACTCCTTCAATTGAAGAGCGGATTGAACTCCATGCTGAGAAGTCAGGATTGTATTTTGAAGTTATGAATGAGTAAAAGTTGAAATTGAGATAATCATATACATTGGCTACATTATAAAATGGATCCTTCTTATTATTGAAGTTTGATAAGCCTGTATGATCAGATGATTCGAGAAACGAAAATAGCGAACGCTCATTTTGCCCATATCTCTGTAGAGATAGGGTTAAAATGTTTGCTGAAAGTAAATCAAGTGGATAAAGCTTTGATCCTATTTCTTTAAGAAAGTCTTCATTAAAGCTAAAGGCTTTTGTTCCTGTTGTTATTTCAATACATCTTTCTATTAATTTATTTGGAATCCTATTTTCAAAATTTTCTGCAATATGTTCAGATGCTAAATATAGAAGCTGTTCTACTGGTTCATTAAAAGTAATCTCTCTAAAGCGTCCTTTTACTTTTTTCCATTCTTGCTGTTGAGTTTTGTTTAATGAGTAAGCATAAGATTCCAAGCTTTGATGTACTGTTGTGATTAGGATAATATTGTGATTAGCATCATTACAAAATTCTGCAAGTTGCTGAATAAAATATAATTCAACTTCAGGGTTATGCTTGCTAGCATACTCTAAGAACTTACCGAACTCATCGATTAAAAGAAACAGAACTTTATTGTCATGCCCAATGGAATAGTATCGGTTAAATATTTCCGAAAGGATATTCTCCTGTTGATTTATTTTTGTTTGTACATCAAAAATATCTGAAAATTTTCCTATAATAGATGAATAGGATCCAATAATCTTCACAAAATCAAACTTTACCTCTTCTATAAGAAAATTAGGTTCAAAATGACGTTTAACACCTCTTATACTTTGTTCAAACGCTAATAGAAAAGAAGATTTGCCTGTTCCATAAGTACCTACAACATTGAAAGAGCGTACACCTTTTTTAAAGTCATTAACTACTTGGTCAACAACTTGTCTGGCATTAGGTGTTGGAATATAATTAAAGTCTCTATTAGTATCTCTAATAATATTAACCGATGTTGTAAAATCATTTGCCATAATAGTGATCTAAAATTGTGTAAGCGTTTACTCTATTTTTAAATTGCAATTCTTTAATACCAGCATGATCTGTGAAAGTAATATCATTAAAATTACCTACAATATCAGAGATTTTATTCACCAACCCAGATCGGTTTATGGCGAAGATTGAGCCTGGACTATCAATATCAAATTCTAATGAATTTAAGCTGATTGAATTTCCATAATTAAGATTGTCAAGTATTGCATATAATACTATTGCTTCTGGAAGATTATCCCTTTCGCTATTTTCGATATAGTATTGTGTATCTTTGCCGTAATTCGCTGGTTTTATTAGCTCTATTTCAGATAATATTCCAGAAAAACTATCCTCAATATTATTCTTTGTAATACTATTTCTATACATGTTTATAAAGACAGAAAAGTCTTTTGCAACAGTATTTTCGTTAAAATTAATATTTGGACTACCTTCTCTTATTCTTTTAATATAATTGACGAATGTTTTTTGATTAAAAAACAGTTTCTCTTTTCTAAATTCATTAAAGATAATATTATATATTGATGCATATCCTTTTTTTACGAGTTGATAATGTAATAACCAAACACTTGCCTCGTCCTCTAAAAAAGGGTCATAACCGTTTTCATCGTCGAATAACCGCTTTCCAAATTCAGTCGGTATGTCTTCTTTATCAATGATATTAAAGGCCTTTAACCAAAAGCGTATAGAAGATACCATATTCTTACCAACACCAAGCTTTATTACTGCATCTTTATCATTGAAATCTTCCCCTTTCTGTACATAGTCAATCCCTTTTTTTAACCAAAGCTGCCTACAGTGGAAAGTTTCATGACCTGTAAATGTATATTTAGTGCTCATCTTCACTTTTTTAATTTCTTGCGCTAAATTATATCTCAATAAAAATTTTAACTAATTTTTGAGTATAATCAAAATTAAAAAAGAAGATTGTAAGGGATTTATGTTCAACAATAAAAATATATTGTAAAGACAATAAGACTCTATTATAAATACGAAAATATAGTCCATTTTGCGGTTGGAACTCATGCATATAGACTGAATGCTAAAGCTAAATAAGCTATCACAGATCTGATAAGATGCAATCTGAGTTCTTCCCAATGGTCTAAGAATGACATTTCAGGTTGATCGGGTTCTTTATTCATTTTTCGTAAGTGATTTTATTTATAAGAGTACCCTTTTACTCTATCAATCGATATTTAATACAATAAGATGTATGAGTACTTAGTTTTTGATGAGGTAGTTAAATGATAAAAGTTTTCAGGTAATTTTGGGACAAATAGTTTAGGATAATTGCACTATTCCAAGCCTGTTTCTTGTAGTTAACATAAATCATATTATAAATAGTTTTAGTTATTTGGAAAATGCAATATTTATATCTATTTGATTGCAATTATTTATTATGATCTCTTTATACTTTTCTTTTAAATCATTTGGTATAAAACTTATATCTATAAACTTATCCCATTTAGGTATTATTTTTTTGAATTTTTTAAACAGATTTTCAATCTGTTTGGTCTCAAGTTTAGAAGTTTTCATTGCACTTTCAAAATCTCTTCTTTTTAATTTTCTTTTCTTCCCATTTAAAGTTAATGCTAACTCCTCTTTATCTGTTTCAAGCAGAAGTTTAGTAGCTACTAAATCATAAGCAGGACAAAGATTGTAATTCAAATTTTCATCCTTTAGTAAGGAAAAGTTTTTTAAGTGCATATCACTATTTCCTGTAATAAAACTGAAAATCACCAATTCATAGAAGTTTATAATATCAAATAAAGGGTTAGCTGTATGTTTTAATATTACTTTTCCTATTTGTTCATGCGATCCAGAATATTTATTTTCTGTAAGTCTTTCTGTTAATTGACACATATCTTCCATATGTAGCTTTTCCTCTTCCTTTCTGTCTATTCTCTTAGTTATATATGCAAGTTTTCCAGATTGTAATCTGATAAGTGAATGATCTACTGTTTTTATTTTTGAAATTCTGGCTAAATGCATTGTTAAATCCTCTAATTCGGGAAGATTTTTATATACAGAAGATTGAGGTTTTAATATATAATTACCTACTAACCCTCCAACAATAGTAATTCTATCAGAATGTGAATCAGTATTATCCTCCTCAAGTTTAAGTGATAGTTTAGGTTGTACTCCTGTTACAGTTTGCTGATTTTTAAGAACTTGCTCTGCCATTTTTATTATATCATCATCGGTAAATTCCAACTTTGGAGGAGATAGTTTACCATAAAAAGACTTACTACATTTAGGATGATAATCTATATCACTTTCTGACAATTCCTTATAACAATATAAACAACGCTTAATTTTCATTTTCCTCTTCATCATTTATTGGCTCTACAGAAACAGCACCTATACAATCTCTACAAGTAAGTAATAATATGCTCATGCGATCTCTTATATTGAGTTTCCAATTTTTTTCAACTATTCCTAATAACCATCCTTCAGGTATTAATCCATCAAAAAAAGGAAATAACACTTTACTATTATAAGCTTCTTCAATTAAAGGTAAAGTTAAACTAATGGGTTGTGAAGCTTTTGTTGTAAGATAATTTTTATCATATTGAAAATGATAACCCTCTTCATCTTCGATAAGAATTCCTGCAAAATTCTTATGCATGTATATTTTAGCTTTTTTCATTTAATAGTTTATTCCTATTTAATGGAATTGGACCAAGTTGATAACCAAAAAGTTTTAATACCTGATTTACTTTATCTATTTTCAATGTTTCCTTACCTTGTTCTAATTCCCTCAAAAATCTAAGACCCACTCCTGCTTTAAAAGCAAATTCTTCTTGCGTTAAACCTAATGATTTTCTTTTTTGCTTCACAAATAAATTAAGTTCTATTGTTTCCATATTAAAACTATAAAGTACCCTATCGGGTATAATATTTTCATTTAATCTTATTTTATACCCTTTAGGGTGCAAAATAAATAAATAAAATATAATTATACCTGATAGGGTACAATGTGATTAGGTATTTTAATCTTATACCTCTTATTAAATATAGAAGATATTACACTTTCAATATAGAAAGTTAGTATTTACTAAATAGATCAATTACTATTGAAAAACATTAAATAATAATGATTGTATTTGAAATACATAGTAACATACACGCACTTCAATATTTAGCTATATATCACACTTTTCTCCATTCTTCCTCAAAGAATCTAAACTCTAATTGAGAATCTAATTGCTCTAAAAAATTAATATACCTTTCTATATTTTGTTTTTGCCATTTATCTTGAGTGTTAGAAAATTTATCCTGATATTCTTTTAACATTTCTCCTGCTGTTTTTTCTAATGGAATTCTCATGATTTTCAATTTTACTTGGACAATATATAAAGTCAATAGTTTCAGTATATAAAGATTACTGACAGGATAATAATATCTTATTAAAAATAGTTTTACCCTTTGCATACCTAAAAAGCATATTACCACTAACACACAGTGTAGTTTAATTTTTAATATCAACACTATAGACTGCTTGTTACTTTACTTTCATTGGTTTTACTTAAAAGTGCATGTTTTATTACCGTTCACCATAATGGTGAACCCCTCCCAATCTTCATTTTCTATGGCATAAGGATTCTGTGTTATATTTTTTGTATACCATCTTTTCCAGTGCGCTTTATTAAGTTCTAAATATTGATATAACTCTCTGGCAAAAACCGTAGCGCCATTATATATTTTTATGAGCTCCATATCTATTTTAATAAATAATCAAACCAAATATAGTTGTTAATTTTGATATATCATATACTTAGTATACTATGTATAGTGTATACATTGTAAATAACTGATAACAAATAAATTATGATTCATAATTGTTTTTCTTAATTAGTATGTATAATATTATACCGTATACATTAAAAACATGACCAGAATAATATCATTTTCAACCCAAAAGGGTGGAAGCGGAAAGAGCACATTATCAGTGCTAACAAGTACAGCAATTGCCAATAGATATGGTAAGAAAGTACTTTTGATAGATGGAGATCCTCAGCAAAGTGTAATAGATATTTACAACCGCAATAAGGAAAATACACGATATGATGTATTGTATTTTAACTGGACTACCAAAAGTAAAAATGATTACAGAAACCTATTATTCGAAGTAGGTAAAAAGTATCATTACATTATAGTTGATGTGCCAGGTAAGATGGGTGGGGAGGAAGTTTATAATAGCATTCTTTTATCTGACATAGTTTGCATACCAATAGTGCCAAGACGAACAGATATTGCAAGTACAGTTAAATTTTTAAAAGTACTTCCGAAGATACAAGAGCTTAGACAGAAGCAGGGTTTCGATTTTCAGATTTTTGGGATTCCAAATAAAATGGATAATACCATTGAAAGCACTTTAATCCAGAAACTGCAAGGTGTTGGGGGCTTACAACTTTTTAACAATGGTTTAAGCTACAGAATTAGATATGATAGAAATCTGTCTACAGCTGAAACAATTGTATTGGGTAATACAGCAGATGAATTTAATAATTACATGAAAGAGGTAGAACAAAAATTAATGTGATATGAGCAAGAAAAAAACAGTTGATAGTGACTTTGATAATTTAATTGGTACAAACATGCCAACTTTCGGAGATGTTGATGATATGCTCGATATGCAGAATGAATCTGATAACAGTACCATGCCTACTCCAAAAGTTATTAAAGCAAAAAAGAAACGGAATAAGCGAAATAGTAAATACTCACCTTTTAGAATGCGAACAGAAATACTGGAGCAGATGGAAGAAATTGCAGATAAGGAAAAAGTCGCATTTCCTGGGCAACTAGTTCATATAGTTTTG
This sequence comes from uncultured Caulobacterales bacterium, assembly GCA_964342855.1. Classification (GTDB taxonomy): domain Bacteria; phylum Pseudomonadota; class Alphaproteobacteria; order Caulobacterales; family Parvularculaceae; genus JBCBJX01. Next base: position 54,047 of record CAYFIB010000020.1, read on the forward strand.
CAAAACTATATTGATTGGTATAAGAACAATAAGAAATAGCATATAGCCGAATTTTCAAATCAAAAATTCGAGCTATATATAAATTATATAATTTATATATATTATATAGGGAAAAAATCGGGTATAATTTACTGACTATGAGATACTTACAAGAGGGTACTGCGCCAGAAGTCCATACCAATTGCGCCAGAAGTCCATACCAATTGCGCCAGAAGTCCATACCAACTGCGCCAGAAGTCCATACCAAACTGCGCCAGAAGTCCATACCAAACTGCGCTAGAAATCTACATTATTTTAATACTTGTCATAGAATAGTTAAATAAAAGAAGATGCAAAATTCAGATCGGAATGTGATTTATTACCCTAATAAGCTTTATAAAATTGAGATAGGACAGTCAATTAAAGACGATGAAGCCAATAAATATTTACAAGAAGCCAATTTAGCTATTCATAAGGTTTTAGAGATAAATAAAACATCTGATACTATATTCACTATAGATTTCCCTAAAAACCTTTTAAATAAGCTCCCAGATGAGGTAAAATCAAAAGTAACTAAAGAGCTCAATACTACTGATATTAGAATTCTTACAGCTACAGTAGCACTTGCACAAAAAGCCAAAGCAGAAGGTAAACTTACTTTTATGGAGAAATTGGATGAAGCTTATTTCGAAATTAACTTGAAGGAGCTGTATGAGTATGCAGGTTTATCAAAAACCAAACATGGTAGGTTTGATGTCAAACAGAAAGGTTTTATTAGAGATTCACTTATCAATCTCCACTTTAAGCATTTCTTTATATTGACAAATACAGATAAGAAAGAAACCATGCAGATCAAGCAACTGGTGCGAATTTATGAATATGAGAAAAGGAAAGGCTTATCAGATAGAGAGACTGTAAAACTCACAGTTAATGGCATGTTCTGTAATTTCGAGAAAACAGATAATAACACCTACTTTAATCTTCCTTCAGATATAAATTCTAGAATCAGAAAAATCAATACAGGTAGACAAAACCCGAGTATAGAACTTTTCATCAAAACCATTTACAGAGCAAAACATTACGCTAAAGAATCAACAGTAAGTTATACTGAATCAAAGCTAATTGAGCTCCTAAACATGGAGCGATATAAAGAGTCCAGACACCACGGACGCATTGTTACTACACTCAATAAATCATTCCTAACAGCCAAAAAATTAGGAATTCTAGAAAAATGGAATGAGGAAGTAGATAAGTGGGGAAATAAAAAGTTTATTTTCTTTTTATACTAATTTTTATGGAGTGTTGTAATATTCTAATTATTATTTTGGGATAATTACCTTTTTGTGTATATTCGCACCACTATGACTATTTTTCTGAAATTGAAGATTCAGATAAAAATAGCTAATAAATACGATATGAAGAAGGCTTGGAAAAGATTTTTGCGAAGCCTATCCAAGTTCTTCCTCATTTTTATTAAGTGGTCTGTGTTATTTTATTTAACACAATCGAATCTTCAATATATCTTGACCACTCTTTGACTATTTAAGAGTCACTCCTTTGGGGGTGACTTTTTTTATTCAATGTTAAAAAAAACTTTTATTACAAATCAACTATAATAAAATGTTATTTTCTTTCTAGCACAGAGAATCCACTCTGAATTAAATGTAATCCAGCCCCATCGCCCCTGATATAGAGACTGCAAATATAATAATTTTTTCTTTAAAAGAAGAAATCACTGTATTTTTTTAAAAAATTTATTTAAATATAAATGATATAAATATAATAATCAAAATATACTATAGCATTTTACCAATAAAAATTATAACAAAATATACTTTTAGGAGGATTATACTCTTCTATAGCGAAGCTAAAATTAGTTAGAGTATTTATTCTAGTATTATTGCGCTCAAATCAGAGTAGACATTCTGTGTCATGTAACTCGCGTAAAGGAGTGCGAAGGTACGATTTTAATCATAAATATAAAATTTTTTTAACAAAAATTAATGGAGTTTCGGATATGGAAATAAGGTGTTTGTTCCTTCCTTCCAATGTTCCGCAAATCAAAAAAGCAAAATATTGTTCGCTGCGCACAGGTAAATTTTCACTTTGCTTTGCTTCACATTTCCAGTTATACACTCACGCGCACTTTCAGGATTTAATCAAGTGCTACGCACCTATTTATTTAAATCCTTCCGTGCTTATTGTCTGGCTCGCCTGCGTGTTGCACTTCGCACACGTTACTACATGCTGACGCATTCCCATCCCGTGGCTAAGTGCTCAACTCGTAAACGGCTCGCGATGGAAATATACTGGCTCAATTGCTGACGCTCAAACCCAAGGAGCTGCGCTCCTTCAACCTCGCAATAAATTTTGGAATAGCCCTTTTCGGAAAGCTACGCTTTTCCTGTCAGGACTATTCCAAAATTTCTGTTTCCACACTTCTTAATTCACTATTAAGATCTACACTTTGATAAATGCTTCTAACAATTTCTTCAAGTGTTGAATCTATATCACCTATTGATCTTAAGCTATCTCCATTTCCTATTTTGACAGTTACTTTTCTACGTATGTTAGGTTCTTCTCCGCTTATAATTTCTATGATATTGAGTGGGATTTCTTCAAAGGTCTTTCTTTGACCATATTTACCCAATAAAGCTTGTCTTACTCGATTATTAAAATCGTTTTCTTTTATTGTGTTAAAAATACCTTCTGTCATTTTATGTTTGTTTAAGATTGAAAAAATCAATGAAAGTAGTTTTTAGATTCGTATTTAAACCATATATCTTTTCTTTGCTTACAATTCTCCAAGTTTCACAAGGAGAAAAGTTACCCATTTTGCCCACACGTATCCACGCTAGTGATAGCAAGCGGGAACGCCACTTTCCAAGTTACACATGGAAAAGATGGCGTTCCCGCTTGCCCTACGGGGTATTTTTCCTTACAGGAAAATGAATTCACAATGAATTTTTTTGTTAAAATGGCTTTCAACATCTCATATAGCTGTTTTTAATTCATTGTTTAATGATTTTTTTTCACAATACACCCTTTCAATACTTTTCAGATAATGATCATAAAATAGCCTATTCATAAGGAGTTATATTTTTAGAAAAAATGTAAGCAAGATGGTATCACGCAGTGCATGATAGTAAATACATAATTAGCTTATAACCAGCTAATTATGTATTAATAGTGCAACACAAAGTGTTGCACTTTATGTTGCGTATTTTCCCATTGATTTTATAAAATTACAGATAGGACTAGATAATGAATGTTTTTAACTAAAATCAAGTGTCACACTTTATGATTTACAGTTGTTACTTTCTATCATTAGATTTAGTGAGTTCCTATTTGCTTAACCTTCACAAGTTTGTATAAATAGTCTACCATATTTCAAAAGAAATTATACACAAAAATATACAAGAAAATATATATAAAAACGGCCATTAGAGCATCTGTAGGCACTTTTTATTAGGTAAAGTATATTCAGAATATATTCGAAAATATAATTTCAAAAAAGAATCATAATCAAGAAGCATTTTTAAGCTTATTTTCAACCAAAAATATATTATAAATTATAGAAATAATATATTAAAAATATGTGCTATAGGCGTCTGAGAGCATAATCTTGTTGAAAAAATATACATTGACTATAATCGAAAATATACATTGGTTTTATGTATGTAAATATACTCTTAAAGGCATAAATTAACCTTTAAAACGCTGTTGTAAATAGCAAATAAAACATCATCAATTTTTCGCAAAAGTACACCATCAGTTG
>CAYFIB010000021.1:0-57716 GCA_964342855.1 uncultured Caulobacterales bacterium
CAGCTCGCGCTGGCCGCGGCCGATCGGGATCATCGCGTCGATGGACTTGATGCCCGTCTGCATCGGTTCGTGGACGGACTTACGCGGCAGGATGCCCGGCGCTTTCACGTCGACGATCCGGCGTTCGGTCGCCTCGATCGGGCCCTTGCCGTCGATCGGTTCGCCGAGCGGGTTGACGACGCGCCCGAGGAGGCCCTTGCCGACGGGCACGTCCACGATCGACTGCGTGCGTTTGACGGTCGCGCCTTCTTTCACGCCCGTGTCGTCGCCGAAGATGACGACGCCGACGTTATCGGCTTCGAGGTTGAGGGCCATGCCCTTCACCCCGTTGTCGAACTCGACCATTTCGCCCGCCTGGACGTTGTCGAGGCCGTAGACGCGGGCGATGCCATCGCCCACGGACAGAACCTGTCCGATCTCGGAGACTTCGGCTTCCTTGCCGAAGTCCTGGATCTGACTTTTGAGGATCGAGGAGATCTCAGCGGCGTTGAGGTCCATCTGGCTCAGGCCCCTTTCATGGCGGATTTCAGGCGTTGAAGTTTCGTGCGCAGCGAAGAGTCGATCATTTTCGATCCGATCTTCACCACGACGCCGCCGAGGAGGTTCGCATCCACCTTGGCGTCGAGACGCACGGCGCGGCCGACGGCCGCTTCGATTTCGGTTTTGAGGCGCTGGACGCGTTCGTCATCCAGCGGAACGGCGGTCGTCGCTTCGGCCCGCACTTCGCCGCGATGGTCGGCGGCGAGGGCGCGGAACGCCTCGATCACGTCATCAAGGGCGAAGAGGCGCCGGTTGCGGGCGAGAACGCCGAGGAAATTCTTCGTCAGCGCCGAGGCCTGCATCTTGTCGGCGAGGGCCGCGACGGCCTTTTCCTTGTCGTCTTTCGAGAAGACTGGGCTCTTCGTCAGACGGCGGAAATCTTCGGACCCGGCGAGAGCGCGCGACAGCGCTTCCAGATCGCCTTCGACCTGTTCCAGCGCGCCGCCGTCGCGGGCGAGATCAAAGAGCGCCGAGGCGTAGCGGCCGGCGACGCCGTGGGAAGACCTTGCAGCGGACATAGGCGCGGTCCGGGTCGGCCCCGGTCTCCATATGCGCTTCAGCGGCGCCGGGCGGCGCGCCTAAAGCCTTGAACTTAAACGAAAACGAACGCCGGAATGCGCGAAGCGCCCCCGCGCTCAGCGAGGTTTCGGGGGCGTCTAGCATGGCCCCCGCTTCCGGCGCAACGCCAAGCGGCCGCCGCCATCTGTCCGATTGTCGCAGTCTTCAGAGGAATGAGTACGGATCGACGTCGACGACGCGCCGAACGCCGGAGGGAACTTTCACCAGCGCCAGCCAGTCTTTCAGGTACGCCTGCACGTGCACGTCCTTGCGCGCCTTGAGGAGGAGGCGCACGCGCACCTGACCGCGCAGCCGATAAATCGGCGCGGGCGCCGGGCCCCAGACCTCCACGCCGTCCGCCTGCGGCGCAGCGAGCGCGAGGGCGCGGGCGGCTTCATTCACCCGCGCCTCGTTTTCGCCGGTGAGAAGGATCGCGGCGAGGCGCCCGTGCGGCGGAAAGCCGAAGGCCTCCCGCTCGGCGTTTTCGGCGCGCATGAAGGCGTCGCGATCGCCGGAGACGAGGGCGCGGATGACCGCGTGTTCGGGCTGATAGGTCTGGAGGAGGACACGGCCCTTTTTCTCCGCGCGCCCCGCCCGTCCCGCGACCTGGGTGAGCACCTGATAGGTCCGCTCCCCAGCGCGCAGGTCCCCGCCGCCAAGGCCAAGATCGGCGTCGACCACGCCTACAAGGGTGAGTTCGGGAAAGTGGTGGCCTTTCGCCGCCGCCTGCGTCGCGATCAGGATGTCAATCTCGCGCGCGGCCATCGCTTCCAGGATCGTCTTTGCAGAGCCGGGCGCGGTCGTCGTGTCTGAGGAGAAGACCGCGATGCGCGCCTCCGGCCAGAGCCGCTGCGCCTCCTCCGCCACGCGCTCCACACCCGGCCCGACGGCGGAGAGTCCGTTCTTCGCCCCGCATTTCGGGCACTTCTCCGGCTTCGGCATGGAGAAGCCGGTGTGGTGGCAGACGAGGCGGTTCTCATAGCGGTGCTCGACAAGCCAAGTGTCCGAACCCGGCGCGCTCATCCGGTGTCCGCATTTGCGGCAGAGGGTGAGCGGAGCGTAGCCGCGGCGGTTGAGATAGAGGAGCGTCTGCTCGCCGCGCTTCAGGGTCTCCGTCGTCGCCTGAACGAGCGCCGGGGCGAGCCAGTCGCCGCCCTCCGGCCCCGCCTCGCGCATGTCGACGACGTCCACGGAGGGCATCGCCGCGCCTGCGTGCCGGGCGGGCAGGACGAGACGCTCATACTTCCCGTCATGGCAGTTCTGGAGCGTTTCGAGGGAGGGCGTCGCCGAGGCGAGGACGATGGGAAAGCCGCCGAGGGCCGCGCGCACCACGGCCATGTCGCGCGCCTGATAGATGACGCCGTCTTCCTGCTTGTAGGCGCTTTCGTGCTCCTCATCGACGATGATGAGGGAAAGCTCCCGGAACGGAAGAAAGAGCGCCGAGCGGGCCCCGAGCACCAGACGCGCCGACCCGTCCGCCACGCGCCGCCAGACGCGTCGGCGTCCCGCCTCGCCGACATCGGAGTGCCAGAGCGCCGGCGCCGCGCCGAAACGCGCTTCGACGCGCTTCAGAAACGGCTGGGTGAGCGCGATCTCCGGCATCATGAGCAACGCCTGCCCGTTCGGCGATTTCTCAAGCGCCGCGGCGACCGCCTCGAAATAGACCTCCGTCTTGCCGGAGCCGGTGACGCCGTCGAGCAGGGTCGCGGTAAAAACATCGCGCGCGACCGAGGCGCGGAGCGCTTTGGCGGCGAGCGCCTGCTCAGGCGAAAGGACGGGGCCCGCCGCGCGCGGATCCGGCGTCGGAAAGGGCGCATCGGGGTCGATCTCGCGTCGGCGGAGCGCGCCCGCCTTTTCCAGACCGCGCACCACCGCAGCGCTCGCCCCCGCCTCCGTCGCAAGCTCGCTCGCGCCCGCGGAGCCCACGCGCGCGGCGGCGGCGAGGACGGCGGCGCGGCCGTCGGTCATGCGGGGCGGGATGTCGCCGGTCGCCTCGAACACCGTCATCGGCGCCGGCGGCTCGATCTGGCGCCCGGAACGCATCGCCATGCGCAGGACGGCGCCGGGCGGGAAGAGCGTGTAGGCAGCCACCCAGTCAATGAATTCGCGCACACGCGCGGGCATAGGCGGCGCGTCGAGCTTTTTTGTGACGGGTTTCAGCTTGCCGGCAGGCGTCGCGGGGTCGGCGGCGAGCCCCCAGACGACGCCGCGCACCTGCCGGGGCCCCAGCGGCACCTCGACATAATCCCCCCGCTGGAGGCCGAGTTCCGGCTCGAAAACATAGTCGTAGGCGCCCGTCAGCGGCAGCGGCGCGAGCACTTGCGCGCGCGGGCGCTCGCCCGTCAGCTCAAATTCCGCCATCATGCGCGCGTAAGCCGCCTTGATCGGCGCGCACGTTCACGCGAAGAAACGCCGAATTGGGCGGGGCCGCCGAGGGTGACAGTAGGCATGGCGAAAATTCTGACGATTCTCCTGTCCATCGCGACGGGCTTTGCGGCCATGCTCGCGAACGCGGCGGCCGAATACAGTCTCTGCAACAAGACGAGCTACGTCCTCTCTGCGGCGATCGGCTATGAAGACGGCCAGCGGCTCTCCACCCGCGGCTGGTGGCGCCTGCGCCCCGGCCAGTGCCAAGTGGTGCTGAACGAGCAGGTGCGCGAAGGCCGCTATTTTGTCTACGCCGAAGCGATCCCGGCCCACCGTGGCGAACAGGCCACTTGGTCCGGCGAGCAGCCGCTCTGCGTGGAGGAGACGGGCTTCTTCACCCTGCGCAATCAGGCCGCCTGCCAGGCGGATCCGCGACGCCAGCGCAATTTCTCCGTGGTCGATGTGTCTGAAGCGGAGTCCGGAGACTGGCGAACGGACTTCCATGAGGAGACGGACTTCTCGGTCGTCAGCGCCGAAGCCGCCGGGCTTCAGCGCCTCCTGAATGATCTTGGCTATGATGCGGGGCCGGTGGACGGCGCCATCGGCCGCCGCACGCAGCTGGAGCTCGCCCGCTTCAAGCGCGAACAGAAGATCCCTTCCGACGCGACGGATACGGACGTGGTGGACGCGCTGATCCGTCTCGCCCTCGAGCGCGAATCCAAGCTCGGCTTCTTTGTCTGCAATGACGCCTCGACGCCGATCTGGGCGGCCATCGCCGAACCGGTGGACGCCGACGCCTACCGCTCGCGCGGCTGGTGGTATGTGGACGCGGAAAGCTGCACGAAGGTGATGAAAGACGATCTCGCCTCGGACCATTACTACGTCTACGCCGTGATGGAGCGCGACGACGAGGACTTCGTTATGGAAGGCGGCGAACGAGCGCTGTGCATCAGCCCGGTCGAATTCGAAATCGACAGCGAAGCTGACTGCGACGCCGAAGGCTATGAGGTCGCGAACTTCAAGCGCATCGAGCTGGGCGACGCGAAAAGCTGGACCCACCGCTTCCGAGCCGACGTCTTTTCGCGCACCGCGTCAGGCGCCGGCCGCTGACGCGATGGCGGACTTCACCCACGTCAGAAACTGGATTTTCGACCTCGACAACACGCTCTATCCCGCCGACTGCAACCTCTTCGCGCAGATCGATCAGCGGATGACGGCGTTCATCGAGACGAAATTCAATCTCGCCCACGCGGAAGCGCGCACGCTGCAGAAGCAGTATTATGTAGAGTACGGCACGACGCTCGCGGGGCTCATGAAGGTCCATGGCTGCGATCCGCATGAATTTATGGACTACGTGCACGATATCGACCTGACGCCCGTCGATCCGCATCCGGAGCTCGCGGCCCGTATTTCGGCCTTGCCCGGCGAAAAATACGTCTTCACCAACGGCTCGGTGAAGCACGCCGAAAACGTCTGCGCGCGCCTCGGCCTCGACAGCGTCTTTACGGAGATGTTCGACATCGAGGCGGCGGAGTTCCTTCCGAAACCGCATATTGCAACCTATGAACGGTTCCTCGCCCGCCACGGTGTTGACGCGCCGCGCTCGGCGATGTTCGAGGACATGGTCCAGAACCTGGAAGCGCCGCACGCCCTCGGCATGACTACCGTGCTCGTCACCTCGCAGGCGCCGTGGATCGCGGATGAGCCGGCGGAAAAACGCCCCGCCGCCAACGCTTCGGGCGAACCGCACGTCCATCATGCGACGGACGATCTTTACGACTTCCTCGGCGTCGTTCGCGTCGCCGCCTGACCAACACCTGAAGGAGCCCGCCATGGCGACGTCCGCCGCTGAACTCGAAACGATCATCGAGGAGGCCTGGGAGGCCCGCGCCGACATCACGCCGGAGACCCGCGGCCCCGTCCGCTCCGCCGTTGAGATGGCGATGGAGATGCTCGATTCCGGTCGCGCGCGCGTGTCGGAGAAAAGCGCCGACGGGACGTGGACGGTCAATCAGTGGCTGAAGAAGTCCGTCCTCCTCTTTTTCCGCCTCAACGCCATGCGCGCCATGGGCGACGCGCCGGGCGTGAACGGCGTCGACCCCTCGCCCGGCCCGTGGTGGGACAAGGTTCCCTCCAAATTCGAGGGATGGACCGCCGAGGACTTCACGCAGGCCGGCTTCCGCGCCGTGCCGCCTGCGACCGTCCGTAAAGGATCGTTCATCGCAAAAGGCGCCGTGCTCATGCCGAGCTTCGTCAATATCGGCGCTTATGTCGGCGAGGGGACGATGGTGGACACCTGGGCGACGGTCGGGTCCTGCGCGCAGATCGGTGCGAACTGCCACATCTCCGGCGGGGCCGGCATCGGCGGCGTTCTGGAACCCCTGCAGGCGACGCCGACGATCATCGAGGACGGCTGCTTCGTCGGCGCACGCTCCGAAGTCGCCGAAGGCGTCATCGTCCGCGAGGGCGCCGTTCTCTCCATGGGGGTTTATCTCGGCGCTTCGACCAAGATCGTCGATCGCGCGACGGGCGCGGTCACTCGCGGCGAGGTCCCGCCCTACGCGGTGGTCGTTCCAGGCGCGCTGCCGGACCCGAATGGCGGCCCGTCGCTCTATTGCGCCGTCATCGTGAAGCAGGTGGACGCGGGCACCCGCGCCAAGACGTCCGTTAACGAACTCCTGCGCGGCTGACCCATCGGCGTTCGCCGATCTGAAACTCTTTCAGCGTTAATTCTCGCGCCATGATCGCGCGCGACCCTGTTGAACTCGCCCAGCGCCTCGTGCGCCGCCCCTCCGTCGCCCCCCTCGACGCCGGAGCGATGGGCGACCTGGAAGCGGCGCTCGCCGGGCTCGGCTTCGCCTGTTCGCGCTGGATCGGCGATCCCGCGAGCGAGGCGCCGGCCGATCTTCTCTATGCGCGCATGGGCTCCGGTTCGCCGCATCTGTGTTTCGGCGGGCATATCGACGTCGCCCCCGTCGGCGATGAAGACGCGTGGACCGCGCCGCCCTTCCGGGCGGACATCATCGACGACATGCTTTACGGCCGCGGCGCGGCGGACATGAAAGGCGCCATCGCCGCTTTCCTTTCCGCCGTCTCGCGCCTCGTGCTGACGGGCGGCGTCGGCGAAGGGTCGCTCAGCGTGCTCATCACCGGCGGCGGCTGGTGCGAAAACGGGCCGGGCGCGGACATGGCGCGCGACCGTCTCGACACCCTCGGCGTGCGGTTCGATCACGCGATCATCGGATCGGCCGCAGGCGTTGAGACCGCTGCGGACAGCGTGGTCGCCGGGCGCTGCGGGGTCATCCTCGCCGATCTCACCGTCGACGCCGCGCACCATCTGACGGGTACGGAAAGCGAAAGCGCGTCCACCGCGCTCGCGCGGCTTCTGAACGCCCTGCTTTCAGAGCCGCTCGACGGCGGCGCGGAGAAGTTCCCGCCGAGCGCCCTCGGCCTCGTCGCCATCAACGCCGACGCCGCGGGCTGGAGCCTGCAGCCTGCGATCGCGAACGCGCGGCTCACCGCGTTCTACAATCCGCGCTGGACGGCGGAGACGCTGACGACATTTCTCGAACGTCGCCTACGCGCCGCCGCCGAGGGGCTCACCTCCGATTGGCGCTTCGAGGTCCGCCCCCTTTCCGCCCCGTTCGTCTGTGAAGATCCGGTCTGGCTCGACTTCGCAGCCGAGGCGGTCGCCGCGGCGACCGGCGCGGCGCCGGAGCGGCGTTATGGCGGCGCGCCCGCGAGCGCGGCGCTGTTCGCCGGTCTCTGCCCCATCGCGGAAATCGGGCTGCCGGGCGGGCTGTCGCACCGGGTCGACGAACGGGTCTCCGCATCCGATATACGCAAACTGACCGACGTCTACGACGAGATCCTGAAGCGCTATTTCCGACGATGATGAGCCTCGCCCATATCCGCGCCCACCTTCTCGGCGTCTGGCGCATGGCGCGGGGCCGCGAGGACTGGGAGGACGGGCTCGATCTCTCGACGGACGGCGTCTTCGGCTCCTTCGGCGTTCTCCTCTTCATTCTGCCGATGCTCGCGCTGACGACCGCGGCCGTGCGCTCGGTGCCGTTCGAGTCGGCGGCCGACGACGCGGCGCGCGCGGTGTGGGCCTCCCTCACCTTTCCCGCCGCCTTCGCCATGGAGGCGGGGCAACTGCTTCTCTCCTGGATCGCCGAGCTCGCCATCCTCGCCGGCGTCCTGCGCGCGACGGGAGCGGAGACGCGCGCCGCGCAGACTATCGTCGGCTACAACTGGGTGCAGCTTTTCTCCGCCATCGGATCGACCCTCGCGATCGTCATCGCCGCCCCGGCGGTGACGACCGGGGCGCTCGCTGAAATCGCCGTGATGGTCGGTCTCGGCGCGCTGGTCCTCAGCCTCTATCTCAACTGGGGGCTCGCCCGGCGCGCCGTCGGACTTGAAGCGGGCCCCGCCGTAGGCCTCATCAGTACGTTCCTGATCGCGGGACTCCTCATCAGCTACGGGCTGACGGGGCTCATCGTCTGGCTTCTCTCACCCGCTTCGTCCGGGTAGATTGCTTCTACGAAATAAAGCCCGTCCGGGGGCGCGACCGGTCCGCAGGCCGAACGGTCCGCGGCTGTCAGCGCGGCGGAAACATCATCCGGCGACCAGCGTCCGGCGCCGACGCGCTCGAGCGTGCCGACGATGGAGCGGACCTGATTGTGCAGAAAGCTCCGCGCCGCGCAGCGCACGACGATCTCAGCGCCTTCGCGCGAGACATCAACCCGGTCGAGGGTGCGGACGGGACTGTCAGCCTGACAGTGCGCCGAGCGAAAGGTCGTGAAATCGTGGCGCCCGAGCAACCGCGCGCCCGCCTCCGCCATCGCCTCTTCATCCAGCGCATACGGAACATGCCAGACGCGGCCCGCCTGCAGCGCCGGGGGCGCCCGACGCGACAGGATGCGGTATTCGTAGCGCCGGCCGATGCACGAGAAGCGGGCGTGAAAATCCTCCGCCGCCCGCTCAGCCGTCAGCACCGAGACGGCGTCAGCGCGAAGGTGGTGGTTGAGCGCATCGCGCACGACATCACCGCCATCATCGCGCGGAAGCTCGATATGGCAGGTCATGGCGAGGGCATGGACGCCCGCGTCCGTCCGCCCCGCCGCATGGGCGACCACCGCCTCGCCGCAATAGGCGCGCGCAGCGCTTTCTAAAGCTTCCTGCACGGAGAACCCGTTCGTCTGGCGCTGCCAGCCGACGAATGGCCGCCCGTCATACTCGATGGTCAGGCGATAGCGCGCCGTCACGAGAGCCTGTCGCCCGGTCCGATCTGCGCGCCGCGCAAGAAGGCGTCGGCGTCCTGCGCGGACTTGCCGGCCCGCTGCAGCCGGGTGAACGCCACCGCGCCCTCCCCGCAGGCGACGATGAGCGCGCCCGCGGTGCGCAGCACCTCGCCCGGCGCGCCCGTCCCGTCCGCCATCGCCGACATGAGCGCCTTGACGCGCACCGGCCCATCGGGGCCCGGTGCTTCGAACCAGGCGCCCGGGAACGGGCTGAGGCCGCGCACGTGCTGGTCGATCTCGGCGGCGTGCCGGCCCCAGTCGATGCGCGCTTCATCCGGCGTGATCTTGCGCGCGTAGGTGACGCCCTCCTCCGCCTGCGGCGTTTCCTGCAGGCCGCCCCGATCCAGCGCCGCCAGAGCGCGTGGGAGAAGCTGCGCGCCGGCAGCCGCCAGCCGGTCGTGCAGGCTGGACGCGGTATCATCGGCGCGGATCGGAACCGTCTCGGAGAGAAGCACCGCGCCGGTATCAAGCCCCGCCTCCATGCGCATCACCTGAACGCCGGTGACGGCGTCTCCCGCCATGATGGCGCGCTGAATGGGCGCGGCGCCGCGCCAGCGCGGCAACAGTGACGCGTGCAGATTAAGACAGCCGAGCCGCGGCGCGTCGAGCACCGCCTGCGGCAGGATAAGCCCGTAGGCGACCACGATGGCGACGTCGAGATCAAGCGCAGCGAACGCGTCGCGCTCATCTGCGCCTTTGAAATTCAGCGGCGTGCGGACGGGGAGACCATGCGCTTCGGCGAATTCATGAACGGGCGACTTTCGCTCTTTCTGTCCGCGCCCGGAGGGCCGCGGCGGCTGGGTGTAGACCGCGACGACCTCATGGCCCGAGGCGACGAGCTCCGCCAGCGCGCCGACCGAAAACTCCGGCGTGCCCATGAAGACGAGGCGCATTACGCCTACTCCGCCGCTTCGAGCTTGCGCTCTTTTTTCAGCTTTTTGAGGATGCGCTCGCGTTTGAGCCGCGAGAGATGGTCGATGAAGAGGACGCCTTCGAGGTGATCCATCTCGTGCTGGATGCAGACCGCGAGCATGCCCTCGGCCTTCTCCACCACGTCGTTTCCGTCATAGTCGAGATATTTGATGGTGCAGGTCGCCGGGCGCTCCACCTCGTCGAAGAAGTCCGGCACCGAGAGGCAGCCCTCTTCATAGGGCTTCAGCTCTTCGGCCGGATCGAGGATCTCCGGATTGACGAAATAGCGGGGCTGCGGCTCCTCGTCTTCCTTGGCGAGGTCCATGACGATCACTCGCTTCGGAACGCCGATCTGAATGGCGGCGAGGCCGATGCCGTTCGCCGCGTACATGCTCTCCAGCATGTCGTCCATAAGCGCCCGGAGCGCGTCGTCCACGCGCTCGACGGGCTTGGAAACCTCGCGCAGAAGCGGGTCCGGCGCGGTGATGATCTCTTTGACGGCCATGATCGGGAGATAAGCGCGCGCCGCGAAACGGTCAACGCGCTCGCTTTCCACGCTTTTTTCGTTTAGGGTCTGTCAAGCATAAAACGACCTCCACCCTAAAAAGTTGAAGGGTGGTTGTCGCCCGCACCGCGAGGGGGTCCTGACGTGTTGAGTATCGTTAAGGGCGCGGTTTCCGCAGTGACGTTCGCCGGCGCGCCCGGCGGGCTTGCGGTCGCCGTCCAGGAATTCGCCGGCCGAGGTCAGGCCGCGCAGACAGCGCTCGACGCCGCCGCGGCGGAAACGTCGAACGGCGGGCAGATGCTGCTTTATTTCATCTTCGCGCTGGTGTTCGCCGCCGTCGCCGCCCTATTCACCCTCACCATCCTGCGCTCGCGCCGCGACACGGACGCCGTTTCGCTCCGCGCCCGCGAAGAAGACGACCGCCGCGCGGCGCTGAACGCGCGGCTCGACGCCCTTGCGCAGGCGCAGGAACGCGTCGCCTCCCGCCTCGAGAATGTGGCCTCGAACGCCGAATCCGTGCGCCAGACCGTCGCCTCGCAGGTGGAGACGCGCCTCGATTCCCTCACTAGCTCCGTCGTGAAAGAGCTGAGCGAGACGACCCGGCTCTTGGAGACCCGCATCGGCGACGTTCAGGGCGAGCTCGACGCCCGGCTCGACCGGTTCGCGACGAGCCTGTCGGAGTCAGTGAACGCGCAGATCGCCCGCGCGGAAACCTCCCAGCGCTCGCTCGAAGAGCGCATCAACCTGATCGCGACGGCGCAGACCGGCGTGAACGCCCTCGCCCGCGATGTCGGCGAGTTGCGCTCCATCCTCTCGGCGAAACGCGCGCCCGGCGCCATTGGCGAGATGCAGCTGAAGGACATTGTCCGCAACGCCCTGCCGCCATCGGCCTATTCCTTCGAAGCGCGCCTCTCCAACGGCAAGCGCGCGGACTGCCTGATCGGCCTTCCCTCCCCGCCCGGCGCCCTCGCCATCGATGCGAGCTTCCCGATCTCGAAGTTTCAGGAAGTCGTCGACGCCCGTTCCGACGAGGATCTGGAGACCGCGCGCAAGAACTACCGCCGCGCGACGCTGAAGCATCTCGTCGATGTCGCCGAGCATCTGATTATCCCCGGACAGACAGCCGATTCCGCGCTGATGTTCATGGCTTCTGAAGCGGCGTTCGCGGAGCTTCACGCGCATCATCCGGACGTCATTCAGGACAGCTATCGCGCCCGCGTCTGGATCGTCTCGCCGACGACCCTGATGGCGACGCTCAACACCATGCGCGCCATGATGCGCGACGCGGAGACCCGCGCCGAAGCCGAAGAAGTCCGTCAGGAAGCGGTCTTTCTCCTCGACGATCTCGCAGACCTCTCCTCGCGCATCGCCGCATTCGAGACACGCCACTCCGAAACGCGCGAAGAGCTCGACGCTCTTCGTTCGTCCCGCGACAACGTCGCCCGCCGCGCTTACACCATCGAAGCGAAGGGTCGGTTTCGCGAACGGGGCCTGAAGCGCGAAGATCCGACCACGCGCGATCTTCTCAAGCGCTTCGAGCTGTCGGCGAAGGCAGGCGGGCCGAACGGCTCCGGCGCAAATGACGCTGATGAAGCTGAAACAATCGACGACGACTGAGGCTCAGCCCCCCGTCGCCTCCGCGTCGATCGCCGCCTGAACCGCATCAAAGAACGCCATGCGCCGGGCGGCCTCGCCGTCCTTGTCGCCGAGAGCGGTCGTCCAGTTGGCGTTCATGGCGATGATGAGTTCGCGCGCCGGGTCGATGTAGATCGTCTGCCCGAAAATGCCCGACGCCATGAAGGCGTCATCCTCGGCGATCCACCATTGATAGCCGTAGCCTTCGCGCCCGAGGCGGGTGGTCGTCGCCTGACGGCTCGTCGCCTCGGCGAGATAGTCCGCCGGGACGACGGCCTCTCCATCAATCCGCGCGCCTTCCATGATGAACAGGCCAAAGCGCGCGAAATCGCGCGTCGTCGCCTGAATGCAGCACCCGGACATTTCAGCGCCGTCGGCGCCATAAATCCAGGTCGCGTCCTTTTCCATGCCGAAGGGAGCCCAGATCTTGCGGGACATGTAGTCCGCAACCGGTTCGCCTGTCGCCTCGCTGACGAGGACGCCGATGAGGTTCGTCTCGCCGGTCGAATAGTTCCAGAAGGTCCCCGGCTCATGGGCGCGCTCGAGCGTTTTCATATAGGTGACGATGGAGCGCTCGCCTTCGACCGGTATGACATTGTTGAACTGCGCGACATCGCTCTGTGTGTCGTAATAGTCCTCATTCCATCCGACGCCGGAGGTCATGGTGAGGAGCTGGTGCACGGTGACGTCGTCATAGGGCGAGCCTTCGAGCCCCGCGACATAGGCCGAGACCGGATCATCGAGGCTCGCAATCGCCCCGTCCGCGATGGCGGCGCCGACCAGCGTCGAGGTGAGGGATTTCGCGACCGAGAAGCTCGTCCAGCGCTTGCCCGGCCCGAAGCCGAGACCGTAGCGCTCCACGCGGACTTTTCCCTCGTGCAGAATTACGAGTCCAGCGGCGCGCTGACCGTCCATAAAGGCGTCGAGATCAAGCCCGAGATCGAGCGGCGCTCCTTCCGGCAGCTCACGGACGGTCTCGCCGCGTTCGATGGTTCCAAAAGGATGGAGGAAGGGCAGCGCATCGAACATGCGGAAGACCGCATCGCGCTGCTCGACGCTCCAGAACAGAACGTCCTCGCCCACCGGCGGATAGCGCAACAGCCCCCGCCAGTCCGGCCCGATGGCGACCCACCCGGCGACAGCGGCGAGGCCCAACGCGCCGACCCCGATGGCGGCTGAACGGATGATCCCTGAACTCATGACTTCCCCCTTTGTTATTTTCTCGAACTCCCGCGGCCTGACCGCGGGGCCCGTGTCGGGCGCGCGCCACCGCCGCCGCAAACGAATACAATCCACGGCGCAGGCTTCAATCAATTTCCATGGGTCCCGCGGTCAAGCCGCGGGAAGTCGGGAGCCTGAATTAAGCCGCTTCGTCCTTTTCGCTCTCGGCGGCGATCTCATCCGCGTCCTCATCCGACGGCCCTGTAATGAGGTCGCGGTCTTCACGCACCTCGCGGACGTCGCTTTCGACGGGCGGCAGTTCGCCGATGCGCTCTTCGGTACCCGGAAGCTCCAGCTCGGCGAAGCGGCGGGCGCGGGGCATGACGCGCGCTTCAACGCCGCCGACCAGCTCGTTGTATTTCTTCACAGACGTCTCGAGCGACTTGCCGAGGCCGACGAGGTTGACGCCCATCTTCCGTAAGCTGTCGTAAAGCTCCTTCGCCATATCAGCGATCTTGTAGGCGTTCTCCGTCGCCTTTTCGCGGCGCCAGTCGAAGGCGATGGATTTAAGGAGCGCGATGAGGTTCGTCGGCGTCGCGATGATGACTCCCTTGTCGAACGCCTCCTGAAAAAGCTGCGGGCGCGCCTCGGCGGCGGCGGCAAAAAAGTTGTCGCCAGGCACGAACATGACGACGAAATCGACCGATCCGCGCACGTCCTTGGCGTATTCCTTGGACGCGAGCGATAAAGCATGCTGGCGGAGGGCCGCGGCGTGCTTGGCGAGATGCGCCGTACGCGCCTCCTCCGTCTCCGCATCCAGACTGTCGAGATAGGCGTCGAGGGCGACCTTGCTGTCGATGATGAGAAAGCGCTCGCCCGGCAGACGGACCGTCACGTCCGGCCGGCGGCGGCTGTCGTCCGTCTCCTTCTGTTCAGTGAAGTCGGCATACTGAGACAGCCCGGACATCTCGATGACGTTTTTCAGAGCCTCCTCGCCCCAGCGGCCGCGTGTTTTCGGGCCGGAGCGGAGCGCGGAGGTGAGCTTCTGCGCCTCGTCGCGCACGGAGGCCGCGCCACGAGCGAGCTCGCCGATGCGGGTCATCAGCTCGCCTTCGCGTTTCGCCGTGGTCGTGCGGAACTCTTCGAGGCCCTTCTCGTAGCGCTCAAGCGTCGACGCGATGGGCTTCACGAGATCGTCGACCGCTTTGCGACGCTGCTCGGCGTCGCCCGCGGCGGCCTCCTTATAACGCTTGAAGGTCTCGTCCGCTCGCTGAAGGAAGCTCTCCTGGCTTTTGTCCAGAAGGCGGCTCGCCAGGCCCTGGAACTCGTCTTCGAGGCGCCGGCGCATTTCACCAACCGCACGCTCGCGCTCCTCCAGCCTAGTTTCGGAGACGGCGAGCTGGCGCTCCAGCGCTTCGCGCCGGGCGCGCTCGGCGACCAGCGTTTCTTCAAGCACGGACAAGGCCTCCACCCGTCCGCGCGCTTCGGCGAGTTCGGCATCGCCCGCCGCCTGCGCCGCTTCCAGCTCGGCGACCTCCGCCGCCAACCGCCGGGCCCGCAAAGCGAAGAGAAGAGCGCCGATCAGACCGCCCGCGGCGAGGGCGGTCATGACGGGCGCGGCGCGCACGATGTCGGAAAGGTCCGCGATCAGGGCGTCGAGAAAAGGCGGCATGGCGAAACGTTCTCTTTGCGTTCCGCGCCAGCTTCAGCCGATTCGGGGCTCCTCCGCCGCCTCATCCTCATCGGCCTCCTTCGCGAGCGGCCGAAAGACGAGCATGTAGCTCGCCGCGTAATTCACCCAGAAGGCGAGGCCGATGGCGATGAGCTTGGCGATGTGCGGGGCGAAGCGCGCGAGATCGGTCGGCAGGGAGAGCGTCGCCAGCACCTCCGGCAGCTGCTCGCGCAGGAAATCGAGGGCGAAGAGGAGGATGATGGTCGAGGTCGCGAGCCCCGCGAGCCCGGCGCCGACAAAACGCAGGTACGAGCGCAGGCGCAGGGGCGCGTGCTCGCCGTTATGGCGGAAGGTGAAATAGGAATTGAGGACGTAGCTGGTCGTCACCGCAAACAGCCAGCCGAGCCCGTTCGCCGGCCCCGCGGCGCGCAGCTCGCCGAGGCCGTAGGCGGTCGTGAACCACCAATAGGCGAACGAATAGACCCCGAAATCGACGAGGACGTTCACGACGCCGACGCCGCCGAACTTCAGGAGGCGGGGCGCGTGATATCGGGCGAACTTCAGAACCATGACGCGCCGCAAATAGCGCGTTCCGCGCCTTAAACCGAGAGGCTCTCGGGCAACGCTTTCGGGGCTTTTTCGCGCGCCGCGGCGGCGAGGGCGTCGACGGCGGCGCGCCGGTCGCCGCTCGATTTTTCAAAGCGCGCGACATGGACCGCATTCACCACATAGAGCGGGCGCCCGCGCGCCTCCTCGTGGATGCGCCCGACATATTCTCCGACGACGCCGAGGAGGACGAGCTGCGCCCCGGCGAAGAGCGCGACGGCGGCCAGCAACGATCCCGCAAAGCCGATGGGCGCCCCGAAGAGCGCGCCGATGGTGAGGAGCGCGGCGATGACAGTCCCCGTCGCGGCGATGGCGTAGCCGAGCCCCGCCGCGGCGCGGAGCGGCGAAATGCGCGAGGTCGCGAGCCGCTCCCAGAAGCCCCGCGCTTCGCGGCGGAGGCTGATCTCCGGCGCCGGCTCCAAGGAGGCGTCATGCAGGACGAGCTTCGTCGGGAAGCCGAGCCAGCCGAGCAACTCGCGCGTCTTGCGGCGGCGCTCGCGCAGGCGCTTCACGCCCTCCACGGCCTTGCGGGAGAGAAGCGCGAATTCCGGCCGCTCGCCGACATCGGAGCCGAGCGCCCCGGCGAGGCGCGCTTTCAGAGACGGCGCGCGGCCCCGCGGCGGGCGGGCGCGGACGACGTCATAGCCCTCGCGCCAAGCGGCGATCATCTCTTTCAGGGCTTCGGGCGGCGTCGACAGATCCGCGGCCATGAGTACGGCGGCGTCGCCCTGCGCGGCTTCGAGCCCGGCGGTGAGTGCGATCTCGCGACCGAAGGAGCGGGAGAGATCGACCACCGTCGTCGTCGGCTCCTTCGCGCGCAGAGCGATCATCAGCCCGAGGGTCGCGTCCGCCGATCCGTCGTTCACATAGACAAGCTCGAAGGGCTGGCCGAGGCCCTGCAGCACCGCCGTCGCGCGCGCATGAAAGCGCTCCAGCGCGTCCGCCTCATTGCAGGCGGGGCAGACCACGGAAAGAAGCGCCGGCCGCTCGCGCTCGCGCGGCGTCAGCTGGGCGCGATCGACAGGCGTCGTCAGCGCGGCCACTTCAATGGTGTCGGCGAGCGTATCGGTCATCCCACAGGTCCCAAGCGGTTAACCTTCTCGCCTGAGTCGGTGGAAAAGCGCGCCTAGTAGAAGCGCAAAATGATGCTTCTAGATAAAATTAGTCCATGGCAAATCGGCATCCATCAGCTGGGCTTGTGCTGTAATAAATCATCAAGAAAGGAATCTCGAATATTATGGATACCAGCTCTAGCTAAGCCTTCCAAAAAGCCAAAATCGCCCTCCACTTTCTGGCGAAAAACCCCGGCGGGGCATAGTAGGTGATATCTTCTCTCCAGCTCTTTGCCACGCCTTCAAATTCTTTAAAAAGAGCTCTATTGCCGTGCTTAGTACGCACTTCATCGATGTAACCGGTCATGTCTTCATAATCACGAATGAACCCGCGATTAAACCAACGTCGGTATACTCGTTCATCCATTGAGCCTTCTAATATACTAACAGCAACAAGCTCGTTTAGATTAAGTATAGTTCGAATCGCATCAGCCTTCTTGCGATCATCCTTGTCCAAATCATCCTTCGCATAATGTGATGATCTATGACCACTTTTCGTCGCCTCAATAAACGAACGACGGGAATCTATTATATCGCCATCTGTCTGGCACTTCAAAATAAACGATAGAGTATTACTTTTTCGGGAACTCTGCCTGTGAACGACTATTAAAAAAACCGCAGCAACTGCAGATAAAACAATGGCTCCCTGTGAGATTTGGGAGCCATTGTTGGTCCAAAATGTGGCCGCTTGATCCCACATGATGATCAGGTGGGCTTAGTTGCCACCAAAACCTTCTCGCTGGGTCATATCCTAAAGATCCTCGGTCGGTGTTTCGATTCGCTTTCATCGGCAAGTCTACGCTTACCTCTGGCAAAAACATAAGACGCTGCGGTGCTTAACACCAGCCTAATACGCTCAAAAAACATAGCTCAGATATCACGTAAACGATGGCAAATGCCGCTATTTCGACCATCCCTCCCCATTTCCCACCCATATTCTCCGGCTTCTGGGACTTTGCGCAACACTGAGCGATGGCAAGCCCAGAAAAGAAATTTTCAAAAATTTTTCGTAATCAATGCCCCCCCTTCCCACTCGCAGCATCACCGCTCTCTGCTCAGCGCCAAAGCCATGGAATTTGCCGATAGATAGGTTTGGAGTGCGCCCTTGTCATTTCGGCGCTCTGCTGACCTGCATCTAATCCCAACCCTTCCCTCTTGGGTTTTCAACCCGAAAGTGTGGCCACACGCCATAATTGTCATGTGTGCGGCACGTACAAACTCATATGACGAGATCGTTCAAAAAAAATTTGCCATCATTTTCGATATTAATACATTAAACCTGATGCACGCCCCGTACAAAACTTTCAGCTGTTGGGCCTGCGACAGCGCAATCATAATGATATGACTAATAAAACCGAGTGGGAAGCGAGAGCCAAAAACCTTCTTAAAGCCGAGCTAAAGCGCCGGGGCGTCACCTATGCGCAGCTCGTGGACAAACTCGCGGCAATCGGCGTGACCGAGTCAGAGCCGAACATTCGCAATAAGCTATCTCGAGGGAAGTTCACGGCGGTGTTCTTGATTCAATGTCTGGAAGCGTTGGGCGCGAAAGAACTGCGTCTTTAGCGCCTCCGCGCCCCGCCCGTTAACGCCGCGGCGACCTCAAGGCGCCACTCTGGCGGCGCATGTCGCGACCCGAGTTGGATCCGGCGCCGCTCTTCGGCGCGCTGACGCCCTTCACCCTGCGCTGGGGGCTGCGGGCGATCGCGCTCGTCTACGTTCTGATGATCGCGGCGAGCTTTCTCGATCTCGGCCAACCGGCGCACCGCACGCCTTTCGGGATGCCGCTGGGGGGCGACTATCTCCCCATCCGCACGGGCGCGGAGCTGCTGGAGCGGGCCTATGACACGGACCTCTTCCACCAGCGCCTGCGGGAGGAGGATGCGGGCCGGGTGCTGGAGCTGACCTGGCAGTACCCGCCGACCTATTTTCTCTTCATCGCGTGGATCGCCGCGCTTCCGTATGCGGCGGGCTACGCCCTCTGGGGCGGGGCGAACTACGCCGCCTACGCCGCCGCCGTTCCTGCGGCGAGCCCGCCCGGCTGGCGGCTCGCCCTTCTTTCCGCGCCGCCCGCCTTCGCCTGCCTCACCGCCGGGCAGAACGGGCTTGCGGTCGCCGCCCTCCTCTTCGCTGTCGCGGCGCTGCCGGAGCGGCGCCCCGTGCTCGCGGGCGTCGCGGCGGGGCTGCTCACCGTGAAGCCGCATTTCGGGCTGCTCATCCCCCTCCTCTGGATCATCGGCGGACACTGGCGCTCCATCCGCGTTGCGAGCGGCACGGCCTTCAGCCTCGCGCTGCTCTCGGTCATCATCTTCGGCGTCGAGCCATGGATAAGCTTCATCAGCCGGCTGATGGAGACGGGGGCTGATGTCGGCGAGGGGTACTACCCCTATGACAAGATGATCACCGCGCTTTCGGCCGCGCGCCTTCTCGGCGCGCCGCCGGGCGTCGCCTTCGCGGCGCAGGGGCTCGCCGCGCTCTTCGCGCTCGCGACCGCCGCGATCGTCTGGGGGCGGAAAGCGCCGGTGGAGACCCGCGGCGCGGTCCTCATGCTCGGCGCGCTCATCGCCGCGCCTTATGGCTATGTCTACGATCTGCCGGTCGCGGTGTTCGGAACGGCGCTCATCGCGCTCCGGGCGCTGCGCACCGAACCCTTGAAATATGAGTGGGAGAGCCTCGCCGCGCTCTGGGCGTTCTCCATGGCCCTGCCCGGCCTTCCTGCGGCGACGGACCTGCCCTTCGGCTTCGGCGCTGTCGCGGCGGCTTACGCCATCGCCCTGCGGCGGGCGGCGGCCGATATCGGCGCGCCGATCATCGATCTGAAATTCACGCGCCTGCGCCAGCGCCGATCAGGTCTTCCAGCGTAGGGTCGCGGGCTCGATCTCATTCTCGAACTCGCGGCCTTCATCGTTCGCCGCGCGCCAGTCCCGCTTCAGTTTCTGATACCATTTCGCGAGGCGGTCGGCGTCGTCGATATAGAGCATCGTCGGGGCGTGACGCATGTTCGCCTGCTGATTGGCGAGCACCGTGCCGTCCTGATCGAGGAAGGCCTGCCCCACCGGCGTCAGGAACGGTTTGAGCACGGAGAGGATGGGCAGATCCCAGTAGAAAAGCTGCGTGAGCTCCAGCTTTTCGCCTTCCAGCGGCGTGATCGCCGTGACGCCGACGATGGTGTGGCGCTCATTGCGGATCGTCTCGATGCGCAGGCCCGGCAGCTGGAACAGGATCTCCGTCGTCATCGCCCCGCCGATGAGCCACTTGTAAATCCGTCCGTTAGCGGAGGGCGGGTGCGCGACCATCTTGAAGCCCTGCGGCGCGGGTTCGTATTCCTTTGTCTTCTCATAGGTCCGCGTCGAGGCGCGCCACCACCATGCTTTATGCACGAAAGCCGCGTGGGCGGGATCGATGAGGCCCGTCACCGCCTCGTCGTAACGGCATTCGGCGAAGGTGCGCGCGATCATGTGGGGACCATTGCCGACCGGGCGCTCGATGACCGGGGCCGGAAGACGCGGCGTCCCCATGCGCTTCACGTCCGAGGGCGCGTAGATCCAGACGAGGCCGTGCTCCTCCTTCAGGGGAAAAGCGGGCGTGCGGATCTTCGAAGTGTCGAATTCCTGCTCGGCGGTGAGCGCCGGGATCGCCGCGCACGCACCGTCGTCCGTGCGCATGCGCCAGCCGTGATAGGGGCACTGAACGGTCGTCGCGCCGCCCGCGGCTTCGTCGCCCTCGATCATCTGACCGGCCGAGAGTGGCGCGGCGCGGTGGGGGCAGATATCGCGCAGGGCGAACATCGCGCCTTTTTTCGTGCGACCGATGACGATCGGCTCGTCGAACATCACCTTACGGATCATCGCCCCGGCGCGGAACTCCTTCGAGAGACCGGCGAGGTACCAGATGTCCTTCAGAATATCGGGCTTGGCGTGTGTCATGCCCCTTAAGGACCATGGCCGCGCCCCGCGGGCAAGCGGTTGGATGGCTCCGTAGAACTACCCCATCTCCCGACTTCCCGCGGCTTGACCGCGGGAAGTCGGGGGGAGAGACCGAGCCTCAGGCCGCGGGCTTCGCCAGCGAGGCCTCCAGCACGGCGCGGATATAGCGCTGATAGGGCACGCCCTCCGCCGCCGCTCGCGCTTTCACGGCGTCGAGCAAGGGTTCGGGCATGCGCAGGGTGACGGATTTGTCCTTGGCGCGCAGCTCGAACGTCATGGGGCGCAGTTCGGAAAGGTCGTACTCCGACAGATCCGCCTCATCGACGAAGCGCTCGGCCTCTTCATCCGTCAGAAGGGCGGGGAGCTTTTTCTTGGTCATCGAGAAATCCTTCGATCTCGCGCTGTCGCATGGGACGCGCGCTGATGGGCCGGATCGCCAGCCGCCCCGCCAACAGACGCAGGGTGAACACGATGAACACATGTCGACCGTCGGGCAGCGTCGTCACGGCGACCGAGCGGTTCTCCGCCTCCGAATGCAGCCGGTCTTTCGTGACGGCGAGCAACTGCCTGAACGCAAGCTCGATCTCCTCTTTCGTGAGACCATGCTTGCCGCATTTGGGCCAGTTCCCGTCATCCCAATCAAAACCGACCTCAATCATGTGGGTTCGCTCGAAAATTTGTCAATACAAATGCAATGACATTACCGACCCCGCCGCGCCTTCATCGCCGCCGCGAGGGTCCCGTCGTCGAGGATGTCGAGAGCGCCGCCGATGGGGACCCCCTGGGCGAGGTGCGTGACCGTGACCGCCGCGCCCGCGAGGCGTTCGGCGAGGTAGTGGGCGGTCGTCTGGCCATCGACGGTGGCGGCGAGGGCGAGGACGACCTCCTCCACCTCCGGAGCGCTCGCGCGGGCGACGAGGCGGTCGACGGCGAGGTCTTCCGGGCGCACCCCGTCGAGGGCGGAGAGGAGCCCGCCGAGCACGTGATAGCGCCCGTCATGGGCGCCCGCCCGCTCCAGCGCCCAGAGCCCGGCGACGTCCTCCACCACGCAGAGCACCCGGCGCTCTCGGCCCGCATCGGCGCAGACGGCGCAGGGGTCGGCGCTGTCGAGATTTCCGCACTCGGAGCAGGCCTTCACCCGCTCCAGCGCGAGGGCCATCGCCTCGGCGAGCGGACGCATGAGCGGCTCGCGCTTCTGGACGAGCGCCAGCGCCGCGCGCCGGGCCGAGCGGGGCCCGAGCCCCGGCAGCTTGGCGAGCAGCTCGATGAGCCGCTCCATCTCCGGCCCGGCGGTGGTTTTACGCATGGGGTTTTACGTTTGTGAGCGGAGAGAATTCCCTCTTCCCGACGGGGAGAGGGCCAAGGTGAGGGGGGACGATCTCAAGGCGGAACTCCGGCATCTCACCCCCTCACCCGAAATCGCTGCACGATTTCGACCTCTCCCCGACGGGGAGAGGTGATGCTCCGAAACCATCAAAACGGCAGGTTCATGCCCGGCGGCAGCGGCAGGCCCTGCGTGAGGGCCTTCATCTCTTCGGCGGCCTTGGCTTCGGCCTTGTCCTTGGCGTCGTTGAGGGCGGCGACGATCAAGTCCTCCAGCACCTCGCCTTCCTCCGGCTTCAGAAGATCGGGCTCGATGGCGACGCGCACGGCGCGGCCCTTTCCGGTGAGGACGACCTTCACCATGCCGCCGCCCGCCTGGCCTTCGACCTCAAGGGTCTCAAGCTCGGCCTGCAGCTCCTGCATTTTCTGCTGCAGGCCAGCGGCCTGCTTCATGATGTCTCCGAGGTTTTTCATGCGGGTTCTCCGTCAGAACGCTTCGTCCGGGTCGTCGAGGGAGAGATCGTCAAAGATCGCCTCTTCCTCTCCCGCCCCGTCGGCGGCGGCTTTCACATAGCGGCTTCGGTCCAGCTCGCGGACTTCAAGGATTCGCGCGCCGGGGAACAGCTCCATGGCGCGCTTCACCATGGGGTGGGCGCGGACCTGTTCGTCGAGGGATTCGCGGGCGGTCTTCGCGCCGCGGGCTTCGGCTTCGACGCTCACCATCCAGCGTTCGCCCGACCAGTCGGCGAGGGATTTCGCGATGCGGCCGGCGAGGTCCGCCGCCGCCCCGTCCGCCGGGGCGAAGGAGATGCGGCGCTGAACGGGGTCGAAGGCGACGAGGCGGACGTGCTTCTCCAGCTCGGCGCGCAGGCGCGGATCCGCCGTGCGGGCGATGGCGACCACGTCCTCAAAGCTCTGAAGACGGACATCCGTGGCGGTCGAGGCCATGGGAGCAGCTTGCGGCCGCCCGCCGCCGGAGGCGCTGAGGCGCGCGCGGGCGCCGCCGTCTCCGCCGCCGGTCGGCGCTGGGCCGCCGCGAGCCGCGCCGGCGCCGCCGGACGCCTTGAGGGCGCGCAGCGCCTCGTCCGGCGTCGGAAGATCGGCGGCGTAGGCGAGACGAATGAGCGCCATCTCCGCCGCCGCGTCCGGGTTCGGCGCGGACTGAACCTCCTGCAGGCCTTTCATGAGGAGCGCCCAGGCCCGCGTGAGGGCGTTCATGGGCGTCTTCTCCGCGCTTTCTTTCGCGCGCGCGGCCTCCGCCTCGCCCGCCGGGCCATGGGCGGCGGCTTCCTCGCCCGCGGCTTTCACCCGCGTCAGCAGGTGGACGATTTCGAGGAGATCGCGGATCACCTGCGCGGGGTCGGCGCCAGCGTCGTACTGATACCGAAACCGCTCCAGCGCCGCCTTGGCGTCGCCGGTAAGAGCCGCCTCCAGCATCGCCCAGGAGCCGTCGCGGTCGGCGAGGCCGAGCATGTCGCGCACCTGATCGGCGCTCACCGGCTCGCCCGCGCCCTGCGCATGGCGAACGATCGCCTGATCGAGGATGGAGAGCGCGTCGCGCACGGACCCCTCCGCCGCGCGGGCGATGAGGGCGAGGCCTTCTTGCGCGATGTCGGCGTTTTCCTTCCCGGCGATGTTCTGCAAGTGCGCGGTCAGGACGTCCTGCGGGATGCGGCGGAGATCGAAGCGCTGGCAGCGCGAGAGCACCGTCACCGGCACCTTGCGGATCTCCGTCGTCGCGAAGACGAATTTCACATGCGGCGGCGGCTCTTCGAGGGTTTTGAGAAGCGCGTTGAACGCGCTCGTCGAGAGCATGTGCACCTCGTCGATGATGTAGACCTTGTAGCGGGCCTCCACCGGCGCATAGCGGACGCTTTCGATCAGCTCACGGATATCGGCGACGCCGGTGCGCGAGGCGGCGTCCATCTCCATCACGTCCTGATGGCGGCTCGCGGCGATGGCGGCGCAGTGGACGCCCTCCTCCGGCAGATCGACGGTCGGGCCCGTATCGGGACCCTCCTTCGGCACGTAATTGAGAGCGCGGGCGAGGATGCGCGCGGTCGTCGTCTTCCCGACGCCGCGGACGCCCGTGAGGATGAAGGCGTGGGCGATGCGCCCCGAGGCGAAGGCGTTCCGCAGGGTGCGGACCATCGCTTCGTGACCGATGAGATCCTCGAACCGACGCGGCCGGTATTTGCGCGCGAGGACCTGATATTCGGCGGGTTCGGACGGGGGGGCGAGTTCTTCGCTCATCGGGGCGTTATAGGAGGTCCGAGCGAGGGGTGAAAGGAGCCCCTGCCGGGGCCTCCTCCGCCTTCAAATGCGCCACTGGCGCATTTGATCGGGCTGCGCCCGACCGGCTGAGAAGGGTGGAGGAACCGGAGCGACCCGCGCGAAACTCGTTACGGCTGCTTCCTTCCGGACCTGACCGGGTTGGCGAGGGGCGCGTCCGCCCGGCCCTCCGTCGGCCTATATCGACGTCGGCGGGCTTCGACGCAAGGGCGCCGTTTCAGCGCGCGCGACCGAAGAGCCCGGCGCGGCGGTCGTCGGTCGGCGCGCTCGCGTCTCTGAGGACCAGCGCCGGATCGTCCTTGCGGCGCGAGGGGCGCGTCGGATCGACATCGGCGAGAAGCGCTTCGGCCAGAAGCAGCCGGGCTTCAGCTTCCAGTGAACGGCCGTGCTCGGCGGCGCGCATGCGCAGGGCCTTGTGCAGGCCTTCGGGGACGTTTCGGACGGTGAGCGACTTCATGGGCGACCTCCCTCGGCTTTGTCTTAAATTGCAGCGCGAGTGATGAACGCCGCGTGAACGCGCCCGCCAGCGATGCTGCGCCTGTCAGCGCGGCTGCGGTTGCTGCGATTGCTGGCCGGGCGGCGTCGAAGCGGTTAGGACGGCCCCGAAACGACGACGACCGGAACCCCGCCATGACCGCCGCTGACGACGCCATTCTCTTCGCGGGCGCGCCCCTCGACCGCGCCTCGGCGAAGCGCACCGACGCAGGCTGGGTGAAAGAGCAGCTCGACCGGCCGGACGCGGAGATGATCGCTTTTTTCCGCGGCGACCCCCTGCTCGGCGACCGCGCGCCGCTCTGGCTGTCGACCGCCGCCCGCGGCGAGTTCCCCGAAACCGCCCCGCTCGTATTTCTCGGACTGCAGAACGGCGCGCCGCGCTTCGCCATCGATGCGAGCGGCGCGGCGGACGACGCCGAACGCGCGCCTTTCGCCGATTTCGGGCGCTATGGCTCCTTGCGAGAGGCCGGAATGTCCGGCGTGTCGGAAAGCGATCTCGCCATCCTCGGCCAGGGGCGCTGGGTGCTGGACTGGCACTGGCGCCACCGGTTCTGCGCGGTCTGCGGGGCGCAGACGCATATCGTGGACGGCGGCGGCAAGCGCGTATGCCCGGAGTGCTCGGCGGAACATTTTCCGCGTACGGACCCGGTCGCCATCGTGCTTCCTGTCCTCGGCGATAAATGCCTCCTCGGGCGCGGCGTGAAGTTTCCGCCTCCCTTCTTTTCCGCCCTCGCCGGCTTCGTGGAGCCCTGCGAAACGCTGGAGGAGTGCGCCATTCGTGAGATTTACGAGGAAGTCGGCGTGCGGATTGAAAACCCGCGCTATCTCGTCTCCCAGCCCTGGCCGTTCCCGTCCTCGCTCATGTGCGGCTTCATCGCCGACGCGGTCTCCGAGGAAATCGTGCTGGACGAAACGGAGATCGCCGAAGCGCGCTGGGTCTCCAGAAGCGAGATCCGCGCTCTGCTCGCGGGCGAAGAGCGCGACGACATCGCCATCCCGCCGCGCATCGCGATCGCGCACAATCTCCTGCGGCTCTGGGCGGCGGACTGAGCCTTCGCAGTCGCCGGATCGACGAAGCGTTCCTTCCTTGCGGCGGGCGAAGATGAAGATTCGCTCATGAACTCGTCTCCATATCGGAGCCGCTCGCCAATTTCTCCTTTTCAAACAACGCACTAACCAATCCCTATACCGACATAATACGGTGAACGCGTCGTTAATCCGACTATTGAGGAGTGCGCCGCTTTCGGGTGTCATAGGGGCGTCGCGCAATATCGATAGCGACGCGGCGGCGCGCCAAAGCGCCGCTGAAAACAAAAAACGACGTTAACTGAGAGAGAGAACCGACATGACCAGAACCGCCCTCGCGGTCGCCCTTTCGGCCGCCCTAATTCTTCCCTCCGCCGCCTTCGCGGGCTCCGACAAGGACGTGAAATTCGGCTACTACGCGTCTGAACTCGCGACCCTCAAAGGTCAGGAACGCGTCTTCGCGCGCCTCGAGAACAAGATCGATGGCGTCTGCCGCGTGCGCGCGCGTCAATCGCTCGCCGAACGTGAGCAGGCCTACGCCTGCAAAGCCGAGCTGATGGAGGAAATTCTCGAGAAAATCGACGAGCCCTCCCTCGCCGCCATGTGGGATGCTGAAGACGACGTCCGCCTCGCGAGCAACTGAAGCTAAACCGAGACCTCCCGGAGGCGGGCTGCCGCCTCCGGCGAGGATTTTAGCGATTTTTCCAGATGCCCGGTCCATTTCGGGCCGCGCGACATGGCGTCTTCATAGGCGTCGCGGAGATCGTCCGGGCGGTCTTCCGCCAGCACCTCAATGAGAAATTCCGCCTGCATACGGTCCTTGCGCGCCTTCAGGCTCTCGCGCCCCTTGCGGCGGTTCGCGATGATGAGCTTGTGGATCGCATAACGCTCCGGCCGCGGAACCTGCACAAGCACGCCTGAACGATAGATCGCCGCCGCATGGATCGGCTCGGCGAGAAGGTAGTTCAGGAAATGCAGCGCCTGCGCGGAGACGCCCAGCGCCTCCAGCGGTCTCACGCCCTCTTCTTCTGAAAAGGAGGGTGTCAGAAATTCAACGAACACGTCCCGTTTCGCCTGCCGCCAGCGCCAGGTCTTCGCGCCATCAAGGCTCGGCGCGGGGTCGAATGCGAAATCGGAGAGGATGACGCCCGCCGACGGCGCGGCGGCCTCGCCGAGGGCGAGCGACAGACGCTCGAAGCTCGCGATGTCGACACCGTTGGTGACCGCCGTCTGATCGAACCCGATGCGCACGCCAAGCTCGCCCTCATAGAGCCGGAAGGCGTGCGTGCCGACAACCGTGCCGCCAAGGCGGAAGACGTCGGCCTTCGCCATGGCGGCGAGAAGCCCGCCCGTGCCGGCATCGACCCCTAGAAGCCGTTCCGCGCGCAGCAGACGCACGAGACGCGTACGATGATCGGCGCGTTCGGTGCGTCCATCCTTGAGCGCTTCAATACGACTAAGGCGCTCGCGAACTTCATCGCTGTCTTCTCCGATGTAACGTTGCTTCACCTCCGCCCCGATGCGGAAGCTGTCGTACCAGTACGCGCGCCCGGCGCGGGTCAGACGCGTGGGAGTTCCGCGAATTTCGGAAACGGCTTCGTCAAGAAGCGAACGCGCAAGATCGTTGTATGCGGCGTGCGCCGTGGGCGAGAGGCGATCCATAGCGACATTCCGTTTGCTCAACACGAATATGAGCGTTGAGCAAATTTTTGCTCAACATTAATTTTTTTGTTGAGCAAAACCTCACCGTCCCGGATCGGCCCGGTAGACCCCGAGAATCTTGAAGGCCGCCGAAAAGAAACCGAGCTCCTCCAGCGCGAGACGGACGTTTCGCTCCTCCGGATGGCCTTCGATGTCCGCGTAGAACTGCGTCGCGGAGAACGAGCCGCCGAGTTGATAGCTCTCCAGCTTCGTCATGTTGACGCCGTTGGTCGCGAAGCCGCCAAGCGCCTTGTAGAGCGCCGCTGGAATGTTGCGCACCTGGAAGACGAAGGTGGTGATGACCGGACCGTCGCCGGCGGGCGGATCCATAGGGTCCGGCGCCATCAGGATGAAGCGTGTGGTGTTGTGGGCGGCGTCCTCCACATCGCGCTTCAGGATCTGAAGACCGTAGGTTTGCGCCGCGAGCTCCGAGGCGATGACGGCGAGCCCGTCCTCCGGATGCTCGGAAAGCGTCTTCGCCGAACCCGCCGTGTCGCCCGCGGTGACGGCCTCCAGCCCGAGATCGCGGATAACGCCGAGGCATTGACCGAGGGCCATGGCGTGGCTCGCGACGCGTTTGATGTTCTCCAGCTTCGCGCCCGGCGTCCCGATAAGGTGGTGGTTCACCCGCATCAGGTGCTCGCCGACGATGTGCAGATCGGTTTCCGGCAACAGGCGGTGAATGTCCGTCACCCGACCCGCGAGCGAATTTTCGACCGGGATCATGGCGCGCGCCGCTTCGCCGGAGCGCACGGCGTCAAACGCATCTTCAAAGGTCCGTTTCGGAAGCGGCTCGAATTCCGGCGCGAAACGCACGCATGCAAGGTGCGAATACGCCCCCGGCTCCCCCTGAAACGCGATCTTCTCCATTTCGACGCCCTTTCATCTCTCGCCCGAACGCAACTGAACCTCGACTGCGAATTCCGGGCCGCTGCGCCGCTCCGCCGCGCTTTCCCCGTGTTGATATGCCGCGCGGTCGCCGGTACATCGCCCAACAATCCAATAAAGGGCTGTCCGCCATGGAAATGAACAAGATTTTCGCCGCGATCCTCACCGCCGCGCTTCTTCTCTTCGGACTCCGCGAGCTCGGCTCGGCGGTTTACGCCAGCCACGGCGGCGGCCACGGCGAGCTGCACCTCGCTTATGAACCCGTCGAGATGTCCGCGGTGTTCGCGGGCGCGGGCGGCGGCGAGGCGGCGAAAGAAGCCGATCTCGGCACGCTGCTCGCTGCGGCGAGCGCCTCGGCCGGCGAACGCGCAGCGGCGCTCTGCAAGTCCTGCCACACCTTCGAGCAGGGCGGCGCGAACGGGACGGGCCCGAACCTGTGGAACATCGTGAACCGCGAGGTCGCATCGGTAGGCGGCTTTTCGTACTCTTCGGCGGTTCAGGAGTTCGGCGGTCAATGGACCTATGAGCGTCTCGACGCCTACATCCAGAACAGCCAGAACCTTGTTCCCGGTACGGCGATGAACCAGAAAATCGGTCGCGACACTCGCCGCGCCGACATTCTCGCCTATCTGGCGACCCTCAGCGCCAATCCGGTTCCGTTCCCCGCTCCTGCAGCTGGCGGCGAAGACGATCATCCGGAAACGGAAGAGCACTGAGACCGGCGTTCAGCAGAACTTTTCTAGACGACATGACGGGCGACCCGGGTGACCGGGCCGTCCGTTTCTTTTATGCGCGCTGCGAAGGCGCGCGCGTCGTCGATGGAAACCTCCATGTGAGTCGCGTTCGCGTGGATCATGCGATCTGCGTCGATCATGATCGCCACATGGCCCTTCCAGAATAAGAGATCGCCACGCTTAAGGACGATGTCGGGCCAGTCGCCCGCGACGCGCTCGCCAAGCGCCGCGACCTGCATGTCCGTATCGCGCGGACAAGCGACGCCCGCCATCTCCAGCGCGTTCTGCACGAGCGCGGAGCAATCGAGCCCGAGGCTTTCGCGCCCGCCCCAGAAATAAGGCGCGCCCAGAAACCGCTCCGCGACCGCGACGAAGTCAGCGCTGCGCTCCGCCAGCGGACGGACATGGCCCTGATAGACCCATCCGCCGCGCGAGGTTTTGAGAAACCTGCCGCTCGCCTCGCCGCTTAAGGCGAGTTTGGCGTTCATGCTGAGAAGCGCGAGCGGCGCGGACTTCAGATCAGCTTCTGAGAAAAGATAGGCGCGCAGGGCGCTGACGCGGTGCGTGACCGGATCGACCGGCGCGGCGAGCGCGGCGGCGTCGACGTAACCGACATAGTCGTCGAAAGCCGCCTGACCCCAGCACCAGCCGTCCTGTTCGTCATAAACGGTGAAAGTCTCACCGTAGAGGGCCTGGGTTTCCTGCGGGCCGTCGTCAGCAGGCGTTCGGCGGATGGGCGCGACCGAGGCGGTCACCTGCATCAGCGTTCCGTCAACGAAACGGTCCGCTTCCACGAGGCCCTTCAGGTGCGCGGCGGCGAGGTCCCCGCGCGCCGGCGTGAGGCGCCTATCCATAGGCGGGGACGGGCATGTCCTCGTCCATGATCCCTTCGTCGGCGCCTGATACTTCGGCGATCAGCGAACCGAAATTGTCGATGTACTCCGCGCCTTCCGGCGTGCGCTGAACGAGGACGATCCGGCGGTCGGTATCGTCGCGGCCTCGGCGCACGAACTTCAGGATCGAGAGCGTGTCGAGCGCGCGGCTGATCGCAGGCTTAGGCACGCGCAGCTGGTCCGACAGCCCCCGCACCGTATGCGGACCGGGCGTCAGGTACACCGTCAACAGGATCGCCCATTGGCGCACTGAAAGATCGGGTCCGTCATTACGAACCGACTGCGTCAGGACGTCTTTCCAAAGACCGACCGCCGCGCGCGCCGTTTGATCGCCGTACATCCCGCCTCCTTCATTTTCCGAGCAAAATGAGGCGCTTCGGGGCGGGCCTGCAAGATGCAACCGAAGAACTTCGTGAAGGCCTTTATTTGCCCGGCGCCCAGCGTTCTGAAAGGCAGTCGAATAAAGCGCGAATCGCCTGCGCTTCGCCGCCGACGGGGCGGCCGGGGCGCTTTTTCAGCGACCACGCGTATATGTCGAAATGCGCCCAGGAGCCCTCGGTCGGTGCAAAGCGCTTTAGGAAGAGGGCCGCGGTGATCGACCCGGCGAAGGGCCCCGGCGTTCCCATATTCGAAACGTCGGCGATCTCGCTGTCGATCCAGCTGTCGTAGCCGTTCCAGAGCGGCATGCGCCAGACGGGGTCCGCGACCGCCTCAGCGGAGGCGGTGATCGAGGCGGCGAGCGCATCGTCGTCCGTATAGAACGGCGGCACTTCGGGGCCGAGCGCGACGCGCGCAGCGCCAGTGAGGGTGGCCAAAGTCACCGTCAGCACCGGGTTCAACTCGCCCGCGCGGGCGAGAGCGTCGGCCAGGACGAGGCGGCCCTCCGCATCCGTATTGCCGATCTCGACGGTCTTCCCGGCGCGGCTCTGGAGAACGTCTCCCGGGCGAAACGATGATCCGGAGACGGCGTTTTCGACCGCCGGGATGAGCAAAGTGAGTCGAACGGGGAGCTTCGCCTCCATCACCATCTGCGCGAGGGCGAGAGCGTTCGCTGAGCCGCCCATGTCCTTCTTCATGAGCGACATGCCCTCGCCCGGCTTCAGGTTGAGCCCGCCGGAATCAAAACAGACGCCCTTGCCGATGAGGACGAGGCGCGGGTCGCCTTCCTTCCCCCAGTCGACGGTGATGAGCCGCGGCGCTTTTTCCGCCGCGCGGCCGACCGTGTGAATGAGGGGGTAATTTTCCTTCAGCAGTTCATCGCCCGCGATGACGGAAATTTTCGCATCGCAAGCTTCGGCGACGCGACGCGCCTCCGTTTCCAGCGCATCCGGCCCCATATCCTCCGCAGGCGTGTTGACGAGATCACGCGCGAGATAAGTGGCCGAGAGCGCGCGGCCGACGGCCTCGCCGTCCGCCGCTTTCGGAACGATGAATTGCGGGCGGGCGTCCGGACCATCCTTATAGCGACTGAAGCGATAGCGCCCGAGCCCCCAGGCGAAAGCGGCGCGCCCTGCCGTTTCGGCGTCGAGATCATCGCCGCCCGCCAGAGCGTAGACCCCGTCCGGCGCTTTTTCCGACGCAGCGGCGAGCGCGAACGGGTCGTCCCCCGCGCCGACGCCGACGAGCCCGACAGCGGGCGCATCGCCTTCAGGCGCCGCGATCAACAGCCGGCCCGCTTCTCCTTTAAAGCCGTTCAGACGCGCCAGCGCGCGAACGGCCTCCGGCGCGTCCGCCAAAACGCTCTCGCACTCGGATTTGTTGACGAGGGTCAACAGAACATCAGGCCGGGCGTCAGCGGTTGCGAGGCCGAAACGGCTTAAAGATCGGGTCATGGAACGCCTCCGAAGGAACTGGGGCGCCGCCCTCTCCGTTCACGGCGCGAAACCGGAAACGGCGAATGTTGAAGGCGGTCAACGCGGTTAAGGCTTCTTTGATCGGTTCCGGCGATGCTGTCCGGCGAGTCGAGAAACGACCAAAGCAAGGCCGCCATGATGACAGCTTCCAATTCGCCGCGCACCCCGCGTCTCATCCGCGTCGCCCTCCTCCTCGGAGCGAGCGCCCTCGCCGGCTGCGCGTCCGGCAAACACCCGGTGGACCCGCGCGCCGCCGGCGTCGCCCGCGAGGTCTCCGCGGTCACCAACGAAACCGGCCCGGGCGTCAACGACCCGATCGCCGACGCCGCCTTCTGGGGCACGCGCTATGAGCGCGACCCTGAGAACGCAGACGTCGCCGTCAAATTCTCCACCGCGCTCCGCCGCATCGGCTCCAACAAGGAAGCCGTTAAGGTCGCGACCGAAACCGTCCGCCTCAATCCGGAAAGCGCCGTCGCCCGTCTGGAGCTCGGCAAAGCCCTGATCGCCGACGATCGCGCCCACGAAGCCGAGCGTCATCTGGCCTTCGCCGTCGCGGCGCTGCCGGACGACTGGTCGGCCCGCTCCGCCTACGGCGTCGCCCTCGACCTGATGGGCGACCACCGCAAAGCCCGCGTCGAATACGAACGCGCCCTGAAGATCGCGCCGGACGCGGCCTCGGTGCTCAACAACATGGCCATGTCTTTCGCGCTGACCGGCCGTCTGATCGACGCTGAGCGCATCGCCCGCGACGCCGCGACGGCGCCGGGCGCGACGGCCCGCGTGCGTCAGAACCTCGCCCTCATCCTCGCCTTCAAAGGCGACATCTCCGAAGCCGAACGCCTCGCGCGCTCGGATCTGCCGCCGCAGACCGCGGACAACAACATTTCCTACTACCGTCAACTGGTCGCCCAGCCGGCTTATTGGGGCGGTCTCGACAACGTTGATCTCGACACGCCGAATTTCGACGACGAGCCCGCCGAGGCCGATGACGACGTCGCCGGCGGTCCGATCTCGTTCAATCCGGGTCCGGTGAGCGCGCCGACGAGCCTCGCCTCGTCTCCGGCGCCGACGCTCGCGCCGTCGCCTGTGAAGACCGCCGAACCCGCCGCCCGTCCAGTCTCCGCCGGCGCCGCGGCGCCGACGCCGGCTTCCTTCGCCCCGCCGCGCGATGGTGAGATTGAAACCAATGAGCCAGAAGCCGACGACGACGGCCTCGGCGATCTCATTGACGTCGAACCGGTCGTCCTCGAACCGGTCGAAGAGGAAACGACGGACGAATAATCGTCCGCATGACATGCTCCGAATAGAAAAGCCCCGGCCACGGCCGGGGCTTCTTCGTGGGCGGGCGGGGAACTCAATTTCATTGTACGTCGTCACCCCGCGGAACTGAGCGCGATCCGGGTTCGGAATCCGGAGCCGTCTGCGCCGCGTCCGACGTCGCCATCTCCGGGCCCCAGGTAACGGCTGCGCCGCTTCCGGGATGAGCGCGTTTATCTTTCGGTGTTTGCCTGGAGCAACTTGCGCAGACGCCGTGAGGGCTGCGCGCGTATGCTGATGGTTGGCGCCCAATGGCGCCAACCGATCACTTGAAGGTGTCGAGCACCTTGATGACCACCGGGCCCATGATGACGCAGAAGAGGACCGGCAGGAAGAAGATCATCATCGGGACGGTCAGCTTCGGCGGCAGGGCGGCGGCTTTCTTCTCGGCCAGCTGCATGCGCTGCTCGCGGCTTTCGGCGGCCATGACGCGCAGGGTCGGCCCCATTGGCGAACCATAACGCTCCGCCTGCACCAGCGCCGTGACGACGGATTTGACCGTCTCCAGCCCTGTACGCTCTGCGAGATTGACGAAGGCCTGCCGACGTTCCTGCAGATAGGAAAGCTCCGCCGTCGTCAGCGCCAGTTCTTCAGCGAGTTCGATGGAGTTCGGGGCGACCTCTTCTGAGACCTTGTGCAGCGCCGCCTCGATGGACATGCCCGATTCAACGCAGATGAGCAGGAGGTCGAGCGCGTCCGGCCAGGCGAGGCCGATGGATTTCTGGCGTTTGCCGATCGCGTTCGAGACGTAGACGCCCGGCGCGTAGTAGCCCGCGAAGAAACCGAGGCAGGTGACGGCGAGCTTCGGAAAGCTCTGTAGACCGAAGTCATTGATGCCATAAATATAGACGGCGGCGATCACCAGCATCACGAACGGCATGGCGAGACGCGCGAACATGAAGGTCGTGACCGGCCCCTGCCCGCGGAAGCCGCCCATGGCGAGCTTCTTGCGGGCCGCTTCGGAGTCGAAGACCTCCAGAAGCTTCAGCTGATCGACGACCTGTTTGGCGACGTTGCTTGAGGAGTCTGAGCGCAGATTGGCGGCGCGTTTGGCGAAATCGTCCTGCTGCTTCTTCCGCAGTTTCTCCCGGTGCGCCGTAACCGACTTCATCCGCACTTTCATACGGTCGGTATGGAAGAGCGGCTGGACGACCGTGAAGACCGTCGCGGCGGCGGCGAGCGCCGACAGGAGGCCGATCATGAACTGCGGACTGGTGAGACTTTCTGCGATCTGATCCATCTCGTCACACCTTGATCTGGACCATGCGCGACATGATGAACGTGCCAATGCTCATCCAGAAAGCGCAGCCGGCGAGAATAAGTTTGCCCGGTGTCGTGGTGAAAAGCGGCTTGAGGTACTCCGGCTCCATGACGGAGACGAGACCGGCGACGATGAACGGCATCAGACCGAGGATCCAGGCCGAGGCCTTAGCTTCCGCCGACAGCGCTTTCACCTTGCCTTCCATGCTCTTACGCCCACGGAGCACTTCCGACAGGTTGCCGAGCGCTTCGCCGAGGTTACCGCCGGTCTTCTGCTGAATGATGAGAACGGTCGCGAAAAACTGGACTTCGGGAAGCGGAACCCGGCTGTGCATGCGCTCCAGCGATTGCTGCATGGTCATGCCGACGCGGATGCCTTCGGAGAGAAGATGAAATTCTTCGCCGACCGGCGGCGGGCTTTCCGAAGCGATGAGCTTCAGACAGTCGTTGACCGGCAGACCGGTCTTCACGCCACGGACGATAACGTCGATCGCCTGCGAAAATGAGTCGAGAAACTTTTTCAGGCGCCGCTTGCGCATGAAGCCGAGGAACCAGCGCGGCAACCCGAGCCCGAAGGCGAGCACCATCAGCGCCAGTACGATCAGGTTTTGCCCCGAGATGAACCCGACGACGAGGCCGACTACAGCGGATACCGCCGAAGCGATGTAAAAATGCTTTGGCTCGAAATCGAAGCCAGCCTGCTCGATCATCTGCTCAAGGCTGATTTTCTTCTTGGCCGCGTGCTGGGCTTCCTGCAGGCGAAGCTGTTCTTCGACCTTACGGCGGCGCGCGGCGGCGGGGTCGGACTTGGAGCCCTTCGGCCCCTTTTTCTCCGTCACCGCATGGCTGATCTGCTGGGCGCGTTTCGCCGCTTTGTCCTTGGACGGCGTGCCAAGGAGCAGAAAGATCACGGCGACCGCCGCGACCAGTATGACGCCGCCGACTACCATCTAACGCCTCACCCGACCGAGGCCGCGTCGAGCGCCATGGCGAGCTCGGCGTCACGGCCGTAATATTTCGCGCGATCCCAGAACGCCGGACGGGCGATGCCGGTGGATTTGTGGCGGCCCGCCAGTTTACCGTTCTCGTCCTCGCCGGTGATGTCGTAGAGGAAGAGATCCTGAGTGATGATCGTGTCGCCTTCCGTACCCAGCACTTCAGTGATGTGGGTGATGCGGCGCGAACCGTCGCGCAGACGGGCGGCCTGAATGACGACATCCACGGACCCAACGATCATGTCACGGATCGTTTTGGACGGAAGGTTATAGCCGCCCATGGTGATCATGGATTCAAGACGCGAGAGAGCTTCGCGCGGCGAGTTGGCGTGCAAGGTTCCCATGGAGCCGTCGTGACCGGTGTTCATGGCCTGCAGAAGGTCGAACGCCTCCGGGCCGCGAACCTCGCCGACGATGATCCGCTCAGGACGCATCCGCAGACAGTTCTTCACGAGATCGCGCATGGTGATCTCGCCGGAGCCTTCAAGGTTCGGCGGACGCGTCTCGAGGCGAACGACGTGCGGCTGCTGCAGCTGAAGTTCGGCGGCGTCTTCGCAGGTGATGACGCGTTCATCCTGTTCGATGAAGCCCGTCATACAGTTGAGCAGCGTCGTTTTACCCGAACCCGTACCGCCGGAGATCAGCGTGTTGATCCGGCAGGCGCCGATGATGCCAAGCACCTGCGCGCCCTCCGGCGAAATCGAGCCGAAGTCCACGAGATTGTGGATCGTCAGCTTGTCTTTCTTGAATTTCCGGATGGTAAGAGCGGGGCCGTCGATGGAGAGCGGCGGCGCGATGACGTTGACGCGCGAGCCGTCCGGCAGACGCGCGTCGCAAATCGGGCTTGCTTCATCAACCCGACGACCGACCTGGCTGACGATCCGTTGGCAGATGTTCATCAGCTGCGAGTTGTCGCGGAAGCGAACATTCGTCAGCTGAATCTTGCCGTTGACCTCGATGAAGACGCGATTGGCGCCATTGACCATGATGTCGGCGATATCATCGCGCGCGAGAAGCGGCTCAAGCGGACCATAGCCCAGAACGTCGTTGCAGATGTCCTGTAGCAGGGCTTCCTGCTCGGAGATCGACATGCCGACGTTCTTGATCGCGATGATCTCGTTGACGATATCGCGGATTTCTTCAGCCGCCGACTCCTGATCGAGCTGGGCCAGCTGCGACAGATCGATGGTATCGATCAGCGCATTGAAGATCGTCGATTTGATCTTGAAGTACTCGCTGGAGCGATTTTCATCGATCGCCACGGCCTGCGGCGGAGGCGGCGCGGCCTCCTGCTTTTTCGGCGGTTTGGCGTCAGCGGGCGCGCCGGCCGGCTTTTTCGGCGGCTTCGCTTGGGCCTGAACCGATTTTTCCGCAGGCGGTTTCGCCGCGGGCTTTTCAGCCTTCGGCTCAGGGCGCTTCTTCGGCGCGGCGGCGGTGTCGCGTTTTCCGAACATTCTTTCGGTTTACCCGTGCGCGGTGACTAGCGGCCTAACAGGGACGCCAGGAACGATTTTGATTTTTTGCGCTTTTCCTCGCGGCCGATGAGTTCCGCCGTGAAGTTGTGCAGCAAGGTGGAGGCTTTCGCTTTCGGCCCGGCTTCGAAGATCGGGACGGCGCTGGTCGCGGCGACGCCGAAGGTGCTCGGATCCCACGGGATGACGACCTTTGGTTCGAGACCGATGGACTCCTCGAACTGATCTTCCGGGATCTCCGGCCGTTTGGGTACGTCGCACTGGTTGATCACGAGGATCGGGTCGGCGTCGTTCGGCCGCAGCGGCTTCAGCTGCTCGACGATGTTCTTGGTGTTGCGGAACGAAGCGAGATCCGGCGTCGCGCAGACCACGATCTGGTCTGCGGCGACGAGAAGGCGCTTCTTCCACGACGTCCATGCGTGCGGCAGGTCGATGAAGACGGCGGAGGCCGAGCCCTGCACCACGTCGATGACCGTTTCGAAGGCCTGATCGTCCATGTCCTCGCCGCGATCGAGAGAACTTGGCGCGGCGAACAGCTTCAGGTTCTCCGTGCACTTCACAAGGAGACGTTCAAGAAGCACGTCGTCGAGGCGCTCCGGCGCGCCCAGCGCGTCAATGAGGCCGTTGGACGTTTCCTGCTCGAAGTCGAGCGCCGCCGTGCCGAAGGAGAGGTCGAGATCGATCAGCACGCTTTCGGTGTCGAAGCGCTCCGACGCGCACCAGGAGACGTTGTGCGCCAGCGTGGACGAGCCGACGCCGCCGCGCGAGCCGATGAAGGCGTAGGTCTTGCCTTTCGGGGCCGCTTCCGGATCGACATAAAGATCCGCGACGAGACGGATTAGCTGCAGCGGCGAGCGCGGCTGCACCAGATATTCGGAGACACCCTGACGGATCAGCTCGCGATAGAGCGCGATATCGTTGACGAAGCCGATGATGACGACCTTGGTCGACGGATCGCAGACCGAGGCAAGCTCGCCCAGTTCGCCCATGAGCTGACGACCGCGCAGACGGCTTTCGACGACGATGAGGTTCGGCGTCGGGGTGTCCTGATAATGCTCGATCGCGCCGCGAAGACCGCCCATCTGAATGGAGACGTGCGCCTTGCGCAGACGACGGTCGACAGCCGCTTTCTCCAGCACGTCGCTCGTTTCGTGCTCTTCGCAGAAGGCGTGGATGGAGATGCGCGGGATGATGCGATCATCTTCTTCCGGCTCTTCCAGTTCGACGGCGGCGGCGGGGGAGACATAAGAGCGAAGCGGATCATCGTCGCTGTCGTCTTCGTCGATGGCGACGACGTCGACGCTTTCTCCGTCCTCTTCGTCGGATTCTGCGCCGATCAACTCGCCGAGGGCGTCGATGGCCGACGCCTCGTCCATAAGGGCGTCGTCATCGAAGGCGAAGGCGGGCTCTTCCGGCGCCGGCGGCAACGCAGCTTCATAGTCGTCGTCATCATCGGCGTAGGCGGACAGATCATTGTCCATTGGACCGCCGTCCGCGCCGAGACTGGCGGCGAGACCGGCGGAGCCTTCGTCCTCATAACCGTCGTCGTCGACCGCGAAGTCGTCGTCGTCAGCAAACGGCTCGAAGTCGTTCTGTTCGGCGTTCGACGCGCTCATGATTACTCTCCGAAGACGTCGTTGGTGCCCGCGATGGTCTGCGAATCACGCTGGGTCGAGGTGATTTCACCCTCGCGATAACCCTCGAGCACCGTCTCGCGGCGGCCGAGGTCCGCCGGATCGACGCCGCGCGGACCGAGAAGGTCCGCTGGGTTTTCGACCATGGCGGCGAGGTTCGCCTGCGCAGAGCAGCCGAAGTTCGCGGGGTTCAGGTTGGCGAAGGTGAGCGATTCATCGCGCGACCAGGCGCCGCAGGGCGCGGAGGTCGCGACGTAGGTCGCAAAGGAAATGTAGATCGGCGCCTCGTCGCTCTTGGCGTCCGCGCGGTAGCTCGCGCCGCGGATCGTGGACCAGGGCAGCCCATCCGCATGGAGACGGTCGCGGATGTCGGCGACGACGCGGACGGCCGCGCGGTCGTTCAGCGAACCTTGCGGCGCGGTGATGGTGATCGGCCCGACGCCGCGGGCGCGAAAAGCGCTCGCCAGCGCGTCGACCTGCGCCGCATCGCCGGCGGACAGAGCGAAGTCAGCCGGCGCCGGCGTGATGACCACGTCGTAAACCGTGCGGTCGACGGCGATCGGGTGCATCTTCTCGACACTGAGCGTGTCAGCGCTGGTGTTGAAGCGCGGCGTGCAGGCGGAAGCGGCGACACCGGCGAGGAGGATGAGCAGCGGGGTTTTCATTGCGTCTTTTCCTCTCAATCCAGGATGAAGCCGATCGGGCCTTTAAGGCGCGGACCGTTCGGGTTGGCGTCGGCGTTGCCGTAGACGGCGTTTAGGCGGCCGAGGAGAATGGTTTCGGCGTCCGAAGGCGGAACGAAATCTTCTGCGCCATCGGTGAGCTTGTCGCGGCTCGTCGGCTTCACGAGATAGGGCGTCGCCATGATGACGAGCTCCGTCACGTCGTTCTGATAGTCACGCGAGCGGAAGAGCTGGCCGAGGACCGGCACGTCCTTCACGCCCGGCACGCCTTCCAGCGACTGGCGCATGTCCTGCTGCAGGAGACCCGCGAGGACGATGGAGCCGCCCGACGGCAGCTCCACGGTCGTTTCCGTACGGCGGACATTGAGGCCCGGCACGGTCAGGGTTGAGGTGCCGATGACGGCGCCGGTCACCGGGTCGAGAATGGGCGCGGACTGAATGGTCTGCGAGTTCTCTTCCGCGATCTCCGAAACTTCAGTGGCGACTTCAAGGCTGATGCGGCCGCCCGACAGAACGACCGGCTTGAAGCCGAGCGAGACGCCGAAGGGCTGCAGTTCAAAGATGGCGTTGCCGTTCTGGTCGAGCGCGCGGGCAAGCGGGAATTCACCCCCGGCGAGGAAGCTCGCGCCTTCGCCGGAAATCGCCGTCAGGGTCGGCTCCGCCAGCGTACGCACAAGGCCGACGCGCTCCAGGGCGTCGATTTCGAAATTGAAGTTGCGCAGGAAGCCGCCGATATCGATGCCGCTGGCGAGACCGCCGGAGAGGCCGCTCGGCAGGGCGAGCGGCGAGGTGCTTGCAAATTCAAAGAGCGAATTCTCGACAGCCAGCGCTCCGTTCACGTCGAGACCAAGCTGTTTGACGAGGGTGCGCTGCATCTCCGCGACGCGTACCTTGATCATCACCTGTTCATTGGCGCGGATCGTCAGCATGGACATGACTCGCTCCGGCTCGCCGATGAAGCGCGCCGCAAGATCGCGGGCGCGGTCGGCGTCGATGGAGGAATCGACTGCGCCAGCCAAAATGATGTTGTCGTTGACGGCTTCGACTTCAATGCGCGCCGACGGCATGAAGCGGTGCATCATCTCC
The DNA here is from genome assembly GCA_964342855.1 of uncultured Caulobacterales bacterium. Lineage (GTDB taxonomy): Bacteria > Pseudomonadota > Alphaproteobacteria > Caulobacterales > Parvularculaceae > JBCBJX01. The sequence continues at coordinate 39,947 of CAYFIB010000021.1, forward strand.
GAGAGAACGTCGAGATCGCGCTCCACGCGGATTTCGAGGTTGAGGATCTGCTCGCCTTTTTCGTCAAAGAAGAACGCGTTCGTCTGACCGACGCTGCGGCCGAGAAGGTAGACCTTGCGCGAGGTGCGCACGACGGCGTCCACCACATCCGGCTGAGAGACGAGCACATCCGCCGCATTCGTCGGCAGCTCGATGATCGCGGCTTTGTTCAGGGGCAGGACGAGCGGCTTGGAGACATAGCTGTCGCCGCCGGCGTCGATTTTGACGAGCATCGCCGGATTGTCCGCGTGCGCGGGCGCGGCGACGCCGACGGTCGCGACGAGGATCGCGGCGATGCCGAGAGCGCTGCGGGCGGCGTGCGAGGCGATGCGTTTGGCGGCGTTCATGATCAGGGCCTTTACTGGGCGGTGATGCCGAAGCGGGTGACGCGCACTCCGGTCGCCTGAGAGGCGACCACGCCCGTTTCGGCGGCGAGGCTGCGAAGGGAGAGGGTGATGTCGCCGATGGCCTTGGCGCGAAGCAGACGCTCCGCATCCAGCGAGGAAACCGCGAGGGTGATCGTGTCGGCGATGATGGTTTCGGTTTCTTCTTCGTACTGCTGGTCGACCGCGAGGACTTTCACGTCCGTCATGATCGTGTCCGTACGCGCGGCGCTGCCTGAAGAGGTTTGCGCTTCGAACGTCAGGATGACGTCCACCCGGTCGCCGGGCAGAATGAAGCCGCCAGCGGAGCTTTCCGTCGTGACGCGGATGGAGACGGCGCGCTGGCCCGGCTCCAGAAGCGCGGACATGAAGCCGCGATCAGTTCCGCGCACGAGCTTCGCCGGAAGGATCGGCTCGCCTTCAACAATGAGCGATCGAACGAGGGAGCCTTCCCATTCAGAGCGGACATCGCCGTCCGTATCCGTTACGAACGCCGGGATAACGGCGCCGCGGGGGAACTTCGCCCATTTCAGCGCGGAACGCTCCATGCGCTCGCCACGTTGAAGATTGCGCGATGCGATCAGGACGTTCACGAGGTCGGGCTCGCTCACCGCCACCGCTTCGGCCGGAGCCGTCGAGGAGCGGTTGAACATCAGAAAGAACGCGGCGGCCCCGGCCCCGACGGCGACGAGTAGCGCGATCAGCTGACGAACGTTCATTTAGCTGCCTCCTGCAGGCGCGGCCGGACGAACTCCCGAACCGCGTTTACCTTGTGAGTTTCTGGAAAAACGCTCAAAATACCGTAAACGCCTTTTAAGCACCGAACATTCGCGTCACGAGCGCGCTTTCTGGGTATGCGAACAGTCCGCCGGCGGCGATGGCGACGCCGTACGGAAGCCCTGCCTCTTCAGGGAAAATCCGCGTCAACCAGGCCGGTCCGCCGGCGGCGAGTTGCGAGCGCAGACCGCGCAGAGCGATGACGCCGATCGACAGGAAGCCGCCCGCAAACGCAGTAAAAAGCATGAATTCCGGGAACGCCGCGAAGCCCATCCACGGGCCGATCGCGGCGATCAGCTTCGCGTCGCCGCCGCCGATGATGTTGAAGGCGAAGAGCGCGAAACCAAAGGCGAGAAGGCCGATGCCGACCATGACGCCCTGCGCGATCTCGCCCGGTCCAAGGCCGATGGTGAAGGCGACAAGCGGATAGCAGAGCGCCAGAGCGAGCGTCAGACGGTTCGAAATGCGCCGCTCGGCGAGATCCGTCGCCGCTGCGACGACGAGCGCGGCGGGCGCGAGAGCAAGAAGAAGACTGGTCAGCATGCGCTTAGCTTTCGGCTGCAATGCGCCGACGCTATGCGCCCGCCTCTTAAGGAGGGGTAAGGATAAACGGGCGAACGCCCGGCAAACGTCGGTTACGGATTGCAGAAACGAAAAAAGGGGGCCCGAAAGCCCCCTTTGATCGCCGATCCCGGTTGGGAGCGGATTAGTTGATCGCGACGGACGTAGCGATCGTGTTGAAGTTCGTCGACAGCGTGTTGCCGATCGCCGTCACGGCGGCGATGATGACGAGCGCGATCAGGGCGGCGAGCAGGCCGTATTCGATGGCCGTGGCGCCGTCTTCGTCTTTCAGGAACTTCGAAATCAGGGCGTTCATGTCAGTCACTCCGTTAAACTCAGAAACGTTTCCGGTTTGCTCGCACCCGGGACCCCAAGTCCGAACGGTTTGACTTGATCAGGAAGTCGTAAATTTGACGTCTATACCCAAATTCTTTTTTTTGCTTAATATTATGTATTTATTTACCTAGAAAACCAGACCGTTTTAATACGGATCGGTCAGGAACGGCGGCCGGCGAGGCGGCGCATGCCGTCATAATTCAAAATAACGAGACCCGGATAATCCCGTTCCGCCAGGCCGTCATGAATAAGGCGTGCGATGACGGTCGCCACCGCCGCATCGTCAACGCCAGCCGCCTGGGCGATGTCGCGGTGTTTCGGCGTTTTCGCGATGCGCCAACCGCCGCGCGCGAGCGGGTCCGGCTCCATATGGTTCATCAGCTCGGATACGATCCGCGCTTCCGGACCGACGGCGCTTTCACCCTGCCGGTCGACAAGCTTCTGCGCGAAATAGGAGATGAACTCGCGGGCCAGCTCTTTGTTGTCATCGACGAGTTTAAGGAGGTCGTCGGCGCCGATATAGGCGACATCGCTCGCCTCCGTCGCGGTGATGCAGACGGTTTCAACGCCCGTCGGCGAGGCGGCGAAGCACTGCTCCAGACCGAAAATCGCTCCGGGCGCGAGCACCGAACTCGCCATTTCGTCCTGCGTCGCATCAAAAGCCGTCAATTGAGCGCGGCCGTTGATGACGACCATCGCTTCACGGCCATCATAGTCGCCCGCCGAGAAAATGGTGTCGCCGGCGGCGTGCTCCCGGCGCTCGAAGGCGCCTTCGATGTCCTTGCGCGTGCTGGCGACAAGATTGCCGAACACCGGGGCGGCGCGCAGAAAGCCCGGCGCAGATGCCTCAGTTTCAGTAGCGACCGGCTCTATAGACTCCTGATGGTCAGCGGAGTCCGCGCGAAAGCTCTCACGCGTCACCGACGCTTCGGATACGTCTGTTTCGGGCGCGTTCGGCTCCGGGGTCAGATCTTCGGCGGGCAGAAAGGCCATGATCAGTCCTTGCACGGGCCGGCGGGCGCGTCCGGCGATCACGGGGCGTTTATCAAGCAACCCTTTTTAATGACCGGTTAAGAGGCGAATTTTCTTGTTCACGGAATGCTTACGCACCGCGTGCATTGTGCGGAAGTCGCAAGCTGCTTGATCGGATCCGTCATGATGCGTTTCGTCGCCATTCTCGCCGTTCTCCTCGCCTCGAGCCCGGCCTACGCACAGTCCGTACTCGTTCATCTGGACGAAGCGAAAATCCTGAAATTCAATCAGCCGGCGTCCAGCATCATCGTCGGCAACCCGGCGGTCGCGGACATCACTGTTCAGGACGACCAGAGCGCCCTCCTCTTCGGCAAGGCGCCGGGCTCCACCAATATTCTCGTTCTCGACGCGTCTGGCCAGCAAGTTCAGAACATCCGTGTACAGGTCGCTGCGCCCTCCACCGGCCTGCTCGTCCTGCAACGGGGCCTTCTGACGGCGTCCTACACCTGCGCCGGGCGCTGCTCGCCGACGCCGCAGATCGGCGACGATCCGCAGGGCTTCCAGTCGGCGACGCAGCAGATCCAAACGCGCCTTCAGTCGGCGGTATCCGCCGCGGAAGCAGGCGCCTCGACGGACGGCGGCGACTTCTAAGCCGTCTCGGCCGCGGCTTTCGCTGCGGCCATCGCCGATTCATCGGCTTCATACCGATAAATTCGCGGCCGCTCATGCGGCCGCAATCGTTTCGCGCACCATGCATCGATAGCGCGGGCCGCCGCTTCATCCGGCGGCCGACGATCCTTCAACAGAATATGTGCGGTGAGCCGCGGCGGCTCCGGTCCGCCGGCGGGAAACAGAACGATCGCGTCTTCTACGGCCGGGTGCTCGCGCACTGCTTCAGCGACGCGTGCGGGATAGAGATTGACCGCCCCCACCTGCACCGCCCCATCTTTCCGCCCGGCGAGCGTGAAGGCGCGCGGCCCCGACCAGGCGAATGCGTCGGCGCTCGTAACCTCGCGCGTCGACCCGTCCGGGTCTGTCCGAATAAGCGCGTCGTCCTGCCCGCAATTCCAGTGCTCGAAAAGGGTGAAGGGGCCGCTCGGCGCGTCCCGCCAACCGACGAGCCCGGTCTCCGCCGCTCCGTAAATCTCGCGCATGGCGCCGAGCCCCATGGCGCGCAGATCGGCCGCCAGCTGCGGGCTCAAGGATTCCGCAAAACTCACGCCCATGATGTTGTCGGCGAGCCGCGGAATGTGGTTGGCGAGATAGCGCCAGAGCGTCGGCGTCGCGACGAGGAGATCGCCGAACTCCAACGCTTTCTCCAGCTCCTCCGGTGGCAGAGAGCGCGCGTCGAATGATGGCAGCCCACGGAGATTGGGCGCGAGGATGGTCACTGCGAACGCGACCAGATTGTGCGGCGACACGAGCGAGACGATCCGCCTGCGTCCATGGAAGAGGTTCGCCGCCGCGCACGCGTCCTGAAAAACCGCGTCGGCGGCGTGTTCGATGGCGCGCGTCGTTCCGTCGGGCGCGGTCGTCGCAAAGCGCAGGACCCGCATCTTTTTCGTCAGGGCCGCTTCAACCGCGTCCGCCCAGTCGCCGAAGCGCGCGGCGTCGTCAGTCGAGAGGGTCTCCACATCGACGTCGAAAGTGGAGGCGACCCGCTCCGCGCACGCGCGACGCTGATCGAGCGTGAGGCGCAGGCCCGGCGCGCCGAGCGCCGTCGTCGCCCCCCAGGAGGCGAGTGTAATAAAATCCACATGACGCTTGAAGGCGCGGCCGATTTCATCGGCGGTGACGGCGATCGCCATGCGCGCGATCTGTTCCCGGCTGAGGCGGAAGGCGTTCATCGGCTCTCGTCAATCTCCCTGTGGACGCGGGCATCATAGGCGCCTCGAAGCTGCATGAACATCTCGACGAACCGCGGGTCGGGCGCCGCGCCGAAGGACAACTCAAACGGTCCGCGCACGGCGTTGGTCGCGAAGACGAACGCGTCGTGCAGTTCGTCCGGCGAAATGGATCGTTCCTGTGCGGAGAATCCGAGTTCACGCGCGATCTCCAGCACCAGTGCCCGCGCGACGCCCGGGCGGCAGCCGTCATCAACCGGCGGCGTCGCGACGCCCTGCCCGCTGATAATGAAGACGTTCGCCATGGAGGCGCAGGCGAGCGCGCCGCGGCTGTTGAGAAGCAGCGCTTCCTGCGCGCCGGCAGCGCGCGCCTCGGCGAGCGCCAGCAGGTTGTCCGTGTAGGCGAGCGTTTTCAGTTTCGCACTTGGCGAACCCTCGTTCCGGCGCACCGACACGATGGAGGCGGCGACGGCCGCGGACAGCTGAGGCGGCAGAGGCCGCGCCGTGATCAGGGTCGTCAGCTTGAGATCATCAGGGCCCGGCGGCTCCAGTCCGCGCCCGCCGGCGCCGCGCGTCACGGTGAGGCGCATGGCGCAGTCGGTGATGTTCAATGCGGAGGAAAGCGCGGCGACGGCGTCGCGCGCCTGTTCTGACGTATACGCGAGCGGTATCCCGAGCGCGTCGAGGGCGTCAGCGAGCCTTTCCCAATGGGCGCCCCAGAACAGGGGGCGTCCGTGGACAGCGCGAAAAGTCGCAAAGGCGCCATCAGCCAACAGCAGGCCGCGGTCGGCGGCGTCAATCCGCGCCTCCTCGACAATTTCTCCGTTGAGCCAGACCGTCATGCCGCCGCCTTCGCGCAGTGTCGCGCCAGAAAGTTCTGCAGAATACGCCGTCCGTCCGGGGTCAGAACGGATTCCGGATGAAACTGTACGCCAACCACCGGACGGCTTTCATGCCGCACGGCCATGGGCTCGCCCGCGGCGCTGCGGGCGATGACCTGCAGCGGACCGTCCGCAGGCGGCGCGCCGATGAGCGAGTGGTAGCGCGCGGCGCGGAACGGGCTTGAGACGCCCGCAAACAGCGGATCGCCGTCATGGAAAATATCGCTCGCGCGTCCATGCATGGGCTCCTCGGCGCGTCGGGTGTCGCCGCCGAAGGCTTCGACGATGACCTGATGGCCGAGACAGACGCCGAAGATCGGCAGGTCCGCGGGCGCGCGTTGACAGAGCTCCACCGCGGCGCCCGCTTCCTGCGGCCGCTTAGGTCCGGGCGAAAGAAAAACCGCCTTCGGACGAAGGGCGAGAAACGCCTCCGCCGAGCGCGCGTCCGAGCGTTCGATGCGGGTCGTCTCCCCCGCCTCGCGCAGATAGCGCGCCAGCGTCTCGACAAAGCTGTCATAGGCGTCGAGAACGAGGATCATGCCGCTGCGGCCCTCCCAAGGCGCGCGAGCGCGCGCAGGAATGTCGCCGCCTTCGCCTCTGTTTCTTCATACTCCTCTTGCGGATCGGAGAGGAGCGTCACGCCGCCGCCGACGCCATAGCGCGCCGTGCGGCCGGAAATCTCCGCCGTGCGGATGGCGACGGAGAAATCCGCCCCGCCCGCGTCGTCAATATAGCCGATGGCGCCCGTGTAGACGCCGCGCGGGCGCGCCTCGGCGCGGGCGATGGCGCGCATCGCCTCTATTTTCGGCGCGCCGGTGATCGATCCGCACGGGAACGCCGCGCGCAGGGCGTCGACAGCGCCGATTTCCGGGCGAAGAACGCCTTCGACGCGACTGACGAGATGGTGGACGCCCGCATATGACTTCAGCGCGCACAGTTCGGGAACGGAGATCGAGCCGTCGCGGCAGGATTTCGCGAGATCATTGCGCAGCAGGTCAACGATCATCGCGTTCTCAGCGCGGTCCTTTTCGCTGGCGCTCAACTGATCGGCAGATTTTGCGTCCGCCATCGGATCTTCTGATCGCGGCGCCGTTCCCTTGATCGGCTCGGCGATGGCGCGCAGGCCACCGGCTTCAGGGGTGACGCGCAAAAAGCGCTCCGGCGAGATCGATGCGACGGCGCCCGTCTCCTTGCGCAGAAACGCCGCCATGGGCGCTGGATCCGCTGCGATCATCGCGCGAAAGAGCGCATACGCATCGATGTCGGCGTCAGCGTGCGCGCTCAACATCCGCGTCAGATTGGTTTGGAAGAAATCGCCGTCGCGAATGCATTCGATGAGATCGGCGACGTCGGCGGCGTAGTCGCTCGCCCCTTTGTCGGACGAGATGTCGAACCGCAGCGGCAATATCGCCGAACGTGACGGCGCAGCGAGAGCGACCTCCAGCGCCTCGGCGCCGACGCCTTCGGCGCGCGTCGCGAGCCACACGCGGCGCGTCTCGCGATCGAAGACGAGCGCGGCGTCGTAAAATCCGATGTCCATGATCGGCTCGTCTGACGGCGCCTCGTGAACGCAAGCGGAGCGTTCAACGAAACGCGCCGCCTCGTAGCTGACGAACCCGACCGCGCCGCTGGCGAATGGGACGGCCAAGCCGGGCGCCGCCCGCTCGCGCATCCGCTCCGCCCAGAGATCAAACGGGTTCTCGGACCGCGCCTCGCCATCCAGCAGCGCCCGCTCGCCGACGACGCGGAGGGTCGAGACGGGCTCGGCGACGGCGACGCTCCAGCGCCCGGAGGGTGCGCCGTCGGGCGTTAAGAGCAGCCGGGCGCCCGGCGCGTCAGAAAGGGCGGCGAAGGCGTCCAGCGGCTCGCGCCAGGGCCGCTCGGCGAGGGTTCTCATGAAACGGCGTTAGCGCCGGGACGTGGCGGCGGCAAGGCGAACCGACGTTTCAGCGCCCGCGAAACGCTGGTACGCGGGAGGTTGAGGAGCAGGACATGACCGCAGACGCCCCGTCCCCCGCGAGCGCCGAACCGCTGCGAGCCAGATCCGAGAGCGACGGCCCGGGCGGCTTCGCGCGCCTCTTCTACGGCGTCGGCCTCGCCATCATGTTCGGGGCGATCGCCTATATCGGCCGCGGCGTTCTGGTGCCTCTGGTGCTCGCCGGCTTCCTTGCGATCCTCATCACCGCACTGAAAAACGCCATTGTCGGCGCGCCGGTGCTCGGAAAGCTCGCGCCGGGTTGGCTTGCTTACCTGGTCGCCTTCGCTGTCATCGTCGCGGGGCTGTTCGGCTTCGTCATGCTGATCGCGAGCAATATCGATGCGATCGTCGGGGAATGGCCGAATTATCTGCGTCGGTTGGAGGCTGTCTTCGCGGACGGCGTGGCGCGCTATGAGGCGCTCACCGGTACGCCCATCGCTGCCCTGCGCGACGAGGCGGGCGAGTTGATCACCCTCACACAGATCCTGAACAATTTCGGCTCGTGGCTGCCGAGCCTGTCGCGACCGCTTTTCGGGCTCTTGGAGCCCGTCCGCCGCCTCGCCGGGGCGCTTCTCCCGGTCATTCTCTACACGGCGTTCATGCTGCTGGAGGGCAACGTCACCGTACGCAAGATCGCGCTCGCCGCCTCCGATGACGAGCAGCGCGAGGTCGTGCGCCAGATCGTCAGCGATATCGGCGCGATGGTGCGCGAATACGTCTCCATCAAGACGCTGACGAGCGCCATGACCGGCTTCGGCGGCTACATCGTGATGACCGCCCTCGGCGTCGATTTCGCGGGTTTCTGGGCGCTGATGCTGTTCGCGCTCAACTATATTCCGATCATCGGCTCCATCATCGCGACAGCGTTTCCGGTGATCCTCGCTCTCGTGCAGCCGGACGGCACCCTGCTGAAATTCGTGCTGACGGCGGTGTTTCTGTCCGGCGTGCAGCAGACCGTCGGCAGCGTGATCGAGCCGCGGCTTCTCGGCCGCTCGCTGAACCTCAGCCCGCTGGTGATCCTGTTGTCGCTGTCGGTGTGGGGCGCCCTCTGGGGCGTCGCGGGCATGCTTCTCTGCGTGCCGATCATGGTCGCGTTGATGATCGCGCTCTCGCGCTTCCCATCCACGCACGCCGTCGCGGTGCTGATGTCCGCAAACGGCGAAGTCGCCGGCAAACGCGCCGGCGTCGTTCAGACGGCTTAGCGCTCGCGGCGGACGCGGACCGGAACGCGCTTCGCCTGAAGCGAGGTCTGCGTGGCGGCGAGAACGCCGAAGGCCAGCGCGGCGACGACCGTGCCGGAAAGGACGATGTTGAGGATCGCAAACGTGGTCATGGTGCTCTCTCCCGTATCTGCGCTGCCGCCCCGAGGCTCGCCCCTGACCTTGCGAATTTCACGCCAGTTTCAGGGCGGGGCCCGGCGGCTTCATGGCGGAAGTGGGGTCGGCGGCGCGGCGCGCCACTGAATTCCGCCTCTCGCGGGCTCACGAAAACGCGGGTTTCAGCACATCGGCGAGGGCGGCGACCTCCTCCTCACGGCTCGATCCGGAGCGCCAGGCGAGCCCGACCGTCCGGCTGGGCGCGGGGTCGGCGAACGGTTTGAGAACGAGATTCGCCCCCGCCGCCGCGCCCGCCTCGATCGCGAGTTTCGGCGCAAGCGTGACGCCGAGGCCGCTACCGACCATCTGGAAGAGCGTGAACAGGCTGACGGCGCCGAAGGCGGTCGCGACATCCGGCGCGCGCAGGCGACAGGCCGACAAGGCGTGCTCGCGCAGGCAGTGGCCGTCTTCCAGAAGCAGCAGTTCATCCGACTTCAGATCGTCGAGGGTGATTTCGTCCGCCGCCGCCAGCGGATGCTCCCTGTGGCAGACAAGGTAGAACGGGTCTTCGCCGAGAACGATGTGTTCGACGCCCGGCGCGGGATAGGGAAACGCCATTACCGCCGCGTCGATGGCGCCGGACTGAAGCGCGTCCAGAAGGTCCGCCGTCAGCCCTTCGCGCAGTTTCAGCTCCAGCCGTGGAAACGCCGCTCGGATCGCGGGCGTCGCGAATGGAATGAGAAACGGGCCGATGGTCGGGATCATGCCAAGGCGGAACGGCCCCGTCAGCGGCGCGACCTCATGGGCCTCGCGCACCAGCGCGTCGGCCTGCGCCAGCACATCGTGGGCGCGGGCGAGCGCCCGGTCGCCGCGGGCGGTAAGCGCGAAGCGCCGCGTCGAGCGATCAACCAGCGCCCCGCCGAGAATGCCTTCCAGCTCCTTGATCGCGGCGGAGAGGGTCGATTGCGAGACGAGGCAGTCGTCCGCCGCCTTGGAAAACGAGCGCCTGTGGGCGAGCGCGGCGAAGAACTGAAGCTGTCGGAGCGTCGGGAGCACGTGGGCCAAGGCGAGACATCCAATCGATGAAAACGATGCTAGCGAGATAAATTATCTATTTGATAAATCCAACGGGGAGGCGCATGTCTCCATCAGCGCGCACGGGGCGCGCGAACCGAAAAGAGAGGAATTCGCATGCTTGGTGTTGGCGACAAACTTCCTGAATTCTCCGTGGTCGGCGTGAAGCCCGGCTTCAACGCTCATGAAGAGAACGGGGAAAGCGCCTTCGAACCCATCACCCAGGACTCGTTCCCGGGCAAATGGAAAGTCATTTACTTCTATCCGAAAGATTTCACCTTCGTCTGCCCGACGGAGATCGCTGAATTCGGCCGGCTCGCCAAAGAATTCGAAGACCGTGACGCCGTCGTCATGGGCGGTTCGTCCGACAACGAATTCGTGAAGCTCGCCTGGCGCCGCGACCACCCGGATCTCGACAAGCACCCGGCCTGGCAATTCGCCGACACGACCGGCGCGCTGATCGACGGTCTCGGCATCCGTTCCGAAGAAGGCGTCGCCCTGCGCGCCACCTTCATTGTCGATCCGCACGGCGTCATTCAGCACGTCTACGTGAACAACCTGAATGTCGGCCGCAACCCGCAGGACACGCTGCGCGTCATCGACGGTCTGCAAACGGACGAGCTTTGCCCGTGCAACCGTCCGGTCGGCGGCGACACCCTCTAAGCCGCCTTCCCGGAGCGCGGGTTCCTCCAGCCCGCGCTCCACGCCCGCCGGGGCGCGCCCGGTCATTCGTTTTCAACCTGCGTCGCGCGGCCGACGCGCCGCACGCCCGGCGCGAACGAGCACGCACGCCCTGACGCCAGAAATTCAAGGAGACGCCCCATGACCATCGAAGCCCTTCGCGCCGAAATTCCCGACTACGCAAAGGACATCCGCCTGAACCTCGGTTCGGTGCTGTCCGAAACGACGCTCAATGACCAACAGAAATATGGAACGCTGCTGTCGACCGCCCTCGCCTCGCGCAACGCCAAGGTGATCAAGGCCGCGCGCGCCGAGGTTGACGGCAAGCTGTCGCCGGAAGCGGAAACCGCCGCGAAAGCCGCCGCCGCCATCATGGGCATGAACAACATCTACTACCGCTTCACGCACCTCGTTTCGGAAAAGACCTATGCGACGCTTCCGGCGAAACTGCGCATGAACGTCATCGGCAACCCGGGCGTCGACAAGGTGGACTTCGAGCTCTGGTCGCTCGCCGTTTCGGCCATCAACGGCTGCGGCATGTGCATCGACAGCCACGACGCGATCGTGCGCAAGGGCGGTCTTTCCACGGAGCAGGTTCAGGCCGCCGTGCGAATCGCCTCCGTCATCCACGCCGCCGCCGCGGTGCTGGACGGCGAAGCGGCGCTGGCGAATTAAGTTTTTCGGAAAACCTTCTCCTTTGCGTCATCCCGGCCAAGCGCAGCGAGAGCCGGGACCCAGGGCCGCACGCTCTGTACTTCGTCACTCTGGGTCCCGGATAACCGCTTCGCGGTTTCCGGGACGACGATTTTTCCGAAACGCTTTCGAATCAACGATGCACGCCGCCGATCAGGCGGATGTACTCTTCCGCATAGAACTCTTCCGCCGGTCGCGGCGCCAAATTCGGCTCGGCGAAACGTCCCGCATCCACAGCCTCCAGAAGCGCTTCCGGCGCGGCGAGGCCCGGCGTCGAGGCGGGCAGCACGATCCCGCCGCCCTGAGCCCGCACGCGCTCGGCGGGCGCGCCAAAATCCAGAACCGCCGCCTGATAGCCCGCCGCCCACGCTTCGGAGAGGGTGTAAGAATAGGTTTCCGGCCAGATGCTCGGCAACAGGACGATGTCCGTCTCAAAGCCATTGAGCAGCGGCTTGATCTCCCCCGCATTATATGGCCCGGAGATCGCGATTTCCGGCAACGCGCGCATGAGCGCGTCATCGTCATGGGTCGAACCGATGATGCGCAAGCGGACGGGCAGTTTTTCCGCGCCGATACGTTCGGCGGCCTGCAGCACGAATTCGTACCCCTTGTGGCGACCGAGAGCGCCAAGCACCGCGACAGTGAGCGGCCGCGTGGTCGCAGCGACCGGCTTCAGCGCGCCGGGCGTCGCAAACTCCGCATGGGGCGCGACATGAATCTCGAGGTCCGGGAAGCGCACCCGGTGAAACGCGGCTGCGGCGGCGCTGGGCGCGAGGATCGGCTTCGCGCGTTTGAGACGCCGCTCATTGATGTCGACCCAGCCCGCGACGTTCTCAATTCCGACAGCCTCAAGATCCTTTTCCGGACCGTCTGATTTGAAGCACCGCTCGCACTCGGTCAGAGGCGGTGCGCCGCAGAACACATGCGTTTTTCGCAGCATCTGAATGCGCGGACAGAAAGCCGCATAGTCATGGAGAGTCGCGAACATCGGCGCATCCGGCGCCACGGCGAGCACGGCGTCGAGATCAGCGGCGGGCCAGCCGATGGCCGAGTGCAGATGAAAAGAGAGGCGGCGAGCGGCGACAAAGTCGCCGATCAACGCCGCCGCCTCCCCCGCCGTCAGTAGCGAGACGAGCGATGCATCCGGCGTCTCTAGTCGGAACCCGGCGTCGCTGGCGCTCTCGGCGCGTTCATCATCAGAGCGCGGGCGGAGAATGAGCGGTTGAACGCCGGCCCGTTCGGCGATCGCGCAGAGATCATCGATATGGCGCCGTGTGCCGCCGGCGTTGGCGTTCGTTAAATGCAGCACGATCGGCCGCGCATCGGCCAGCAGCCGCGCGCGATCAACACCGTTCCGCACACGGCGCAGGGGATCGGCCTCAACGAAGGCGCGCACGGTTTTCTCATAGTCCGGGAATCGCGCGAGCAGCGCCGCGTGGTTCTTTTCCATCAGCGCCGTGCGCGCCGTTTTCCCGAAAGACACGGCGCCAGCGTGGGCGGCGAAGACATCGCTCGCTGCAAGGTGGCGCCAGCCCGCCGCGCGGGCGCGCATGCACCAGTCGACTTCCTCCGAGTACCCTCGACCATAGAGCGTATCGAACGGGCCGACGGCGGCGAGCGCGTCCCCGCGCAGAACCATGCAAAATCCGACCCCGACGGGGATGTCGACGGCGTCCGCTCCCGCCACGCGAAAGAAATCGTCCAGCGCCTCCACATCCGCGGGCGCCGCGTTCTCAACGTTCGCCTGCGGATAGCTGAGGATGGTCGCGTTGTTCGACATGGCGGTGACGGACGCGACATTCGGCGCGGAGAGGAGATGCGCCGTCATCCGCTCGAGCCAACCCGGCGGAACGACGGCGTCGGCGTTGACGATGGCGACATCGCGCCCGTCCGCCTCCGCGAACGCGGAATTCACCGTACCGAGAAAGCCCTTGTTGGCGGCGTTCTCTTTGAGACGCAGGCGCGGCTCCGCGGCGGCGCGGGCCCGGAGATCGCGCCAGATGTTTTCGTCCGGCGAGCAGTCGTTGATGACGAGGAGGTCGTCCCCCGGCCGCAGAGCGCGCACAACGCTGTCGAGGCAGGCGGCGACTTCGGCCCGGCCCGCATAGACCGGAACGACGATCAGCATGCCGCGCACTTCTGGCGCAAAGGCGGGCGGCGGCTCGGCGGACGCAAAAGGCGCAGGCTCGGCGCGTCGGGCCTTATCGGACGAGACGGCTTTTGGGGTGAGCGTTGCGCCGGGAGCCTCCACCGGCGCCACGCGCCAATCGCTTTCGGGCTTCAGCGTGAAAACGAAGGCGCCGGGACGCTTCTCCCATGGCGGCGCGGTCTTCGCGAGCTCGATGGCGACGCCGCCTGTGACGAGCGCGAGCTCCAGCGAACGGTCGGGAGCGGCGGGGTCGGTGCAGACGCCGGATACGCCATCTCCGTCCGCATCAAGAACAAGATCATAAGCGAGGCGCCAGACGAGTTCGGGGCCGATGGCGCCGTCATACGAGAAGAGCTGGAAACGGTGCTCGGCGCCGTCGAACGCCGCTGGCGGAATGGGCGCCTGGAAGCCGTCGAAGCCGCTACGGACGGAGACCGCGGCGAGGTCGCCGCGGCGCCGGCTCGGCGTCACCCGCGCGACCGGCGCGCCGTCCATATGCAGCATCGCCTGCGGCGCGCGCGCATCCGCGCCGAGACGGGCGAGCCACCCAGTGACGCGCCCGGCGCCGACCTGATCGACCCCGCCGGAAAGCGCGCCGATGCGGCAGGTCGCCCGCGCGACGACGCGTCCGTCGGCGAAAACCTCGAACGCGCCCGCGCCCGCCGCGGGCCAATCGAAAATCAGCGCGCCGACGCCGCCGTTCTTTTTGTCCGCAGGCGGTTGGGCGTCGAGGACGGGCAGATCAAGCCCCGCGAACCGCGCGCGGAACCCCCGCGCCCGCCACGGCCCGTCCCGACGAAAGAGAAGCCCGCGTCCGGCGAATGTGATGATCTGCATGAAGGCTCAGCGCGGCTCGACAACACCCGCCAAAGGGCTAGGCCGTTCCGCGACAGGGGGCAAACAGCCTCAGAATTTCACCGAAAGGCCCGCGGTCGCCTCCAGCGCCCAGTTGGTGCTGACGGTTTCAAATTCGCCGATCTCCCGGCCGCCATTGGTTTCCGGCCCCCCTTCGTCGTCGGCGAAATCCGTCTGGTCGATGAACGCGCCCAGAGTGATCGAGAACGATATGCAGCCCTGATAGACGCAGTCAGACGCGCTCTGAAGGAAATGCCCGACATACGCCCCCGCGCGCAGGTGGGTGCGGTCCCCGACCGCGAAGCCGGCGTCAGCGCCGAGCGACCAGTATGAGCGGCCGGTCAGACCGTCGTCGCCCAGAAACTCATAGCGCATGCCGCCGCGAAGGCCGTAGCTTTCCGATTCGAGGATCGAGATGCGCGCGGTAGCGTCATCGATATTGTCGAAGACTTCCGACTCGTACTGAACGTATTCAAGCGCATAGTACTGGTGTATCCGTCCGCCATCGGCGCTTTCGTCGATATAGAGCGGCGAGGCCGTGAACCGGGGATCGAAGCCCCACTGCAGGGCGAATACCTCGGCGTTGTCGGAGATCGTGAAGCGTTCGTTCGCGGCGGCGATCAGCAGATCCGCATCGTCGATGACATCGCGGTCAGAGGTGAACCGACCCCGCGTCACGCGGCGCTCATAGACCGCGGTCGGAATCCGCGCCGCAATCTCCGGATTGAAACGCGCCACGAAGGCCGCGATGGTGACGCCGACGCCAAGGATCTGCTGAAGGGATTCACTATCCGGATCGATCTCCTCTGGATCGCGGGATCCGAAGCGCGACTGGAAGACCGTGTCTTCGTCAGGAAAGAGGGAATCGGTCGAGAAAGCGTAGGCGCGCGCGAGCCCCGCGAGTTCGGCGAACGCACGAAAGCCCGTCGAGAAATTGGTTTCATCAACCGTGTTAATCCCCTCACGGTCGAGGGTGTAGTCGGTGAGCCGCGCCATCGCCTGGTACTGGGCGCGGAAGGTCGCCTTCACCTTGCATAGTCCGGGCTTCGTGCCGAGGGACTGGGCGCCGGGGGTCTGACAATAGCCCGGTCCATCGAACAGCCGGAGCCCCTTGTGCCCGTCGGCTTCGGCCTGCTGCGGAGCGGCCACCGCTTCGAGGGCGGCGGACGGCCGCCAATCGCTCCAGCTCGACGGCGCGACCTCCGTCGACGTGCCCCCGACGGCCGCGAGGCCTGACGCAAGAATTGTCACGATGTCCATCGATGTCCCCGACCTTACCCCGGCCGAACCCTATGAAAGCGAAGCGACGCCGGTCAACGTCGCCGTAACGCGGCGGACGACATCGAGACGATCAGGAAGCGACGGTCAGGGCCGCCGAAAGAAAGATCGACCCTTTTGGAGCTTTCTTCCAAACCGGCCGCCCCGAGGCGAAACCACCGCCAAACGCCCCTGCCGGGGCATCCTCCGCCTTCGAAACATCCACTGGACGTTTCAATATGCTTCGCAAACCAACTGCGGATGGTGGAGCCCCCCGAAAATCGCCCCTGGCGATTTTCAATCCAACAATCCCGAGGCAGAACCACCGCGAAGCGCCCCTGCCGGGGCATCCTCCGCCTTCGAAACGTCCACTGGACGTTTCGATCTGCTTCGCAGACCGGCTGCGGATGGTGGAGCCGAGGGGAATCGAACCCCTGACCTCGTCATTGCGAACGACGCGCTCTCCCAACTGAGCTACGGCCCCGATCCGGTCGGTTTTGGGAGGAAGCGGCTTAGGACCGCACGGGCCCCAAGTCAATCGGCCCTCGCGCCCGGCGCGTGCATCTTCGTGCGACCCGCCATATATGGCCCTGACACGCTGAAACCGCCGCCCGGAGGAACACTTTTTCACCCATGGACAATCTCATCGGATTCGCCGCTTTCGTGGCCGACAGCCTCCTCATGATCCTCCAGTATTCGATCATCGGCATGGTCATCATGAGCTGGCTGCTGGGCTTCGGCGTCGTCAATCGCAACAACCAGCTGGCGGCGACCATCTGGTCGGTCCTGCAGGGGATTACCGAGCCGGTGCTCTCGCCCCTCCGGCGCATCCTGCCCTCCATGGGCGGGCTCGATCTCTCGCCGATGATCGTGATCATCCTCATCATCGGCGTGCGCGGCTATTTCCTCGCGCCGCTGCGCTACGGCGCCTTCCGCTGAGGGCGCGCGCCGCGGCGTTTGAAGAAACGCCTGAGGGCCTGCGCCTCTTCGTGCGCGCCGCGCCGGGGGCGAGCCGGGCGGCGATTGCGGGCGCACGCGAAAACGCCGACGGGCCGCGCCTTCTCGTCCGCGTGACGGCGGCGCCTGAGAAGGGCAAGGCGAACGCGGCGGTCATCGCGCTCCTCGCCAAGGCTCTCGGCCTTCCGAAATCGGCTCTGCGCTTGACCGCCGGGGAGACCGACCGCAACAAGACGATCCTCATCGAGGGAGACCCGCGCGCCCTCGCCGCGCGCCTCGACGCCCTTTCCGGAGAGAGCCCATGACCGCACGCATCATCGACGGCAAAGCCGAAGCCGCGCGCCTGCGCGCTGAGGTGGCTGAAAAGGTCGCCGCCCGCATCGCCGCCGGGAATTCGAAGCCCGGCCTCGCGGTCGTCCTCGTCGGGGACAATCCCGCGAGCCAGGTCTATGTGCGCAACAAGGTGAAATTCACCGAGGAGGTCGGCATGACCTCCTTCGAGCATCGCATGCCGGGCGAAACCTCCGAAGCCGACGTCGTCGCCCTCGTCCGCCAGCTGAACGCCGACCCCGCCGTGCACGGCATATTGGTTCAGCTGCCGCTGCCGAAGCACATCAGCGAGGCGCGGGTGATCGACGAGATCGCGCCGGAAAAGGACGTGGACGGCCTTACGCAGGCGAACGCCGGCGCCCTCGCTCTCGGCCGGCCGGGCCTGCGCCCGTGCACGCCCATGGGCTCGGTCCAGCTCATCAAGTCCGTGCGGGAGAACATCGCCGGCGCCAACGCGCTGGTGGTCGGGCGCTCCATCCTCGTCGGCAAACCCCTCGCCCAGCTGCTGCTGGAAGAAAACTGCACGGTGACGACGGCGCACTCGCGCTCCTACGACCTGCCGGGTCTCTGCCTGCAGGCCGACATCATTTGCGCCGCCGTCGGCCGCCCGGAGATGATCCGCGGCGACTGGGTGAAAGAAGGCGCCATCGTCATCGACATCGGCATCAACCGCGTCGACGCGCCGGA